>MSHM01000028.1:0-1463 GCA_001941225.1 Oscillospiraceae bacterium Zagget12
TCTCGGCTGCGCTTTTGTTGAAGCACTTGCCCTTATCGGATTCGTAGCCACCCTCATCGTCTAATTTGCATATTACAAGATGTGTCTAATTATCGATGGAGGTGAGATATGAGCACCCAAAAGCATAGTGCTCTGGTTAAGTTGACATTAACTACAGCTCTTGCTCTGGCTTTTGTCATCTTGGCTGTTCCATCACTCGCCTTCGCTGAAGAAGAGACAGAAGTGGGTATCAACATATTGATACCTAAGATGTCAGAGTTTATTCCTGCTCTGATCGCGTTCATAATCATCTTTGTTGTGTTCCAAAGGGCCTTCTGGCCTCGGTGTGTTGGCATTCTCGAAAAGCGCGAGGAAACCATTAAAAACAATCTTGATGAGGCTGAAGCGGCTAAGATTGAGGCCCAGCGCACTCTTGAAGAGTACAAGCAGCAACTGGTCGATGCTCGTCATGAAGCTGCAAATATCATTGATGAAGCACGTCATGCAGGTGAACAGGTCAAGGCGGACATTGTGACTCAAGCACAGGCACAAGCTGATGAAACAGTTGCCAAAGCAAAGAAGTCCATTGAGAAAGAACGAGAGGCTGCTGCCGCAGATCTACAAGCCTCCCTTGCGGATATGTCACTTATGATCGCCGGTCGTTTTATCGGGGAAGATCTGACTGATGAAGATCAGCGCAAACTGATTGAGAAGTACGTCAACGAAGCTGGAGTCCTCGATGCCAATTAACCGTAGTTTAGTCAGACAAGAAGTGAAGACGTACGCACAGTGCCTGCTTTCGGCCGCACAAGACAATGATCATGTCATTGAGGACATTGATGAATTGCAAGAAGCGTATAAGGCCATTAACAAGTCTTCTGAATTACGTAATTTCTTGCAGGACGACAATATGGCCGCTGAAAGTAAGTCAGAGTTGATCGAGGACATTCTGACTGGATTTTCTCCTGAGGTTTTGGGAGTGGTAAGCACTCTGGCCCAGCGTGGTGAGATTACGATGCTAGGCCGTGTCTGCTCTGCATATGAGGATGCAGTAGAAGAGGTGCTTAATGCAGTTATTGTTGATGTTACGACAGCCGTGCCGCTTGATGATCATCTGCGCGAAGTTTTGATTTCTAAACTCTCTGATGACCTTGGTCATCAGGTCCGTCTCAATGAAACTGTTGACCCATCGATATTGGGCGGCTTTATTGTTGATACCCATGGCAAGCGTATGGACGCCAGTGTTCGTACGCGTCTGACAAATGCTCGTCGGGTACTCACAAGTTATACAACCGGAGGTGAAATATAGATGGCGGAGATAACCGCTGCGTCGATCGAGGCTGCTCTTAAAAAGCAACTCGATGCGCTAGACACCACGGTTGATACGCGTGAAGTAGGTATAGTAATACAGGTAGGAGATGGCATCGCTATTCTCGAAGGCCTGCGTAATGCGATGGCCGGTGAGCTTTTGGAGTTCACAAGCG
>MSHM01000028.1:1474-2072 GCA_001941225.1 Oscillospiraceae bacterium Zagget12
TAGTACCGGAAAAAAGGTCTATGGTCTTGCGCAGAACCTTGAAGAGGATGAAGTTGGCGCTGTTCTGCTCGGTGATGTGGATGCAATTATGGAGAACGATGAGGTTCACACCACGGGCTGTATTCTTGAGATTCCTGTATCCCGCAATATGCTAGGACGCGTTATCAACCCACTCGGCGAACCGATTGACGGTCTTGGCCCTATTGAGGCTGATGCTTATCGGCCTATCGAATTTAAAGCACCCGGTGTTATGGAACGCAAGGGTGTCTGTCAGCCGCTTCAGACTGGCCTGTTAGCTGTTGACTCGATGATTCCTATAGGTCGTGGTCAGCGAGAGCTTATTATTGGTGATCGTAAGACGGGCAAAACCGCAATTGCTATTGATATAATTATCAACCAGAAAAAAGAAAATGTCATCTGCGTATACGTTGCCATTGGCCAAAAGGCTTCCACAGTAGCATCTATACGTGAGACGCTTGAGGAATATGGCGCTCTCGATTACACGATTATCGTGTCTGCTACAGCTGCCGATGCTGCTGCATTACAGTACATTGCACCTATGGCGGGTGCAGCAATCGGTGAATACTTTATATATAAC
>MSHM01000029.1 GCA_001941225.1 Oscillospiraceae bacterium Zagget12
CGGTTATAGCCGATTTCACGAGCGGGACAAGGAATGCGCGCGATCCGCTTACGGGCAAGAATTATAAGGTTGACGGGGATATGACCTTCGAGGAGTGGAAGGACAGCCTGACGGACGAGCAACGGGCAGCGATGGAAAATTATGTTGACAAATCGGCGGGAAGTGGTATAATAAATGAGGATAAGGATAGCAACAAGCCTATCACGAACATTACCAACACGGCGATAAACAATGTCAAGCGAGTTAATATTGACGGGCTGACATCTGAGCAATGTGATTTTATACAGGAACAGCATAAGGATTTGTTAAAATACGCGCGCGATGAAAACGATAGCAAGGAAGTGGCGTATGTGTTTAATTCGGCAATGAAAAAGGTCGGAGAATATAAAGGTACGGCAGACAGCCTTGAATTTGGGTACATAGGCGGTTCGGATTTGCTTGTAATGCACAATCATCCGAGAAATAGTAGTTATTCGGATAGAGATATTAGATTTTTAATATCCAGCGACGAAGTGAAAACCTTAACTATTGTCAAAAATAATGGTAATATTGAAACCTTAACTAAAATTAGTGGATATGATAAACAAGAGGCTAAAACTATGCTATCAAGAATATTCAAAAAGAATGTCAAGAATGAGACAGATGCAGAAATTTCAAAAGCGATAAATATGTTTTTGAAAAAGTATACGGAGGGTTTAAAATGGGAGCGATAAACAAAAATAAAGTGATACTCGACGGGGGAACATTAAACGAGCGCATCGCAGAAATGAAAGACTTTTTAGGCTTAAAGCCTGACCAATCTTTTCAAGATTTAGATGTTGAACCGTTAGAAGATGATGAAGAATAATATTGATTAAAGCACCAGCGAGGTGCTTTTTTCGTGCGCAAAATCCCAATCGATTACGAATTTGAAAGGCGGTGGTTATTTATGCTTGTTATGGCATAGGGCGTCCTTGACACGACGTTAAACTGTCATATTTTTGTACAAAAATTTCAAGGAGGAAGTAAGGAATGGATAAAACAATACAGACCCCTCAGTCGACAGAGCCGGCAACGGGGGTAACCCCTCAGCCGCCTACAGCGGCAGCTCCCCTCGTAGGGGAGCCTAACGGGACATCGGCAGATCCGTCCTCTGCGACATCGGGGACGCCGAGCGGAGAGCCGACGGCTCCGGCGGCGGAAAAAGCCTTTACGCAGGAGGATATTGACGCGGCGGTAAGCAAAGCGGTAGCGGAGGCGCATATTTTTACGGGTAATAGCGCAAAAAATATCACCTGTCTAAAATTTCGGCAGGTGATATTTTCAACAAAGAAAAATCCGCATAGCAAGAGAGATTTATAAAGAAAAATCCTCCGGTTTGAAATCCGTGTTCAGCTTTTTCAGCCGCCTTACGCGCCGCTTTAAAATATCATAGCTGAATTTTTCGCAAGCCGTATCGCCAAGAGGCACGGGCTGTCTTTTTACATCACAGTACATTTCATCTTCGCTGTATTTATGCGCCTTTTGGCATACGGCGCATATTTTGTTGATATTCTGCGAATATATCATTGTGTTATTTTCTCCTTAAGCATTTGCAAGCTTTGCTTGTGCAACCACTCTGCCTACCGGGCAGATATGCTCGACACTGCTTCGCAGTCGTTCGGATACGGCAGACTTCGCTGCCTATTCATTTTTTGCTTTGCAAAAGCTGAACCGTCCTCTCTTGTCTTCGCATATGTTCGCATTTGCTTTGCAAATGCTGTGACACGGCGGCGATGCCGCCTATATATGATTTTGCTGAGCAAAATACATAAATCGTCCTACGCTATCTTCGATACACTGTCGCATTTGCAAGCTTTGCTTGCAAATGCTTACATCCTTTCCACCGTTTCGATGCCCAAAAGTCCGAGAGCTGTTTTTATAACCTTTGTCGCGGCGTCAACCATTGCAAGACGCGCTTTTTTGATTTCCATATCAACATCGTCCTTCATTATAGGATTCGTATTATAGAACTTGTTGAACGCCTTTGTAAGATTTGTGACGTATCTGTTGATGTAGAACGGCTCGTTTTTATCCGCTGCGTACCGGATCGCGTCGGAGAAGGAAGAAAGCTGCTTTGCGAGAGCGTATTCCTCATCGGAAACCGCGTTTGAAAAGTCCGCGCCGGAGAAATCAATGCCCTCCGCTTTTCTGAGTATACTCCTGCCGCGTGCATAGCCGTATTGGCAGTAGGGAGCGGACTCGCCTTCAAAGTCAAGCATTGTGTCCCAGTTGAGGTCAATATCCTTTTCGCGGTTGTTTTTCAGGAATGTATACAGAATTGCGCCTATGCCTATTTTCTTTGCGGCGTCATCTATATCATCTACATTTGAACCGTTTTTCTTGATTATGTCCTTTGTTTTTTCGATTGACTCATTGAGCACATCGTCAAGGAACACCACATTTCCGTGACGCGTGGACAGGTTTTGACCGTCAAAACGCACCAGACCGAATCCGACGTGTATACAGTCCTTGCTCCAATCCCAGCCGGCGCGTTCCATAACGGAGAAAATCTGCTTGAAATGCAGCGCCTGAGGCGTGCCGACCACATATATGTTCTTATAGAAATTATACGTTCTGTGACGGTACAGCGCCGCCGCAATATCGCGCGTGGCGTATATTGTCGCACCGTTGGATTTCAGTATTATGCACGGCGGCATATTCAAATCGGACAAGTCAACCACCTGCGCGCCGTCGCTTTCCACAAGCAAGCCCTTATCGCGCAGTATATCGACTATTTCGTCCATTTTATCGGAATAAAACGCCTCGCCGTTGTAGGAGTCGAACTTTACGCCGAGCATATCATATACGCGTTTGAACTCCGTAAGGCTTACTTCTCTGAAATACTTCCATAGGCGCGTTGTTTCCTCGTCGCCGTCCTCGAGCTTTTTGAAGTAATCTCTTGCCTCGTCCTCAAGCTCGGGGTGCTTTTCCGCCTCCTCGTGGAATTTAACGTAAATCTTTAATAATTCGTTGATAGGGTCCTTGTCGATTACGTCCTTATCGCCCCAACGCTTGTACGCGGAAATGAGCTTTCCGAACTGGGTACCCCAGTCGCCCAGGTGGTTGAGGGACTGCACATTATATCCCAAATGCTTGTAAATTTTGGCGAGCGAGCTGCCTATCGCGGTGGAGAACAGGTGACCTATATGAAACGGCTTTGCGATATTCGGTGATGAATATTCCACAAGCACGGTCTTGCCGCCGCCTATGTCGGACGCGCCCCAATTTTCACCCGCATCAAGAACGGCATTCACCGTTTTTGAAATAAATTTTTCGCGGTTAAAAAAGAAATTCAAATATCCGCCCGCCGCCTGAGCCTTATCTATCATTTCATCGTCGGACATTTTTTCGGCAAGCTCCTGCGCGATAAGCGGCGGAGCCTTGCGCATTACTCTTGCCAACGGAAAACACGGGAAAGCGAGGTCGCCCATTTTTTCATCGGGCGGCACTTCGATTGATTTTTCCACCGTTTCTCTTTCAAGTCCCGTTATGTCGATTATTTTTTGTGTTACGTGTTCTTTAAAATCCATTGTAAACTCCTCTTTGTTAATTTATATATTGATAATGCGTATCGTCTGTCATTTGCAGAGTGCCCGCCACAGTGCCGTCGGGACGGACAATGTTATAGTTATCTCCGTCAGGCTCAAGACTTACCTCAACGACTGTCTTGTCGTATTCTATATTATAGAATTTACATAAGCCCTCGGTGTCGATAAACGGCTTTAAGGCTTGAGTATCGCCGTAGGTAAAGGTCATTATATTATTCGTGAACGCGACATTTGTAAGATGGCGCATACAGCCGGTAATATCGGCGTAATTTCCGCTTACGCCTCTTATATGGTCAAGATAGCTTATGCACCAGGTTTCCTCGTAATAATGCTGACCGCCGAAAACATATGTGTTTTTGTCAACATCGGTAACGTGCTCCTCGTCCATATCGACAATTTGCTGCGTGATGTACACATCAAAATCCGAGGTCTGCCTGTAATCGCTCACCTCACCGATACCCGACACGGTGAATACAAAGGCAAGGCAGGTCATAATAACCGCGCAAAGTGTTTTGCTTGCCTTATTTGGCAGGAGCATAAGCAGCTCGTCAAGCATAATTCCCGCGCCGAAGTATGAAAAATAAACAAGTCTAAGCGTAATTCTGTCCGAACCCAAAACGTAATTCAGGCATAAGCCGCCCAGGAACATAATAATTCCGAACACGAATATCTTTATTGAAAACTTACGCTTTTTAATGCAAATCGCGGAAAATACGCCGAACAGCAGCGAGAATACTCCTATCAGCAGTGTTTTTATAATTTTATGTCCGCCCATAACGATAAGCAGACCCTTTCGCCAACCGTTGCCCGTTAAGGCTTTTGAATATTTGACGAAAATATCATATATATATCCCGTGACAACCGAGGTATGCTCGATTATGCCGCTTTCGAGAAATCCTCCGCGCGACTCGATTTCGCCCGAGCCGGAGTTTAAAACGTAATAAAGACCGATTACCGCGATGTGGGCGGCTGTGATTATGAGCGGCATAAGGTCCTTCTTATTCTTATAATTGCTCTGTATAACAAACAGTGTGAGAAGAATATACAGCACTATGGGCGGCTCATAAAATCCGACGCATATCATTCCGAGCACGGCGTAGAGAACAATGCCGCGCTTTTGCCTTGTTTTGTAATACCAATCAAGCGCGAATACAGCCGCGCCCGTGAAAAGTACGGAATATGAAATTCGCGTTGCCGCGGCAATCCAGTAGGTAGCCTCAAGTCCGACAGGAAACAGACATACAAGGCACATAAGGAATCCCGCTCCGCCGGCGTTGTTGCGGCGCATTGTTTTCATAATGAAAAACGCTCCCGCAAGCAGAGAAAGAGTAAGCGCAAGCTCTACAATCCATAAATGATTGAACAGCGGCGCGTTTACGAAACAGTCAAAAAATCCGGCTATGGGTCTTATAGCGAATTTTTCATTCGGGAACGCGAATGACGAAAGCCGTTCTGAAATATTTGTATATAAATCTCCGTAAAGAAACCAATCGTCCATAACCGGCTTATAGCCGCCCGCGAGAAAACGCTGGATTACAAGCAGCACACCGAGAGCGCAGGTCATAGCGTATTCGGCATAGCTGCCCGTGGTGATTTTTTTATGCCAATCCTTTAACATATTCATATATTATCCTCCGTATTTTGTGAGTGTAAATCACAAAAGGGCGTGTACAGCACGCCCGATTAAAATAAGTTTTTATTCATAAAGGTGCTCAAGAATTTGACTGACCTCAGCCTTTGTGGGCACACGCGGATTTGTGGCGGTGCAGGCATCGGCGATAGCCTTTTCAGCCATAGAATCTATCGCGTTAAAGTATTCCGTTTTATCAATTCCGCATTGGGAGATTGAAATGGGAACATTCATTTCCTTAAGCATAAATTGAATCCAGCCGACAAGAGCGCGTATGGTTGTGATTTCGTTAAAGTTGTTCACGCCCAAAAGCTTTGCCACGTTTACGTACTTTTCAACGCATTTCGGGTATTCCTTTTGACTCTTTGAGTGCTTGTTTATTCCCGAATTGTATTCGATAACGTGAGGCAGGAGCATAGCGTTCGCTCTGCCGTGCGGAATGTGGAATTTAGCGCCTATCGCGTGGGCGATGCCGTGGTTAAGTCCGAGCGACGCGCTGTTGAAGGCAAGTCCGGCAAGACAGGACGCGACGTGCATTTTCTTTCTCGCGTGCGTATCGTTATTGTCAAGGTAGGAGCGCAGCAGGAACGTGCCGCATATTTCTATTGCCTTTTCCGCGAGCGCGGCGGAAAATTCGTTGTTGTTGATGCTTACGTAAGCCTCAATCGCGTGGGTGAGAACGTCCATACCGGTGTCCGCCGTTACGTTCGCCGGAACGCTCTTTACAAGGTCGGCGTCGAGGATTGCCTCCGTAGGCAGCATACTGTCCGATACGAGAGGGTATTTTATATCCTTTGACGGGTCGGTTACAACCGCGAAAGAAGTAACCTCGGAGCCGGTACCCGAGGTGGTGGGTATAGCTATCAAAGCCACTTCCTTTTGGGAAACTCTTGACGCGAATTCGCGGATTGATTTTGCGCTGTCTATCGCGCTGCCGCCGCCGATTGCGATTACGCAGTCGGGGTCATAATCAAGCATAGCCTTTACGCCGATTGATATTTTTTCAAGCGGCGGGTCGGGAACCACGTCCGAAAAAACCTCGAATTCGGTATATCCGTCGTTAAGACGGTATGTAATCATTTGCAGCATACCGCTTTTCGCCACAAACGGGTCTGTTATTATAAGCGCCTTTTTGTACGGCAAATCGGCGAGCCTGTCAAGCGCGTTGTCGCCGAAATATATTTTGGTTCTTATGTCAAAACTTTTCATTTAAGTAAATCACCTCTGTTTTTTGATACATTTATTATACAATATCCGGACAAATATTACAAGACCAAAACCAAAAAATAATGTAGAAAAAATAAACCCTGCGGTATTGCATTTTTTCCGCTGTTATGCTATAATGAGTGAAGATTAGATAGATGAGATGAGTAAAATTGAAGGAATGGTATGCTCGTTTTCTTTCAAAACGGGCATTTATTGTATAAAACAGAGCTGACGTATCGTAAAGCCGCTCTGTTTTTAATCCCGATATGACGCTCAAAAATGATTAGAGGAGGATTTATTTATGAAAGAATTATTAAAGAAGGTAGCGGACGGCAAGGACCTTACGCGCGCAGAGGCGGCGGCGGCAATGGATATGATGCTTGAGGGTAAGGCATCGCCCGTGCTCACTTCGGCATTTTTAACGGCGCTCCGTATGAAGGGCGAAACCATTGAGGAAATAGTCGGCTGTACCGAGACGATGAAATCCAAGGGCGGCACAGTAAAGCTCAATACCGATGATTACATAGATTTTGTAGGCACCGGCGGCGACGGAACGAATACGTTTAATATATCGACCACTTCTATGTTCATATGCGCGGCGGCGGGAGTTACCGTTGCAAAGCACGGCAACAGAGCGTCCTCCTCCAAGAGCGGCGCGTCGGATTTGCTTGAGGCGCTCGGCGCTAATATTATGCTTGAGCCGGAGCAGGTTGAAAAGTGCATAAACGAAATAGGCATAGGATTTTTGAACGCTCAGAAATTCCATAAGGCAATGAAAAATGTCGCTCCCGTAAGAAAGGAAATCGGAATACGCACCATATTTAATATGCTCGGTCCGCTTTCAAATCCGTCAGGCTCCACAAGACAGGTTATAGGCGTATACGGCCGCGACAGGCTCCCTGTTTTCTCCAAGGTAATGAGCACGATGGGCGTAAGAAGAGCGATGATCGTGCACGGCAGCGACGGTATGGACGAAATAACCGTCACCGGCAAGACGTACATAAACGAAATCAAGGGCGATGAAATCCTTGAATACGAGCTTGACCCCAAGGATTACGGAATCGAATATGCCGCACCGGAGGAGCTTGTAGGCGGCGACGGCGCGGAAAATGCCGAAATTACAAAGAGAATTTTCGCGGGCGAAAAGGGCGCAAAGCGCGATATAGTTTTGATGAACAGCGCGGCGGGAATATATATGGGCGGCAAAGCCGACACATATAAGGACGCTATTGAAATCGCCAAGGATATGATTGACAGCGGCAAGGCGGTTCAAAAATTAAATGAATTTGTTGAATTTACAAACAAATTTTAATCGGGTGAGGCTATATGATACTTGATAAAATAATTGAATCCACAAGAGCGCGCGTCGCGGCGGCAAAGGAGAAAAAATCGCCGTCGCAGCTTTTGAGCGAATTGGAAAAAACGGAATTGACACTGCCGCACTTTAAGGACGGTTTAGTGTCCCTTGACGATGTTTCGATTATCGCGGAAATAAAAAAGGCGTCGCCGTCAAAGGGACTTATAAGACCCGATTTTGACCATATGCAAATCGCGGAGGAATATTCAAAATGCAATATTCAGGCAATGTCTGTTTTGACGGAACCGGAATATTTTAAAGGGGACATAAAATTTGTATCGGATATAAAAAAGAAATTTAGTGTCCCCATTCTGCGTAAGAATTTTACGGTGGACGAATATCAGATTTATGAGGCAAAGCTTTGCGGCGCGGACGCAATACTGCTTATTATGGCGGCGCTCGGCGATAAGGAATATAAGCAATTTCAAAAAACGGCTGCCGATTTAAAGCTTGACGTACTCGTTGAAACGCACAACGCGGAGGAAGTGAAACGGGCGGTGGAGTACGGCGAGATAATCGGCGTAAACAACAGAAATCTGCAAACCTTTGAGGAGGATATAACGACGTGCGAGCGGCTTTTGCCGCTGATTCCGGGCGGTAAGGTTAAGGTTGCCGAAAGCGCGGTGAGGACTCACGCGGATTTTGAATATCTGCGCGGACTTCATTTTGACGCGGCGCTTATAGGCGAGGCGTTTATGCGCGAGAGGGACATAAAAAAGGCAGTTGATAATTTGAGATATGGAAATTAAAATCTGCGGTATCCGCCGCGAAGAGGATATTGAAATAATAAATAAATATAAACCCGATTATATCGGATTTATATTCGCGAAGAGCAAGCGTCAAATAACTCCCGAAAAGGCGGCGCAATTAACCGAAAAGCTTGCCGCCGGAATAAAAACCGTCGGCGTTTTTGTAAACGAATCGTATGACAATATAAAACGCGCCGTCAAAATCGCGGGACTTGATGTGGTGCAGCTGCACGGCGACGAGGACGAGGAATATATACGCTCTCTAAACGCCGAATGTGAGCTTTGGAAAGCCGTAAGAGTGCGCGACGGCGCGGATATTCCCGATGTCAAAGGCGTCGGCAGGATTCTTCTCGACAAGTATACGGATAAGGAATACGGAGGCAGCGGCACCGCGTTTGACTGGTCGTCGGTGGGAAGTATAAACACCGATAAGCCGCTCATACTCGCAGGCGGACTTGACGAAAATAACGTGCAAAGCGGCATAAAAATATTCAATCCGGTGTGCGTGGACGTTTCATCTTCCGTTGAAACCGACGGATTTAAAGATGAGGAGAAGATAAAAAATTTTATAAATGCAGTGAGGAATGATTAGATATGAACAGAATAGACGAGAGATTTAATAAATTAAAGCAGGAAAACAAAAAGGCGCTTGTAACCTTTCTGACCGTCGGCGACCCGGATATTGAGGTCAGCAGGCAGGCGATTTACGCGATGCAGGAGGAGGGCGTTGACCTTATAGAGCTTGGAGTACCGTTTTCCGACCCGTCCGCGGACGGACCGACGATACAGCGCGCCGACGAGAGAGCGCTCGCGCAGGGAACGGATATTTTCAAGGTGTTTGACCTTGTGGAAAAAATAAGAGGCGATATAGAAATACCGATGGTCTTTCTGCTGTATTACAATGTAATGGTTCAATACGGACTTGAAAAGTTTTTCGAGCGCTGCAAACAGACTGGTATTGACGGGCTTATTATTCCGGATTTGCCTTATGAGGAAAGCGACGAGATAAAGGAATTTACCGAAAAATACGGAGTATATCAGATTAATTTAGTGTCCCCGACGTCCAAAAACAGAATAAAGGATATTGCCGAAAATTCAAACGGATTTTTGTACTGCATTTCTTCGCTCGGCGTTACGGGAGAGAAATCCTCGTTTAATACGAATTTTAATGAATTTGTGGGGACAATAAAAAAATATTCCCGTATTCCCGCGCTTGTGGGATTCGGAGTGTCAAACGGCAAGCAGGTAAAGGAATTGACCGAGTATTTTGACGGCGCAATAGTCGGCAGCGCGGTTGTAAAGGCAATCGCCGCGGGAAACAGTACGGAGGAAAGACTGAATAATCTGCGCGAAAAAATTAAAGATTTAAGGACGGGTTTGGAATAGACAGCCCGTGAAAAGGGGAATGTTATTTATGAAAATAAGAAAAATAGTTTGCGCGTCGCTTGCGGGAATTATGCTGTTTACGGCGAGCGCAATGGCAAAGGACAATATATACGCTTATAATAAATTTATTTCGACTATTCTCGGACCGCAGCTCGGTTATTGTGATTTCGCGTCGTCCTTTGTCGGTCACGAAAGTGAATATGACAATGTAAACGACTATTTTTCGGGACTTATATCCGCGTTTTATGACGATATTGACGGCGACCTTAACAACGAGCTTGTCACGGTGGAAAGCAGCGGAATATCCGTATACCGTATGGAGGACAGCGGAGTTGTGTTTTTAGGCGCGCTTAATAAGGACTTGATTGCGAATTACGGAGATTCATACGCGAATGTTTTCACGGTTACCGAGGGACGCAAGCAGTATGTCGGACTTGAGGTTTACGGAAAGACAATAAATTCGTATGCGATGTACCTTTACGACTTGAATCCGGAAACGGACGATTTCAAGCAGATTCTTTCGATAGAAAGAGAGTCGAATGAGGACGGCACCGAGGAAAAGGTATGGGCAAAGGATAAGACGTATTATTCATATACAAACGGCGGCGGAATACAGACCTCGGTAAATCCGAATAATTATTCCGGCTGCGGCGAGGCGGCGGAGGCGGCTCTTGCGGACACCGCTCCGGGAATGGTTTTAAGCGGTTCTATGCAGAACAGACTTGAAAGCAGCGATATTGCGGGCGGCGATTATCATATAACCGTTTTTGCCTCCGGCATCGATGCCAAGACGTATATAAAGGCGACCGGTCTGCGCTTTAGCGAAAAGCCGATAGTGCTGTTTGAGGATTATAGCCGGCTGAGCGAATTGGCGGTTGTTCCCGATATTGTAACGGTTACGGTTGACGGCGAAACGGTGCAGTTTTTAAACCAGGATCCGGTTATAGTTGACGGCAGAACGCTTGTGCCGGTGAGAGGCGTGTTTGAGGCGCTGGGCGCCGAGGTTGAATGGATAGGAGAAACAAGTCAGGTGGTTGTAACCGCCGGAGAAACGACTATTACTCTTACATTGGATTCCGAGGAATACTATGTGAACGGCGAGGTCAAAACTCTTGACGTGCCGGCGCAGCTTATGAATGACAGAACGATGGTTCCGCTCAGAGCGATAAGCGAATCACTCGGCTGCAATGTGGATTGGAACGACGAAACAAAAACAGTGACGATATTGTCAACAGGGGAATAAAAGGAGAGTATGAAAAATGTCTAATATTTGGCACGATATAAGTCCGAAACGTATTTCACCGGAAAAATTTATGGCGGTTATAGAGATACCCAAGGGCGTAAAGAATAAATATGAAATGGATAAGGAAACGGGACTTCTTCGTCTTGACCGCGTACTGTATACATCCACGCATTATCCGGCTAATTACGGATTTATACCGCGCACATACGCGGCGGATAACGACCCGCTCGATGTTTTGGTGCTTTGCCAGGAGTCGATAGTGTCTATGACGCTCGTTGAATGTTATCCGATAGGCGTTATGAAGATGATTGACGACGACCAGGTTGACGAGAAAATTATCGCTATCCCGACAAATGACCCGTCATACGTGGGATATACCGATATTTCGCAGCTGCCGCAGCATACCTTTGATGAGATTTCGCACTTTTTCAGAGTGTACAAATCGCTTGAGGGCAAGGAAACGGTTGTAAATGAGGTGCTCGGCCCCGAGGAGGCAAAAGCCGTAATCAAGAATTGTATTGCCGCGTATAAGGACAACTACTGCTAATAGAATAAACACACTCGCTCGAATTACACCGAGCGGGTGTTTTTTTATTTTCAAAGAAATTAAAAAATGGCTTGACAAGTGATGTCTACTATGGTAGACTATATATGTCTACAGATGTAGAAACAATATATACGGAGGTATTTTCAATGTCGACAGAAAATATTATTACCATTGGTGAGGCGGAGCTTGAAATAATGAAGGTTATATGGAGAGCAAAGGAGCCGATAGGCTCGTCCGAAATAGGGAAAGCTGTTGAGAGTCACGGATGGAAACGCACAACCGTCGCCACGTTTTTGGCAAGACTTGTCGAAAAGGGTGCAATCGCGGCGGAAAGGCGCGGCAAAGCGCTGTATTACACGCCGCTTATCACGGCGAAAGAATACAAAAAATCCCAAGTCAAAAGCTTAATTTCAAATGTATTCGACGGTTCGGCGCGGGAATTGGTCGCGTCGCTGTTTGAGGAAAAGGCGTTAAGCGATAATGACATAGAGGAGCTGAAAGCGATTTTTGACGACAAGGAGTGATTGAAAATGATGGGGGAGATATTGAAAGCGCTGCTGATAACAACGCTTGCGGGTTCGACTTTGGCGGCTGCGGTTACATTGCTTAAGCCGCTCACAAAAAGGATTTTTGGGTATAATTGGCATTATTATATATGGCTTGCCGTGCTTGTCGTGATGATTTTGCCGGTGCGTTTTAATGTTCTAAGCGGCGAAAACGCGGATATACCTATCGTGCGGCAGGCGCAGACAGTACAGACAAATGAAATATCGGATGCCGCGCCCGCGCAAAACGCCGGTGCCGCCGAGCCGCAAAGCGCGGCGCAAAGCAAAGCGGCACTGCTAGGACAAATCATAAGAAACAGAATAAATATATTCGGCGCGGTATGGTTTTTCGGAATGATAATATCGCTTTTGATAAGCGTTATCGGATATTTGCGGCTTGCAAGACGGATATGTAAAAATTCCGCCGTAATATCCTGTCCCGAAATCGGACACTATACGAAAAGGAAAATCACCGTCCGCGTATGCGGCGGATTATCCTCGCCGTTTATGATGGGAATACTTATGCCGTCCTTGGTTTTGCCGGATAAGGAGCTTACGCCGCGTCAGTTTGACAATATCCTTTTGCACGAAACGACGCATTTTAAGCGAAACGATATTTTGTATAAGTACCTCGCGGCGCTTGTAAGATGTGTTCATTGGTTCAATCCGATTGTGTATTATGTGACGCGCCAAATCAACGCGGAGTGTGAAATTTCCTGCGATTTATCCGTGGTAAAGGATATGACGGCGGAGCAAAGGACGGACTATGTAAACACGATTATTTCACTGCTTTCGGCGAACAGACCGAAAAGCATACCGCTCACAACGGGAATGACGGGAAGTAAAAAAATGCTGAGGAGGAGATTTATTATGATTAAGAAGAAAAAATCAACAAGCAAAATCGTGTCGGCAATATCCGCGATTATCGCGGCGGTAATGCTCGGCACAACGGTATTCGCAAGCGGCTGTACGGCGTATAACATTTACGATAAAAACGAATCCACACTTTACATATCCGACGAGTTTGGAATGTCACTGGAAATCCCCGCAGTATGGAAGGACAAATACGTGACGGAAACGGAATATTACGGCGAGCATTCGACATTGCTCATTTTTGCTCAGAAGGCTACATATGAAAAGTACGACGGCGCGGGTGTTTTGTTCCGCATTGAAAAGGTAAGCATAGATTCCGCGGAGGAAATATTAAATATGTTGGGCGGCAGCAGATTGCTTTACAGTGATGACGAATACGCGTACATCTTTGAGATTCCCACTGATGTTCAATATCCGATATGGGTTGACCGCGACGAGGAGGACATTGCCATCGCGGAGGAATACGAGGAGATGTTTAAGGACGTTGATTCTATCCGAAACAGTATTGAGTTTATTAGTGTGGTAGTCACAAAATAGGATTAATATGTCGAAAACGCTCAAATTGTGAAAAATGCTGTAAAAGTCGGAGGTACAAAAAAAATAAATTGTTAAAATTTACAAAATATGCTTGACAATTACAAATTAAAATGATATACTAACTTTTGTACTTAATATCAATAGGGGAAACAGTGATGGTGTTGAATATGGATTTTAAGGAGCTTGAGAAATTATCCGACGAGCAGCTTGTTGGACTTGCCCAAAACGGCGATAATGAGGCGCTTGAAACGATATTGTCGAGGTATAAAAATCTTGTTTATTCAAAAGCCGGATCGTATTTTCTTGCGGGCGCCGATGAGGACGATATTATACAGGAGGGATTTATAGGCCTGTATAAGGCGGTAAAGGATTTTGACGGAGAGCGGTTTCCGTTTTTCAAGGTCTTTGCCGGCGTGTGCGTAAAGCGCCATATAATAACCGCCGTGAAAGCGGCGTCGAGGAAAAAGCACTTTCCCCTAAACTCTTATGTGTCACTTGATAAGAATACTTATGATGATGACAGCAGCACAACCTTGCTGGACGTCATAGCGTTCGATGAGATTCAGGACCCTGAAACCATATTAATTGACCGTGAGAGGGTAGACGGTATGGAGTGTAAAATCAATAAAGCGCTCAGCAAGCTTGAAACGGAGGTTTTCGTGTGCTATCTTGAGGGAATGACATACAGTGAGATAGCCGAAAAGCTCGGCAGAGATACGAAGTCGGTCGATAACGCCGTTCAGCGTATCAGAAGAAAGCTGGAAAATACTCTGCGCGACGGCGACTGATGCTTTATTGAGAAAAAAACAAACAAGACCAAAGTGAGGTAAAAAAATGTACGAAGACAAGACGTTAGTATGTAAGGACTGCGGTAAGGAATTCATCTTCTCTGCAGGCGAACAGGAATTTTATGCTGAAAAAGGTTTCCAGAACGAGCCGCTCCGTTGTAAGGAATGTCGTCAGGCAAGAAAGAACAGCATGAAACAGAACAAAGAGATGTATGAAATAGTTTGCGCGTCATGCGGCAAGGTGGACAAGGTTCCCTTTGAGCCGAGAAACGACAAGCCTGTATATTGCAGCGAATGCTTTGCAAATCTGAATAAGTAATATACAGAATCCCGGTCGCATATGAATAATTGTCTTTCGACAGTTTTTCATAGAAAAATCACGCAGGCAGACGTTAGGTTTGTCTGCGTTTTTTTGTGTGAAATTACGTAGATGTTGACATTTTATATTCTTTATGATAGAATTTTACGGTATGAAAAAAGGAGAGTGAATATATGGAATCTAACGTATATGAAAAATTCGGGGATATGCTGAAGAGCATAGATAATTTTGTGTGGGGAATACCGCTGATAGTGTTAATAATATTAACCGGCATCTATCTTACAGTCAGAGTAAGAGGCTTGCAGGTAAGGCATCTCGGCAGGGCGCTTAAATATATGGTTAAAAATGAGGAGGGCGGAGAAGGAGAGGTTTCCAGTTTCGGAGCTTTGTGTACCGCGCTTTCCGCCACCATAGGCACGGGAAATATTGTCGGCGTCGCCACGGCTATTGCGGCGGGCGGTCCCGGCGCGCTGTTTTGGATGATTGTCGCGGCGTTCTTCGGTATGGCTACAAAATATTCCGAGGGATTTCTCGCGATAAAATACCGTACCATAGATGAGGACGGTCACGTCCTCGGAGGTCCGTTTTACTATATTGAAAACGGTATGGGCAAAAAATGGAAGTGGCTCGCGAAGATATTCGCATTTTTCGGAGTGTGCGTGGGTCTTATGGGAATAGGCACCTTTACGCAGGTGAACGGAATATCAAGCGCGGTCACGAATTTCTTTGACCCTATGGAAACGTGGACGGTTTATCTTTTCGGACGCGACATTTCGTGGGTTGTCGTAATAGCGGGACTTGTGATAACCGCCGCCACAGCCCTCGTCATAATCGGAGGAATAAAGAGGATAGCCAAGGTATCGGAGGTTGTCGTGCCGTTTATGGCGGTTTTGTATGTTGTATTTGCGCTCCTGCTTGTTATATGCAATATTACCGAAATCCCCGCGGCGGTTGTGCAGGTGGTGCGCGGAGCGTTTGGTTTCGGCGATGCGGTATCAGGCATACGCGCCGTTGCGGGCGGTATACTCGGAGCTATGATGGCGGCAATGCAGAACGGCGTCGCACGCGGTATATTTTCAAACGAGGCGGGACTGGGCAGCGCGCCTATAGCCGCCGCCGCGGCAAAGACAAAGGAGCCTGTACGTCAAGGACTTGTTTCAATGACGGGCACCTTTATAGATACCATTGTTATATGTACAATGACCGGACTTTCCATAGTAATAGCCGGATCATGGGCAAAGGAGGGACTTGAGGGCGTTGCCATAACAACGGACGCGTTTTGCAGCGGACTTCCGTTCCCGAGCGCGGTATCCTCGTTTGTGCTTATGATATGCCTCACGTTTTTCGCGTTCACTACCATTCTCGGCTGGGACTATTACAGCGAAAGATGTCTTGAATATTTATCGAACAAAAATAAAACGGTTGTTAAGGTTTACAGATGGCTGTATGTGCTTGCCGTATTTATAGGTCCGTATCTTACGGTCGCGGCGGTGTGGACAATCGCCGATATATTCAACGGACTTATGGCGATACCGAATGTCATCGCGCTTATCGCGCTGAGCGGCGTTATAGCCAAGGAAACAAAAGAATATTTTGAAAACTGTAAAAAATAAAATGCGGCGGACAAAACCATACGGTTTTGTCCGCCAACTTTTATTTAGCCGGCAATTAAATCCCTTATGACCTCGCCTGCGGCGATTAATCCCGCCGCCGCGGGAACAAACGCCACACTTCCGGGAACACTTATGCGCGCGCCGTTTTCCTCGTCCGCAAGCGTTTCCGCGGGACGTATAGGCTCTTCCTTTGAATATACGACCTTTAACTTCTTTATGCCGCGCCGTTTCAGTTCTCGGCGCATAGTCCTTGCTAACGGGCACACGGAGGTCTTATATATATCGCTGACCTCAAAACGCGACGGGTCAAGCTTATTTCCCGCGCCCATACTGCTTATAATCGGCACGCCTGCCTTTTCGGCGCGGACTATAAGCTCTATTTTTGCCGTCACGGTGTCAACCGCGTCTATTATATACGAATATTCCGATAAATCATATTCGTCCGCGTTATCCGGCATATAAAAGCAGTTGTGCGCGTTTATTACGACATCGGGATTTATCGACAGCGCCCTCTCCCTCATAACGTCCACCTTATATCTGCCTATGGTTTCCTCGGTGGCGATAATCTGACGGTTAAGATTTGTAATGCTTACAGTGTCGTTATCAAATATATCAACCGTGCCTACGCCGCTCCTCACAAGCGCCTCAACCGCGTATCCGCCTACGCCGCCCACGCCGAACACGGCTACGCGCGCCGCATTCAGCTTTTCCATTCCGTTTTTTCCTATGAGCAGTCTTGTTCTTGAAAATCGGTCAAGCATTTTTTCTCACCCTTTATTACGAATATTGTTTACGGCTGTACCGTATCTGTTGTTGTCCTCACCTCAAACACGCCGCCGGCGGCGGTATTCGCGCCCTTGGTTTGGAACTTAACCGTAACCTGTTCCTTGTCCTCTAAAAGATTTGACGGAATTTCGTAATAGACATAAATCAAATTACCCGCCGAATTATTGTTAAGCGTCTGCTCCGCGATAACCTCGTCATCGACAACTATTTCAAAATCGCGCGTATAGCTTACGCCGCTGTCCGTAAAATCGCCGTCACTGCCCCAATACATCGCCATAACGTAATTCGTTTCGGCGTCCGCGTCAACGTCCATAACGTAGCTGAAATATCCGCCGTCTCCGCGCGCGTCACGCCAACCGCGCGATACCGTATCAAAATATCCCGAGTTTGAATTATAGCTCTCCATTGCATGGTCGACCTCCGGCTGCTGCTCGTATGTGCGAACCGTGTCGATAGTCACCGCGTCAAGCGCGGCGGTGAACTCGTCCGTTTCGATTTCCTCGTCCTCGCCGTAAAGGTACCAGTAAAGCGTGTAACGCTCATGGTGCAGGTCAAAATAGGGAATAAGCGTTATCGATGTTTCATCATCAACGGTCAGCGTAAATTCAAGCTTTGATAAATCAGCCGCCGTAATAAACGTGTT
Organism: Oscillospiraceae bacterium Zagget12; assembly: GCA_001941225.1. Lineage (GTDB taxonomy): Bacteria > Bacillota > Clostridia > UBA1381 > UBA1381 > Hominilimicola. The sequence goes on from MSHM01000029.1 coordinate 17,792, forward strand.
CGGGTCCTTGCTTTCTGTTACGAGATTGGGAACCTCAATAGTGTCCGCGCTGTCAAGCGATGTGTGGTCGCTTACAAGGTCGGTTGTCGGAAAGCTGTCCGTTCCAAACTCGCCCGCAAGCACAACCGGACCGTACATAAACGCAACCTTATTTGCGCTGTCACGCGCCGTGTAGGTGTGAAGTCCCATAGGCAGAGTAACCTCTATTGTGTCGCCCTCGCTCCATGTCCTCTCTATCGTGTAATATCCCGTTTCGGACACGCTCACCGCGTCCTCGTCATTGATTTTTACAGTCGCCGCGCCGTCTATCCATGACGGTATTCTTATTTTCACGGACGCGTCCGCGCTGCCGCTCTCTATTTTTATAACCGTTGTTTCCCCATACGGATAATTTGTGGTCTGTGAAATTTTAAGTCCCTTTTCCGACCAGTCAACGGTTGACGATATGAATTGGTTTACATAAAAATCGTTTCCGTCCTTGTAGTAAATGTTCCTTGTGTAGCGTCCGGGGTTTTCCATACCGCTGCCGACACAGCACCAGAATGAGTTTTCCAAAGTGGAATACACCTTGAAATGTCCCTGCTTTGTCGCCATAAAGTAGGTCTTGTTGCCGGTGTCGGGATCCTGCGATGCCAAAATGTGATTAAACAGCGCTTTTTCGTAGTAGTCCATATACTCCGCGTTGTGATCCCATTCGTACAAATATTCCGCAAGTTTCATCATATTATATGTGTTGCAGGTTTCACAGGTTTCGGTGCCAAGAACCTCCTCGGTAATAGAACCGAAATGCTCATAATTTGAGTTGCCGCCGATAACATAGGAGCGGTTGTTTACAACGGTGTCATAGAAAAATTCCGCCGCCGCGCGGTAATCGGTCAGACTTTCGTCCTCGTCATACATAGCCGCCGCGCCGATTACTTTCGGTATCTGCGTGTTCGCGTGCTTGCCCTGCAATTCGTCGATTCCGTCCGCAAGCGGCTCCAAAATCGACGGCTGCGAAAAGCGTATTCCCAAATCGTAATACTTTTTCTCACCGGTTATATCGTAAAGTTCCGCCATAACCTCGTTCATACCGCCGTATTCACATTCAAGCATTTGATTAAATTTGTCGTCGTCCATATCCTCGGTAACGCTTATAGCCCAGTCGGCGAATTTGCACACAACCTCAAGCGCGGTTTTGTTGCCGGTGAGATTATATGCGTCAATAAGTCCCTGATATATCTTATGCATTGAATACCACGGCACCCAGTAGCCGTTTAAATCAAACGCGCTTACGCTCAGCGTTCCCGTAAGCGCCGATTCAAATCCAGACTTGTTAAAGCCGCCGATAAATCCGCTGCCGTCTGTTTCCTGATATTCGGCAAGTTTTGCGACCGCGTAATCAAGCATTTCCTTAACTTCCGCGTCACCCGTTGCCGCGTACATTGTCGATGCCGCGCTCATCCAGTGACCGAGGGAATGACCGGAAATGCCCTTGCCCGCGTAGCCGCGGTAATTGTACGCCTCCCAGCCGCCGTAATAATTTGACGTGCTTGTTGACGCGCCGGTTGAATACGCCACGGGCGCAAGCAGTCTGTCAACATCGAACGATTTTACAAATTCAAGTCCTGTGTCCTGCGAGGTCTTGAATATGCCGTCCGTGAGGGTGACCTCGCTGACCTCAAATGATGAGCCGTAAGGACTGCCGAAACTTCTCTGCGAGTTTTCGGCAAGCGGCTCCAAATTTTTGCCCCACAAATATGATTTCACTGTTATATCCTCCGAATCCGGCAAAGACGCTGAAACAGTGTAATTGCCGCTTATAAAATTATCAGATTTATTTATTCCGACCGCCGATAAAATGTCGCCGTCGTAGACCGCGATATACGCGACAGTCTCCGTAATGTCGCTATTGTTGGTTACGGTGTAGTCGGCAAAAACAGAGCCGCTGTCCTTGTAAATCTGCGCCACGGCGGTAAGACCGTCCGTTATCGAGAGCGACGTTACGTTAATCACGGCTTTCGCGGTCACGTCCGAGCCGTTAATCGTTCCCGTAACGGTAAAGCTGCCGTCGCTTTTGAGCAGCTCCGCGTCAAAATTCGCCCAGTTTATTTTAACGTTGCGCCTTGTTCCGTCCTCAAATTCCGCGGTGACGTAATCCGGTAGGGATATATCCGAAAACGCCGTAACGTCAAGCACGGTGTCGGCAACGGAGGTTATGCCGCTGTTCGCCTCGCCCGCAATCTCCGCGATTTCCTCGGCGGTGAGAGCGGTTGAATAAATCCGAAAATCGTCAATGCAGCCGCTGTAATACGGGTCGGCGGAATACTGCGATTTCGCTATGTAATTCTGAGTCGTATTTCCAAGCGATGACGGCGTTAGCGTCATATTTTCGTTTCGCCCGATTTCAACGCCGTCGGCATACATAATTCCTACGCCGCCCGACATAGTCACGGCGATATGCGTCCAGGTATCGGCGGCAAAGGGTACGTCAGCCGTTATTTTCTGCTCCGATGAAGAGCCGCTTGAGGTTATCGCGAACACCGTTTGACTTCCGTTGGTAAGCGTCAGGAACATATAGTTTGAATCGCCTGTGCCGAAGTCGAACACCCTCGCCCAGGTAGCGACGCTGTCGGGCTTTACCCATGCGGAAATCGTAAAATCGGTAAGCTCCGACACAATACCCTCCGGCAAGGACGCGTAAGCGTCATTTGAAAAATACGCCGACTTGCCTATAATTCCGTCCGTATACGTAATTGTGCCGCTCTCCGTAACCTCCGACGTTGCCTCGTCAAAGGGATAGCGCACATCATATTCCGCCGCGCTTGCCGCCGTGCCGAAACACATAAGCGCGAACAGCGTAATCAGTATTTTTTTCATAATGTACCTCCGTTCTTGGATTGTTTTGTAAATTTTTGTTTAGCGGTATATGGAACCGGCAATTCATAGGGGCGACCATTGGTCGCCCGTTAAAACCCCTCCGTCACGGCTACGCCGTGCCACCTCCCCTGGTAGGGGAGGCTTTTGGGTGGCGCTTTGCAGGGCTCCCCTACTAGGGGAGCTGTCGGCGTAGCCGACTGAGGGGTTTTAATATCCGCTCATTTACTATATATTTATCATACCTTTTCCTTGAAAAAATTTCAATAGATGATATAATATATATAATGGATTATGTTCACTATTTAGGAGGTGCAGTATGAAATATTTTAATATCAACACAGAACACGAGCTTACAAACATTCTCTGCGGCAGGCTTATCGCGGATAATTTTACGCATATGGAAAGACTGATAGATATTCATGTGCTTATAATCGTTGAGCAGGGAATTTTAAATATAGAAATAGACGGCAAAAGGTACAAGGTTTGCCAGGGCGAAATGATTATACTTCCGGCGAATGTCGTGCATAAGGGATTTTCCGACGCAGACACCGATGGGCATATCGAGTATTTTTGGGCGCATTTTATAACCGAGGGCGGCTGTGAGCTGTCGGATACAAGAAGTGATTTTTCCGTTCCACTGCATTTTGCGCTTACCGATTACGCGAGAGCGCGTATACTCTACAATCAGCTCCTTGATGTACATTCGCTTGCCGGAGCGCAGAAAAAGTACCGCGATTTTCTATTTACCGCGCTTTGCTGTGAGATAGCGGTGCAGGCTGAGCATGAGAGTGTGTCGGGAAACAAGACGGTAAACCGTGCCGCCGCGTGGATTGAGCTTAACATCGGCGAGCCGATTTCTCTTGAGCAGACCGCCGAGGCATTGGGTTATAACAAAAGATACCTGTCCCGCGTTTTTAAGGAAAATACCGGTATGACGGTGAATGAGTACATATCGGAGAAAAAGTTCGCCCTTGCAAAGCAGCTTTTGACAGGTTCGGACGAAACCGTAACAGTAATAGCGCTGAAACTGGGCTTTGCGGACGCGGGATATTTTATGCGCGCGTTCAAAAAACGCGAGGGTATGACCTGCGGCGAATACAGGAACGCGTATTCAAAAATGTATTTGAATAGAAGATAATAAGCCGAATTCGCCCCATAGGGGGTCGGCACACGAGCGACCCTAAGCCTTCCCCTGGGGGAAGGTGTCGGCGCAGCCGACGGATGAGGGTTGCCTAACAATCTTTTCCCCTTTTTCGTTTTGGCTTTCTTTTTTTATCTTCTCTTATGTTCTTTTTGCAGCAAAAAGAACCAAAAACTCAAAGGGGATTTCGATTTTTTTGCGACGGCTACGAGCCTAAGGCTCTAAGCCTACAACACTTCGTGTTGTTGACCCCTTTGGAACCCCTTAAATCGACTAAGGGAACTCTTTGTTCCCTTAGAACCCTCCGCTGCTGCTAAACCGCAAATTCACCTCGTAGAGGGTAGGTGCCTCGACGACCCGACACGGCGTAGCCGTGACTGAGGGGTTCCTACAGAAATTTAACGGTGAGTAATCTCTCAGTCATTTGCTTTGCAAAAAATGCGACAATTTTCAAAAAAACTGTTGACACTTCTTTTTTTAAGTAATATACTTTATTTAAAGGCAGATTAACATTGCAGAAAGGAAAGATTATATGTATATCGCAAACGAGAAAAGATACGAGAATATGAAATACAACCGCTGCGGAAACAGCGGACTTAAGCTGAGCGCGTTTTCTCTCGGCTTATGGCATAATTTCGGCAGCGGCGACAATTATGATAATATGGTAGCTATGCTGACAACAGCGTTTGACCTCGGTATTACTCATTTTGACCTTGCCAATAATTACGGTCCTTATCCGGGCAGCGCGGAGGAAAACCTCGGCAAGGTTATGAAAAACGAGCTTGCGCCATACCGCGACGAACTTATTATTTCAACAAAGGCGGGTTACGGAATGTGGGACGGTCCCTACGGTGACCACGGCTCGAGAAAATATCTTATAGCCAGCCTTGACCAAAGCCTAAAGCGTATGGGACTTGAATATGTCGATATATTCTATCATCACCGTCCCGACCCCGAAACGCCGATGGAGGAAACGGCAGCCGCGCTTGACCACATCGTGAGGAGCGGAAAGGCTCTGTATGTCGGCGTGTCAAACTACAGCGCGGAGCAGACAAAAAAGATGTCGGAAATTATGAAGTCACTCGGCACTCCGCTGCTCATTCATCAGCCGAGATACAATATGTTTGAAAGATGGATTGAGGACGGACTTCAGGACGTTCTCGCCGAGGAGGGAATAGGCTCGATTTCATTCTGTCCTCTTGCTCAGGGTATGCTCACAAACAAATACATACACGGTATTCCGTCCGACTCCAGAGCGGCGAAAAGCTCTCCCTTCCTTACGAAAGAGGGTATCACGGCGGAAAAAATCGAAAGAATTGTAAAGCTCAACGAAATCGCGGAAAACAGAGGTCAGTCGCTGGCTCAGATGGCTTGCGCGTGGAATCTGCGCGGAGGAAAGCTTACAAGCGTTCTGCTCGGCGCGTCAAAGCCGTCGCAGATTACGGAAAATGTCGGCGCACTTGCCAATCTTGATTTTACAAGTGATGAGCTTGACGCGATAGACAATATTTTGAAATAATCTTCACCAAAGGCGGTGCGGGTTCTCTCCCGCGCCGTCTTTTATTTTAACCGCACACTTAACGCCGTGCCCTCTCAAGGGCGGGCGCAAAAATATGCCGCCGTCGGCGGCGGGAAAGGAAAGGATAAAAATGGATATTTCTCTTGAACTTGCAAATCTCACACAAAGGGCAAAAAATGATGAAAAGCTGCGCGCGGAGCTGCTTGAAACACGAAACGCGCCGGACAAGGTTAAGGCGTTTTGCGACAAATGCGCCGAGCTGGGTTACAAGCATATAACCGTATATGAACTTCTCACTGCGGGCGAGGCGTTCTGCGCGGCTATGCTCAGGAGCGTAAACGGCGGCGGAGTTGAGGCGCCGGACGATTGGGACGATTTCTATGAAATGTTTTTTGACGAAATCGGACGAATGTAAAAAAGCGGGGAAAATTCATTCCCCGCTTTTTCATTGTTGGAAGTCTTTTATATACACCAATCCCAAAATTCGTCCTGCACAAGCTCTCCGGAATTGCCTCGGCTGAATTGCAGCTCGGGATTTTTAACGCTTACCTTCATTCCCTCGTCAACGGAGCTTACAATAAACGCATTGCCGCCGATTGTCGCGCCGCTGCCTATGACGGTGTCGCCGCCGAGAATTGTTGTGCCGGAATAAATCGTAACATTATCGCCTATCGTCGGGTGACGCTTAATGCCCTTAAGCTCCTGACCCTTTCTTGTGGAAAGCGCTCCGAGCGTGACGCCCTGATATATCTTTACGTTATCGCCGATTTCGGTCGTCTCGCCGATAACAATTCCCGTGCCGTGGTCTATGAAAAAATACTTGCCTATGGTCGCTCCCGGGTGAATATCTATACCGGTGGAGCTGTGCGCGTATTCCGTCATAATTCTCGGAATCATAGGAACCTTTAAAAGCCATAGCTCGTGAGCGATTCTGTATACGGTTATCGCGAATACTCCGGGATAAGAAAATATAATTTCATCGGTGCTGTATGCCGCGGGGTCGCCGTTATATGCCGCCTGAATATCGGTATACAGATAATCGCGTATTTTTTCAATTCTCTCCATAAACAGGTATACAATTTCCTCCGCCTTGGCGTTTATCGCGGATTTGTCACATTCGCTGCACATATCGCTGCTGCCCAATGCTCTTGCGATTTGCTTTTTCAGATTGTATTGTATAAATTCAAGCCTTTCGCCTACGAGGAATTTTATGTAATCGCTCCTCACTCGGTTCTTGTCAAAAAAACCCGGGAACAGCACTCTGCGGATTTCCTCAACCACCTCAATCAGAATATCCCTACTGAGCATATTCTCCGCGTCAATTCGTCCTGTCAGGTCGTATTTATCATAGCTTGCAAGTATGCCGTTTACCAATTTTTCGGTCCTGTTTTCCATCGCTTATTCACTCCTACTGTGCGGCTGATTTTTCAAATTACCCTTATTATTATATATTATAATAGACATTCGCCAAAAGGTCAATATTTCATTGCTTTTATTTTTCGCTGCCGGCTTTGCAGCCTGCTTTTTCTATGTCAAGCAAGCGTTTTTTCATGTCAAGTCCTCCGGCGTATCCGGTTAGGTGTCCGTTTGCGCCTATGACTCGGTGGCAGGGAATAATTATCATTATTTTATTGCGGTTGTTTGCCGTTCCCACCGCGCGCTGCGCTTTCGGGTTTCCCACTGCCTTGGCTATATCTCCGTAGGAGCGCGTTTCGCCGTAAGGAATTTTTTGCAGCTCGCGCCACACTGCCTTTTGAAATTCCGTGCCGCTTACCGACAGCGGCAGGTCAAATTCGCGCCGCTCTCCTCTGAGGTATTCGTCTATTTCGCTTGCGGCTCTCTCAATAAGCGGAGTTTTTTCCTTGATTCCGTCAACGCGTGCGGGCGCCACGTCGGTTATGCCGCGCTCGTCGCAGCCTATCGCTATTGTTCCTATTTGGGTTTTGAAGTACCATACCTTTTTCATTTTTTTGCCGCCTCCGATTTTCAGTATAGCATATTGCGGCGGGTGTTTCAAGCTCAATATGAGCGGTATTTTTTATTTATGCGTTAATTTTTATAAAAATTTACTTGACAATATATGCTGATTTATGGTATTATATTATGCGTAGCTTAAATAGCTGTACGCGCTCGTAGCTCAGTTGGATAGAGTGTTCGGCTACGAACCGAAAGGTCGTGGGTTCGAATCCCTCCGGGCGTACCAAATCGGAGCAAGATTTAATTTGCTCCGATTTTTTTATTTTAAATAAAATTTTGCATATTCTTGAAAAAAAGGGCGGATTTCCGCCCTTTTCAAATTCAGATATATATTATTTACAGATCCCTGTCGCGCAGGAGTCCTTTCATATATTCGTCCATAGCGTCCGCGACCTGCTTGGAGTACGCGACCGCCTCGACAACCGTCTTTGCTCCGCGCACAACGTCGCCGGAGGCGAATATGCCGTCACGGGTTGTTTCGCCGAAGGTATTTGTGACAAGGAGTCCCTTTTCGTTTACCTCAAGACCCGTTGTTGTGGAAACAATTCTGTCCTTCGGTCCCTGGCTGATTGCGATAATCGTGGAATCGGCGGGATAAAGATTTTCCGTGCCTCTTATCGGCGAAAGATGACCGTTTCCGTCACATTCCAGCTCAACAAATATAACTCCGTCGTCAACTATCTCGACCGGCTCAACGTGTACCACAAATTCTACGCCGTCAATCTTCGCATAGTCCACCTCGCGCTGACTTGCCGCCAAGTGGTCACTTCTCGAGAATACCGTAACCTTTTTCACGCCGTGCCTCAGCGCCGTGCGCGCAACGTCCATAGCGCTGTTTCCCGCGCCGATTATATTAACCGTGTCGCCGAGACGGTAAACATCGGGATTTGTAAGATAATTAATCGCGTAATGCGCGTTGCCGAGAGTTTCGCCCTTGATATGCAGCGTGTTCGGACGCCACACTCCGGTGCCGATAAATATCGCGCTGTAGCCGTCGCGGAACATATCGTCAACGCTTATCGTTGTGCCGATTGACGTGTTCGGTCTGATTTTTATGCCAAGCTCCCACAGCTTTCTCTTATATCTGGCAAGGATTGTTTTCGGCAGACGAAATTCGGGAATACCGTACTGCAAAACGCCGCCGATTTTTTCCTTCGATTCAAAAATCGTGATGTCATATCCGCGCTGCGCGAGAATTATCGCGATTGTAATTCCGGCGGGACCGGAGCCGATTATGCCCGCTTTCGTTCCGTTCTTTTCGATTCCCGAAAAAGCGAGCTTATCAAAATAGTTTTCCGAAATATAATTCTCGATACTGCTTATATGCACCGGAGAACCCTTTCTGTTAAGCACGCAGTGTCCCTCGCATTGATTTTCGTGATTGCAGATAAGCGAGCATACAATGGACAACGGGTTGTTTTCAAAAACCATTTCTCCCGCCGCGTTTATATCGCCCTCAAGGAACGTATGTATCATATCCGGAATCGGCGTATGTATCGGACAGCCCTCTCTGCACATCGGTTTTTTACAATTCAGGCATCTTTTTGCCTCGTTTATAACATGAATAGCCATTTTAAAGTTCCTTTCCGTATATTTTTCTCGTCTTTTATTTTCCTACCTTTTATTTTATCACATATTATGTGAAATCTCAACAGTTTAAATAATAAATTTTATTGACAATTTGTTAAATTTTTCTTAATTATATATAAACATCTCCATTGAGGTAACATATTACTTGAAAATATGCCGTTTTGGTGGTAAAATTGTAATGTTGTTTGGGTTTAACCCTTGACAATTTATAGATTTGTATGTATAATAGCTTTATCGCTTTAGCACGATAAAGTAAATTTATTTGAAAGGATTACATTTTATGTCTAACTGGAAACTTCATACGCCGAACGGCGTAAACGATATACTGCCGGACGAATGTGCGGTTAAAAAGGAAATCGAGTCTACAATATGGTCGGTATTTTCCTCGATAGGATACAAGGAAACGGAAACGCCCACATTTGAATATTACGACTGCTACGACGGCGTTGGCGGTCAGATTTCCCAGGAAAATATGTTTAAATTTTTCGACGAGCAGGGACGTATTCTCGCGCTCCGTCCGGACTTTACCACATCAATCGCCCGTATGGCGGCTACAAAGGTGTCCGACAGCAAATTACCGCTGCGCTATCTTTACATGGGAAATGTTTTCCGCGTTGAACAGACGCAGGGTGCGCGTCAAAGGGAATTTACCCAGAGCGGCATTGAGCTTATCGGCTCATATTCGCCCGCCGCTGACGCGGAGGTTATTTCCGCGGCAATGGAGGCGGTTATGGCTGTAGGTATCGAGGATTTTTCGATGGAGATAGGTCAGATTGCGTTCTTTAACGGACTTGTGCGGCAGGCCGGTCTTGACGAGAAGTCAACCGAAAAGCTCCGCGAGCGCATTGACTCCAAGGATTCCGTGGGAATCAAGGCGATTACCGACAAGCTTGACATAGACGAAAAAATCAAAAAGCTCATTATCGACCTGCCGTATTTGTTCGGCGGCGAGGAGGTATTTGAAAAGGCGTATGTTGAAGGTCTGAACGAAACCTCAAAGGTTGCCCTTGACAATTTAAAGCGCATATATGAGCTTTTGTGCCTGTACGGCTTTGAAAAATATGTTTCCATAGATTTGGGTATGCTTGAAAGCATTGATTATTACACCGGTTCGATTTTCAAATGCTATACTCACGGCGTCGGATTTCCCGTATGCGCCGGAGGAAGATACGATAATCTTATGGGACAATTCGGCGCGCCGAAAGGTGCCGTCGGAGCGGCTATCGGCATAAACAGGCTTATGTCGGTTCTCTCCGACAGGGAAACGCACGAGGTTTCCTCGTCGCTTGTTTTCGCCGAAAAGAACGCCGAGGGCATCGGCTACGATATTGCCTACAATCTTCGCGTAAACGGCTGCCTTGTGGAAATGTATATCGGAGGCGGCGACTATAAGGACGCGGAGGAATATTCAAGGGGCAGAAATATCGGCGCAATGCTGCGCGTGTTCCCCGACGGCAAGCTGATGATAAATGATTTTGCCAAGCACGAAATAATAGAAACAACCGCTAATGAGTTTTTGGGTTATTACGATGAGGCTATGAAGTTTGATGAGGACGACTGCGAATGCGGTCATGATGACTGCGGCTGCGGTCACGAGCACCATCATCACGACTGCGAATGTGGGCATTAATTTTGGGAGGAAATCAGAATGAGATATTTAACAGTTGCTCTCGCAAAGGGTAGACTTGCGGAGCTGGCAATGGAGCTTTTCATATCAATCGGAATGGACTGCTCGGAAATGAAAGAAAAGACAAGAAAGCTCATCTTCACCGACGAGGCGAACAAGATGAAATTCATACTTGTAAAAGCGTCCGATGTGCCGACATACGTCGAATACGGCGCGGCGGATATAGGAATTGTCGGCAAGGATACTCTTTTGGAGGAAAGCCGTAATTTATATGAAATGATTGATTTGGGATTCGGCAAATGCAAAATGGCTGTATGCGGTCCCGCAGACCTCAAGGGAAAGCTCGGCACTATGACAAATCTGCGCGTAGCGTCAAAGTACCCGCATATCGCTTTGAAATATTTCCAGGACGATAAGGGTCAGACGATAGAGATAATAAAGCTGAACGGCTCGGTGGAGCTTGCGCCGCTTGTGGGTCTTTCCGACGTAATCGTTGACATTGTGGAAACGGGCAAAACGCTGAAAGAGAACGGTCTTGACGTTCTTGAGGACGTTTGTCCTTTAAGCGCGCGCTTTGTTGTGAACAAGGTAAGTATGAAAATGGAAAAAGAACGCATAATGGGTATTGTTGAAAAATTTAAGGAGCGATTGGAAATATGAGAATTTATCCCGCGATAGATATAAAGGACGGAAAATGCGTAAGACTTTTTAAGGGTCGCTTTTCCGACGTTACGGTTTACGGCGACTCTCCCGCGGAAACAGCAAAAAAGTGGGAGGCTCTCGGAGGCGAGTACATACACGTTGTAGACCTTGACGGCGCTCTTAAGGGTCACGGCGTAAACGCCGCAAAGATAAAGGAAATATGCGAAAGCGTGAATGTTCCGGTTCAGACCGGCGGCGGCATACGCACAATGGAGGACATTGAGGCAAAGCTCGGCTGCGGAATTGCCAGAGTTATTATCGGCACAAAAGCTGTTTCGGACAGCGAGTTTGTGAAAAGAGCCGTGGACAAATACGGCGATAAAATCGTTATAGGCATTGACGCGAAGGACGGTATGGTCGCTGTTGAGGGTTGGGAAAAAACAAGCGATTTCACAGCTGTTGAATTTGCGAAAAAGATGGTGTCAATCGGGGTGCAGACTATCGTTTACACCGACATCGCCACCGACGGCACACTTGCCGGTCCGAACATAAACGCGATGGCGGAAATGGCTCGTTCGGTAAAAGCCGATATTATCGCGTCGGGCGGCGTCGGCTCTCTCGAGCATATAAAAGCGCTCGTTTCCACGGGCGTTGAGGGCGTTATAGTGGGTAAAGCGCTGTACGCGAACAAGGTAAACCTTACCGAGGCAATCGGGGCGGTGAAATAAATGAAAAAAATAGTCAGCCTTACAAGGCGCGCCATTGAAGAATACAATATGATAGAGGACGGCGACAAAATAGCCGTGGGCGTGTCCGGAGGCAAGGACAGCCTTGTGCTTTTATGCGCCCTTGCGGAGCTGTCGCGCTACTATCCGAAAAAATTTACCGTTATGGGTATAACTCTCGATATGGGTTACGGCGCGGATTATTCCAAGGTCAAGGAATTGTGCGATAGGCTCTCGGTGGAATATGTAATAAAAGAAACAAATTTCAAAGAGGTTATTTTTGATATACGCAAGGAAAGCAATCCCTGCTCGCTGTGCGCGAAAATGCGGCGCGGCGCTCTTAACGACACCGCGATTGAACACGGCTGCCGAAAGGTGGCGCTGGGACATCATAATGACGATGTGCTTGAAACATTCTTTCTCAGCCTTATGCACGAGGGCAGAATACATTGCTTTTCGCCTGTCACCTATCTTGATAGAACTGAGATTTATCAAATTCGCCCTATGATTTACGTGCGCGAACGCGATATACGCGGCGCGGTGAGAAATAATGATATTCCCGTGGTGCATAATCCCTGTCCGGCGAACGGGTATACGCAGCGCGAGTATATGAAGAACCTGATAAAAAGGCTCGAAAAGGAAACCACGCCCGGACTTAGAAAACGCTTGTTCAGGGCAATTCAAGACAGCGGCATAGACGGTTGGAAAATCGATAAAGAGGGACACTGAATTTCAGCGTCCCTTAATTTTAAAAAATAAAACGCGGGGAGGCGGAAAAAATGATATTCGGAGTTGATTATTATCCGGAGCATTGGGACAAAGACGAATGGGAAAATCAGGCAAGGCTTATGCGCGAGGGCGGATTTAATACCGTCAGAATGGGCGAGTTTGCTTGGAAACTCTTTGAAAAGGAGGAGGGCAAATTTGACTTTTCGTTTCTCGATAAGGCTATAGAAGTGCTTTCCAAGGAGGGAATAAAGGTAATTCTCGGCACGCCCACCGCGGCGCCGCCAAAGTGGCTTGTGAATAAATACGATGTTTTGCAGCGCGACAAATACGGACGTAAAAAGGGTTGGGGCGCTCGGCGCGAATGCTGCGCGAACAATCCCGATTACATAGCGAAGTCCGAAATCATTGTCACGGAAATGATAAAGCATTACAAGGACAATCCGAACGTCATAGCGTGGCAAATAGATAACGAGTTCGGCTGCCATGCCTCGACGCGCTGTTATTGCGAGCATTGCCGAAAGAAATTCGGCGAATGGCTTGAGGAAAAATACGGCAGTATAGACAATCTGAACGAAAAATGGGGCAACGTGTTCTGGAGCCTGGAGTATGATTCGTTTGACGATATAATTTTGCCGGCGTATAATTCGTGCGAGGGAACATACGGCGATTTGTGGTCGCACAATCCCGCGCTTGACCTGGATTTTAGGCGGTTTTCGTCCGATTCGTGGGTGAAATATCAAAATATGCAGATTGATATTCTGCGCAAATATACCTCCGCGCCGATTACGCATAATCTTATGGGGCATTTTTCGGATATAGACGCGTATGATTTGTCGCGGGACCTTGATTTTGTTTCGTGGGATAACTATCCCGATAATCAGTGGGGCGATTCGGAATACGAGTATGTTTCGATGGCTCATGAAAATATGCGCGGAGCGAAGAATAAAAATTTTGTTGTAATGGAGGAACAGTCCGGACCCGCCGGCTGGGATATATTAGGCTCAACGCCGCGCCCGGGACAGCTCAGACTGTGGACATATCAGGCGATAGCTCACGGCGGCGAGGGAATTGTGTACTTCCGTTTCAGAACGGCGCTGTTCGGTATGGAGCAGTATTGGTACGGCGTGACAGACCATGACGGAGTGCCGCGCAGACGGTATTACGAATTAAAACGCACGGGCGAGGAGCTGCAAAAATTAGAAAAATACATTATCGGCGCGGAAAACAAATATGACGCGCTTATAGTTAAATCCTATGACAATTCATGGGGACACGATATAAAGCGCCACGCGGCGGGCTACAATTATGAAAATCATCTGTACTCATTCTATAAAGCGAATGCGGATTTGAATATAACAACCGCGGTATCGAAAGGCGGTTATGATAAATATAAGGCTGTGTATATGCCGGCGTATAATATCGTAAACGACGCCGAAACAGCGGAGCTTAGGGAATATGTCAAAAACGGCGGAACGCTTGTGCTTACGTTCCGCAGCGGCACGCGCGATGAATATAACCGCGTTCGTCCGCTCGCACTGCCCGGAGTATTTAAGGAAATGGCGGGAATAGAGGCTGTGGAGTTTGACGCGCCGAGAAGAAATGTAAGCGTGCGCGGCGATGTAAACGGCACGGCGCGTATCTGGTGCGACATAATCGAACCGGACACGGCTGAAACAATCTGCGTCTACGGCGGCGAGTATTATAAGGGCAAGGCGGCTGTAACCGTAAACGAGTACGGCAAGGGCAGAGTTTATTATATCGGCTGTGATTTGGACGATGATGCTATGAGGGGAATAGTGTCTATTATTTCAAAATCGGCGGGAATTGAAACGATTGACGCGCCCGCGGGCGTGGAGATTATAAACCGAAACGGTTATAAAATTGTGCTTAATCACAATGAAAACGCGGTTTGCGCCGGAGTTCGCGGCAGGTCGCTTATAAGCGGCGCGGAATTTGACGGAACGCTTGAGGGTTACGGCGCGGAATTTGTCGTTCCTTGCGGACTGTGAAAAAATTAAAGGGAGGAAGATTATGAAGTATGGCTTTAAGAAATACACAACCGAGCCGATTTTAGAAAATCATCTTAATTTGGGCGGCAAAAATCCCGACGGAGAGGAAATAGGCGTGACAAGCCGTTATTTTACAAGGAACAAAAAGCCTTGGATAGGAGTAATGGGCGAATTTCACTTTTCGCGCTGCAACAGAAAATACTGGCACAGGGAGCTTTGTAAGATGAAAGCCGGCGGCGTGAATATCGTTTCGACATATCTGCTCTGGATTTACCATGAGGAAATAGAGGGAGAATTTGACTTTTCGGGCGATAATGATGTCCGCGCGTTTATAGAGGAATGTAAAGAAATCGGACTTGACGCGGTTATACGCGTAGGTCCGTGGGCGCACGGCGAATGCCGCAACGGCGGCTTTCCGGACTGGCTTTTGAAAAAGCCGTACAAGCTGCGCGATAACAACGCCGAATATCTTGAAAAGGCGCGCATATGGTACGGCAAAATATATGAGCAGCTAAAAGGCTTGTTTTACAAGGACGGCGGGAACATAATCGCTGTGCAGATAGAAAACGAGCTTACGGACAACGCGGAGCATTTGGCAAAGCTTAAGGAAATCGCGGCGGAATGTGGGCTTATCGCGCCGCTCTACACCGTCACGGGTTGGAACAGCGCGGCGGGCGCAAAAATACCGGTTGACGAGGTTGTTCCGGTGTTCGGCGGCTACTGCGAGGCACCGTGGGAGGATCATACGGAAAAGCTTTCTCCGTCGCCGCATTATTTCTTTAACAGAATGAGAAACGACAGCGCGATAGGAACAGACCTTATCGCGAACGCGGAAGATGACGGCTGGCAGCTGCCGTATGAAAAATATCCGTTTGCCACCTGCGAGCTTGGTGGAGGAATACAGGTTACGCATCACCGCCGCCCGATAATAAAGCCTATGGATATATACGCGGTGTCGCTTGTAAAGCTGGGTGACGGCAACAACCTTATCGGATACTATATGTATCACGGCGGCACCAACCAAATAGGAAAAAATTCAACATTTAACGAGTCAAGGGCGACGGGCTATCCCAACGATTATCCGATACTTTCCTATGACTTCCAGGCACCGCTGTCGGAGTACGGCGAGGTGAGGGAGCAGTACGGACTTCTTAATATGCTGCATATGTTCGCGCAGGATTTCGGAGAGGTAATCGCGCCCATGGAGGCGGTTGACGCCGGGATAAGCGTTGGCGCGGACGATGTTTCCTCTTTGCGTTACGGTATGAGGACGGACGGCAAAAGCGGCTTTGTGTTCGTTAATCATTATCAGCGGCTTACGCGCCTTGAGGATATAAATAACGCCGTAATAGACGCGGGCGCGGCGGTGTTCCCGCCCATAGACGTAAAGGGAGAGGTCAGCTTTTTTATGCCGTTCAATATGGATATGGACGGAGCGGTTTTGGAATACGCCACAGCGCAGCCGCTTTGCCGCAAGGGTGACACATATTTCTTTGCCGAAATCCCGAATATCAAGGCTGAATATAAATTCAGCAGCGGAAACGCGAAAATAGTAACAATACCGTTTGAACAGGCTAAATATATGCGAAAGCTGTCGGGCGAGGTGTATATAGGCGGCGGCTGCAATCTGTATGAGGAGAACGGAAGGATATATTCCGCCGAGGACGGCGTTTTTGAATGTATGAAATGGAACGGCGGCGAATTTGAAAAATTTGTTGTAAATCAGCCGTATACCGCGGCGAATGTAACCGTAGAGGATATATCCTCCGCGCCGTTTGAGCCGAAATATAAGGAGGAGCTGAGTATCGGCGGCGAAAGACACATATCGTGGAAAAGGATAACGGTTGACAGTGATTACGGCTTTGCCGAAATAGAGTATGTCGGCGATGCCGCGCAGATTTACGCCGACGGCAGACTTGTTGCCGATGATTATTATTACGGCAAGCCGTGGAGAGTGCCGTGCAAGCTGCTTTACGGCAGGGAATGTTATATGGCGGTATCGGAAATGAGGAACGATTTTTACAGAGAGTTTTAAGGAGGAAGAAAAATGGAAATGACATTGCGTTGGTACGGCTCGAAATTCGATACCGTAACATTAAAGCAGATAAGGCAGATACCCGGCGTGACGGGCGTTATAACCACACTTTATGACACATCGCCCGGAGAGGTGTGGAGCAGAGAACGCATACGCGCTATGAAGGACGAGGTCGGCGCGGCTATGCTGCGTGTAAGCGGCATCGAGAGCGTGAACGTGCACGACGCAATAAAGGTCGGCGCGCCGGATAGGGACAAATACATAGATAATTATATTGAAACGCTTGAAAATCTCGGCAAGGAGGATATTCATCTTGTTTGCTATAACTTTATGCCGGTGTTCGACTGGACGCGCAGCGAGCTTGCCAGAAAGCGTCCGGACGGCTCAACGGTGCTTGCGTATAATCAAGCGGATATTGATAAAATCGTTCCCGAACAGATGTTTGAAAGCATTTCAAAGGATATGAACGGCACCGTAATGCCCGGTTGGGAGCCTGAGCGAATGGAAAGGGTCAAGGAGCTTTTTGAGATGTACAAGGACGTGGACGATGAAAAGCTTTTTGAAAATCTCAAGTATTTTCTCGAAAGAATAATGCCGGTCTGCAATAAATACGACATAAAAATGGCAATTCGCCCGGACGACCCCGCTTGGAGCGTTTTCGGACTTCCGAGAATTATTATAAATAAGAAAAATATCCTGCGTATGATGAGTATGGTGGACGATGTTCATAACGGCGTGACTTTCTGTTCCGGCTCGTACGGAACAAATCTTGAAAACGATTTGCCGGATATGATACGCTCGCTTAAGGGAAGAATACATTTCGCGCACGTCAGAAATCTTAAGTTTAACTCGCCGACCGATTTTGAGGAGGCGGCGCATCTTTCATCGGACGGCACATTTGATATGTATGAAATAATGAAAGCGCTTTACGATATAGGCTTTGACGGTCCCATTCGTCCGGACCACGGCAGAATGATATGGGACGAGGTGGCAATGCCCGGATACGGACTTTACGACAGAGCGCTCGGCGCGGCGTATCTGAACGGCTTGTGGGAGGCTATAGAAAAACAAAACAGGAAATAACGGCAGCTGAAGTGGTTAGGTAAATCTAACCACTTTTTAAATTTTGTTATTTTCCAAATTTATGCAAAATGCCGAAAGAAAAATATTTTTTCCAAAACTATTGACATAGATAAACAAAAGGAGTAAACTGATAACTGGAGTTAGATGGTATTAACCGACGTTATGCACAGCGGTAAAATAATACCGAAAGGTAACGATTATTGAACAAGGAGGAAATATGATGCCCTTATCAATGGTAAATGCGGGAGAAAAAAAGAATATTATTAAGGTTACCGGCAAGGACGAAACAAGAAAATTTCTTGAAAATCTCGGCTTTGTCGAAGGGAGCGAGGTTACTGTCGTTTCAGAAATCGCGGGAAATCTTATAGTGAACATCAAGGAATCGCGCGTAGCCATTGACCGTTCAATGGCTAACAGAATTATGGTGTAACCAAAATCAAAATATCCGCCGCGGCGGAAATGTTGAATTAGGGGCTATGCCCGTTATTAAAACAGGAGGATGGATATGCGTACATTAAAAGAAGTGAAGATTGGCGAAACTGTCAAGGTGGCGCGTCTTAACGGCAGCGGAGCCGTAAAACGCAGAATTATGGATATGGGAATAACCAAGGGTACGGAAATTTACGTAAGAAAAGTAGCGCCTTTGGGAGATCCCGTGGAAGTAACGGTGCGCGGATATGAGCTTTCACTCAGAAAAGCCGACGCCGAGATGATTGAGCTGGCGTAAATTTTTTTGAATTTGGGTTAGCTATGGGTAATTAAAGTTTTTGGGAGGTAAAAACAGATGTCTATAAGAATTGCGCTTGCCGGAAATCCCAACTCGGGAAAGACGACATTATTTAACGCGCTTACGGGTTCAAATCAGTTCGTGGGTAACTGGCCCGGAGTAACTGTGGAAAAGAAAGAGGGCAAGCTTAAGGGTCACAAGGACGTGGCGATTATGGATTTGCCGGGTATTTACTCGCTGTCGCCGTACACTCTTGAGGAGGTTGTCGCAAGAAATTATCTTGTCGGCGAACGCCCCGACGTTATACTTAATATAGTTGACGGTACCAATATCGAAAGAAACTTGTATCTTACAACGCAGCTTGCGGAATTGGGTATTCCCGTTGTAATGGCGGTGAATATGATGGACGTCGTAAATAAAAACGGCGACAAGATTGATTTTGACAAGCTCGGAAAGGCTTTGGGCTGCGAAACGGTCGCGATTTCCGCGCTTAAGGGAACGGACATAAAGGAGGCTGCCGAAAAGGCAATAAGCGTTGCAAAGAAGAAATCCTTTAAATCCGTGCACACCTTTGACGAAAAGGTCGAAAAGGTAATTTCCGAGATAGAGTCAAAGCTTGACGATTCGATTCTGGAGGAGCAAAAGCGTTTTTACGCGATTAAGCTTTTTGAGAGAGATGATAAAATCGCGGAAATGATGTCAAATGTTCCCAATGTTTCCGCTATAATCGACGCGGCGGAAAAGGAAATGGATGATGACAGCGAAAGCATCATCACAAACGAGAGATATACATATATTTCCTCCGTGATAAAGAGCTGCTATAAAAAGAAGGATAAATCCAAGCTTTCCGTTTCGGATAAGATTGATAAGGTCGTTACAAACAGATGGCTGGCACTGCCTATTTTCGCGGTTGTAATGTTCATCGTGTATTACATATCGGTTACAACGGTCGGCACCTGGGCAACGGATTGGGCGAACGACGGAGTGTTCGGCGACGGCTGGCACTTGTTCGGAATAGGCT
This sequence comes from Oscillospiraceae bacterium Zagget12, assembly GCA_001941225.1. GTDB lineage: Bacteria > Bacillota > Clostridia > UBA1381 > UBA1381 > Hominilimicola. Next base: position 37,476 of record MSHM01000029.1, read on the forward strand.
CGTCCGCGTATGAAGAGCAGGTAGGCGAGTTTGAAACCGCTCAGGCTGAAATCGACGCGTTCCTTGAGGCTGCGGCTGAAGAGGGTATAGACGTTGACGGCATCACCGCCGTGCTTGAGGCTGAGGAGGGCGACGAGGTTGACGAAAGCGCCGTTGATATATTCCTTGCGGATGCCGCTGAGCTAACCGCCGCAGCCGAGATTGAAAACGAGGACGGCGAAATCGAGGAAATACTTGACGTTTCGATAGCCGATTTTGAAGAGGCGCTCGCGATGGAGGAGCCGGACCCCGCCGATTACGGCGTATGGGTACCGGGCATACCGGTATTGCTTGGCAATCTGCTCGACGCGCTCGGTACAGCCGATTGGCTAAACAGCCTTATTCTTGACGGTATTGTTGCCGGTGTCGGCGCGGTACTCGGCTTTGTGCCGCAGATGCTGGTATTGTTCATATTCCTCGCGTTCCTTGAGTCCTGCGGATATATGGCGAGAATAGCGTTCATAATGGACAGAGTTTTCAGAAAATTCGGTCTTTCGGGTAAATCCTTTATACCTATATTGATAGGTACCGGCTGCGGAGTGCCGGGAATTATGGCGTCGCGAACAATAGAGAATGACCGCGACAGAAAAATGACGATAATGACTACCACATTTATTCCCTGCGGAGCTAAGCTGCCTATTATAGCGCTTATAGCGGGCGCGCTGTTTGACGGCGCGGCATGGGTTGCGCCGAGCGCGTACTTTGTGGGTATTGCGGCAATCATTGTTTCGGGTATAATTTTGAAGAAAACAAAGATGTTCGCCGGCGATCCCGCGCCGTTTGTAATGGAACTTCCCGCTTACCATCTTCCGACAGTGGGCAATGTTCTCCGCAGTATGTGGGAAAGAGGCTGGTCGTTCATTAAGAAAGCCGGAACAATAATCCTTTTGTCAACTATAGTATTGTGGTTCCTGCAAGGATTCGGAGTTGAAAACGGCGGATTCGGTATGGTAGAGGATTTGAATAATTCCGTGCTTGCCAAGATAGGAAGTGTTATAGCTCCTATATTCACACCGCTCGGTTGGGGCGATTGGAAAGCGGCTGTCGCGGCTGTTACCGGACTTATCGCCAAGGAAAATGTTGTCGGCACATTCGGTATTCTGTACGGCTTTGCCGAGGTTGCCGAGGACGGCGCCGAGGTTTGGGGCTCACTTGCGTCAAGCTATACGGCTATAGCGGCATACTCATTCCTTGTGTTCAATCTGCTTTGCGCACCGTGCTTTGCGGCAATGGGCGCTATCAAGCGCGAAATGAACAGCGCAAAATGGACGTGGTTCGCAATCGGTTATCAGTGCGTATTCGCTTATGTTGTCGCACTCTGCATATACCAGCTCGGCAATCTGTTCACCGGCGGCGGTTTCGGAATCGGCACGGTTGTTGCGATTTTGCTTGTAATAGCGTTCATATACCTGTTGTTCCGTCCGTATAAGGAAAGCAATACGTTAAAAACAAGAAGAAGTGTAAACGCGTAAAACACATAGAGGGTGATTTTATGATAGCTACAATTATAATATCGATAATAATTCTGGCGGCTGTGGTTCTGATTATCGCGAATCAGATTAAAAGAAAGAAAAAGGGTCAAGGCTCTTGCTCCTGCGGCTGCTCGGGCTGTGCTATGTCGGATATGTGTCATAAAAAATAATAACCAAAACCAAAGAAAAGCTGCCGCGCCGATAAAGGCGCGGCGGCTTTTTTGTGTTGCGGTTATGTCCGCCGTTTACTTAGAAAAGTGCAGCTAACTTTACGGCTTAGCGGCAGCGGAGGGTTCTAAGGGAACAAAGAGTTCCCTTAGTCGATTTAAGGGGTTTCAAAGGGGGAAATCGAAATCCCCCTTTGAGTTTTTGGTTCTTTTTGCTGCAAAAAGAACATAAGGAAAGATAAAAATTTTATATTCATTTTGAATACAGCGCAAGACCTCTCAGCTACCTTACGGCGAACAATGTTCGCCGTTGCGAAATGGGTCGCCCGTGGCGCCGACCCCTACAAAAATTTGCGGCAGTGCCCCGTAAGTATGGTGAACATTTTTCCGGCAAAAACAAAAAAACACTTTTAAATCACATCTGTTTTTGGTAAAATAAATAATAGAAATGGAGGAGGGAATAAAATGGAATTTCACACAATAGAGCCGGTGTTTGATGCGGATTCGGAAATACTTATCCTCGGCAGCTTTCCGTCGGTAAAATCGCGCGAGGCAAATTTCTTTTACGGACACCCGCGCAACAGGTTTTGGAAAGTGATTTCGGCGGTTATGGGCGAGGAATGTCCCATTACAACAGATGAAAAGAAAGCGTTTTTGCTCAGAAACAAAATAGCGGTCTGGGACGTAATCAAAAGCTGCGATATAAGCGGTTCATCGGACAGCTCCATAAAAAACGTCACGCCGAATGATTTAAGTAAAATTCTTGTAAAGTCAAATGTAAAGTCAATTTTTACAAACGGAAACACGGCATACACTCTGTTTAAAAGATACAATCCCGATAAAAACGCCGTAAAACTCCCGTCCACAAGTCCGGCGAACGCCGCGTTCAGTCTTGAAAATTTAATTGTAAAATGGAGTATTTTAAAAAATTTTACATAAATTTAAGATAGACTTGAATACAATTTTACATAAATTTTATATAATATTTACGTAATATTTACGATAAAATTCTTGCCAAATTCACAAATGAGAGGTAAAATTAATATGGATATTTTCGGAATATTGAGCCTGGTCGGCGGTCTTGCGATGTTCCTTTACGGAATGAATGTTATGGGTGACGGACTAAAAAAGCTGGCGGGAGGTAAGCTGGAGGTTATACTTGAAAAGCTGACGTCAAACAGATTGATGGGAGTATTGCTCGGAGCTGTGGTAACGGCGGTTATACAATCGTCGTCGGCGACAACGGTTATGATTGTCGGATTTGTCAATTCCGGCATAATGAAATTAACTCAATCAATCGGCGTAATGATGGGCGCCAATATAGGTACCACCGTCACGGCGTGGATTTTGAGCTTGTCCGGCATACAGGGCGACAGCTTTTGGGTAAAAATCGTCGAGCCGGAAAATTTCACTCCCATTCTCGCGCTTATAGGCATAGTCCTTATTATGGCGGCAAAGAGCGATAAAAAGCGCAATGTGGGAAGTATATTGATAGGCTTTTCGGTTCTTATGTTCGGTATGGAAACTATGTCCAGCGCCGTTTCGGGTCTTAAGGATTCCGAGGCGTTTACAAGTATGCTTGTTATGTTCTCAAATCCGGTTTTGGGATTGCTTGTCGGCGCGGTTATAACGGCTATAATCCAGTCTTCGTCGGCGTCGGTCGGTATATTGCAGGCGCTCAGTATGACGGGCGGAATCACGTTCGGTACAGCAATACCCATTATTTTGGGCGAGAATATCGGCACCTGCATCACGGCTATTATCTCGTGTATCGGAACAAGCAAGAACGCGAAACGCGCGGCGATGGCGAATTTGTACATTAAAACTATAAGCGCTCTCCTGTTCTTGATTGTGTTCTACGGACTGCGGCTGGTTATAAACTTTACCTTTATAAACGACGCGATAACGCCGTTTGCAATAGCCGTAATTCATACGCTTTTCAATGTTGTATCGACTATAGTGCTTTTGCCATTTACAAAGTATATCGAAAAGCTTGTGCGTTTCACCATCAGAGAGGGCGCGGAGAAGAGCGCGTTTTCAATTCTGGACGACAGATTTTTGCGTTCGCCGTCGTTCGCGGTTGAGCAATGTGAAAACCTTGTCACGAATATGGCGTATATGGTTAAGGACAGCTTTACTCTTGCGCAGGAATGTGTGGCAAAATATTCCGAAAAGCTCGATAAGCAAATCATAGAAAACGAGGATATGGCTGATGAATACGAGGACGCTTTGGGAGCGTATCTCGTAAAGCTTTCGGCTCAGAACCTGAATATGACGGACTCTCAAAAGGTTTCGATATTGCTCCATGCAATATCCGATTTTGAGAAAATGACGGACTACACAACCGACCTTGTGTTTACCGCGCGTGAAAAGCGCGATAAGGACGTGCATTTCTCAACTAAGGCAAGGCAGGAAATCACGATAATGGTAAACGCCGTCGGAGAGATAATCGACCTTACAATCAGCGCCTTTTCAAACAACGACGTGCAGATGGCATATAAGGTTGAGCCGCTTGAGGACATTATAGACAGGCTCAGAAACGAGCTTAAGAGCCGCCATATAAAGCGTATGCAGGAGGGAAGATGCAGCGTCAACCAGGGCTTTGTATTCACGGATTACATCACGGCGCTTGAGAAAATTTCGGACCACTGTGCCAACGTGGCTGCGGCGATTATCGAGCTTAACGATGAAAATTACGATATACACAATGTAATGAGTCAAAGACGAAACGATAATGAATATAAGGAGCTATGCGTTTCGTACAGTAAAAAATACGCGCTGCCGTTTTCCGTTTCGTCGGACGCGGAATAGCGTCTAATATTGGGAGGTATCACAATGAACTCAATCTTTTGCGTTGAGGACGACGAGGGGATCAGAGATTTAATCACATATGCGGTAAAATCGGCGGGTTTTACGGTTGAAGGCTTTGAAAGCGCCGCCGAGTTTGAAAAAAGGCTGAAAAGCTATATGCCGTCAATGGTGCTCCTCGATATAATGCTGCCGGATAAGGACGGCATACAGATTTTAAAGGATATAAGAAAAAATGACGCCACAAAAAATCTGCCCGTTATCCTGATAACCGCAAAGGGAACGGAAAGCGACAAGGTAAAGGGCTTTGAACACGGCGCCGATGATTACGTTACAAAGCCGTTCGGCGTAATGGAGCTTATTTCGAGAATTAAGGCGGTTTTGCGCCGCAGCAACGCGGCGGGCGCGGATATTATAGATTATAAGGGAATCACTCTCAATAATCAGAGCAGGAGCGTAAAGGTGGACGGCGAGGACGTCACAATAACCTTTAAGGAGTTTGAGCTGCTCAAATACCTTATGACGCATAAGGGAACGGTTGTGCCCCGCGAGGTGCTGCTGGAAAAAATATGGGGTTATCATTTTGAGGGCGAAAGCAGAACTCTCGATGTACATATCGGAAGTTTGCGCCATAAGCTCGGCGCGAAGGGTAAGTGCATCGAAACCATAAGGAATGTGGGATATAAAATATGAGAAAAGCAATAAATAATACACTGCGGATATTTGTAATATCCGCAGTTGTTGTAACTACAATTTTAATGTTTGTCGCGTACTGCGCGCAGTTTTCGGTAAAAAAGCACGATGAAATCAAATCGCGTATGGACACGCTTGTAAGCTGTATCGACAGCTACAGCGGCGAAGAGGCTGTTGAAATTCTTCGCAATACATACGACGGCGCGGACGTGAGAATTACATTGGTAAGTCCGGACGGCACCGTTATATACGATAACGAGGCAGATGCCGGCGAAATGGGGAACCACAGCGAAAGACCGGAAATACAGGAGGCGCTCTCAAACGGCTCTGGCGAGGGCAGCCGCGAATCCGAAACGATAGGCGAAAGAATATATTATTACGCCGTAAGGCTTTCCGACGGCTCTGTGTTGAGAATGGCGCAGTCCACGGACGTTATTATGGGTATGGGAATGAGTATTCTGCCCATCGCACTGATAATACTTATAGCCGTGATAGGCGTAGCGTTTCCGGTGTCAAAGAGCCTAACCAAGCGGATTATGGAGCCGGTGAACAATGTTGACATAAACAATATCGGCAGCGCGGAAATATATGACGAATTAAAGCCGTTTTTCACGCGTATAGCGCACGAGAACGAGGAAAAGGCTCAGACGGAAAAAATACGCCGCGAATTTACCGCGAACGTGTCGCACGAGCTTAAAACGCCCCTTACCACAATATCCGGCTACGCCCAGATGATAAACAACGGAATGGCAAAGCAGGAGGATATAAGCGAATTCGGCAGAAAGATAGAAAAGGAGGCGGACAGACTTTTAAACCTCATAGACGATATTATAAATCTGTCCAGTCTTGACGAGCGCACCGGCATATCAAATCCGGAAAACGTGGATTTGGCAATGATAACCGAGGAGGCTATATGTGTGGTGGAAAAGGCTGCAAAGGAGCGCGGAATTCAGATATTCTACAGCAGAGAGCCGGCGTGCATCAGAGGTAACGCGACGCTTATAAGCGAGCTTGTATACAACCTTTTGGACAATGCCGTAAAATACAACAAGGACAACGGCAAAATAATAGTGTTTGTCGGAGAAACCGTTGACGGCGTGGAGCTGTCTGTGCGCGATACCGGAATAGGAATACCTCACGAGGATAAGGAGAGGATTTTTGAAAGATTTTATCGCGTGGATAAGAGCCATTCAAAGAAGGTCGGCGGAACGGGTTTGGGTCTGTCAATCGTAAAGCACGTATGCGCTTGCCACGACGCCAAGATACGAGTAAAAAGCATAGTCGGCAAGGGAACCACTATTTACGTAACATTTCCTGCCAATATTAACAATGAATGAACAAAATATGAACATTTCATTTTATGTATTGACTTTGATATAATTCGACTGTATAATAGTAGTACGCTACGTAAATGGAGAGAAAGGCTATGAATGATAATGTAGGCATCGGATTTTGTCTGAAAAAAATAAATGATTTTATTACGGCGAACGGCAATAATCATTTAAAGCAGCTTGATATGACCGTTTCACAGATGCATATCTTAATGTTTGTTGTCCATAGCGAAAAATCTACGGTACTGCAAAAGGAAATTGAGAGGTTTTTCAAATTAAAGCACCCGACGCTGGTAGGACTTTTAAAGCGTATGGAGAAAAAGGAATTGATACGCGTTGAGGAAAATCCCGACGACCGCCGCGGCAACAGGGTTGCCGCCCTGGAAAAGGGAATACGCACAGCGGCGGAAATGGTTGAGGGAAGAAAGTATATGGACGATATGCTTACCCGCGACCTCAGCGAGGAACAGAAAAATGAATTAAAAGAGCTGCTGCGTATTATCTACACAAAAACCTGCACCGATAACGGCTGAAAAATAAGACCTTAGGTCTATTTTTTTGACAATATTAAACGGTAGCGGACTACCGATTAAAAGAGGAGGAATTATATGATTAAAAAGCTGATTAAAAGTGTGAGGGAATATAAGAGAGATTCTTTATTGGCTCCGATATTCGTCACGCTCGAGGTTATTATGGAGGTTATTATACCGTATCTTATGGCTGAGCTTATAGATAAGGGTATAGACAACGGAAATATGAATTATATACTGAAAATGGGTATAATTCTCGCTGTTTCCTGCGTAATATCGCTTACGTTCGGAGCGCTGTCGGGAAAGTACGCGGCAAGCGCCTCCGCCGGATTTGCGAAGAATTTGAGAAAGGATATGTTCTATAATGTGCAGAAATTCTCTTTCTCGAACATAGATAAGTTTTCAACGTCAAGTATCGTTACAAGACTTACAACCGACGTTACAAATGTGCAGAACGCTTATCAAATGATAATCAGAGTAGCTGTAAGAAGTCCGCTTATGCTTATATTCTCGATGATTATGGCGTTCAGCATAAATCACAAACTGTCGCTGATATACCTTGCGGCGGTGCCGATTCTCGGCGTCGGACTTTATTTTATCGCGACAAAAGCACACCCGATATTCGAGCGCGTATTCAAAATTTACGATAAGCTCAATAATGTGGTTCAGGAAAACCTGCACGGCATAAGAGTCGTAAAATCGTATGTGCGTGAGGATTATGAGGAAAAGAAGTTTAAGAATGTATCGCAGGATATTTACGGCGACTTCGTAAAGGCGGAAAAGCTGATTGCCTTTAACTCGCCGCTTATGCAGTTTGCGGCATACGGCTGTATGCTTTTAATATCGTGGTTCGGCGCGAAATTTATCGTTTCGTCAACTATGACCACCGGTGAGCTTACGAGCCTTATTTCGTATACGATGCAGATACTTATGAGCCTTATGCTGCTTTCGAGGATTTTCGTAATGATTATTATGGCGAGAGCGTCCGCGGAAAGAATTACCGAAATTCTTGTTGAGGACAGCGATTTGAAAAATCCCGAAAATCCGGTATACGAAATCAAGAACGGCGATATTTCTTTCAGAAATGTAAACTTCGGCTATTCAAAGAAAAAGAGAAAGCTATGCTTAAAGGATATTAATATTGATATTAAATCGGGCGAAACCATCGGCATAATAGGCGGAACGGGCAGCTCCAAATCGAGCCTTGTGCAGCTTATTCCGCGCCTTTATGACACGCTCGACGGCGAGGTTTTGGTCGGCGGAAGAAACGTAAAGGAATACGATATTAAATCCCTGCGCGACGAGGTCGCAATGGTATTGCAGAAGAACGTGCTGTTCTCCGGTACAATAAAGGAAAATCTGCGTTGGGGCAACGACCAAGCGACGGACGAGGAGCTTGTGAGGGTTTGTCGCCTTGCGCAGGCTGACGAGTTTATCCAAACCTTCCCGAATAAGTACGACACACATATAGAGCAGGGCGGTTCAAACGTATCGGGCGGACAAAAGCAAAGACTTTGTATCGCGAGAGCGCTTTTAAAGAAACCGAAAATACTTATACTTGATGACAGCACCAGCGCGGTTGATACAAAAACAGACGCTAGTATAAGACGCGCATTCCACGAGGAAATTCCCGATACAACGAAGATAATCATAGCTCAAAGAATTTCCTCCGTTGAGGACGCCGACAAGATAATCGTAATGGATAACGGCGCGATAAACGGCGTAGGAACGCACGAGGAGCTTTTAAAGAGCAACGAGATATATCGCGAGGTATACAGCTCTCAGGTGAAAGGAGGCGCTGACGATGAATAAGAACAGCGGAGCGCAAAACAGCGGCAAGACAATCAAACGTCTGCTTTCATATATAGGGAAATACAAATTCAGATTTATACTTGTTCTGATATTTATAATATTAAGCGCGGTCGCGAATGTTGCCGGCTCGATGTTTATAGGAACATTGATAGACGACTATATCACTCCGCTCTTAAGCGAGGCGAATCCCGTGTTTACGGGACTGCTCAAGGCGATATGCGTGATGGGCGTTATATACCTTATCGGAATATTGTCAACGCTTTTCTATAACAGAACAATGGTGTCAATATCACAGGGAGTGCTGAAAAAGATACGTGACGAAATGTTCGAGCATATGCAAAAGCTGCCGATAAAATATTTCGACACGCATACGCACGGCGATATAATGAGCTATTACACAAACGATACCGACACGTTAAGACAGATGATGGCGCAGAGCGTACCGCAGATGTTCTCGTCGCTGATTACGATAATATCGGTGCTTGTGGCAATGTTCGTATCCAATGTGTACCTGACGCTATTTGTACTTTTATTCGTGGGTTGTATGATGCTTGTGACGCGTAAAATAGCAGGCTCGAGCGGAAAGTTCTTCGTAAAGCAGCAGCGCGCTCTCGGAGCGGTCAACGGATATATAGAGGAAATGATAAACGGACAGAAGGTCATAAAGGTATTCTGTCACGAGGAACACGCGAAGGAGGACTTCGACAAGCTTAACGACGAGCTTTGCGCCGACGCGTCGGAGGCTAACAAGTTTGCGAATATCCTTATGCCGATTATGGGAAACCTCGGCAATCTGCAATATGTTCTGATAGCGGTTATCGGCGGCGCGCTCGCGTTAAACGGTATCGGCGGACTTACGCTCGGTATTATCGCATCGTTTTTGCAGCTTTCAAAATCCTTTACAATGCCGATAAACCAAATATCTCAGCAGCTCAATTCCATAGTAATGGCGCTTGCCGGCGCGGAGAGAATATTCACGCTTATGGACGAGGAAATTGAGCAGGATGACGGCTATGTAACGCTTGTAAACGTCAAGTACGACAGAAACGACAAGATTGTTGAGACCGATGAAAAGACAAATATATGGGCGTGGAAGGTGCCGCACAGGTTTGGCGGCGCGAGGTACATTCTTCTTACCGGAAACGTGAAATTTACCAATGTTGATTTCGGCTATAACGAGGAAAAAATAGTCCTCCACGACATTTCGCTTTGCGCGGAGCGCGGCGAAAAGGTTGCCTTTGTCGGCTCAACCGGCGCGGGCAAAACCACGATTACGAACCTAATCAATCGTTTCTACGACATCGCGGACGGCGTAATAACCTATGACGGAATAAATATAAGGAGCATTAAAAAGAAAGACCTGAGACGTTCTCTCGGCATAGTGCTGCAAGATACTAATCTGTTTACCGGAACCATACGCGAGAATATCCGATACGGAAATCTCGACGCGACGGACGAGGAGGTATACGCGGCGGCAAGACTTGCCAATGCCGACGAATTTATAAAAATGCTGCCCGACGGTTACGACACGGTAATTTCCGGCGACGGCGGAAGTCTGTCGCAGGGACAGCGTCAGCTTTTGTCGATAGCGAGAGCGGCGGTAGCCGACCCGCCCGTAATGATACTGGACGAGGCGACGTCGAGCATAGACACAAGAACGGAGGCTATAGTCCAAAGAGGTATGGACGCGCTTATGACGGGACGCACGGTGTTCGTAATAGCGCATAGATTGTCCACCGTTAAGAATTCCGATGTTATAATGGTACTTGAGTTCGGAAGAATTATAGAACGCGGCACCCATGAGGAGCTTATCGCCCAAAAGGGAAAGTATTATCAGCTCTATACCGGCGCGTTCGAACTGGAATAATTGAATATTCAGACATTAAACCGGCACACCCTCGCGGCGCGCCGGTTTTTGTGTGCGCGGCTCGTATGTGTAAAAACCGGCGGATTTTATCATAGACATATTGACAAATTAAACCGACTGATGTACAATATAATTGTTGAAATTGTATATATTAATAAAACATTATAAAAATTTGAAAGGGGAGGAAACAAATGAATTTAGACATGTTGCACCCTGCCGACCAGCTTGTAATGTTCATGGAGAGAATATACGGCTACGGCATGACAACGACATCGGGAGGAAATCTGTCCATACTGGACGACAACGGAGATATATGGATAACACCCGGCTCTGTTGACAAAGGAAGTCTCACGCGCGACGATATGGTGAGAATAAAGCCGGACGGCACAATAATCGGCAATCACAAGCCGTCGAGCGAGTACCCGTTCCACCGCCATATTTACAAGACGCGTCCTGACCTTAAAGCGGTTCTGCACGCGCACCCGCCGGCACTTGTAGCGTTTTCAATCGTAAGAAAGCTGCCGAACACAAGCCTGATACCGAACGTAAAATTCTCCTGCGGTGAGATAGGTATGGCGAAATACGGACTTCCGGGCAGCGGCGATTTGGGCGATAAGATAAGTGCTGAATTTGAAAAGGGCTTTAACACCGTTATACTGGAAAATCACGGCGTGGTTATCGGTGCTAAGTCAATGTTTGACGCGTTCAAATCCTTTGAAACGCTCGATTTCAGCGCAAGATTGGAGATTGACGCGAACAATATCGGCACTCCGAAACCGCTTACCGCGGAACAGATTGATTGGTATAAATCGCGCCAGAACGTGTCAATGGACGAGTTTGTCGCGAATCATATCACAAGCGAGGAAAAGGCGGCGCGCCGCGAGATATGCAAGCTCATAAAGCGCGCGTATAATCAGCAGCTGTTCACCAGCACGCAGGGCACATTCTCGCAGCGTATCGACGATAACAGCTTTATCATAACGCCGACCGGCTCCGACAGGAAATATCTCGAGCCGGAGGATATTGTAAAAATCAGCGGCGATTTAAAGGAGCTTGGCAAGATACCGTCAAAGAGTGTCGAGCTGCATAAGGAAATCTATAAGCAGCACCCGCATATAAACTCGATAATCATAGCTCACCCGCCGTGCATAATGGCGTTTGCCGTGACGGACGAGGCACTTGACTCGCGCACCATTCCGGAAAGCTACATACTTATGCGTACAATTCCAAAGCTTGAATTTGGTTCAAATTATATGCGCCCGAAAGAAACGGCGGCTGTTTTCGAGGAGAATACGCCTATAGCGATAATTGAAAACGACTGCGTTATAGTAACCGGTTCCGACCTTTTGAACGCGTTTGACCGCCTCGAGGTTGCCGAGTACAGCGCAAAGGCTATAATCGCCGCGAAGGATTTGGGCGATGTTGTAGCGATTAACGATGAGGAAATAGACGATATTGAAGAGGCATTCCACCTCGCAAAATAAACACAGTATTCCATAGGGGCGCCCATTGGGCGCCCCTAAGCCTTCCCTTGGGGGAAGGTGTCGGCGTAGCCGACGGATGAGGGATTGTGCCGTATTCAAAACAAAGCAATACTTCCGGCTGCGCTCTGCAAGCCTCCCTTGTCAAGTGGGCGGGCACTACGAAGTGACTGAGGGGGTCTTACGCCTATTTACCCTCATTCGTCACCCGCCTGCGGCGTGCGCCCTGCATTTTTTATACGGGCACTGCCCGCCCATACGTCCCGCACAAATCACCTCGCACCCCCGCGGTACCCATTCGGGTACCGTTTTTTTTGCCGAAAAATCCGCAAAAGCATATATGCATTTTGCACAAAATTTCATTAAATACCAAAAATTAATCAAAACATATTGACAAAAATCGGGGGGGGGTTTTATAATATTGGTACACAAGTTTATTTCACACAAAATGTGAAGGGAAGGAGATTTTCATATGAAAAATTTTAAGAAGATATTGGCGCTTTTAACCGCCACGGCAATGATTACGGCAAGCGCGGCAATCCCCGTATTTGCCGAGGACGCGGACGACGCGGCGGAGGAAACCGTTGTTGAAGTCCTTGACGTCGAGGAGGAAGTTGTTGAAGATGAAACCGTTGAAGATGACACGGTTGAATTGTTCGATTCTTCATCTTTGCCCGAGGCTGTTGACGGCAAAATAACACTGACACAAGATGTTACGCTGACTGGACTGTATACTTTTACAGACAGCGTAACGCTTGATTTGAACGGATATACCATTACAAGTACGGCAGCGTTTGACTACTCCTCAAGCTCAACAAGCTTTGCTTTAAAAATTCCGAGCGGTGTTACGGTGACCGTTATGGATAGTGGAACAGACGGTACTATTACTACCGCAGCAACATATTCTTTGTTTAATGTTGCAGGTTCGCTTATACTTAACAGTGGTACACTTAATTTGGACGCATCTTCTGTAAGCGGTTCTTCAGCGGCTGCTTGTGTTCAGCTTGAGAGTAACGGCGCGTTTGAAATGACAGGCGGAAAAGTTTCGGCAACTGCGGGAAATAGATCTGTTTATGGCGTATATGCAAAAAGCGGCTCATCAGGTGTTACAATGAGCGACGGTGAAATCAGCGTAACGTCAAATTCGACATCAACAACATATTATGCTACAGGCATAAATTGTGCAACCAGTACGCTGACAATGACAGGCGGCAGTGTCACTGTCACATCGACAAACGCAACGGCGCGCGGCATTCAAGCTGTAAATTCGACAGCTAACATAAGCGGCGGCAGCGTTACCGCAGAATCAACCGGTTCGGGTTCGGCACAGGGTGTATATACTGATAAATCCGGCGCAACGGTTACTATAAGCGGCGGTTCGGTTACGTCAACAGCGGCAACGGATTCAAACGCAACCGGTATAGTTATCAATGCAAACGGTCCGTCGGTAACAATCAGCGGTGATGCGACTGTATCGGCTGAGGGTACAGCTATTTTGGCACAAAAAGCAACTACAGTAGCACAGGGAAGTACAATTACTATAGAGGGCGGCAGTGTTAGCGGCGCGACTGCAATAGAGATTGCCGCAAGCTCAACGTCCAATGTAACGACAATAACAGGCGGAGAGGTTACCGCAACAAACGGAAATGTAATTTCGGTAGGAGATAGCGCGGAAAGCGATATAACAATCAGCGGCGGAACGATTTCTGCAACAGCCGACGCGATTTCAATCGGCGAAAGCGCGGACGCTGATGTAGCTATTTCCGCTACAATTATTGTTCCCGAAGGAAGTGCAACGGTAAACCGTTCGGAAAGCTCCTCGGGTACTACTGCTAAAGTAGAAGACGAAACACCCATTGCGACAACAGCACCTGATGTAGACATTGAATTGAGTGGTAGTACTGTTACCATAACCGGTGATGAGGTTACCAACGCTGCATTGAATTATGTCGGCGAGCAATTAGGAGATACCAATTATACCAACCTTACAGTAACAAAGACCGATACGGCTACATATACAAGCTATGAAAGCGATACGGACGACAAAGATATAACAGCTGAAACGCTGACTGTAGAAATAGAGCCGCAGGTTTCGTATACATATACGACTGCAGGCGGTGAAACAGTAGAAGTTTCGCCGGAACCGCTTGACACAACCGGCAAAGCTGCAACCGTAACAATTCCTCTCGGCGACAAATTCGGCTCAGCAACATCTGTAACGGTACAGCATATTTATACGGACAGCAACGGTGAAACAAGATACGAATATTTTAAAGATACTCCTGTTGAAAGCAACAGCGTAACGGTTACAACATATAACGGTTTCTCAACATGGATTATTTATACAACAAACAACAATTCACTTCCGTCATCAATATCGGTTCAGCTTGAGGCGACAAGTGATGAGTCGGTTTACAACATTAAGCTTGTAAGTAACGACGGTGTGGAAATTAACCGATTCACATCGGCACAGCTGCAATTCAATCTTGAGGAAATAACAGGCAGCATCGGATATACAATAAAGGCGGGAGACGCAATAAATCTTGTAGAGAGCGATGATGACGTATATGAGTTTAACATAGACGGAAAGACTCTTTTGTCGGATCTTGATAATATGATTACTCCCGGAAGTACAGATGACGGTGTTATAAGTGATATAACAGGTACTGAAATCGTAATCGGACAGGTATTGTTCGGCGGCTACGGCACATTCGATTTCAGCGTGGTAAGCAGCTACGATGATTCGCAGGTTCATATTACAAGCAAGACAAATAATCTTGTTGTTACATATGAGGTTGACGGTACATATCCTTTGGAAATTAATGATACCACCGGAGGAGAGGCTATTCTTGAAAATATAACCTTAAAGCAGGCAACGCAGAAACTTACAATCAATATGATGTTCCCGAACAGCATTACCACGCAAGGACCCGATTATAATGCTATGCTTGTTACAGTAACTCAGGCAGACGGCACGGTGACGGAGTATAATGTCGGAAAGGATATGACATATACTAACAGTGACGGTAAAACAAATGCGTATATAATTACTCAAACGGAAATAGATACTACAAACAGCTATTACGGTTACAGCTTTAATATAGCATTGCCGAAAAATCTAAGACATACTCTTGAATTCAGCGGCGACGGCTACAGAACATACAGAACGTCCGTATTGCTTGAGGACGATGCAACCGTTACGGTTTGGAATAACGTTATGGATAGTGATACAACGGTAGTTGAAGTTGACGGCACTGTTGCAGCAACGGATAAGGTGACATTCCTTGCGGGTGATATAGTCGCTGATGAAAACATCAACCTTTACGATTTGTCGGCGGTAGTATCGTACTTCGGTAAGAGCGATATAGGCGGCGGTGTCTGGAAGTATGATGAAACCTACGTTAAGTATGACCTTAACCGCGATGGTAAGATTGACTCAAAGGATATTGCAATGGTACTTGTATCTTGGGATAATTAACGCCCAATAAACGGCGGAACACAATAAAATAGTGTCCTCCAAGGAAACACTTACAAAGTGTATTCTTGAATAATAAAAGCGGCAGTGGATTTCCACCGCCGCTTTTTATTGCACTGTATTTTCGGCTATGCTCTGCAAGGCTCCCCTAATAGTAGGGGTCGGCGCCTCGACGACCCGCAAGGCTCCCCTAATAGTGGAGGCAAGCAGAGCACAGCCGGAAATTCGCCTCGTAGGGGCGCCCATTGGGCGCCCGAATCCCTCCACCGCTTGCGCGGTTCCCCTCCCTTTAACAAGGGAGGCTTACGCCCACCGGAAACACGGCTGTAATTTCGTAGGGGTCGGCGCCTCGACGACCCGCAAGGCTCCCCTAATAGTGGAGGCAAGCAGAGCACAGCCGGAAATTTATCTCGTAGGGGCGACCCTTGTGGTCGCCCGCCCCTCATTCGTCACCCGCCTGCGGCGTGCGCCACCTTCCCCCGGGGGAAGGCTGCCATATTTGCCGCAAGCCCTAAGCCTTCCCCTGGGGGAAGGTGTCGGCGTAGCCGACGGATGAGGGACCTCGTAGGGGCGCCCATTGGGCGCCCGCGGGCGGGCAATGCCCGCCCCTACAAACCACAGCCGGCAGATCCGTTTCGCACCGGAAACATTAAAACATTAAATATTTGCAATTTCGATAAAATATGGTATAATATAGTCAAACAGGTAAAAATTAAATACATAGAGCGTCACTGCCGAATAGGCGGAGCGTTCAGATTAAATATAACAGGAGATGATAAAAGTGTCTGATTCAATGACCGTCCTGCAAAAGGATTTAAACAATTTCAAAAACGTATTTGAGCGTGAATATACGTGGATTGCGGGATTTATGCGCAACGTGTACAGATATTCTGACAAAACCGCGATGATTTCGCCCGCGACCGATGAGAGCTGGACATATGCCGAGCTTAACCGAACGGTAAACAAGCTGTCCAATTCGCTGCTGGCGGACGGCATAAAAAAGGGCGATGTGATTATGTATCAAATGCTAAACTGCCCCGAATTTGCGTTTTTGTATGTTGCGGCGCACAAGATTTGCGCCGTAAACTGCCCGATTAATTACAGACTTTCAGCCGGTGAAATCGCTATGAACATAGACGATTCCAAGCCGGAGGTGTTCGCATTCGAGGAGGAAAACGCCGCCTCGGTAAAGCAGGCTCTCGAGATTGCCGCGCATAAGCCGAAGAGGCTTATTGTAATAGGCAAGGCCGAGGAATGGTGTGTTTCGTTCAATGATTATATTTCAGCCGCGCCGGATACCGAGCCGAAAATCGAGCACGAGCATAATATATACGACGAAACCACCCGTCTTTACACGTCCGGCACCACCGGCAGGCAAAAGGGCGTGCCTATCACGAGCATAAACGAGGTTTTGTCCTCGCACGACGTAATAATACATTTTCCGCTAAGCCACCGCGATATTTCAATGAACACAACGCCGTGGTTCCACCGCGGAGGTCTGCGCTGCGCCGGACCCGCTCCGATGTTTTACGTGGGCGGCACAATAGTGATTATGCCGAAGTTTGACGCGGATATATGCCTTAAATATATTGAGAAGTACGGTATTACATTTGTTGTCGGAGTGCCGACCGTGTTGGAGCGTCTGACATTTGCGCAGGAGAGGCAGCTGCGCGACCTAAGCTCGCTTAAGGGTATAGTAACAATGGGAAGTCCGCTTGAGAGGGCGGCTTGCATAAAGTATCAAAGGGTGCTTACGCCCAATATATTTAACGGCTACGGCACCACGGAAACCTTTTGGAATACATTCCTGCGTCCGTTTGATTTGCCGGAAATGGCGGGCACGGCGGGCGGCTCGTGCCTTGATGATGAGGTGAGAGTGGTTAAATCCTATCCGGACAGACGCGCCGAGCCTGACGATGAGGCGGCAAAGGACGGTATTGAGGTGGGCGAGGTTATTATAAAAAGCTCCGCCAAGTCGTCCTACTGCTATTTTAACAATGATGAGGAAACAAAGAACAAGTTTTACAAGGGCTACGCGTATACCGGCGACCTCGGCACATGGGATAAGAACAATTATATAAGCATCAAGGGTCGTAAGGACGATATGATTATTTCGTCCGGCGAAAATATTTATCCGACGCAGGTTGAGGAGGTTTTAAGCTCCTTTGATAAGGTTGCCGACTGCATTGTAACCTCCGTGCCGGACAAGGCGCGCGGCGAGCTTGTCACGGCGTACATCGTAAAGGCGGACGAGTCGCTTACCTATGACGAGCTTGAACGCTACTGCAAGGAAAGTCCTATGCTTGCGAATTATAAAAGACCGAGGTATTATAAGTTTATAGCGGAAATCCCGAGAAATGCCACGGGTAAAAAGCCGCATAACAGAGCGAAGAAAATGGCTCTTGACGATTTAATGAACGGTTTACTTTACAGATGCTGAAGACTTGTTATATTGATACTTTTGACGGGGCAAAAGTATCAAAACCCCCTTTCTTGGAAAGGGAGGGACTTGCGTCCCCCCTCTCCAAACCTCACCCCCTGCAGCTGCGATCATTCTATTTTCTTATTAGCTGAATGCAAGGCACAATCTTCGGGCGGAGGTTTCGTTTTTGCGGTAGCCGCGAGGGTTCTGATTTTTTTTCAAAAAAAAAGGAAATACCGATACGGTATTTCCCCTCAAAGTATCAACTTTTGCGGTGTCAAAAGCATCAAATATCGGTAATATCTTTGTCAATATCCGCAAGGTCGGGGATATTTACAAGTCCTATGGTTTTGATATGCTCCAATTCCTTTGCATTGCACGGCGCGGCGGAATTATCCCTTTCGGGCATTTCCACGCCTATCATATCCCTTTTGATTAAATCGGCTATGGGGCGGACGTCGTTTTTAATTATCTCGTCCGCGGCAAACCGCGCGATTATATTTCCTCCTATGTCGTTCGTATGGGTATAGTCGCGGTCGGTGCCGTTGCCCCAGAAGTAATCCCAAGCCTTGACGGCTCCCGCCGCCTCGAAAAATTCCGTGGTGCGCGACCACAAATCGATAAACGCGACATTCATTTCACCGCAAACCTTTTTAACGGCGTTTCTGTAATCGCCGAGAAGATTCAGCAGAGTGCCGTCCTCCTTGAAGATAATTCTGTTTATCGGCGAGGAAATCATAGGCACGGCGCCTTTTGCGCGGGCAAAATCGATAAAATATTTCAGATTTTCCGTATAGCCGCCGAACGCGTCGAGCGTTTCGATTTTTTGATCGTTGTGACCGAACTCGATGATAAGAAAATCGCCCGCTTTAATTTTATCCTTAAATGCCGTAAAATTCACATTTTTGAAATCCTCCGTTGTGGAGCCCGACTGCGCGTGATTTTCCACCGCGATACCGGTATTCAAAAATTGCGGCAGCATTTGTCCCCAGCCGCAGTATGTGGACGCGGGAGTGTACGGATATTCCGCGGGCTGATCCGTTACGGTCGAGTCACCGGCGATATATATTGTAGGAATTTCCACGGGTGACACCGCCGATACCGCCGAAAAATCGCCGTCGCACATAATATAAATATCAACGCCCTCTACCGCGGTAAAATCCTCGTTGTTTTTGTGATAATCGCACACGCTCACGTTAAAGGTTATATCGGAAACAGCGCCCTTTTTCAGCGTAACGTCCTGCGCCATAAAGCGGCGCGACTGCGCTAAAATTGTAAATGTAATATCCTCGTGCGCGGTAACCGTAATTGTAACCTCGTATGTGCCGTTCGGCACGGGAGTTGAGATGTGCAGAGGTTTGTGTTTGTAATTCATTTATTGAAAATCCTTTCGTCAGTATTGCTTTACCCTGCCGGTATGGTATGCCTCCACAAGCGCTTTAAGGTCGCATATTTTCTTTGACTGAGCCTTACCGGCGTCGGTGTCCTCCACGAGGAGCCTGTTCGGAGCAAGCTCGACCACGTCAAGCGTGGAGTGAATATCCTTTTCCTCTTTAATCGCGCTTTCAACGGACTCGAACGCGTCGTGCGCGCTCAAAAGAAGTCCGTGAGAGTTAAACAGCAGCGTATATCCCGCAAGTCCGGTTACCTTTTGATACGCCTTCGACAATCCGCCGTCTATGACGAGCAGCTTACCGCCCGCGTGTATGGGACTTTCGCCCTTTTTGATTTTAACGGGGACGTGCCCGTTGATTATATGCGAAAATGCCTTTGTATCGATGCCGAATTCCTTTAATATTTTATCGCAGATGCTTGCTTTCTCTATAAGATGATAATATTCGTCCTTAATTTCCACCCAAGTGCTTTCGTCCTCGATAAAATACCTTTCAAACGACGTCATTTTATTTTTGCCGTACACCGGCGAATAACAGCCGCACCATAGGAACCATAGGAAATCCTTTCCGTATTCCTTTTCCGCGCTGCCGTTGCGGGCGAAATATCCGTCGCGCGCGAGCTGGTCGGCTTTGTCCATAAGCGACTTGCCCTTTACCTTTTCGCCGGCAAGCGTAACCTCGGTGAATGTGCCGTCGCTGTTCATCGGTATGCAGCCGTGGTACAGCAGATTATTGTTATACGCCAAATAAATACTGCCCTTTTCATAAAGAAAACGCACATGGCGCTGTAACTTTTCGCTCCGCATAAATGACGAGCGCAAAAGACCCATAAGCTCCTTTTCACTTTGAGTAAGCTCAAACGGGTTTTCGGGGTCAATCGTCGGGAAATTCGTGTCCTTGAGCTTGTGCGTCTTACCCTCAAGAGTGATAGTGCCGTTTTTGTAATCAATCTTGTCAAGCATAAGATGATTATCCATATTAAATTCCGGATGGCGCAGAATAATCTGCCCTTCAAGCTTGAATTGTATTATCGAAATTGCCTTATGTACCTTAGCCCAGAAATTTTCGTCGTGCTGAGAGATACGCACCATATTCGGATTGCGCGGAATAAAGCACTCGCACGGATCGTCGGCGTAGGTTTCGAGGGCGAACACCGTCAAGGGACGCATATTAATTCCGTATCCGTCCTCCAGACAGTCGAAATTGGAATACTTTGTCGATATGGCAAGCACATTCGCGATGCAAGCGAGAGAGCCTGCCGCCGCGCCCATCCACTGGACGTCGTGATTGCCCCATTGAATATCCACGCTGTGATAATTAATGAGAGTGTCGAGAATAATATCCGCTCTCGGACCGCGGTCGAAAATATCGCCGATGATGTGCAGACGGCCTATTGCCAAATTCTGTATAAGAGTTGAAATTTCAACGATAAAATCGTCCGCCTGACCCAGCTCGACTATAGTGGAAATCGACTCGTTGTAGTAATCGGTCTTGTCGGAGCCGAAATCTGTGTTGGCATGGATAAGCTCGTCAATGGTACTGCCGAACGCCTCGGGCAGAAATTCGCGAATACTCGCGCGGGTGTACTTCGACGCCACAACCCTGCATATTTCTATAAGGCGGTAAAGAGTAATCTTGTACCAGTCGTTTATATCCTCGACCTCCTGCTTTATAATGTCAAGCTTTTGCTCGGGATAATAGATGAGCGTGGCGAGGATTAGTCTGTCGTGCTCGGACAGAGTGCGTCCGTATGTAGAGGTGATTTTGTCTTTGATAACGCCGGACGCGTTTTTGAGGATATGCAGAAACGATTCGTATTCGCCGTGTATGTCACTCATAAAGTGCTCGGTAAGCTTAGGCAGCTTTTGCCTCGACTGCAAACGGATAATTTCCGTCGAGGCGGATTTCACCGTTGGGTACTGCTGCGCCAGCAGATTCAGATAATCAATATCGTAGTTCATATAACCCTTCCTTCCTTTCAGAGTTGCTTTAACCGCGCTGTCTTAATTTTCTTATATAATTATATAGCAAATTTCCATAAAAATCAAGGGTATTACCGCAGTTTATTTAAACGATTTGATGATAAAAAATCGAAAAGAACGGCGGTTTGTTCAAAAATCAGACTTTTTAACCACTGATTTTTAATGTTGTAATA
>MSHM01000030.1 GCA_001941225.1 Oscillospiraceae bacterium Zagget12
CGCGTCGTTCCGCTGTAGTCAAAATCTAAATCCATTTCATCGTTCCTTTCTTTTAGATCAATGTGTTGATTTTAAAGTAATAGTATGAATATATAAAAGATTGTCGACATCTTGATATTATTTGGTTTTGTTACACATATTATACTACTTTTTAATCAATTTGTCAAGTATTTTATTGATTTATACGTAATTTTATATCTTTGAAATAAAAAACGGTTGATTTTTAATCAATTTTTTGATATTATATTACAAACGAATATTTTTCAAGAGGTGAATTGCAATGTCAAGTTTTTCAGAAAAATTGCAAAAAATGCTAAGTATAAATAAATTATCACAGCGTGCTTTAGCCGAGGAGCTGCATATCACCACCGCGTCCGTATCCCGATACTGTTCCGGCGAACAAATTCCGAGGCAAAACATATTGCAAAAAATAGCCGAATATTTTTCCGTATCCGTTTCCTACCTGCTTGACGACGCAAACGACGCGCCAATACAGGCGGCTGATAAAAGCGCCGCCAACCCTTCGGCGGTGATTATTTCTCTGCTGCCAGAGCTTAAAATCAAGGAGCTTGAATCCGTAAAAAGCTATATAGATTATCTTATTCAGCAAAAATTATATACGGAGGATATTTAGAAAACAAAAAAAACAGACAAAACCTCAAAGGGTTTTGTCCGAAAATTTAAGACGCTCCGTCGGAGCGTCTTTATGTAACTTAATTTTTAGGATTGACAATATCACGCCAATCAAGGTCGCCGCGCTCCAAGCCGTGAATAAGCACCTCGGCTGTAGCCTGGTTTGTGGCAATCGGGATATTGTGCATATCGCAAAGCCTCAGCAGTGAAAACACATCAGGCTCATATCCCTCGGCATTTAAAGGATCGCGGAAAAATAACATCATATCAATTTCATTATACGCTATACGCGCGCCTATTTGCTGGTCGCCCCCCTGCGGACCCGGTAAAAATCTGTATACATTAAGTCCGGTATTTTCAATTATCATCTTACCCGTTGTACCTGTTGCATACAATGAATGATGCGAAAGTATGCCCGAATAGGCTATACAAAACTGCACCATTAGTTCTTTTTTCTTGTCGTGTGCTATTAAAGCGATGTTCACAAAAATACCTCCTTATTCTCTTTTTACTTCCCGAAAAGCCTTTTCAGCCTTGTAAAAAAGCCTTCCTTTTCATCAAAATTCAATATCGGCACTTCCTCGCCGGAAATTCTCGCCGCTATGTTCATAAACGCCTTGCCCGCCTTTGAATTTTCATTTGAAATCGCCAAATTCCCCTTAAGCGCCGATATTATAAGCTCCTCGTCCTCCGGAATTATGCCTATTACGGGAACACGCAGCATATCCAAACAATCGTCCATATTCATCATTATGCCCCTGTCAATCATATCCGCGCGCACTCTGTTGATTATAACCTTTATATCGGTTATACCCATATCTTCCAAAACGGATATGGCTCTATCGGCGTCCCTAATCGCCGTAAGCTCCGGCATTGTGACAATAATCGCGCTGTCGGCGCGCAGAGCGGAATAAATAAATCCTCCGTCAACTCCCGCCGGAGAATCCGCTATGCAGTAATCAAATCTTGAGGCAAGCTTTTCCCAAAGCTTTTTCATATCCTCATCATCTACGCCCGTCGCTTTTTTAGTCTGCGGCGCGGGAATAAAATAAAGATTTTCATATCGCTTGTCCTTTATAAGCGCCTCGTCAAGAGTACAGCCGCCTTCGATAATATCCGAAATATCATAAACTATACTGCTTTCCAGTCCGAGCGCCACATCAAGGTTACGAAGTCCCATATCCATATCCACCACCGCCGTAAGGCTGCCCCTTAAAGCAAGCGCCGCTCCGAGATTTGCGGTAGTTGTGGTTTTGCCCGTACCGCCCTTTCCCGATGCGATAATGATGATTTTCCCCATTACCAATGTCCTTTCGATATGTCTGCTATATTATGAATGTCCAAAATCAGGCTCGAATTCATTATACCACAATTTTCTTTTTTTGTCTATCTTTTTACCAAAAAATCCTCAACAAAAATTTCATTATTTATTAAATATGCCTTTTTTGAAAAATTTTCCGTTTCTATATTATCAAATTTTTTATAAATTTTCGATATTCTGATGTCCGTGGGGTTAAAATCAAGCGCTATCACATACGCGTTATCATTACCCATACAGCCCGCCTCGACGCTGCCCCTTACACTTCCCAAAACAACGACGTTACCGACGGCGGCTATTTTTCCGCCATCCTCAACATCGCCCACAAGCACAAGATGCCCGTCGGACTCAACCGTTTTTCCCGCGCGCACAACGCCCTCATAAAACCTTGCTCTGCTGCTCTTGAAATTCGTTGTGATAACCTCTTTTATTTCCTTAAACGGCTCGGAATCGTCCTTTTTGTCCGTTCCCTCTCTTTTAAGCTCCCTCGGGAGTTCAAGCGTTTCCTCAAAGTACCTTTCGCCGCGCGTTTGCTTTCTTTCGCCGTAATTCACGGTACTCTCCGGCAGCATAGCCGTTACGACCGCCTCAAGACGCATTTTATCGCTTTCCGTAAGCTTGCGCTCCGCAAAGTAAATATTGCAGTGTCCCTCGCCGAAAAACTTTCGGAATTGACGCAGCTTTTCATACAAAGACGTGAGTATATCCGACATTTCTCCGTCGCTGTCAATATAAATTTTAACACCGTCTATCGTGCCTTTCAGCTTTATTAATTCCTTTTTCAAATATACTCACCTCAATCTTTAATCTATCAATCCGTTGCTTTCCGTCATTTCCGATTCGGAAACGGACTCCTCCGATTCCTCCGCCGTTTCGGAAAGGTTAAAATACGCGTCAAATATATCCTTTGCAACCTGCGCGGCATTGGTTCCGCTCACGCCGTGCTCCAGCACCACGGATACCGCTATCTGCGGGTCGTCAAACGGAGCGTACGCGATAAACACACCGTTATTTGAGCCGTTTCCGAGCTGCGCCGTACCTGTTTTACTTCCTATCTGTATCGGATAATCGTTAAAAATATTGCTTGCGGTTCCCTCCTCGGCAACTCGTTTCATACCCTGCTTAACGGCGTCTATAACCTCTTCGTCAACATCGATATTTTCTACCACCTCCGGAGAAAATTCCTTTATCACGCTGCCGTCCTCCGAGGAGCGTATACTCTTTATAAGATTTACCTTATATCTCGTGCCGCCGTTTGCGATGGTGGCGGCGTAATTGGCAAGCTGTACCGGAGTAAACAGGCTGTATGACTGACCTATAGCCGCTTGCAGAGTATCACCGTCGTACCAATCCTGACTGGTTACATTGCTTACGACCTGTTTCTTATATTCGGGACTTGCCATATGTCCCGCCGTTTCCTCGCTAAGCTCAATACCGGTTTCCACGCCGAGTCCGAATTTCTCGGCATATTCGTCAAGCGTTTCTATACCCATTCGGCTGCCGATTTCATAGAAGAAATAGTTACAGGAATTTTCAAGTGCGGCGCTTACGTTTTGTTTGCCGTGGGTAATATGATATGATGTCCATATCCAACAGGTTGGCTGATAGTCGTCATACTTCGTATATACGCCCTTATCCTCGATAATCTCATTGATTGTAAGATTTCCCGTTTCAAGCGCGGCGATTGCCGTAAGAGGCTTAAAGGTTGAGCCGGGGCTGTAAAGTCCGCTTACGGCTCTGTTCCACATAGGATTCGCGTCATTTTCTATCAGTGATGCGTAATCCTCGTCAAAGCTCGACATATCATATGTGGGATACGACGCGAGAGCGAGCGTGTCGCCCGTTTTCACATCGATAACCACTGCCGCGCCGGCGTTACAGTCGCCGCCGTCCTTTTCGCCGGTACTGCTCTCGCGTATGCTTTGTATTGTATTCGCGAGTGAATCCTCCGTCACCTTCTGCAAGTCGGAATCAATGGTAAGAATAACATAATTTCCGGGAATAGGCTCGGTATCGTCAAGAACGGTAATTTCCTTGCCGTTTACCTCCTTTGTGGTGCTGGTGGTACCGTCGGTGCCCCTCAAATATTGCTCCGCCCATTTCTCTATTCCCTGCTTTCCTATGGTGTCGTTATATCCGTAACCCAAATCCTTGTTGCGCTCATATTCCTCGGCGCTTATCTTGCCCGTTCTGCCGAGTATATGCGTTGCAAGTCCGGGAATTTCGTACTGTCTTATATAATCATTCACTATGGAAAAGCCCTTAAGCTCGTCCTGGCGTTCCTTTATCTCCGTAACCGCCTCGACCGAAATATCGTCCGCAAGGGTAAACATCGTAGTTTGAGTAAGTCCGCTTTCCTCCGCCGCGTAACGTATACCGACAATACGGCGCTGTTCGTCCTCGCTGTAGCCGCCGCTGACGCTGTACTTATCCTTGTACACCGCCATTATCTCCTCCGCCGACATATTCTCCTCTATGCCGTCGCCCAGATATTTATTGTTGGCAAACCACGCGGCGCGCTCGTCCTCCGTACTGCCGTCCTCGTTTTCGTCCTCAAAGGCAAACTCATACGGCGCAAAGGATATAGGCAAATTGTCATAATACTCACATTCATTTGAATACAGCACGTCCACAAGCTTTTTTATAACATCGTTTAATTCCTCGTCATTCAGGTCGGTTTTTTGCATAACAACAGAGTATCCCACTTTGTTGGATACAAGCTTTGTACCGTATCTGTCGAGTATTTCGCCTCGCGGAGCTTTCTCTACGACATTGGTGGTAAGTCTGTCGTTGGCAATTTCGTAATACTGGTCACCCTTTAAAATCTGCAAATCAAAAAGTTTCCACGCAATCGCCGCAAACATAACCGCAATTATTACTTTGATTATAACAAATCTTGCTTTACTGTTTGGCATTTACACACATTCTCCTTAGGTTATCAAAAGTGTTTTCTTCTTTTCCTCTTTGTACATTGTCTTTTTTAATATCGGGTAAATCAGCGCCGCCAAAACGGTATTAATAACGGCGGTCGGCAAAGCGTTGTTTAAAAGCATTGCCGTATTCAAGGACATAGTGTCTGTCGCGAAGAAAATTATCTCCGATATTGCCGACAGGGCAAATGTCCATAAGAGTGCCTTTGTGAAATTACCCATGTACACCGGCTTTTTTCTGAGGGCGAAAACGATTATCGAGCTGTACACATAAAACAGCGTAAGCGCGACAAAGCTCCTGCCGCCCAAAGCGCCCATAGCGGCGGCGCATATTATACTTATCGTAACGGCATTTTTAAACTCGTCCTCCAATATCATAACGCATACAACATATGCCATAACAGCCGATGCCGCCGCGCCGAAAATATGCGCGCGCGCAAGTATTACCGTCTGAATAAGAAATACAATAAATATCCAAAGAAATATTTTAAAATTTCTCACATTAATCTCCTTCCGCCGACCCTTAGCTATGATTTTCAGTAGGTGCCGTTTATTACAAGCACCTCATATAGCTTATCAAAATCAACCATCGGTTCCACGGTGGCGTAGTTCAGATTTCCCATAGCGTCCGAATTTATCTCGCGTATAACGCCGACCGAAAGTCCGGCGGGATACACTCCGCCTGAACCCGACGTTTCAAGCAAATCGCCGACTATCAGATTTGAACCCTTGTCTATAAAGGTCATTTTACAGTAATTTTGGCTGTACATTTCGCTGTTGCCCTCAACCACCGCAACGTCGCTTGTTCTTGAAACCCTAACGCCCATAGCGTTATCGGGATTAAGTATTGTCGAAACCACCGACCACGTAGGTCCCGTTTCAATCACCTTGCCCACAATTCCGTCGGGCGTAATAACCGCGTTGCCCTCCGCCACGCCCGCAAGCGAGCCCTTGCTTATCTGTATTGTGTCGTATCTGCCGTTTGACGAATACGCTATAACCGACGCGGCAACCGTGGAATAGCTGTCAAGGCTTTCGCCAAGCTCAAGAAGTTCCTTTAATCTCTCGTTCTCCTCGCGATAATTGGTTACGTCCCTGTTCTGCCTTTTCAGCTCGTTAATTTCACTTATGAGCTTTTCATTCTCGTCCTTGTAGCTTTTCATTTCACGAATAAAATCCGTTGTATCCTTAACCTTGTCCGTCAGATACGCGACGCCGTTTTGAAACGGCGAAAACACGGTGCGCATCAGCGCGGACACCGGATTACTGCCGCCGAAATGAGCTATGGCGGCGCATATAAGCACGGCGGCGGTTACCGCTGCCGCCACACGCACTCCTTTTTTCTTAAAAAATGATGACATCTTTTTAACCTTCCGATAAATAAAATATTACTTTGATTCCTCGAGCAGCTCCTTAATATTTTCAAGAGCCTTTCCCGTTCCTACGACCACGCAGTCAAGCGGATATTCCGCGACGTGAGTGGGCATCTTTGTTACCTCCGTAATAAGCCTGTCCAAGCCCTTTATAAGCGCGCCGCCGCCGGTCAGAGTTATTCCTCTTTCCATAATGTCCGCGGCAAGCTCCGGCGGCGTGTTTTCAAGTGTGAGCTTAATCGCCTCAATCATTTCTTCGACGTTCTCGCTTATAGCCGCTCTTATTTCGCTTTCCTTAATCTGCGCGGTTTTCGGAAGTCCGGTGGACATATCGCGTCCTCTTACCTCGTACACCGCCTCCTCATCGTCCTCATACGCGGACGCGATTGAAATCTTTATTTCCTCCGCCATTTTATCGCCTATATTTATCCTGTGTTCCTTTTTCAGATAATTTATTATGGCGCTGTCAAGCGCGTTGCCCGCTATCCTGATTGATTTTGACGCGACAATTCCTCCGAGCGAAATAACGGCAACCTCAGTTGTGCCGCCGCCTATATCCACAACCATACTGCCCATAGCGTCGTTCACGGGAAGTCCGGCGCCTATTGCCGCCGCCATAGGCTCCTCGATAAGAGCCGCCGCTTTCGCGCCCGCCTGAATAACCGCCTCTTCGACCGCGCGTCTTTCAACCTCGGTTATCCCCGACGGTATGCAGACAATCACACGCGGCTTGAATATATTGCTTACGTTCGCCTCTTTTATAAACGAGCGAATCATAGCCTGCGTTATATCAAAATCGGCGATAACTCCGTCCTTCATAGGGCGCACCGCGACTATATTTTCCGGAGTTCTTCCTATCATATCGTTCGCGGCGTTTCCGACCGCAAGCACCTTTCCTTCATATTTATCTATCGCAACCACGGACGGCTCTCTTACCACTATGCCCTTTCCTTTTACGTAGACAAGAGTGTTTGCCGTTCCCAAATCTATTCCTATATCCTTTGATAAAATTCCCATCTGTTTTTCTTTCTCCTTTTAAAAAATCTCAAGCTCAAATTCGGTTTCCAGAGTATCCGCAAGCGCGCTCACCGGAAGTCCGACCACATTAAAATAATCTCCGTTTATCCTGTTAATCAGCATAGAGCCCTTGCCCTGTATGCCGTATGCTCCCGCCTTATCCATCGGCTCGCGCGAATTTATATACGCGCGTATTTTATTTTCCGTAAGCGGCTTAAATTCAACCTCGGTTTTTACGCTTTTGCACACCGTTTTTCCGTCGCGTATACGCATAACGCAGTAGCCGGTGTACACCTCGTGGACGCGTCCGCCGAGCGCGGAAAGCATCTCATACGCGTCCGCCTCGTCCTTTGGCTTGCCGAGTATTTCTCCGTCAAGCGTGACAATCGTATCCGCGGAAATTATAACCGCGTTTTTATTCTTAAGAACAGTCTTTGCCGTTGCCGCCGCCTTGAGCAGCGCAAGCTCCTGCACGTATAGGTGCACGGGCACGTCCTTCGACACGGCGCTCTCGTCCGCGTCCGAAACAATAACGCTGAAATCAAGTCCCATTATCTCAAGCAATTCTTTTCTCCTCGGTGATGCCGAGGCAAGTATAAATTCTGTCATTATAATCTCCATTCTGTGCGGAAAATGTTTCTCACAACACTCCGCGGTAAAAATGCCCTCTTGTATACGAATTTTCGGTTAAATCATTCTCAATTTTTTCACCGTTTAGGGCACGCCGATACTCATCTATTATTTTACCACATTGAGAAAAATTTTCAACAGTAAATATCAATCTGATACTGTTTATTTTCAGTTTTGTCAAATCCGAAAGCTTATCCGCCATAAATACGGGCTTTGAATTCAAAATTTTGGCGCTGCAATTCGCGGAACAAACAATCGGAAATTCCTCGTTTTTTCTGTCGCGCAGCTTATATATGCTCTTGCCCCTTTGGCATCTTTGCGCCGCCTTTATCGGACAATTTTTCATTATCATAAGCGGAATACGTCCGTAGCCTATAACCTCGATGTTCGCCGACGCCGCGGCAAGCAGCTCCTCTATTTCACGCAGGTTCAGCTCCGGTGACAGCGTGACTGTTTCAAAATCCGAAAAATGCCGCGCGGTCATCGAGTTAAACACATTAAGCCTGAAATCGCCGTAAATTTTTTTATTTTTATATTTGTGCGCCGCGGCAGGTGACGAAATAAGCACTCCGTCCGTCGGTATATTTTCCTCTCGAAAAATTTCGGACGCCTTTGCTATAATTTCGACGCCGCTATTTAGTGTCCCTAAATTTAGTGTCCCTAAAATTTCAGACGGGACATAAATCCTTTTTATTCCGTGTTCCACAGCCGCGCGGAGCTGTTCCTCGTTTGAAACCTCCGCCGTAAGCAAAATTTCGCCGCTGCCCTCGCGCTCAGCCCGCGGTATCTCGTAATTTACCGTTCTTCCGATTTCACGCGTTTGCCTTTCTTTTATAAGCGTCTGCGCCGCCGCGCGCCTTACCGCGTTTATTTCCTTAATCGGCAGAGTTATGCCGTCGTCAACGGATACGCTTATTTCCTCACATTCAAACGGCGTGCCGCCGAGCTTTAAAAGCTGCTCTTTAATTCGCCCTTCGTCCATAGGTTTATTTACAGCCGTTTCCGAGTTTAGTGTCCCCACCGCATACGCATAATGTCCGTCATTATCGTACATCGTAACTTCAATCGGCGAGTTTTCTTTTAGTGTCCCCATAATGTTTACGGGAACCTTTCTTATATCCGCATTTTCCGACGCGCGCATTTTTGCCGCGTCCGTAAATTTATTTTCACTGCTGTTCCCGGGAGTATCGTGGCTCATCATATTTTTCCCTATATTGCCGCGAAAATAGCCGTCCGTAAAGCCGGTGCGCGAAAAAGCGTCCAAAAGCTCCCGCATATCCCGCTTTGACGCCGTTCCTCCGATGTCAAGGTATTTTCTGTACACTCCCACAACCGCGGCGACATATTCGGCTCTCTTAAGTCTTCCCTCTATTTTCAGAGAGGTAACTCCGATTTCTTTTAGTGTCCCCAAGTCGTTTATAAGCGCCATATCCTTAGGACTTAAAAGATAGCCTCCGCACACCGATTTGCCTTTTTCCGTCAGCTCATATGGAAGTCTGCACGGCTGAGCGCACCTGCCTCTGTTTCCGCTCCGTCCGCCGAGAATGCTCGACATAAGGCACTGACCGGAATAACACATACATATCGCGCCGTGAACAAATACCTCAATTTCAGCCTTCGCATTTTTACATATGTGTTCAATTTCCTCCTTCGACAATTCGCGCGCCAAAACAACCCTTGAAAATCCCATATTCTCAAGATACTTTACGCCCTCAAGGCTTGTAACGGTCATTTGAGTGCTTGCGTGAAGAACCATATCGGGAGCCGTATTTTTTATAATGTCGGCGGCGCCCATATCCTGCACAATCAGCGCGTCCGCGCCGATATTATTCAGCGTTTTTACATATTCGATAAGACGCGGTATTTCCTTTTCCTTTATAAGCGTGTTGACGGCTATATGGACGTCCACGCCGTACATATGGCAATAATCCACCCATCTTTTCATATCGCCGGCGGAGAAGTTTTCCGCGCTGTGCCTCGCGCTGA
Organism: Oscillospiraceae bacterium Zagget12; assembly: GCA_001941225.1. Taxonomy (GTDB): domain Bacteria; phylum Bacillota; class Clostridia; order UBA1381; family UBA1381; genus Hominilimicola. The sequence goes on from MSHM01000030.1 coordinate 9,888, forward strand.
ACTCACTTCCGCCCAAATATACCGCGTCCGCGCCCGACTGCACCGCGGCGCGCAGTGACGCCATACTTCCGGCAGGCGCCAAAAGCTCCATACTCATCAACCTTTCTCAATCATTTCAAGGACTTCTTTTTCACGCTCGTCGTATTTCTTCTCAAGCTCACTTATTTTGTTCTCGAGGGATTTTATATGTCCCTCAAGAAATTTAATCTGATTATTCGCCTCGTCAAGCTCATTTTTAGCCGACGCAACCTCCGCTTTCATCGCGGTTTCATCTATGGAAATTTGCGCGCTCTTCGCCTCGTCAAGCTCCTTGTTCAAATTTTTCACGGTTTGCTGCAATTTCAAATTTTTATCCGTCGTTTTCTGCATCTGCGCCTTAATCAGCTCGCTCGCCTCGATTGTTTTGAAATATTCATCGCAAATATTCAGCGCGGCAAGAACCACCGGACGCTCTCCGATAAGATTTTGACCGCCTCTGATTACATTTTCTACCTTTTCATTTATATGATTGCACAATCTTTCAATATATTCGGTGCTTTCCTCAGCCACCACCGTATACTGACGTGAATTAATTGTCAGTGTAACTCTGTTCACTGCCATAATTTCATCTCCGTTTCTGATTTATTCTTAAAATTTTGTCTAAAATTCCAATATAATTTTATTATACAATAAAAGTCAATAAAAAAACAGAGTTTTTTTGCTTTTTCCCGAAAATATTTTAAAGTAATTTTGCCGCGCCGCGCCGAAAGCCAAAAATGCACAAAAAAAGAGCGCCTAAGCGCTCTTTTCTTAAAAGTCAAATATTAGTTTACAGAATCATCTGCAGCATAAGCCTCGTTATAGTCATCTATAACGCCCTGGCCGCCTTGTGACAACCATCTCTCAACCTGCGCGTCCCATTCTTCCTCTGTAATCTGACCAACAATGTACTTTGTGTTAGCCTCAGCCATTATAGCGTCAAGCTGCGGACCCTTTGTTGAATATGTGTCCGAAATGTACGGCTCAACAGGGTTAGATACAGCCCAATTTCTGTTTTCTTCATAAACCTGCTCTATCTTTTCAGCAACTTCAACAGTGTATTTTGTTGAAAGCTTATCGTCGCTGTCAACAATACCCATTGCGAACTGGTTAAGGTCATTAACTTCCTTAAGAAGAGCCTCGTCTTCGGTCTTAACCGCATAGCCCTCTTCGTCCAATGTGTAGTGAATGCCTTCGATACCGTAGTTCATATAGTTTTCTGCTGTAGCATCGTTAGCCTTATCCAAAATTGTAAGAACAAGATCAAGATCCTCCTCTGTTGTAACAGACGCCTTAGGAATTACAAAGTATCCGTCATAACCGGTTGTCGGCAATGTTCTCGGCTCTGTATCAGCGTCCTTTGTAACGTAACCGAATACGTCTACAACTGCGCTCGGGTTCAATTCAGCTATATTAGCTGCAACTCTTCTTGCTCTGTCCGCAACGTCGATAATAACGCCCGCTTGACCTGTAAGGAACTGCTCGTTCCACTTATCCGATGAATATGTAGCCATATCGGAGTTAATATAACCCGCGTCATACCAGCTCTTCATAAGGTTAAGAGTTTCCTTCCACTCGTCGAACATAAACGCAGGCTTAAGCTCGCCGTTTTCGTCAAGACCCCAGCCGTTGGGTGCGCCCATCCAAATTGCAAGGTTGTTCAACGGACCGTCAAGATAGTCTGTAACAATCATACCGTATGTATCATCTACACCGTTTCCGTCCGGATCGTCCTCTGTAAACGCTCTAAGTACGTTAGAGAATTCCTCGATGGTTGTAGGTATGTCAAGACCTAAATTGTCAAGCCAGTCTTTTCTTATTGTAACGCCGGCTCTTCCAAGCTCTCTTGTACGATATATACCGTAAACGTGACCGTCTATAGATATATTATGGTTTACAAGCTCGCTTGTCTGTGCAAGATTCGGGTACTTGTCGGAATCCTTAAGATATTCTGTCAAATCCCAGAAAGCGCCGTCCTTTGACGCCTGAATAACAGACGCACTTCTTGTACCTATAAGCATAACCGTAGGATACTCACCCGCAGCCATAGCTGTTGTAACCTTTTCATCATAGCTTGTACTCGGAACCCAAGTAAACTTAAGTGTTGCTCCAAGATACTCGTTAAGAGCCTGAACAACCTGGCTGTCATCAGCCGCAGAATCCGCGTTAAACGATTTTGTTTGAATCGTTATAACAGGATTTTCCGGGTCTATTGATGCTGTTTCGCTGCCGCCGCAGCCGGCAAGCGCACCGGTAATCATCACTGCCGCCAATGAGGCAGTAGCGATTTTTTTCCAAGTTTGTGTCATTTTTTAAATCCTCCTTAAAATATGTTTTGAAATTATTTTTCTAAATTAAGCGATATGCCATACCGCAATAATTACTGATTAACCCTTTACAGCGCCGACCATAACGCCTGCCGCAAAGTACTTTTGCAGGAACGGATATACGCAAAGGATAGGAACCGTACCGATAACGATAACAGCCATCTTCAGCGTATCCTCCGGCGGAAGTTCGTCTAAGCTTGTCGAATTATCCTGAGTCTGCATTACCAGGTTTCTAAGTACAAGCTGGAACGGATATTTCTTTGAATCGTTCAAATACATTAGAGCGCCGAAGTAGTCGTTCCAGTGACCAACCGCATAGAACAGACCGAATGTAGCGATAATCGGCATTGACAGCGGAAGAGCTATTTTCAAGAATATTCCTATTTCGGTACAGCCGTCGATAGCAGCCGCCTCCTCAAGCTCATTCGGGAGCTCGATAAAGAAGTTTCTTATAATCAGCATATTATACGCGCTTATACAACCCGGCAGGATAAGAGCCGCGTATGTATCGTACATACCCAACGCTTTAACAACCAAGAACAGAGGAATCATACCGCCGCCAAATACCATGGTAAACAGAACCATATTTAAAAGCGGTTTCTTTCCGATAAGATTCGGTCTTGAAAGTCCGTAAGCCATTGTAAGCGTAAAGAACAGGTTTATAAGTGTACCCACAAGAGTTACACATATTGAAATCAAAAGCGATCTCAAAACCGTGGGACCCATTCCGCTCGGGCTGAACACTTGCTTATAAGCGTCCAAGGTCGGATTTTCAGGAATAAAGAATATAGGTCTTGTCTGAATTTCAGCCTCTTTTGCAAATGATGCCGCAATAACGTATATAAACGGTATTACCATTATAACCGCCAATAGCGTAACCACCAAATAAATTATAATGTCGCCGATAATATCGCCGATACTTCTTCTTTTTATACTTATCATAACTGATTCTCCCTCCCCTCTTAGAACAGACCTGCCTGACCGACTGCTTTCGCAAGACGGTTAGCCGTCTGAATACAGATAAGACTGACTATGGATTTAAACAAACTTACCGCTGTGGTATAACCATAGTTACCCTCAACTCTACCGTATTGATAAACGTATGTATCAAACGTTTCCGAATTTGTTCTGTTCAATGTGTTCTGCATAAGGATAATCTGCTCGAAACCTGTATCAAGCACGCTGCCCATACGCAAAACGAACATTGTTACAACCGTACCCATAATCGCGGGTATTGTTATGTATATAAGCTGCTGCCAACGGTTAGCGCCGTCAACGATAGCCGCCTCGTACTGCTCCACGTCAACTCCGGCAAGAGCCGCAAGGAAGATAATTGTTCCCCAACCGGTTTCTTTCCAAATGTTCTGGATAAGCAATACCCAATAAATCGCCCAGCCGCCGCCAAGCGCATGCATTTCCTTACCTGTAAGAGTCTTAACGATTTCATAAAGAGCACCGCCGCTCTGTGCTGATGATGACGGCTCTTTTACAAGCATGAATGTTATAGACGCGATGACAACCATTGATACGAAGTGAGGTACATATACAAGTGTCTGAACAGCCTTTTTGTACCACTGAACCTTCATCTCGTTCAAAAGCAGCGCCAAGATAATAGGAAGCGGGAAGAAGAAGATAATATTCATTAATGATATTATCAACGTATTCCTAAGCAGCTGCAAGAAACTCGAGTCCGTAAAGAACTGAATGAAGTTATCAAATCCTATCCAGTTTTTCGTAAGACCCGCGCCCCAGAACTGAGTTGTCGGGAAGTAATCCTTAAACGCGATAAGGATACCCCACATAGGCACAATCTTGAAGATTATGAAGTACAAAAATCCGGGCAACAGCAACAGATAAACCCATCTGTCCTTAAATATCTGCGCCTTTCTTTTTCTTTTGATCACGGCTTTCTCTTCAGCGGAAAGCGCGACCTTTTGAGCTTTAGCCATAACTGACCCTCCCCTAAAAATTTTTATTTTCCTTTAATTTATGTGTAAAACGCCGTAAAAATCAAGATTCTTACCGCAATTTGCACAAAAACCAAAATGTTATAAATATATTATAGCTCATTTGATGAATTTTTGCAATAGATTTTGTGAATAAATTGCAAAAAATATTAATTTTTTTTGTGCTTTTGTATAAAATCACCATCAATCGGGATTACCGGAGCAGAAATATATTTAAATGATAATATTAATATTACCATTAGACCCGTCTAAAAGTCTATAAAAAAATCAGTGGTTTTTTGTTCAATTTAACGATAAAAAAAACGGCGGGTAAAAAACCGCCGTTTTTCTTTGTATAATATTACCAATGTTTTATTCCGCTAAAAATTCTCCGAGTCTGATAACCTCGATACCCGCAAGCATAACAATACCCGTGCCGTGCGTGTCGTTAAGATTCCAACCGAGCTCGTTCTTATAATAATCGGCGATAAACGAAAATTCCGAACCGCGGCAAACGCCGTAAACATTGCCCGCATGGTCAACGCTTGTTCTTGAAATGCCGTCCCAAGCCTTATAAATCGACTTCACGTACTTTTCGGGATTTTTGAGCCAGCCGAAACGTATGCCTCTCGAGAACGCGTATATAAACATCGACGTGCACGAGGTTTCCGGATATGACTCATGGTCGTTAAGCACCTGATGCCACATTCCCTTATCGTCCTGAAGAGCAAGATAGCCCTCGCAAAGCGTGTTTAAGAACTCAATCAATTCGTCCTTTTTGGGGTGATCCTCAGGAAGATTTTCAAGCAGCTCCGTCATAGAAAATACAACCCAGCCGTTGCCGCGTCCCCAAGGAACATTTGTTTTTGTGTCGTATTTAAAGTCATAAACGTGCGACATTATATTTTCCTCGGGCATAAACAATCTCTTTTTAAATCCGAAGAATTGATTTGCCGCGTCGTCTATATACTTTTGGTCGCCGGTAAATTTATAGTATCTCGTAAGGAACGGTACGCTCATATAAAGGTCGTCCGCCCACATTGTCTGATTGTGGAAGTGGTGCATCATTTCCTTACGGAAGAATGTGCCGTCCTCAAGTCTTGACTGATGATTGTAGATATAATCTCCGACATAATCCGCGACCTTCTTAACGTCGCGAAGTCCCAGACATTTATGAACCTCAAGCATCATAGACGCGAAGGAGCCGCAGTCGTCAAGGCTGTCTATGCTTGTAAGCAGGTTGTGAATACCCGTAGCGCCGCCGTACTGCTCCTTGTCCCAAAGAGCGTAGTCAAGAGTATCTATGCAAAGCTGAACGTGGTCTTTTATGTAGTTTTTAATATCCTCCGAGCCGATAAGAATAGCTGTGTGAAGAAGTCCGTACAGAGTAACGCCCAAAGGATAATTCCAATGTCCGTAGAACTGCGTTTCCACATACGGTCTTACGAATGTATCGGGAGCGTCAATTCTCCAGTACGTTTTCGGTTCGCCGACAACGTGTTTCATATCCGACGCGGTGTCAAACGGGAATTCAAACGTGTCGTCAAATGTGCCTATGTACATCCACACATCGTCCGTGCCCATAACTCTTGCCGCGTTCTCAAGCTTGGCATCGGGACATTCGAGAGTATAGCCCCAGTCGCCGTCGTCGCAGGTAGCCTTTACAAACAAATCATATGTTCCGAACGGGAGGTCTATCTCAAAGGTTTCCTTGCCGCCCTTAGTCGAGAACACCTCTTTTTTGTTTATATATACAGCCGCCGCGGTTTTTGTGTCAAGAGTAATTGTGTGCTTTGTGTCCTTTATATCGTCAAAGAAAGCCTTTGTATAGCCGACAGCGTATCTGCCCTTTGGAGTGCCGTACATACGCGCCAGCTGACCCTTTGACTTTTCCTCATCGGACCAATCCTTTACGGGATAGAGCTTTTTATCAAAATCAGCCTCGCTCATTCCCATTTCAAATTCGGGTACGTAATCGTCAGGCACAAGCTCCGTAAATACAAAGCCCTCCTGTCCGTCGCGTTCTTTGGTGGGCATAAGAGTATACATATCCCATTTGCCTATCCAAGTGCCGAAATGTCCGCCGAATCCGGCTTTGGTCTTTTTGAATTGTATTCTTATATCGTTCCAACCCGCCTCAACGTCCACAAATACGCGGGTAGCGTTTTCGGAATATCTCTCCTTAAAAATATCGGACTTGTATACAACCTCGCCGTTTACATACATAACCATAGGACCGAAACAGTTTATATCCCAGCCGAACGAGGACTTACCGCTCGAATAATACTTTGCGAATGCCCATACGCAGTCCTTATCCTTGCTTTGCGGGAAAATCTTGTTGAAATCAACAAGGTATCTGTAATCCGTCGTTCGCACGATACCGTTGTTTGTATACGCGCGGTGGCAGTAATCGTGCGCGATATTCTGTCCCACGTACCTGTAGGCAAGCGATGAAATTATAGCCTTCGGATCGGTGCCTTCAAAGGTATGTATACTTTGGCTGTCATCAAAATAATAACCCATTTTCTTCTTCTCTCCTTGTAACCAAATTTTATTAATCTTATTATATCATCATATATCGCCGATTGTCAATGCAAAATAAACGCGTTTTGCGTAAAACAAAAAGAACCTGCGAATCAAAGTGGGTTGTACGCCGCCCTACGGACGCCCGTTCGGAATAATTTATTTGAGCGACAAAAACATCAGCACAAGAACTATCGACACGGCAACCGCGATGAAAAGCGATATAAGGAACAGCAGATTGAATATCATATATACCGTGCCGTGGTCGTCGCCCGCCTCCACCTTTTCGCCGAAAATAGTCGTGAATTTCTTCACCTGGGTATCGTCCATAAGTCCTATGATATTCACGCCTATTATATCCGAGTCATAGCTCGACGATGTTTTGCGGTTATACTCCTGCCATTCGCGCTCCATACGCTTTTCCTCTCTGCCCATTATTATTTTTGCCGCGGCAAAAAACGCCACCGCGCCTATCACGGACATAAACAGCGCGCGCATATTTGAGGTAAGAGAAATTAATTCCTCGTCAAGCGTCATCGTGCTTATATACATCGTGCATAAAACGCACACAACCGCCGCCGCCAAAGCGCCGCATATAATTCCGATTATAAGGCTTTTTATAAGCAGCTTATGTTTTCTTTTCATAACCTAAAGTCCTTTCTCTTTAATTCACTGTTCCAATAAAAATCTTCACTGCCCGTTCTTAATATTTTGAGCCATATATTGCTTATTCTCTTGCCGTTTCGCTTTAAGGCTATGAACTCATCGTCTTCTATTATTTGTCCGTCCTCAAGAGAAAAAAGACCGGGAGCAAATGAAAACAGTGCTGTTTTTCTCTTATTCCTCAACGACGCAAGATACATCATCAGGCACGCCCACCAGCAAAACGATTCCATTCCGAACACATAAAATTTTTTCGGTATAAACGGCACATAAGGAAACGCCGCAAGTATTTTCACGTCCGTAAAATACGGATAATACCCATACACATAAAAGCGCGACGCAATCATCAGTCCTCCGACAGCCGCGGCGTAACCGATTAAAAATCCGAGCGTAATTTCAGCCGCGCTGCGGATTGACCATATAATCATTCCGCGTCTTAAAAACAAAATGTTTACCGCCGCGAATACCGCAAGTATACATAAAACAGTAATACCGACATTCTTTATGCCCATTGTATAGTTGTAAATTTTGTAAACTATCGGGTACATCAGATAAATAAGCGCCGTCACAAGCGCCGCCCATATTACAAATCCGCACCGCCGACCGAACGGCATTCGGTAACAGCGGTTCAACTCCTCGCCGATTTCCTCGGCGTTGCCTATACGGCTGAGCGCCATATTCACTGCCATTTCGTGCCCGTAATTAAACCCCTCGTATTCCTCCGCCGCCTCGTCTATATGGGATACAAGCTCACCGCGTATATATTTATGCGCCGCTCTGTTCTTTACCTTGGCACAGACTCTGTCCAAAAAGGCATCTGTTCTGTCACCCATAGCATTCTTCTCCCAAAATGCTGTTCATAGCATTCATAAAAGAGCTCCATTCCTTTTGTTTGAGGTTGAGCATCTCGCGTCCGGAATCCGTAATTTTGTAATATTTCCGTCTGCGCCCCTCCTCCGTATCGAACCAGTATGACTCCACAGCGCCGTCCTTTTCAAGCGAATGGAGCATCGGATACAATGTTCCCTCTTTCATATCAAAGGTGTTGTCCGAGCGTTTCTTGATTTCCTGCGTTATCCGATAACCGTACATATCCTCCTTGCTCAAAAGAGTAAGGACAAGCGTAGCCGTACTTCCTTTCATCAGCTCTTTGTTTATCTTCATAATTCACCTCGCAATTCTATATGCCTCGTTATCCTATGTATAGAATAACACCTTTTGTTTGCCTTGTCAAGTATTTTTTGCTAATTCGCCGTTGCATAAAAATACGCCGCTTAAAAGCCGCTTGAGAGCGAGAATTATAAGGTTGACGGGGATATGACCTTCGCGGAGTGGAAGGACAGCCTGACGGACGAGCAACGGGCAGAGATGGAAACCAATGTTCGCATACTGAATAACGCGAGCGCAGATAAGGGTCAATATGAAAGATATAAAAGCGTCCTCGGGACAGAAAATGTGCCGAAAACGTTTGACAAATTTCAGGAATTGAAGTATTATGATAGTGAGGCTTGGACGGAGCTGAAACGGCTTTACCGATATGAGAATAAACCGTATCTACAGCAACAGCTTGCGTATGTTATGCCAACAGGTGAAAAGAATTTTATACCGGACAAAGCCGTAATAACAACGGTAAAGACAATAGCGGGAAACGGAAGTAAAACAGCATTGAGGGTGGAAGGACAACTTATTTCCGAATATGTCGGAAGTGTCGGCGAATGGAAAAAACGAGCCGGAAAAATAGAAAGCAAACAATATATTTTCGATGTACATTGGTATGAGTTAAACGGAGTCCAATACAGAACAAAATTAAAGAACAGGAGTGATAAGAAATGAAATTAAAATACATAGGTGAAAGTTTCGGAGTTGACGAGCTTACAGACGGTAAAATTTACGAAGCGACCGATGAGGGCGATTTTTACAGGGTTATAGATGACAGCGAGGAAGATTATTTATATTCAAAAGTAAATCCGGCACCGCTTGACGGCTCAAGTCCGGGCGGCAGATGGGAAATAATTGAGGAATAATGAGCGAACAGGCACACTTTGCGGTGTGCTTTTTTCGTGCGCAAAATCCCAATCGATTACGAATTTGAAAGGCGGTGGTTATTTATGCTTGTTATGGCATAGGGCGTCCTTGACACGACGTTAAACTGTCATATTTTTGTACAAAAATTCAAGGAGGAAGTAAGGAATGGATAAAACAATACAGACCCCTCAGTCGACAGAGCCGGCAGCGGGGATAACCCCTCAGCCGCTTACGGCGACAGACCCCCTCGTAGGGGGAGCCGAACGGGACGTCGGGGGCGCCGTCCCCTACGACAGCAGCGACACCGAGCGGAAAAAGCGGCGATGGAAAATTACGTTGACAAACCGGCGGGAAGTGGTATAATAAAATCAGAAAAAGTCGAAATGGCGGTAGTCGGAGTGCATACGGTCGGAAAAATAGATATTGAAAAATACAAATGCGTAACAAAGGATATTGTAACAGATGAGGTTATTATCACAGACAGACAAATAGAGCATATAAAAGAGCGTCATCCGGCAGACTTTGAGTTATACAGTAAATATTTCAGCGATATAGTTCAAAATCCCGATTACATAATTGAGGCAAATAAACCGAACACGGCATTGCTTTTGAAAAACATAACAATCGCCGGCAAGCAATTTAAAACAGTACTGAGGTTGGCAGTTGCCGGAGATATAACAAAAGATAAAACAGACCCGAAAAACTCTATCATAACTTTTATGAAAATAGATAAAAAAGAATGGGTGCGGCTTTTAAGGAACAAAAAAATACTTTACAAGTCGGAATAAATGTGATATAATATGAGTAAGTTAAAAAGGTTATTCGAGGTGGAGGAGTTCGTACAGTCCACACGCCGCCGGTACTGACAGGGGCAACCCGAGAGACGCAGGAGAAATTGTACGCCTGCCGAATAACCGATTTTTAAACCGCTTTGAGAAATCAAGGCGGTTTTTCTATAAAAATTAATATAATTTTATGAGGTACGTTTTCGTACGTGCTTTTTGTATGGCGCCGACGCAAAAAACGGAGCACGCGCTCCGTTTTACCTATCCCAAAATCGCCTTTGCCTTTAATATGGCAATCGCCGTTTTTGCGTCAACGATTTTATTATCCATAACCATTTTGTAAAGCTCATCGAGCGGATATTTTTTCACGTTCAGAAACTCGCCCTCGTCAAGGTGCTGACCCTGCCATTCAAGCTCCGTACCGAGATATAAATGCAATACCTCCTCGCAATAGCCGGGAGTTGCGTAATAATCGCCCAAAGGCTCTATTTTCCCGACGCTGTAGCCGGTTTCCTCGACAATCTCGCGTTTCGCACATTCAAGCGGGTCCTCGCCGTATTCGAGCTTTCCGGCGGGAATTTCAAGCATCATGGAGCGTGCCGCTATTCTGTACTGCTCCACCATAAAAACATTTTTCTCCGCGTCCACCGCCACTATTCCCGCGCCGCCGGGGTGGGAAATAAGCTCGCGCTTTGCCGCCTTGCCGTCCGGACGGACTATGTCCTCCACGCGGACGTGTATAATTTTCCCATCATAAACGCTTTTGCTCGATACTGTTTTTTCCTCAAAATCCATTGTTATCCCTCCAAAAATCTTTCAATCGCCGGCTTTACATTCAGCATTTCTTTCAAATTCTCATAATCGCGCCTTGATTTTTCGTTTCTCTTTCCGGTGTATACCGCTCGAATCATAATATTTTTCGGCGTTTCAAGCGGAGAAATATACTCAATCATACTGACTTTGTAGCCCACGCTTTCAAGATATGCCGCGCGTATACCGTCCGTCAAGGTATCCGCAAGGCGCGCCTTTAAAATTCCGTGCTTTGTAATCGCCTCGAACGGCTCATAGGAATACTGCTTTAAAATATCCTTATGACAGCACGGCACGCTGACAATCGCGCGCGATTTTGAGCGGATACCGAGTCCGAGCGCCATATCGGTAGCGGTGTCGCACGCGTGGAGCGACACGACTATATCGGGGCGCACGCTCGGAGTATATTCGGTCAAATCGGCCTTTATAAATTCCATATTATTATACCCGAGATTACGAGCCATACGCTTTGATGCCTCGATTACCGTTTCGGAATAGTCCACGCCAATGAAACGGCATCTCTTTTTAAGTATCTCGCGCATATAAAAATTCAGCACGAACGACAAATAGCTCTTTCCGCACGCGGCGTCAAATATAACGTACTCGTCCCTGTCGCCGATTTCCTTTAAAACGCCGCGCATAAGTTCAACAAAATAATCAATCTGGTTATACTTGCGAATTTTATCGTTTTTAATCTTGCCGTTTTTTGCAAGTATTCCTATTTCGGTAAGCAAGTCCTTTGCAAGCGCGGGATTTACAACGTATTCGCGTCCGGTTTGAACGGCGCTTGTTTTTCCGACCTCGGCGGTTACGTCCTCATGGCGCATATTCACCTTTTTGTCGCTCGCGTCAATAACGATTTTCGCTCCGCGCTCGCTGTAAATTATCCTCGCCTCGTCATATTTTAAAATCTCCTCGGCGATTATATCCCATATTTCCTCCCTGTCGACTGCGCGCTTTACCGCCTGGTAATCGAGCGTTATATTTTCGCCGTACAATATTTTCGCGGGAAATATTTTTGTTCCCGATTTAAAGCTTATTGTAATATCATTGAAAAAATCAGCGTTTTCCTCCATGCGCGAAAGCAGTCCGGTGAAAAACAGATTTACCTTTGACACGGTTTTTTTGTTCATAAATGTACCTCTCGTTTTTGTTTGATTGCGACTCGGCAGCGCCAAAACACAGCTTACAATTCAATCGTAAGCCGTCTGCCGGTCGGCTCGTATCTGCGGTACTTCACGCCGACCATATCAAACATTTTCTTTGACGCGACATTATCGTCCGCGCCGCAGTATTTATCCGACAGATACACAACCTCACGGATTCCGCTTTGAATTATCGCTTTCGCGCACTCGTTGCACGGGAAAAGCGTGACATAGAGCTTTGCGCCGTCAAGTGAGCCGGAGCTGCGGTTTAGGATAGCGTTCAGCTCCGCGTGGCAAACGTACATATATTTTGTATCGGTCGGATTTTCAGCCTCGCGCTCCCACGGCATTTCATCATCGTCGCAGCCTATCGGCATACCGTTATATCCGAGCGACAGAATTTTATTTTCCCTGTTTACTATGCACGCGCCGACCTGCGTGTTGGAGTCCTTGCTGCGCTGCGCCGATAAAAGCGCGATGCCCATAAAATATTCGTCCCAGGATATGTAATCTTGTCGTTTCATTTTATTCCTCCGTTTTGGTTTGGTTCAATTAAGGGGCTGTAAATTTGGGTTTAGCGTGCTAACGCACAACTCCGTAGGGGCGAACCCCTCAGTCCGCCAAAGGCGGACAGCTCCCCTAGTAGGGGAGCCTTGAATAGCCGCTACATAAAGCCTCCCCTACTAGGGGAGGTGTCCCTTTGACTTTGCAAAGCAAAGTCAAAGGGACGGAGGGGTTTTCAACGCAAATCATTACCCCCACAAACCCAAATTTACGCACTTTATCAATACTTTTTTACTCCTATATCACTTCTGTGGAACTCGTCCTTAAATGAAATTTTCTCCACGCCCGCGTAGGCGTTTTTGATTGCCTCATCGAGGTCTTTTCCGACTGCGGTAACGCCCAAAACGCGTCCGCCGTTCGTTACAATTTTTCCGTCCTTTAACGCCGTACCCGCGTGGAACACCGTGAGATCTCCCACATTGTCAAGTCCGGTTATCTCATAACCCTTTTTGTAGCTTACCGGATAACCGCCCGATGCCATAACCACGCACACCGCCGCGTTATCCTCCCATTCTATCTCAATCTCGTCAAGCCGCTCGTCAATGACCGCCTCCATAATTTCAACAAGGTCTGTCTTTAATCTCGGCAGAACAACCTGCGTTTCCGGGTCGCCGAAACGGCAGTTGTACTCGATTACCTTAACTCCGTTTTTGGTCATCATAAGTCCGAAGTACAGCACGCCCTTAAACGGTCTGCCCTCCGCGTTCATCGCCTTTATTGTGGGCAAAAATATGTTTTCCATACACTCCGCCGCTTTTGCATCGTCATACAGACGGCTCGGCGAGAACGTACCCATACCGCCGGTGTTAAGTCCCTCGTCATTGTCGTAGGCTCTCTTGTGGTCTTGGGCGCTCACCATCGGCTTTACCGTCTTGCCGTCCGTGAACGCAAGCACGCTTACCTCGGGACCCGTTAAAAATTCCTCGATAACAACACGGCTGCCGCTCTTTCCGAACTTGCCGCCGTCTATCATATCGTGAACGGCGTCCTCCGCCTCCTCAAGGTTCTGCGCGATTATTACGCCCTTGCCCAATGCAAGACCGTCAGCCTTGATAACCGTTGGGAATGTGCCTTTTTTGATGTATTCTATTGCCTTGTCGCTCTCGGTAAACACCTCGTAGCCCGCTGTCGGGATATTGTACTTCTTCATCAATTCCTTTGAAAAAGCCTTGCTGCCCTCGATAATCGCCGCGTTTGCGCGAGGCCCGAACGCGCGTATGCCCGCCGCCTCCATCGCGTCAACCATTCCGTCTACAAGCGGATCGTCCGGCGCGACCATTACAAGGTCGATTTCTTTTTCCTTTGCGAATGCCACCATTTTTTCCTTGTCCATTACATTGATGTCCACGCACTCCGCTATCTCCGCAATACCGCCGTTACCGGGCGCGCAGTAAATTTTTTCAGCCTTCGGCGACTGCGCTATTTTCCATACTATAGCGTGTTCGCGTCCGCCGCTGCCTATTACTAAAATTTTCATACTTTGACCTCCTAAAATTAATGTATTCCCGTGTAATATTTACACGTCCTCCTCGTCTCCGTTGTACAAATAAACCGCGATTTGAACAAAGGTATCCATATCCTGAATCATATCTGCTGTCTTTTCAAATGCGGCGATTGTCGAGCGTCCGTCCTCGGTCACCTCGCAGAAATACCAATTATCCGCGTCCATATAATCATTCTCCGCCGTGAAATACCTCGGCGCTCCGTCTTCGGACGCCGCTATGCCGATATATTTACAGTCAACCCCATTGTCCGCGGACTTAAAAACGAGAACCGCATACCGCGTGCCGTCATTCTCAGCGCAGCCGGTTGCCTCGATATAGTTTCCGTTATCAATTCCGGCTTTATTTATAACATCGCTGAAATATTCAATCAGATTACCCTCCGCAAGGCTGCTCGCGTCAACAGTATACTGCGTTTCCGATTGGTATTGAACGTAAGCGACATACGACGCCGCAAGTGTGTCCCAAATCTCCGTCACGGTCTTTAAAAATGTCTCGTTGTCGCCCAAAAGCTCATAAATCGAATCCGCGTTTTCAAACACATAGCCCGGCAGCGTGCTTTGTTCAAACTCATAGCGCATGGCAGACGCGAGACTCTTCAAGGTTTCCATATCCTCATCCGTCAGTTCCGCCTTTTCGGTCGGCTCGGTGCTTGCGGCAGTGGTTGTTATAATAACGCTTTTCGCGTCGCCGTCCCACTCCACTTCCGCGTCAAGACCCTCCGAAACGGCTCTTACCGGCACAAGCGTGCGGTCATCGACAATTTTTGCCGGAACATCAAGCTCGACAGCGGCGCCGTTTTTATAAAACGTATTGCTGTCAATCGTGACCTTTACGACATTGGTGCCGCGAATCGCCGTCGCGGTTTGCGTTTCACCGTCCCATTCCACCTGCGCGCCGAGTGCCTCGAATATCGCGCGGAGCGGAACAAGCGTTCTTCCGTCCTCGATAATCGGATTTACGTCAAACTCAAGCTGCGCACCGTCAACATAGACCTTAACATCATCGTCCGCCATAGCGGTAAACGATACGCAAAGCATCAACACTGCCGCAAATACGGCGGCTATTTTACTTATTTTTTTCATAATTCCCCTCAACCTTCTTTGTTAATGATAAAAATCCCTATTCCGCTCATTTTATTGTACAATGAGCCGCAAACCGCAGAATCGGTTTCAGATGTGCCCAAATGCACCGGGTGCCGTACTTGCGGTACTGCCCCATTGCTTTGAAGTGCATATGGCGCCGATTATGCGGTTTTGGGGATTAATGGTGGAATAATCTTATCCCTGTAAATGCCATTGCCATATTGTACTTATTGCACGTTTCAATCACGTTATCATCGCGAATCGAGCCGCCGGGCTGCGCTATTACGGTAACGTCGGACTTTCTTGCGCGCTCGATATTATCACCGAACGGGAAGAACGCGTCCGAGCCGAGTGCAACGTCCGTATTCTTGTCAAGCCATACGCGCTGTTCCTCTTTTGTGAACACCTCCGGCTTTACCTTAAATGTGTTTGCCCATACGCCGTCCGCTAAAACGTCCATATATTCGTCCGAGATGTACACGTCAATCGCGTTATCTCGATCCGCTCTCTTTATTCCGTCAACAAACTGCAAATTAAGCACCTGCGGCGCCTGGCGCAGCCACCATATATCCGCCTTGTTGCCCGCAAGACGCGTGCAGTGGATTCTCGACTGCTGACCCGCGCCGATGCCGATAGCCTGTCCGTCCTTAACGTAGCACACGCTGTTCGACTGCGTGTATTTAAGAGTTATAAGCGCGATTTTCAGGTTGCGTTTTGCCTCGTCCGACAATGTTTTGTTGTCGGTTACAAGGTTTGAAAGCAACTCGTCATTTATATCAAGCTCGTTTCTGCCCTGCTCGAAGGTAACGCCGAATACCTGCTTTCTCTCAATCTCGGCGGGAGTATAATTTTCATCTATTTTTATGATATTGTAATTTCCCTTTTTCTTTGCCTTTAAAATTTCAAGCGCCTCATCGGTATATCCCGGAGCGATTATTCCGTCGGAAACCTCCTTTTTTATGAGCAGCGCCGTAGCCTTGTCGCACTCGTCCGAAAGGGCAATAAAATCACCGAAGGACGACATTCTGTCCGCGCCTCTCGCGCGCGCGTACGCGTTCGCAAGCGGAGTAAGCTCGACATCATCGACAAAGTAAATCTTCTTGAGAGTGTCGCTAAGCGGCATACCTACCGCCGCGCCCGCCGGTGAAACGTGCTTAAACGATGTAGCCGCGGGAAGTCCCGTTGCCTTCTTCAGCTCCTTTACAAGCTGCCAGCCGTTCAGCGCGTCAAGCAAATTGATATAACCCGGCTTTCCGCAGATTACCTCAAACGGCAGCTCGCCGCTTTCCATAAATACCCTCGACGGCTTTTGGTTCGGATTGCAGCCGTACTTTAATTGCATTTCGTTCATTTTTATCGTCCCTTTCGTTTTTTTATTATACTTACTTTATACTTAGCCTTCCCTTGGGGGAAGGTGGCGCCCGCCATAGGCGGGTGACGGATGAGGGCATATATGCGCCCATATATCAGCGCATACCTCATCAAATCGGATGTTAATATCTAAATTTGTATACCGCAACACAGTTAAACCGCACTCTCTTAAATATTCATCGCGCGCAGCATCATACTCCATTGCATTCTTTTCAAAATGCTGTGACCCATCTAATTCTATTACCACCTTTGCGGAATGACAAAAGAAATCTACAACATAATTACCTATGGTTTTTTGACGGTTCACATTGACGGGCGCATTTTTTAGAAAATCATACCATAAATGTTTTTCTTCTTTTGTCATTTCTTTTCGTAATTTTTGAGAATATGGGGTTAATTTTTTATTATGTTTCATTTTTCCCTCATCCGCCCCTTCGGGGCACCTTCCCCCAAGGGAAGGCTAAAACAATCTGTGATTTCTACGCGCCGAAATATCGCTCATATCCTCGTTGCATTACGCATTTTTATTTACAATCTTCGATTTAACCTCACCTGTTTCGAGGTCAATAAATCTCACGAACAGCGACACCTTATTATCCTCGTTCAGGGCGTTCCAAAGTCCGTCTGTAAATTCGTCAATATCATTCGGGATACCGACTAATTTCGGCTCACCCTCGAACGACGGCAGTGGATTTCCGTCACCCATATATGTATGAATAAAACGTCCCTCGCCGTCAATCGGATTTTTATAGCTGAACGTGTAGCGTTGGCACGAATCGGGATTTCCGTTTGCGCTCTTTAAAATGGACATCGCATAATTAAATCCGCCGTTTTCGGTCTTGATTATACCCGATATTCTCGGCGTGAAGTTCGGCGCGTCGTCCTCAAATTCGCGCGTTCTGAGGCTCTGCTCAAAGGTCATTTGCTGATTCATCAGCTCATATATCGTGTCCGTCTGGTCGCCGTTTGTAACGATTGTCTTGTTGCCCAAAACCCTTACCGGCGCGTAAATAATCAGATGCGGATCCTCCAGCTTTGACGGGTCGAACGCCTGGGTGCGTATGCCGTCGTCGTCCTCAATAAAGACACGGTTGCGGCTGTTTACGCTCCTGCCCATAATAAAATACGCCGTGACTGCGCTTTTGCCGTCCGCGCTTTTGCCAATTACAATACCTCTGCCCGGGTATGCGTTGTTTTTCAATTCCTCGTAAATATCGATTTTTTTCATTATACTTCTCCTTTACAAACCATTTCCACCGCTTGCGGAAGTATTATCCATTCCGCCTGTTCCATAACGCGTTTTTGCAAAATTTCCGGCGTGTCGCCGTCCTCTATGTACACCGCCTTTTGCAGCAATATTTTTCCGCCGTCTGTGATTTCGTTTACCAAATGCGCTGTCGCGCCCGTCACCCTAACTCCGTAATCAAGCGCGGCTTTATGCACCTTTAATCCGTAAAAGCCGTCGCCGCAGAATGACGGAATGAGCGACGGGTGAATATTCACAATCCTGTCCGCGTATTCCTCCAAAAGCTTACCGCCGAGTATCGCCAAAAATCCCGCGAGGACTATAACGTCAACCCGCATTTCTTTCATATACTCGCAGATACGGCGGTTAAATTCCTCATTGTCGCCGCCGCAATCGGCGTTTTTGCGGATAACCTTTGTCGCAATGCCCGCCTTTTCGGCGCGCGTAAGACCGTAAGCGGACGCGCTGTTAGAGCATACGCACACAATCCTGCCGCTTTTTAAAACCGTTCCCTGCTTATCTATAAGCGCCTGCAAATTCGTGCCGCCGCCTGAAATTAAAACACCTATATTTTTCATTATTTAATTACTCCGTTGTCACTAACTATTTCAACACCCTTTTCGCCCTCTACAAGCTCACCGATTATATACGCCTTTTCGCCCGCCGCGTCAAGGCATTTAACCGCCGCGTCAGCCTTATCCGCGTCCACCGCGACAATCATACCGATACCCATATTAAAGGTATTATACATATCTCTTTCGGGAATACCGGCTTTTTTCTGCATAAGGTCAAATATAGGAAGGATTTCCCATGTTCCCTTTTTAATAACCGCCTTTAAGCCATCGGGCAACATTCTCGGAACATTCTCAATAAAGCCGCCACCTGTGATATGCGAAACGGTCTTTATGCCCACCTCGTCAATCAGCTTTAAAAGCGGCTTGACGTAAATTCTTGTCGGAGTTAAAAGCTCCTCGCCTATGGTTTTGCCAAGCTCCTCGCTGTATGTGCCAAGCGTTTCCTTCGCGTTATCATCGTTAAGACCGAAAACCTTTCTTACAAGCGAATAGCCGTTTGAATGAACGCCGCTTGACGCGATGCCTATCAGCACATCACCCGCCTTAGCGTTTGTACCGTCGGTAATTTTGCTTTTCTCCACAACACCGACACTGAATCCCGCGACATCGTATTCGTCTGCGGGCATAAGGTCGGGGTGCTCCGCCGTTTCGCCGCCGACAAGCGCGCAGCCCGCCAAAACGCAGCCGTCCGCAACGCCCTTTACAATCTCGGCAACCTTTTCGGGAACATTCTTTCCTATCGCGATATAGTCAAGGAAAAACAAGGGTTTAGCTCCCGAGCAGGCAATGTCGTTCACGCACATCGCCACGCAATCCTGACCGATTGTGTCGTGCTTGTCCAAGAGAAATGCAATCCTTATCTTTGTGCCGACGCCGTCCGTGCCGGATACAAGCACCGGATTTTCATAACCCTTCGGCACCTCGAATAAGCCGCCGAAACCGCCTATACCGCCTAAAACTCCCTCAATCGCCGTCTTTTTTACATCGTCCTTTATGAGCCTTACCGACTCATATCCCGCCTCAACGTCAACTCCCGCTGACTTATACGCATTTTCCGCCATATTTATATCTCCTTTTTATTTGTTTTTTCGGCAAATTACAGCTCTGCCGCCATTTTCTTTACCTTTTCGTTTTTCTTTTCAACACCCTCAACCATTTTTACCTTTGCGGCTTTCAGAGCGTCCTTTAAATAGTCATACTTTATCGCAAGCATCTGCGCGGCTAAAATTGCCGCGTTTGTGCCATTATCTATGCCGACTGTCGCGACGGGTATTCCCGGCGGCATTTGCACTGTAGCCAAAAGCGCGTCCATACCGTCAAGAGTTGATTTTATGGGTATTCCTATAACAGGCACGGTCGTATGCGCCGCGATTACGCCGCCCAAATGCGCCGCCATACCTGCCGCGCAAATGATAACCTCGATACCGTTCGCCTCTGCGTTTTTCGCGAACTCCGCCGCCTTATCTGGCGTTCTGTGCGCAGAAATCACGTTTACATCTACCTCTATATTAAATTCCTTAAGTTTTGACACGCAGCTCTTCAATTTTTCAAAATCGGAATCACTGCCCATTACCAATGCTGCCTTTGGCGACATATTAATCATATCCTTTCGTTTTATAAATTTTGATTGATAAAAATACATAATTTAAATCGCAGCCCGCAAACCGATTGCAAGCCGCAAACGGAGCTTTGGCTCCATATGGGTTTCAGCCGAAGATATTTGATTTGTCAGCAAATCAAAGCTGCCGCTGAAATAACAAATGCACCCGCCGCCTTTGCAAAGCGAGTTTGCGGGGGCATCTTTGCATAGTTTATAGTATCAAAAAATGGCTCTGTTGTCAACATATATTAACATTCAAAACGCAAAAATACACTTGCGGCAGCTTTAATATAAAAGACGCGTCCGAGCGGGCGTCAATGCGCAAAAAAGCCTGTTCCGCAGCAAACAAGCTCCTGTAAATGCCGTAACCGTGATTAATTTTTTACAACGTAAGCATAAAAATTTTCACAAAGCACTTGATATTATTTTTAATTGGGAATACAATATATTCATAATTAAAAGTCGGAGGTAGTTTATGAACACAAAAGAAATGAAACCATATATATTTATATCATATGCACACGATGACGCGGTTATGGCAAGAAAAATCACAGAATTTTTACAAAATGAAGGTTTTGAGGTATGGATAGATTATAATGGCATACGCGCAGGGGGAGAATTCAATGATAAAATCGCACAAGCAATATATAATTCCTCCCTTTTCATTTCATTGGTGTCAAACACATACATTTCAAAGCCTTTTTGCGGTAAAGAAATAGAATATGCCCATAACCGCCAAAAAAATTGTATGACAGCTTATATCGAGGCTGTAACGCCCCCGCCGGGACACGCGTTGGATTTTATATTTAATTCCGCAAGTCAAGCAGGATATAACAAAGACATTCAAACAGATGATGATTTCAAATCATTGTGCCAAGCTATATTGAATTCAGAATGTATTGAGCATATGAAAAAATATATAGGGAAAGGTGCCACCGCTCCGATGCCCTATATTAGACCGTCGGCATTTAATGTAATCGAAGAGTTTTACAGAAAAATAACAAGAGGCAATTATTATCTGTCTAATGTTGTAAAAGAGCTTTTTCCGCCATTTGTTATAGATGAAAAAACCGAAACCTCCGAGAATAATAATGAATTATTAATCAAAAAACTAT
>MSHM01000031.1 GCA_001941225.1 Oscillospiraceae bacterium Zagget12
CCTTTTCCGTATGCGATATAAGCCGCGACAATAAAGCTCCTGCCGGCGGGGAAAAGGTTATCGCTTACCCATATATGCTCAATATATAATTTATAATCGTTTTTAAAGACGTTTTTAAATGTCCGTTTCAAATTCCTCACCGCCTAATTTCAGCTTTATTATATCATATCATAAAATGACCTGAAATTCAATATTTAAGCCTATTCTTCTATGTGCGGTATAGGCAAATCCACAAGGCAAAAGCAGAACGATAAAATCTTGATTTTAAGGCTATGAGTATAACCTTATATTACCTTGCAAATCTCAAGCTCCGCAAGGCTTGATTTTATGCGGTTTAATATGTCCTAATGCGTGACATATATCTCATAACAAAGTAATATTGCGCAATAATGCCGCAAAAACGAGGATAGATGAAAAATATTTTAAGGTCAGGTAATACAACTATACCCTCATTCAATTTGCACGTCCTAAAATCCGCATAAAACCTTGCTTTATTCGCTCCTAACGCGTGACATTTCGCGCTGTTTCCGCTTACGCTCCGCCGCTTGTTGGCGTGTTACGGCTTTTCGGCACCTGCCGCAGTATTTGGCGCGGTTTGAACCGCCGATGAATTTGCTGCCGCAAACCGCGCATCTGCGGCTGTTCTCGGATATGGCAAGCTCCGCGTACAGCTTTTTCTTACTCGGTAAAACCGCGCTACAAAACCAACGACACAAAAGCGATGACGTTATCATCTGCGGACAAGGGCAGTCCAATATCAAGCATTCGCCGTTATCGTAATTACAGCACATTTTCTTGATAAGCGCGTTTATACTCCGCCGTTGTCCCGCATCGGTTCGTCTTAATTTTAAATCACTCATAATCACGCACCGTCCCATACATATCGTACCGCACACGCGCGCTGTAACAATTGCTCATTGTGGACGGCGCGTTAAACATAACCGTAAGCAAATATTGTCTTATATTTCGGATTTTCGTTGTGTTTTCATTCAAGCAGTCAAGCGCGTAACATATGTGGTCATAATTTAACTTCAACAACTTGGATTTCACGGCTTCAGCCGGATAGTCCACACCTGCGGCTCGGATATATTTTCGCGACGAGCATACCGTTTCGGTCAATATATCGACAAGCTCGTTAATTTTGTCTTTGGAGTAGCTTTGCACGAGAACATCATATTCAATGTTTTGCTTAATAAGCTTCCTGTATTCGTACATATTTGCACATCGTTCCTTTCTTTTTCGATTTCCAAATCCAAGGAATTTATTTTCAGGTTCTCGGATAGGAATAGATTGGATATTTAATACATCGGTATTTTGTAAATCTTTATTTGGTATATATTTATTTAATTGCGTTGCCTTAGCCAATGTTGGATTTTGCTGCATAGGCTCGTCAAACGCAGGCGGAGCAAAAATAGGCTCGTCTGATTTATCCGCCGAGTTTTCGCTTGCGGAGCGTTCGGTCACCGTTTCAGTACGGTTATTGTCTTTGGCAACAGCAACCGGCATTTCGTGAATTGTATATTCGGACGCGGTTAGCTGTCCCTTTTCGTTGCGAACGCGCGAGCGTGTTATGTAGCCGTAGCTTTCAAGCTCTTTGACTGCACTCCGTATGCTGTCTACACCCTCTTTGCATATCGACGCCAATCCCGCAAGAGTGTAATTCCAATCATCGGGCAATGATAAAATCATCGACAAAAGTCCTTTTGCCTTTAACGATAAATCCTTGCTGCGCAAATGGTAATTCGACATTACCGTGTAATTTTTTGTTTTCTCAATTCTGTATACTGCCATTGTTAAGCTCCTCTCATAAAAAAAGCAGCCGACAATTCGACTGCGTGTGATTTTGTTGAAATTACCGAAATATTTCGGCATTAAATTTGTTTGATGATATGAGCAAAAAACAATAGCAAAAAAAATATTTATTTGATTTATGGAATAAATATCTTAACAATGATTTTATATGAAATTGTTCCTTGTTTTGTTTGAAGTGCATTTAAAAATGCTTTTATTCTCCGCCAAATGCAAAAGCCGCATAAATGCTTAAAAAACAAGTGTTTATGCGGTTTTTTGTGTGTTTTTGCAATACGGCAAAGTACGGTGAAAATCGGTTTTTAACTACCTAAAAAGTAGCCAGATACAACTGCCCTGTATACAAAAAGCACGTCCGGAAACGTGCTTTTTCGTTATTGTGTTATTCATTCTTTATTTCGTAAAATATTTAAATATTCAATACCGGACAAAGTTTCTCTTCGACATTTTCAGCACACACCGGCGACAATAAGTATAGTATTTGTATCGCCGTCCCATATCACCGCCGCGCCGAATGCCTCCACCGCCGCTCTTACCGGCAGGCAGGTTCTGCCGCCTATTATACGCGGCGCGGCATCGAGAGTTATTTCCTCTGTTTTTACCGAGCCGTCAAGCGGATTTGTTACCTCCTTTATCATAACGTCACTGCCGACAGTGAGCGTTACGGTTGTGGTGTCGTCGCTTATTACCGCCCTATTTTCTTCCGCGTCCCATTCAACCGTTTTTTCAAGCGTTTCCATCAACGCGCGTATAGGCACAAGCACGCGGCTGTTTACAACCACCGGCGCTTGATCGGCAAATTCCATAACATAATTGCCGTCTATATTTACCGTTATATCCGCGCCGTCCTCGATAATATCCTCCGATTTTTCGGTCGCGCCGGACGTGTCAACGCCGAGCGCAGCAAAGCCGTAATCAAAGAGCTTTATCGTATCGGTAAAGCGCGCCTCGTTTGAATCGGACGGCAGTGTCACTGTTATCACGCGCTTGCCGTCGCGCTCAGCCGTGCCGCACATACAATAACCCGACGCGGTCGTCATACCGTTCTTAAATCCGTCCGCGCCCTCGTAATAATAATCCGTGAAAATCTTATTCAGATTGTAATACGTATTCCCATGGAACTCCACCGACGCCTGCTTGGTGCGCTCCAATACCTCCGGATAATCCTCTATCATACACCGCGTCATTACGGCAACCTCGCGGGCGGACATAAGGTTTTCGCTCTGCGTTTCGCTGTCGAGGCAAACACCGGTGCCGTTATAAAATACGGAATCGATGCCTATTTCCTCCGCTTTTGCGTTCATACGCTTTACAAATTCCTCCTCACTGCCGCAAAGCAGCTCCGCCGCTGCGGTGACGCACGCAGCCGCGGAATCTATGACTATCATATCTATCATTTCATCAAGAGTATAAACCTCGTCATATTCGAGATTTACCATCATTTTATAGTCCTCAACGCGCGACAGGTTATACGCATTCTCACTTATCGGAACAACGGTGTCAAGCGTCACCTCGCCGTCCGCAACAGCATCAAGCAGAACATACACCGTCATCATCTTGGCAATCGACGCTACGGGCTTTTGCGTGTCCGCGTCAAGCGCGAAAAGCTCATCGCCGGTGTCATAATCCATAATAAACGCGCTCTCGGAGGTTATTGTGTTCTCCAACACCGGCGCAGACGTAGGCTCGGGTGTCGGCTCGGCTGTCGGTGCCGCCGTAGGCTCGGGAGTTTTATCATAAACGGTGATATACGCCGCCGCGTCGCTTGCGCTCCACACAAAATCATATATTCCCGCAAACTCGTCCACGGATACGCACATATATCCGGAAACATTATAAACGTCCGTCAAGGTGTGCCGCTCCGCGCCGTCGTCCAAAACGACACTAATCTCGCTGCTGTTTGCTATTGAATACGCCTTTTGACCGTTTTTGCCCTTGTATATATCGGTCGAAATCGGCGCGACCGTCTTGTCCTTATTATATTTAAGCGTAAGCGTTTTAGACGCGTCATCATAGCTTACGTCAAAGCCGTAATTCGCCAAATCCTCCGCGATAACAACGGCGTGCGGAGTGGAGCCCTTATACGCGAACGTCGGAACCTCCGCGCCGTTTATAAACGCGCGCATATCGGTATAATAAATACTGCCGTATTTTTCATTCGCCGCCGCAAAGCCGTAATCGAGCAGACGCGCGGTATCGACAAAACGCTGTCCGGTCGATGAAGAGCTCATCGTTACGGAAATCATACGTCTGCCGTTCCTCACGGCGGTGCCGCAGAAACAGTAGCCGGCAGCTGAGGTTGTACCGGTTTTCAGTCCGTCCGCGCCGCTGTAATAATAGGTGTCAAGCAAATGATTTGTGGTATTGTAGGTGTTTCCGTGAAACGTCACCGACGTTTTCGCGCTGCGCGTCAAAATATCGGGATAGTCGCGTATGATATTGCGCGCAAGTTTCGCCATAGATACGGGCGTTATCTCATTATCCGCGATACCGCAGCTGTCGCGGTAATACGCGTTGAGTCCCATCTCCCCTACCTTGGCGTTCATACGGTCCACAAACGCCGCCTCACTGCCCGCCACAAGCTCCGCCAGTGCGATAGCCGCGCCGCTTGCGGAATACGTGACAACAACGCCTATCATTTCGTCCACCGTGTATGTGGTGTTGTAATACAGCGGCAGAACGCTCTGATACACGGAATTGCGCGATTTGTTATACACATTCTCGCTTATCGGAACAACGGTGTCAAGACTGATTTCGCCGTTCTCAATCGCCTCATACACGCAGTAGAGATTCATAATCTTAGTCATACTCGCCGGAACCCTCGCGGTGTTTCCGTTGTACTCGTAATAAACCTCGCCGGTTTCATAGTCCATAACGCACGCTCCGGCGGAGGAAATATAATTCCCGCCGACATACGCCGCGCCCGCCGGCACGGCAAGCGAAAGCATAATAACCATGCTTAAAAATACAGATAATACCTTTTTCATATTGCCCCTCCGTAATCTTATGTGATTTGCTTATGTATAAACTGTATCATACAAAGCGCGTGTTTGTCAAGATTAACCAATACATAAACTCAGTTAAAATCTTGCTGTATTTTCTCACATATACGTCTGACCGCTCAAAAGGAAGATTATGTTATCTGTCAGTGCCGTCTCCTATAAAATAGGCGAAATTCATTTGATTTTGCGCTACCTCGGCAAGGTTCACACAGCTGTTTCCCATACGATCGATACAATAAAGTATTTTTATATAAGGCTGCGAGAGAGCCTTTTTACATTTGCCCCTGTTCACGCGCTGCATATGCTGCTTACGCATTTCTATATCCAAATTGAGTACTTCCTCCTTATGGCTTAAAACCGTTTCCAGCTTGCTCTTATCGCCGTTTTTCAGTGCCGACAGCGCGTTTTCATACATTGTTTCTATCCTCATCAGACTGCTTTCAATATCGTTCAAGGCGTCCTTCGAATAATTATACTTTTTGTCTATCTTCTCCAGAAGAGAATCCGCCATTTCAACGGATAGACTGCCCATACGCTCGACATCGGCAAGCACATACATAAGCTTTGCTGTTTGGGTTGCCTGCCTTTCCGTCAGCACGCCCGCCGCAAAAAGCTCCGCGAGATATTCGTTTATCTCAGAATTCAACACTCCGAGCGATTCTCCGTATTCCCTAATTTTCCGAATGGCGGACGATTTGCCGTCTTTGACCGTGCCTATGACATTCGTAAACATTTCCTTGACAAGCTCACTGTAATTAAGTATCTCCTTTGCCACAAGCTGCAATGCCGCCGCCGGCTGTGTAATTACATTCCTGTCAAGATAGCGCGGCTTTGCGGGGTTTTCAAACTCGTGCTTGCCGTCGGGTATAATCTTCATAACTATCTTTACCATAAGACCCAGAAGTCCTATCCAGATAAGCGTCATCGTTATATTAAATGTAGTATGAGCGTTGGCTATCTGACGCGATATAACATCTATTTCCGCGCCGGAGGGCGATATATATCTTACAAACGCCGCCAACGGATTTATAAGCGAAATGAACAGCAGAGCGCCGGACACGTTAAATAATGTATGCGCAAGTGCGGTTCGTTTCGCGTTTTTGGATTGACCTATCGATGCCAAAAGCGCGGTAATGGTTGTGCCGATATTGTCGCCGAACAAAATCGGAATGGCTCCGGTTAAACCCAATATACTTGTAACTCCGTCGGCTCCGGCTTGCGACGCGAAGTTTTGCAGAACGGCAATGGTGGCGCTGCTGCTCTGAACAACCAGCGTCATAAGAGTTCCCACGGCTACGCCGAGAATAGGAACGTCGGCGACTTTGGCAATCATATTCGTGAACACCGGACTTGACGCAAGCGGTTTCATTACATCGCCCATTGTTTCAATGCCCAAGAACAGAAGTCCGAATGCGAAAATCGTCATTCCGATATTTTTAAGCTTTTCCTTTTTGCTTATAAACGAAATTATAAATCCCGCAAAAATAAATACATATATGTAATCCGTTATCTTAAACGCGATTATCTGCGCCGTTATGGTCGTTCCGATATTCGCTCCGAAAATTATCGAGATTGCCTGCGGGAGCGTCATAAGTCCCGCGCTTACAAAGCCTATCGCCATAACGGTGGTCGCGCTGCTGCTTTGCAGTACCGCCGTTACAAGCGCGCCCGCAAGCACTCCCAAAAGACGGTTCTTTGTAAGAAGTCCGAGTATGCGTTTCATTTTTTCGCCCGCCGCTTTTTGCAGACATTCGCTCATTAGGTTCATACCGAATATGAAAACCGCTAAGCCGCCGACAAGTCCGAAAATTATTTGTAATGTGTCGTTCATATTATTCCCTTCCTTTGTTTATATCTTCCCAATTTATAATTTTTCCGGTGAACAACGCCTTTAATTCCTCCGAAGTAACGCTTTCCAATGGATTTTCGGCGTTTACAATCACAGCGATTCCGTCATATGCGACAACCTTATAATCAAGAAGTTCTTTTTCATAGTCCTTCAATTCTCTCGATGCCATTCCAAGGCCGCACAGACCCTGCATAGCGTCGTTTATGCCGCCGGTGGAGTCCGAAACGGTTATTTCAACGGACGCGTTTGTGTTTATAGTCTCATATTCCTCAGCCAGCTCGCGAATCAACGGTGCGGCTGAGGTAGAGCCGTGTATGGTTACGGTTCCGCCGCTCATATCGGATAGAAAATTAACACTGTTATGAACCGGCGCGTAGGATTTCTCAACAATAGATTGACCCTCGCCCATAACATAGATCATAAAATCCTGTTCGACGGCGTTCAGCTCGCCCGACCATACAAGACAAAACGGTCTGCTGAGAGCGTATTTCCCGTTTACAACATTTTCAAGAGTTCCTGCGGCTCCGTCAACCGTCAGCGTTTTTACGTTATTTCCCAATTCCGTTCCCATTGAAACATAGCCTATCGCCGACTTGTCACCGGCGACCGCCTCGACAACCGAATCCGTGTCGGACGCTGTAAGCGCTCCGTCCGCGGCGGCGTCCGCACCCGAATCCGTGTCGGCAAAGCCCAATAAATCCGCGAATGAATTTCTTGTGCCGGAGCCCTCCTCGCGCGATACGACTTGAACCGCGCCCAACGCGCCAAGTCCGCTCACCTGCCGAACGCCCTCCGATGTGCCGCCGCAGCCGCTAAGCGCGAAAGCCGCCGTCAATAAAAACAGCAAAAATATTGGTAGGAATTTCTTTTGAAACATATGGTTCACCTCTCCGTTTTTTAAGGCGGCGCGGTATTCCTACTTTTACCGCGCTACGCAGCCCCTGTCCCCGCGGGACATCTTAATTTAGCCATATTAATTATATATGCCTTATGTAAAATCCGCTATCACGTTTATGTAAACACTGTGTAAAAAGTAGTCGGATTGTGACGTATTTTGCGGATTGATTTTTTGACAAAATATATGAAATATCTTGCAAAATGAGGTGTTTTGCTGTGATAAAATAATTATGTCAGCAGAAGTGGATATTGATATTAGCAGTTGTAATGATAAAAAATTGCCCTAAATAAAAAACAGCCGAGGTTTATATAGTCCTCGGCTGTTTTAGTGTTTATTCACAAATTTAATGTTTGAACAGTTTTAAAGCTCAAGTTTAAATGCTTATTCCAGACACTCGTTCACCCATTCGATGAAGTTATCGGTTGAGTTTCCGGTACGCTCCGCTGTGGTGTGTCCCGCGCCCCAAATCATTTCAAAATCAACATCTCTGCCGTAGTTTTCAAGGGCAAGAGTAAGATTTATTTCCGTTGAAAGCGCGGTATCGCCCTGGTTTATTCCGGTGCGTATGCGCCAATATTCCGCAACATTAGATGTCTGATAACCGTCGTAATAATCCGAAAGATAATACATCGGGTTATACATATTCACTCTGTAATCTACGGTATTGCCGAGAGAATCGGTCTTTGCCAAATCCTCCGCGTATGCCGCGCCGTAGGTTTCGTTATCTTTTAACAGCTCCGCCATAATCGGGTCGAAGTGCGCGCCGTTTCCGTCGGCATAGCCGAACAGCGTGTTCTCGCCCTGCGCCCTGTCGAGGTCGTCAAACGCGCCGACGCTCT
This sequence comes from Oscillospiraceae bacterium Zagget12, assembly GCA_001941225.1. GTDB lineage: Bacteria > Bacillota > Clostridia > UBA1381 > UBA1381 > Hominilimicola. Next base: position 8,398 of record MSHM01000031.1, read on the forward strand.
TTGACGCGTTCTTGCATGCGTTCACAAAATCCTCAACGCTCGTAACCGTCGCGGTGTTTGTCGCGCTGTCATAAGTAACCCATTCGCTGTCCTTGTTAAGGCTCGCGATATAGTCCTCGGCGGTTTCGTAGGTAACGTCCTCATCGGTGTCCGTGTCATCATTTGTTTCCAAACGCGTGATGCCGTCAAGCTCCTCGAAGTTGATGTTATCCATACCACCGCCAAAGCCGCCTTCGCCTCTGCCGCCTTGACCGCCGCCCATGCCACCGGACTGCTGCGGAGTATACGGGAATTCTGTGTCTGTAAGGAAGTTATTCAGCGAACGCTCGATTTCGGATTTTACGTAATCATAATAGCTGTCCGCCTGATATATTCCGCTTTCGGATTCCGTAAGCGTCAGGACATTTCCGTCCTCGTCCTTTAGACCAATCTCGTTGATATACTCGGCAAATGCCGCCGCCATACCGTCGGACAGCGTCTGCATATCATCGGTCAATCCGCTGCGGCTTACGCCCAAATTCCACTCATACGCCTCGTTCGCCATATCGAGGTTGGTTATCGGACACCAGCACATTGAGCCGGTAACAGCATCGCTGTAGCCATCAACCGCGCCTATCGCGTCAAGGTATGGAGTATACAAGTCGCTGTCGCCCGTAGCGCCCATTAGCGCACTCTGCGCGCCGCCGCCGCTCATTCCGAACGTGAATATTCTGTCCGTACTTCCGGCGATATTATCGGCATTATAGCGGATATATTTAACCGCCGCCTTTAGGTCGGTAACTCCCGTCGGAGCGCCCGCGTCACGTCCGCGGCAGCCCGCGTACACATATACAAATCCCGCATCTGTGTAGCTCTTAACATCGCTTGCGTAAGCCGTGGGAGCCGCCATCGCAGAATATCCCGGTGTGTTTACCGGAATTACCATCGGCGCGGTTGCCGCCGTGTAGCCGTTTACGCTTGCCTCGCTGTTTACGGCGCAGGTGTATGTACCGTCACCGTTATCGGTCGCCGTCATATACGCGCCCGGCACAAAAACGCCGAGTGTTTCATAGGTTAAATCCGCCGGATTTGCGCAGTATTGTATGCCGACCTGCCAATATACGTCATCATCGGCGTTGTAATTCCATTTTGTGTTGTCAATCTTGGCAAGCTCCGTGCTTTCGGTCTTGCTTGAAATAGTCACTTTCATAGTTTCCTGCTCCCATTCAACATTCGCGTCAAGGGTTTCCGAAATAAATCTTATCGGCACCATTGTGGTGTCGTCCTTAAGCTCCGGTGCCGCCAAAAGTGTGTAGCTCCCACCGTTTACAGTCGCATCCGTGCTGCCTATCTTAAGTGTTATGGTCTTATCGCCGTCTTGAACGGTTACTGTGTAGTCCGACTCGTTCCAGTCAACCTGTGCGCCGAGTCCCTCACTGATTACTCTCAGCGGAACAAGAGTGGTTCCGTCGATGATATACGACGGAGTAACCTCGATTTCGGTGCCGTTTACACTGATGTGATTTTCTCCGACAATGAATGAAATATCCACGTCGTCAAGCGCCGACACTCCCGCGGCGGGCAATGTCAGCATTGCGGCGCTCAGCAGCGCCACCGTTGTTTTTTTGCCTTTCATAGCAAAATCCTCCTTAATTTTTCTTAACACTTTTTATTTATGTAAATACTGCCGCCTAAGCGGAGGCATATTTATGTACGGTTAATTATGAGGAGCTTAGCGAAATTCTTTCCTTATTTTTTCCACTGCCGCGTCAACGGCGGCTGTGTCGCCGAGTATTCCGACGCATATCATATGCTGAGGGCAGGTGCCGTTGATTTCAAAAACATCAACTCCGGACGTTTTTTGAGCCATATCACTCGCGTAAATCAAGTCGCACACGTCGCCGTGCAGCAGTGCCAACGCGCGGTCGTCCGTGAATATCTCGCTTATGTGCTTGTCGCGCACTCTTTCGAGTATGATTTCCCTTGCACCCTCCGAAACGGTTTTCATAACCCTTATTTTTATTCCATGCTCCATAACACTCTCTCCTTTGTATGCACAAATAATTATTGCCGTTTAATTCATTATACGCTTATATTTTCAGATAGTCAAGTACCACATTTTAGGACATAAACAGACAAATTTCTCACATTTCGCTTTATTGAAATCATACAAATGGGGCTGTCGCAAATCGGCTTTAATTATCCGCGGCAGCCTCATTTATTAAATCTTCTTTTTTCTTATTTTTCTCCGGATCGTCAAATCCGAATGCCATTCTGTTTATTGTAACTCCGAGAATATGAGATAACGCTCTCATAGTTTCATCGTCCGGATACGCCTTATCGGTTTCATATCTCGTTATGTTGCCGACGGTTGTACCCACTCGCTCCGCGACCTCTTTCTTGGTAAGTCCGGCTCTTGTTCTGTAAATCATCAGCCTTTCGCCAAAAGTAAAAACCTCCATTTTGATTATCCCCCTTCTAATTTATCCTGTGTAAAATCGCGTCCGTCACGTCTGCAAATTCCTGCAAGGAGAGTGTTTCTCCTCTTCTCGACGGCGTCACGCCGACGCTCTCAAGCAAAGATGACATCTCGTCCTTGGGTATCGGGAAATTCGCGCAAAGACAATTCAAAAGCGTTTTGCGCCGCTGAGAAAACGCCGCTTTGACAACTCTGAAAAACATCTTTTCGTCAATCACCACAACGGACGGCTTATCAAGCACCCTAAGCTTAAGCACCGCGCTGTCCACCTTGGGACGCGGAACAAAAAGCTGCGCCGGCACATCGGTCACTATTGACGGCTCCGTGAAGTATCGGCACATTACCGTTATCGCGCCGTAATCCTTTGAGGACGGCTCAGCCGCCATACGCGCCGCGACTTCCTTTTGCACCATAACCACAATATTTTTTATCGGCAGTCTTTCTTCAAGAAGTTTCGATATTATCGGAGTGGTAATGTAATACGGCAAATTCGCCGCTATGCTTACCCTTTCGCCGTTAAATTCATCATCTATCAGCTTTTTTAAATCAAGCTTTAGCACGTCCGCGTTTATGATTTTTACATTGTCGAAGTCGGATAAGGTGTAGGCGAGTACGTCAATAAGTCGCTCGTCCAGCTCTATCGTTACAACCTTTTTGCTTTCCGCCGCAAGCTGCGCCGTCAAAACGCCAAAGCCCGGACCTATCTCGATAACGCCGTTTTCAATCTCCGCCGCGTCCGATATATCCTCCAAAACCTCTCTCGATGTGAGAAAATTCTGTCCCAAACCCTTTTTGAATGTAAATCCGAATTTTTCCTGTATGGCGCGTATTGTTTTTGGTGAAGTCAAATCCATTTAAAATACCCCTTTAATCTTTAATAACGGAAATATTATACACCAAATCAGGACTTTTTTTCAATAGTTTCACCGAAATCCAGCAAACGACTTTCGCTGATTTCCAGTGCCTCAGCCAATTTGCATATTGTTTCAAAGCTTGGCGCGGTAAAGATGTTTGGATTTTCTAATTTTTCCAAAAATGATTCGCTTATATTTGCCATTTCGGCAAGCTCCGCCTGCGTAAGCAAGCGGTACTTTCTGTTGTACGCCACATTCAGACCGAATTTTATCAGTTTTTCTCTGTATTTCATCAAATCACCCGTTTAAATTTCTCTATAATAGAATTTTAATATAATTCGAGAAATTTATGTATATATTTTAAATGCTTAAATCCACATTGTGAATGATGATTTCCTTTCTGTCAGTGTGATTAAATACAAAACAGATGCTCTGCGAGAGTTTTAAGTCCTATAAGTATAAGAACAATACCGCCGGCGGTTTCCGCGCCGGAGCCGAGAAAGCCTCCGAAACGTCTGCCCAGAAAAATACCGCAGAACGAAAAAAGAAAGGCGGTTATACCGATTAGCGCCGACGACATCAGTATCGGCGAATCAACAGCGGCAAGCGTCACGCCCGCCGCAAGCGCGTCGATGCTTGTGGCAACTGCCATCAGTAAAAGAGTAGATGTTTTAAACGGCGAGGACGGTATTTCGCGCACAGAATGCGATTCCTTTATCATTCTTATTCCCAAAAACGCAAGCAGGGCAAACGCTATCCAGTGGTCCGCGCTTTCTATGTAACCGGCGGCAAATCCCGAAATAAAATTGCCGATGCACGGCATTATAAACTGAAACGCGCCGAAGAAAAAGCCTACCTTCAGCGCGTCGGTAATGCGTATATCGTTTACCAACATTCCGTCGGTCACGGCAACGGAAAAAGCGTCCATAGCAAGTGCCGCGGCAAGAAAAACAAGCGAAAATATATCCATATAAACCTCCGTCCCGCCGCCCTGCGGCGGCATAAATTCCAACGCGGAAAAGAAAAAATCAGATTATCTTTCGCGTCAGACCTACGCTTTGATTTTATGCGTTTATATTTGAGGTAATGAATACAATCACAAAATATTTTCCCAACGCATTTCATAATTTTTCGGCAAATGCTCAAACAAAAAATTCAGCACCTTGCACCGAGAAAGCGCATCCGTGCGCTGTCCGCCGTCTATATATTCCGTCATTTCCGATATATTCATCTCTATTTTGTCCAGCTCCTCGTGATTGCCGGTCATAGCGAGAACAGTGCGTTCTTTGGAAAGGTACTCGTCAAGCTGTGCCGCTTTTTCCGCCGCGCCGACATAATCCTCGCTTTCAAGACGCTCCGTAATCTGCCTGCTGATTTCTCCCAACTCATCGGAAACATTCTCTATATGACTTGTGTACGCGATACTTCCCGCCACGATTACCGCCGCAATACATATCGATATTATCACGCCTTTCATCTCTTATGCTCCTTTTTATCACGCTCGCCCTTTAGCTGTATAAAAAGCTCGTCCTCTGCGTCCAAAGACGCTATAAACACGTCCTTAACGCTCTTTATTCCGCGCTTTTTTATTTCAGCGTCAAGCCAGGCTATGTCCTTTTGAGCGCGTCTAAGCTCGTGCTGATTAAGAGTTCCGTCGGATATTATCGTACAGGGAAGTCCGTCATGACGGACATTCTCCAATTTCATATCCTCCACGGTGGCAGTACGCGCCTTATCCTTTGGTATCACGCTTAATTTGCCGCTCGTTTCCACCACGGCAACCTCCACGTCGGAAATATCGTGGCAATTATTCAGACGCAGCTCTTCAAGCAAATCATTTATATTAAACCGCAGCCGCGCAAGCTCTCCCTCGTTTATATGTCCGTCGTATATAACTATGCTCGGCTCACCGCTCAGAAATTTACGCATTTTCTTGCTTTTAAGGCTCATATACGACATCATAACCTCAGCCACAATAAGCGTCATAACCGGTATTATGCCCGAAAGCAGCGGTATGTCTATCGCCTGCATAGGCACCGACGCGAGGTCGGAAATCATTATCGCAACCACAAGCTCCGACGGTTGCAATTCTCCGAGCTGTCTTTTACCCATTATGCGCATCGCGATAATCACAATGCCGTACAGAATAAGAGTTCTGACCACCAATACGAGCATACCCACACCTCCGAAATTAAGGCGGTCAAATCCGACACGGATTTGTCCGCGGTTTGTAAGTAGTATCCCTCGGACAGCGAATTTTATGTATCGCTTTACTTTTACACGCTAAAGTGATATAATAATAGAGCATAAAGCCATAATAGGAGGATTAACGTGAAGGAGATTAACGACAAAAGCACGGACGCGCTTTTTAAAGCCGTGCTGCAGCTCAAAAATACAGACGAATGCCGCAGATTTTTCAGCGACCTATGCACCATTTCGGAGCTAAAGTCAATGAGTCAGCGTATGGAGGTGGCGCTTATGCTCAAGCATAAAAACGTATACACCGACATAGCCGCCGAAACAGGCGCCTCCACAGCGACTATAAGCCGCGTCAACAGATGTATAAATTACGGCTGTGACGGCTACAATTTAGTAATCGAAAGATTGGAGAAAAAAGATGAATAGCTATTCCGATTTTGCCTATATATACGACTCTCTTATGCACCGCGATATTGACTACGAAAAATGGGCGGACTATATCGAGAATATTTTTACCCTGTACGGTGTGAATCCGTCGCTTGTATGCGACCTCGCCTGCGGCACGGGAAATATCACAATACCGCTTGCCCGCCGCGGCTATGATATGACGGGCGTGGATATTTCGGAGGATATGCTGAACATTGCGCGTTCAAAATCCGAGGGACTGGATATACTTTTTCTCAATCAAAGTATGAACGACCTTGATTTATACGGAACAATGGGCGCGTTTTTATGTATGATTGACGGGCTTAATTACATATTGCCGCCAAAATCGCTGCTTAAGCTTTTCACGCGGATAAAAACCTGCTTTATAGATGACGGCGGTCTTTTTATCTTTGATATAAGCACAGAATACAAGCTGAAAAACATAATCGGCTCAAACACCTTTGTCCACTGCGATAAAAACATTTTCTACACCTGGCAGAACAGGTATATCGAGAAAAGAAAGCTGTCGGATATGTTCCTGACCTTCTTTGTAAAGCAGGGTAAAAAATACGCGCGTTTCGAGGAACGGCATTTGCAGAGGGCACATTCTGTCGGCGAGCTTACATTTCTGCTCAAAAAGGCGGGATTTACCTCTGTTGACACGTTTGACGAGCTGTCGTTTGCCGCGCCCAATCAGAACAGCGAACGAATTGTTTTCGTATGCCGCTAAAGCCCGAAAAATTATAGCATTTTCCTTGATTTTCGCGCCATTTTGTGGTATAATAAATTAGTTAAAACCATTAAAGATTTTGCCCGAAAATTTAGCGTTTTGGGGCATTTAAAATAGGAGGAAATTATGGCAAAAAAGTCCGAAGACCTTAAGCTGGATATGGAGGCTATACAAAATCAGCATCTTATTGACGTTGACCTCAACAGCGAAATGAAAAAAGCGTATATAGATTATGCCATGAGCGTTATCGTAAGCCGCGCCCTGCCGGACGTGCGCGACGGTATGAAACCCGTCCACAGGCGTATACTGTATGATATGTACGAGTCGAATCTTTTATATGAGAACGATTTCAGGAAATCAGCAACCACCGTCGGTGATGTGCTCGGTAAATACCACCCTCACGGCGACTCGTCGGTATATGACGCCATGGTACGTTTGGCGCAGGATTTTTCTTTGAGATACCCGCTTGTACAGGGCAAGGGAAACTTCGGCAGCGTGGACGGCGACCCGCCCGCGGCTTACCGTTATACCGAGGCGAAAATGTCAAAAATAGCGGCGCTTATGCTTACCGATATTGAAAAGGAAACCGTCGATTTCGTACCCAATTACGACGATAAGCTGTTGGAGCCGGACGTTCTTCCGTCAAGATTTCCGAATCTGCTTGTAAACGGTTCCTCAGGTATCGCGGTAGGTATGGCTACAAATATCCCGCCGCATAATCTCACCGAGGTTATCGACGGTATAATCGCCACTATTGACGACCCGATGATAACAATCGAGGAATTAATGACATATATCCAGGGTCCCGACTTCCCCACCGGCGGCATTATAATGGGCAGGAGCGGAATACGCTCCGCGTATACCACCGGCCGCGGCAGAATTATCCTCCGCGCCAAGGCGGAAATCGAGGAGCACAACGGAAAGCACAGAATTATCGTTTCCGAAATTCCGTATCAGGTAAACAAGGCAAAGCTTGAAAAGCACATCAACGAGCTTGTGCGCGACGGAAAAATAGACGGCATTTCATCGACGCGCGACGAATCCACCGAGATAATTCGTCTTGTGATAGACCTAAAGCGCGACGCCAATCCGAATGTCGTTCTCAACAACCTTTACAAGTTCACACAAATGCAGGACACCTTCGGCGTTATCCTTATCGCCCTTGTGGACAAGGAGCCGAAAATCCTTAATCTGCGTGAGATGATTGACTATTACATCGCTCATCAGGAGGACGTAATAACAAGGCGAACAAAATTCGAGCTTGATAAGGCTCTTGACCGCGCCCATATCCTTGAGGGATACAAAATTGTTATAGACAATGTTGAAGAGGTTATCAGAATAATCCGCGCGTCAAAAAGCATACCCGACTCAAAGGCTGCTTTATGCGAGCATTTCGGTCTTACCGACCCTCAGGCGGACGCGATAGTCAAAATGCAGCTCGGCCGTTTATCGGGTATGGAGCGCGATAAAATTGAGGACGAATATACCGAATTGACAAATAAAATAAACCGCTACCGTGAAATTCTCGAAAACGAGAGCGAGGTTCTGAAAATCGTCAAAAGCGACCTTACCGACATCAAGAACAGATACGGCGACGAGAGAAGAACGGAAATATCAATGGTTACAAACGAAATTGATATTGACGACCTCATCGACGAGGAGGACATCGTTGTCACGCTTACAAACAGCGGATATACAAAGCGTTTGCCGGTGGACACATACAAATCCCAAAGACGCGGCGGCAGAGGCATTTCCGGTCTTGCAACCCGCGAGGAGGACTTTGTCGAACACCTGTTCACCACAACCACACACCACACACTGCTCTTCTTCACGGATAAGGGCATAGTTTACAAGCTGAGAGGCTACCAGATACCCGAGGCGAGCCGCCAGGCAAAGGGTACCGCAATCGTAAATCTTCTGCCGATAGAAAGCGGCGAAAAGGTTACCGCGATGATTCCGATAAAGGATTTTGAGGACGGCAAGTATCTCACCTTTATAACGCGCAACGGCATTATAAAGAAAACCAACGTAATGGATTACTCGAGAATACGCAGTCACGGACTTCGCGCAATCGACCTTGACGAGGGCGACGAGCTTATCAGGGTTAAGCTTACCGACAACGAGCAGGATATTATAATCGGCACACACGACGGTTACGCTATCCGTTTCAGCGAAAAGGAAGTGCGCTCCACGGGCCGTACAACACGAGGCGTTATGGGTATAAGACTTCATAGCGGCGACTATGTAATAGGCGCGTCGGTCGCTCTGCCGAACAGCCAACTCCTCACCGTGACCGAAAACGGCTACGGCAAGAAAACGCCTCTTGACGAGTACCGCGTTCAATCCAGAGGCGGCAAGGGTATATTCACCTACCGCATAACCGACAAAACAGGAAAGCTTGCCGGTATGAAAACGGTAACGGACGAGGACGACATTATCCTCATCACCTCCGACGGCATTATAATCAGAATGCACACCGATGAAATTTCCTCTTACAGCCGCCAGACGCAGGGTGTGAGAGTTATGAAACTCGGCGACGGCGTAAAGGTGGTAAGCATAGCTCGTACCGAGCGTGAGGAGGACGATGAAACCGCGGAGGACGCGGAAAATACCGAAATTGCGGACGAAAACGAAACAGAAGGAGATAACGAATAATTATGAAAAAATCAATCAGCATTATAGCCTTAATTTTATCGATGATGATGCTCGCGTCGTGCGGCACCAATTCCAATAAAGAAACACCTACTCCCACTCCGGCTCAAACACCGGATCCTGAATTGGTTAAGAATACCATAAACGCCACAATAGTTATGGAGGACGGCGACGAAATATCCCTTGAGCTGTATCCCGACCTTGCTCCGGAAACGGTTGAAAACTTTGTGGAGCTTGCGGAGGACGGTTTCTATGACGGAACCATTTTCCACCGCGTTATCGAGGATTTTATGATTCAGGGCGGCGGATATGACGAAAACCTAAAGGAACAAAAAACAGACTCAATAAAAGGCGAATTTTCGGCAAACGGCTTTGAAAATACTCTTTCGCATACGCGCGGCGTAATATCAATGGCAAGAGCCCAGGATATGGACAGCGCGTCAAGCCAGTTCTTCATTATGCACGAGGATGCGCCGCACCTTGACGGTCAATATGCCGCTTTCGGTATGGTTACGGACGGTATGGACGTGGTTGACGAAATCGCGTCGGTTAAAACCGGCACAGTGGCGGCGTCAGGCATGGAAGATGTTCCGGTTGAGCCTGTGATTATCGAAACAATAACCATAGACACAGGTTCTTCATCATCAAAAAAGAGCAGCAAATCAACCGATGACGAGGACGAGCCTACAACAAAGCCGTCCGACGACGATGAGGACGACGCGGACGCCGAGAAAGATGACGCGGACGAGGAATCCTTAAACCTGTCCGACATTCTGGGCAGCGGCTCGGATTTGTAATTAAAATATATTACAAGGAGAAAACAGCAATGAATATTGAAATAGAAATGGAAAACGGCGGTATAATCAAAGCGGAGCTTTATCCCGACACTGCGCCGATAACGGTTGAAAATTTTGTTTCACTTATCGAGGACAACTTTTTTGACGGACTTATATTCCACCGTGTAATTCCCGGATTTATGATTCAGGGCGGCGGATATACCGCGGACGGCTCGCATAAGGACGCGCCGTCAATCAAGGGCGAATTTGATAAAAACGGAGTTCCCAATCCCTTAAAGCATACGCGCGGAGTTCTTTCAATGGCGCGCACAATGTTCCCGAACAGCGCGTCAAGCCAGTTCTTCATTATGCACGAGGATGCGCCGCACCTTGACGGTCAATATGCCGCTTTCGGTATGGTTACGGACGGTATGGACGTGGTTGACGAAATCGCCGAAACAGCCACCGATATGCAGGACAGACCGATTGAAAATCAGGTTATAAAAACAATAAGGCTGATTTAAAACCATAAAAGAAAGGGCTGCTGAATTTAATCAGCAGCCGCTTTTTTATGCAAAAACAAATGTCCGGAGCGTGAAATAAAGTATTACCAGTATTCCGAGCGCTATCCTGTAATATCCGAATGCTTTAAAATTATGCTTTCGCACATAATTCATCAAAAACTTAATCGCAAGCATAGAAACAACGTATGCTACAGCCATTCCGGTAAGCAGAACAGCTATTTCTCCGCCCGTCATCGCCAAGCCGCTCTTAACGATTTTAAGCAGGCTTACACCGAACATTACCGGTATCGCAAGGAAAAACGAAAACTCCGCCGCGACCGACCTTGAACAGCCGATAAGCATAGCACCGAGTATCGTCGCACCGGAGCGCGATGTTCCCGGTATAATCGACAGCACCTGGAACAATCCTATCAAAAACGCCGTCTTATACGTCATACCGTCCATATCGGCTACAACCGTTTTCTTATGTTTCTTTTCAACAATTATAAACGCTATACCGTAGATGATAAGCATAGCGGAAACCACTTGCCAGTTTTCAAAGTGTTCCATAAAGTTATCAAGCACCAATCCCACTACCGCCGCGGGTATACACGCTATTATAACCTTAAACCACATTTTCCAAGTGTTGCTTTTCTCCTCCGCTGTCTTTGACGGAGAGAAAGGGTTCAGCTTATGAAAATACAGCGTTACCACTGCCAAAATCGCTCCGAGCTGTATCACGTACAAATATAAGTCGGACGCCGTAAAGCCGTCAGTATTGCGTATAAACTCATTCACAAGAATCATATGTCCCGTGGAGCTTATCGGCAGCCATTCCGTTATTCCCTCAACAACACCGAGAACTATTGATTTAATAATTTCAAGAAACAAATTATAACAACTCCTTATTTCAGCTTATTTTTTACATAGCCTATAATCAGATTTGCCGCTCCGTTTATACCAAACTTTTCGGCATTGATGCACAAGTCGTAATTGGACATAACGCCCCAATCCTTGCTTGTATAATAATCGTAATATGTGCGGCGCTGCTTATCGGTCTTTAGCACCTTGTCGCGCGCCTTTGACTGCGTGATGTCAAACGCCTCCATAACGCGCTTTGCGCGGTAGTCCACGCTGCCGTGTATAAAGACGTTGAGCAAATCAACCTTTTCATTTTCAAGGACATAATCCGCGCATCTTCCGACGATTACGCAGGAGCCTTTTCTTGCGACCTCCTTAATAACCTCCGCCTGCGCTATGAACAGCTTGTCATTAATGGGCATTTCGTAATAAATAGGCGCGTTTATGCCTCTCATAGAATAGTTTCCGCTCGCGAGCGAGTACAAAAAGCTGTTCGTCGCGTGTTCGTCAACGTCCTTGAGCGCCTCCTTGCTGATATTGCTCTTTTGCGCCGCCATTTCAACAAGCTCCTTGTCATAGAACGGTATGTTGAAATACTGCGCTACCGCCTCTCCGACATCGCGTCCGCCGCTGCCGAATTGTCTTCCGATTGTAATTACCATTGACATAATTCATTCTCCTCTCTGTTTTATCTCTATGTCTAAAAATAATTTTATTAAACCGACATATTTTTGTAGCTTTCCCAGTAGGTATTGACCTTAATGACATAATTTCTCGTTTCCGGAAACGGTATGTATTTAAGAGTAACACCGTCGTCGCTGTAGCGCGAGTCGCCAAGCCATTCCGAAACATTTCCCATACCGCCGTTGTACGCGGCAAGCGCAGTGTCGGTATTCCCGTAAACATCGATAAGATGCCGCAAATAGCGACAGCCGAACATTATATTTGTTTCGGGATCCATATAATCATACTCGTAATCTATACCCAATTCCTCCGCGTTCCACTGCGCCGTTTCCTCGGTAAGCTGCATAAGTCCGCCGGCAAATCCCGAGTGCGCCTCGGGCACAAAATTGCTCTCAACCTTTATCACAGCCATTACCAAATATGAGTCAAGGTCATTTTCCTTTGCGTATTTAACTATATAATCGGCATACGCCACCGGATACTTAACTCTTTGACTTGTTTCGTACCCGCTTATAAGTCCGATTATCGCTATCACAACAGCCAACACGGCAAGAAAAGCTTTAAAAAGTTTACTCAAGACTATACCTCTTTTATTTCATCATACAGCATACGCGCTTGACGCTCCAACGCGTCACAATCGCCGTTGTTATATATGACATACTTAGATTTTTTCTTATAAAATTCATCGTCGGGCTGCGCGGAAAGACGCCTCAAAGCCTCCTCATCGGTGAGGCAGTCGCGCTCCTTTATCCGCGTGAGCCTCACCTCCCTGTCCGCAATGACCGACACAATAAACTCGCATAACGGCTCAATATTGCTGCCGATTATCACCGCGCCGTCTATCGCGACAAGCTCGGATTTTGAGTTTTTAATATCAATTTCCGTTTGAGCCTTTATATATTTATGGGTTATATTATTCAAAGCGGCTCTTTTTTCATTGTCCGAAAAAGCGATTGCGGCAAGCCTTTTTCTGTTGAGAGCGCCGTCGGCATTGAGGATTTCATCACCGAAATATTCGGTCAATTCCTTTAAGCAACGGCTCTTAGGCTCAACTATTTTGTGCGCTATAGAGTCCGTGTCTATGATTTGGACGCCAAGCTCCGAAAGAATCGCGGAAAAAGAGGTTTTGCCGCTGCCGCTGCCGCCGGTTATACCAAAAATCTTCATAGCGCCGCTCCTTAAATATTCTCAATCTGCCAATCTATAGGCTCTTTTCCCATTTGCTCCAAGATTCTGTTTGCCGTCTTAAAATGTCCGCAGCCGAAAAATCCTCTGCTCGCGGACAGCGGACTCGGGTGCGCCGCCGTGAGTATTTTATGATACGGATTTGTTATAACCTTAATTTTTTCCTTTGCGTTGTTTCCCCAAAGCATAAAAATCACGGGGTCTTTGCGCTCGTTAAGACATTCAATCACTCTGTCGGTGAAAATTTCCCAACCCTTATTTCTATGGGAATTCGCGGCGCCGTCGCGCACGGTCAGCGACGCGTTTAAAAGCATAACGCCCTGCCTCGCCCATTTTTCGAGGTAGCCGTTATTGGGAATGTACAATCCCAATTCACTTTGAAGTTCCTTATATATATTAATCAGCGACGGAGGTATTTTAATTCCCCGCTGAACCGAAAAAGCCAATCCGTGAGCTTGATTCATCTCGTGATACGGGTCCTGACCGAGAATGACAACCTTTGTGTCCTTATACGAAGTCCATTTAAGCGCGTTAAAAATGTCATACATATCGGGGTGTATTATATGAGATTTGTACTCCGCCTTAAGGAAAGCGCGAAGTTTCAAATAGTATTGCTTATTAAATTCATCAGCTAAAATTTCGTCCCAATCATTTCCGATATTAACCAAGTCAACGCACTCCTAAAATCTTTATTATTTACATTATATCAAAAAAAGAACAAAAATGCAATTATATTATACTAATTTATATGCGATAATTTATACTAAATACACAAAAAAAGAACAGTCCCGAAGGACTGTTCTTAAAAGTATCTGTGTTAAATTACTGTACAAATGCTTGATAAAGTATTACAGCTGCCTGTGCTCTTGTAGCAGTTGCAAGCGGTCCGTATGTTCCGTCGCCCAAGCCGTTGATAATACCGGCATTGTTAAGTGATGCTACAGCCTCAAGTGCATAAGCTGAAATCTGATCAGCGTCTGTGAATGATGTAGCAGTTGTAGCAGCTACGCCAAGGCTCATAACCTGAGCAGCCTTATATGTCATAAGAGCCATATCCTGTCTTGTGATTAGCTCGTTAGGACCGAAGTTGCCGTCACCGTAACCAACAACTATACCATAGTTGCTTGCAACTGATACTGCGTGATAATACCAAGCGTCTGATGCTACGTCAGCGAATGATGAATCAGCAGATTCTGAAGTCTTGCCGATTGCACCTACAAGGATCTGGCAGTATTCAGCTCTTGTAATGTTACCGTTAGGATCGAATGTGCCGTCGCCTCTACCGCTTACGATACCCTTCTGAGCAAGAGCCAAGATAGCCTGTGATGCCCAGCTTGCATCGCTTAAGTCAGTAAATGTTGTAAACAATGAAGTACCTGTTGATGTTGTTGTGTTTGCGTTTGCGATTGCGCCTGTGCTGCCCGAGCCTGTGCTGCCCGAGCCTGTGCTGCCCGAACCTGTGCTTGTCGTACCGGAAGATTCAGCAGCAACCTTAATAGTTACAGATGCTGTAGCAACTGTCTCGTCATCTACTACGTAGTTGATTGTAACAGGAACCGAAGTCTTAGCCTTCAAAGCCTCGAACTTAACAGTATACACGTTATCTTCATCTGTGCTCTGTGACAGATAATCAAGATAATCTTCGTTAGCGCTGCTTAGTACATATTCATAAGAACCGTCTGAAATTTGCTCATCTGTCAAATTGCTTACTTTAGCGGTCAATGTAATGTTCTTACCAACAGTAACAGTAGTTGTAGTCGTGCTTGATACTTTTGACGTAATTGTCATCTTCGCCGGCTTAGGAGTTGATGTTGCAGTCGGTTTATCCAATGACTGTGTATCGTCATCCGGATTTAAGATTTCGCTTGTTAACGCGTCAACCAACTGAGCTGAAACCGTTACATTTTCGTCATAAAGAACATATACAAGGTTGTCAATGACATCCTGCATTGATGTTACGCCCAAATCAGCAACGTTTGAAGCGCTGAAGTAACCGTTGATTAGGTTGCTGTACTGTGCATATGTAAGCTCAACGCCGTTATATGTAGCAACATAGTCTGTGCCGTATACAGCGTCATCATCGCCGTTCTTTACTGTAGCAACGATGTAGTAGTCTGATACGCCATCTGTAACTGAATCTTCATCAACCGATACCGTAATTGCATCGCTCATTGGGATTTCGCCCACTTCTTCAAGTTCTTCGCCGCTCTCATCAAAAGCAGGAATGTTTACATTAGCAGCCTCAATCTGTATATCGCCGTCTTCCAAGTCTGTTATACCATAGTATACTCTGCTTGTATCATACATATATGATGTGTCAGCCAAAGTAATTTGAGCTGTTGATGTCAGAGGCTCGCTGAACTGAAGTAAGAATGTAGCTATCTCGCCATCAGGTCCTGCTATTGAAGATGTACCCATTGATACCGAATACAAGAAGTCCGGAAGTTTTGTGTCGTTCGGAACGCCTGTAGCCGCTTCTTCTGCAACTGTAACAGATGTTACTGTATCGGGAACAACAAACGCAATTCTACCGCTCTTAAAGCCGTCTTCCATGCCTACGAATCCAGCAATAATCTCTACAGTATTCTTCTCTGTATCAACCTCGCCAAGTGTAAGAGTCAGACCAGATGTTATTTCAACTATTTCATCAAGATCCTCATCATCTTCGTCCTCAGCCTCGGGAGCACGTGTAGCGTCTGTGGTTGTTATACTTGAATTTTTCGGAAGTGTTACGGAAGTAGCCTCAATCTGTACATCACCATCTTCCAAATCAGCTATACCATAGTAAACTTTATCTGAATCATACATATATGTAGTATCAGCTAAAGTAAGTTCAGTATCAGATGTTAACGGTCTGTCAAACTGCAGAAGGAATGTAGCTATTTCACCTTCGGGACCAGCTATTGAAGATGTACCCATTGATACCGAATACAAGAAGTCCGGAAGTTTTGTGTCGTTCGGAACACCGGTAGCTGCCTCTTCAACCACAGTAACAGATGTTACTGTATCGGGAACAACAAACGCAATTCTACCGCTCTTAAAGCCCGCATCCATACCTTTAAAGCCTGCAATAACTTCAATGGTGTTGTTGTCTTCGTCAACCTCACCTAAGGTAAGTGTTATACCTTGTGTAATGTCATCGTTAGTTGTCGCATTAACGATTGTAAAGCTTGAGAATACCGAAACAATCATAGCAAACGCACAAATTAACGACAACAGCTTTCTGTTTTTGTTCATTTGATTAAACCCCTTTCAGTTTATCCTATTCAATATTTAAAGCTTAATTATTCAGCTATTGTACCTGTAATGGTAACACCAACATTGCCTATAAACTCAGCGTCTTCGTAACCGGCATCATAGTACAGAATGCAAGTAGCATCGTCTGAATTCAATTTCGAATCGCCGTTTACATTACCAGCAAGCAATGTATCACCGCTCGCATATGTGCCTACAGCCATGTTGCTTGCGTCAGATATTGTAATTGTCTTTCCTGCATCACCAATGTTATCATCTGTGTAGCTAGCATCATAGTACAAAATGCAAGTAGCATCGTCTGAGTCCAGGCTTGAGTCACCGTTTACATTACCCAATTTAATCTCTTCGCCTGCATCACCGAGAACAAACTTACCTGTCGTAACAGAGAATACATCGTCATCGTCATAGCTGCCGACCATAACTGTGTAAGTACCGTCATCAAGACCTGCCGAAGCGCCCTTTAGACCCATCTCGCCGAAACTTCCGTCAGCTGTCTGGTCGATATAAAGAACATCGTCCGCCGTAACAGATGTCGTGTTTGTACCCTTAATTACCAAAACAGTAGCTGTGTCAGACACTGCCGTTGTAAGAGTTAACTTGCCGGTTTCCTCATCGTATGTACCTGCCAAGTTGCCTGTTACGGTTGCCGCCATAGCCGACGTTGCTACCGCAGCTGTAACTGCCGCTACCGCTGCGCATGATAGAAATAGTTTTGTGAATTTCTTCATTTTGTTTACCCCTTTTCTAAAATAAATTTTTTTGTTTTTTTGTTTGAGTGCCTATTTTCATACGACACACATACAAGTTACATTCATATACTAACATTATAAACTATTAATTCTGAAATTTCAATTCTTTTTTGATTTTACATTGTTTTTTGTTAAATTGAAATAAAAACGCGCCGATTTTTTGTGCGTATTGCACAAATCCTACAAAGGTTACCCGCCGCCAAAGGCAAGAATAAGGCTGCCGAAGAAAAATTTGCCGACAGCCTCGGATTTTATTTATGGGTAACTCTGAGACTTCTGTAATCTCTGCTGCTCGATTTAACAGCCAAATCGGGATTTCTTTTTTGGATAACGCGGATAATTTTCATCACGTCACTCGCGGAAAACTTCGCAATCGGCATATAATAGCACTCTCCGGCATAGGTTTCGACATAAAAGATGTCCATACTCGATATGGTTTTCTTCCTATAAAAGTCCTTGGATTTTTCAAGCGCTTTTATATTGCTCACGAACTCCGAATCCATACTTATATTCCTCTTGAGGAAATTCTTTGTGCCGATGAGAACCGCGCCGATTTCATCAATAGGAATTTCCACAATCTTGGTCTTTGCCGGAATAAACTCGCTCAAAATCTTTATTTTGTTTCCGTAATCATACGGAAGAAAATCATTCGACCAGTTTCTCATATACAAGCTTGCTCCGGAAACGGCAATATACGTCGGATAGACCGTGTTTATTCTTATAAGAACATACGTCGCCGCCAGAACAGCCGCAATCAGCCACGCTGCCAAAAACAGCCAGTTGCCCTTTACAAGATTATACACCGCCATAACAAGCGCAAAAACGGTCAAAACGGCAATAAACGCGATTATAACCGCGTTTCTGCGTCTGTAACCCGCTCCGGTGCGCGCTTTTACCCCTGTAGCCATTGTTATCCCCCTCTGATTTGTTTTTTGGGAAATGTTTCTTTTGGAATCCCTCCGTCACGGCTGCGCCGCACATACGAAACGCAAGCGTTTCGATCGCCTCCCTTTAACAAGGGAAACTTTCGGGCGACCACGAGGGTCGCCCCTACGAAATTGGGTTCGCGAAAGAAATATTTCCTGTCTTTTGTAATATCCGCTTTAGTATACGCGTCTTGCGCCCGCGTATTCACTGCGGTAATAATCGGTGTCAATGGACTGATATTTCACCACGTCGCCGGTGCTCGGCGCGTGAATCATCATATTATTCCCCACATATATGCCAACATGATGTATATATCCGTTCTTCTCAAAGAACACAAGGTCGCCCGGCTGCAATTCATCTTTGTTTACCGGAGTGCCGTTTTGGAACTGATCCTCCGCTACGCGGTTTACGGATATTCCGAGCGAATTGCACACGTACTGCACAAAACCGCTGCAGTCAAAGCCGTCCGGAGTGGTTCCGCCCCATACGTAAGGCACTCCGAGGTACTTGACAGCCTCGGCAACTATCGCGTTGCCGGTTTCGCTGCTCTGCGACAGGTCATAGGAAACAACCACGGGATCTCCGGTTGTGTACTCGGGCGTTGAGCGGTACTTGGCAAGCTGTCTGTAGCCCTTTGTAGCCTTTACCTGCTTTTGAATCACCTTTTTCTTGGTTACGGTTTCGCCGTTTTCCTCAACCTCGACAAGCTCCTCATCATAGAAATACAGCAATCCGAGCTCCTCGTCCTCGTATACGAAGTAATATTTATCGTCCTTGTCAAGGATTATCTCATTTATAACAGGCTCAGCCTGCTCTATGGTGAACTTTACGCAATCCTGCGCCTTTTCCACCTTTGTGCCGCGCCTTAACGCGGTTATGTACAAATAATATGTGCCCGGGTCAAGTCCCTGTATAACAGCCTCATATTCGTCCTCAACTATTTTGCTGACAATCAGCTCGCTGTCCTCGTTATATAAGTCCACATAGAAATCATGGTATTGGTCGGACTGCCACAGCACCGAAATATAATCGTCATCGGTTACGCCCTCGTTATACGGCGTTATTATCTCAACTCCGGTATCGTAAGCGCTGCCGTAGCTTACAAGCACCTCGTCGGCGCTCAATGCCTCGCCGTCATCGGTTATGGCGCTTACAACAAGGTTGTAGTCCGTACCCTCGGTGAACAGCTCGGACGGCAATGTTATTTCGGTTTTGTCGGTCGTTATGTACTCGTTTACGGCGTACTCGTCATTCTCAACGTCAAACATCTCAATATGATATTTTGTCGCCGCCTGTTCCTCAAGCTCTATCACAACGTCGCTGTCCGAATCGTATTCCGTGTCCATAGCGGGCGACGTGAGAACCGGCGTCGTGACCTCTTCAACCCCGCTTATCGTATAATCCGGCTCCTCAAGCTCCACCGTTACGCTTTCCGCAATCTGCGCGACGGTTTCCGTGTCGCTTATTATGCTTGTTTTTATGCCGCCCGAAAGGTCGGTTTCAGTGTTCAGTCCCACAGATGTGGTATAAAGCGTGTCTTGAACAAGTATCTCGCTGCCGCTCTCAAGCAGCTGACGGTATACGGAGAACACGTCATAGCCGGTTTGAGTGATTATATCATCAGTATAACTTATATTGCTCATAATGTCAAGTGTTGAAAGCCACGCCGTCGAGCTTAAGTCGGAATCCTCTACATATATCGCTTTGGCGTTCTTGCTGCGGTTCGCGTTTATAATGTCAAGCAATATCAGCGATTTGGAACGCTTTACGGACGTGCTGTCCGTCATTCCGCGGTATCTGGGATTATACATCACGCTGTCAACCTTGCCGTTTGGGTCGGCGTAAAATCTGAAATTATCGTTGTCGGTGTAATCAGCCGTAACGGCGTAATCATCGCCCGAATTGATTCCGTTGAAATCAAAATTGGAGCAGTTTGTGAACACGGCGCATATTCTGTCCGCCTCTACGCCCACCATACAGAAATTTGAGTAGTCGGAGTTATACACATACCATTCAAATCCGTATTCGGTTTCGTCTATTCTGTTCGGCATTCCGAGAACGTCCGTCACGGTGTCTATCTTCGCGCCGACGGTAATATCCGTTTCACCCACGGTTATTGTTATATTGCAGGCAAAATAATCGTATACAGTGTTTATGAGGTTTTCGCACTCCTCCTTCGTAAGCTCCTTGTTCGGCTCACTCCCGAATTTGGTTGTGATTATTCCCTGTTTCATCATAAACGCGTATGCCGTTCGGTTTTCATCGTCTATGTAGGCATTATCGTAGCACTCATTCAGTATGGCGTTGGTTTCGTCCTCGTATATTGTATAGCTGTCGTTATAGCCGATTATGGTTTTATACAATATCGTGATAAAATCCTGTTTTCTTATGCTCTTATCCTGCAATGCCTCATCGGTTTCGTCAAAATTCACATAGCCGAGGACTATGGATTTGAGCATATTTTCATCAAGCCCCGAAACGTCAAGTCCGTCCGGTATCTGTACTTCGCTGTCCGTAAGACGCTCGTATAGCGATACCGCGCTTTCAAGCGCCTCGGTTTCGGATACGGGCGTGTCCGCCAGCACCGATATGCCTATTTGTGAAGTACCCGCAAGCAGTATCGCAGCCATTATGGCGCATAATACCGTCTTTTTTCGCTTTTTCAAGTACAATCACCCCTTTTATCTTTATAATACAGTGTTCATTATATCAGATGTAACCCGAATTGTCTATAAATAAATTGTTAACTTTTTGTTACCAAATTAAGCCGTATTTGAGATTTTTTATTGACACTTACCGTAAAATATTATAAAATATCTTAATAAGTACACATCACAAGGAGATATTAACTATGTTTGACAAATTGGACGCGCTTGAGGCGCGGTTTATGCTTGTTTCGGAAAAAATAAGCGATCCCGAGGTAATCGCCGACCAGGATTCATGGCGCAAATACTGCAAGGAACATTCGGATCTTACGCCGATTATAGATAAATACAGAGAGCTTAAGGCGGCAAAGCAAACCGTCGCGGACGACAAGGAAATGCTGGAAACAAACCGCGACAAGGAATTTGAAGAAATGATTCGCCTTGAAATGTCCGAGGCGGAGGAAATTATCGAAAAGGCGGGCGAGGAGCTGAAAATACTTCTTTTGCCAAAGGATCCCAACGACGACAAGAACGTCATTATGGAAATACGCGGCGGCACGGGCGGCGACGAGGCGGCGCTTTTCGCGGCGGATCTTATGAGAATGTATTCGATGTACGCGGAAACAAAAAATTGGAAAATAGATATTTTAAGCTCCAATCCCACCGATATAGGCGGCTACAAGGAAATCAGCTTTTCGATAGAGGGTCACGGCGCGTACAGCCGTCTTAAATTTGAAAGCGGCGTACACCGCGTACAGCGCGTTCCGGAAACGGAATCGAGCGGAAGAATACACACCTCCGCCGTTACCGTGGCGGTTCTTCCCGAGGTCGAGGACGTCGAGGTTGAAATAAATCAAAACGACCTGAGAATTGACGTGTTCCGCGCCGGCGGTCCCGGCGGTCAATGCGTAAACACCACCGATTCTGCGGTGCGCATCACCCATATACCCACCGGCATTGTGGTTTCGTGTCAGGACGAGAAATCTCAGCACAAAAATAAGGATAAGGCAATGAAAATTCTGCGTTCGAGAATTTACGAGGTTATGGAGGAGCAGCGTCACAAGGAAATCGCCGACGAAAGAAAGTCGCAGGTCGGCAGCGGCGACAGGAGTGAGCGCATAAGAACGTACAATTTCCCGCAGAGCCGAGTTACGGATCACAGAATAAACCTCACGCTATACAAGCTTGAGCAAATTCTAAACGGCTCTCTTGACGAAATAATAGACGCGTTGATAACGGCGGATCAAGCGGCAAAGCTTGCCAACGCCGAATAAAATAAAGGAGAGAGGAAAAAATGAACAAATTCAGCAGTCTGCAAGGCAAAACAGCCGTCATAACGGGCGGCAGCGGCGTACTTTGCTCGGCGTTTGCCTACGCCCTGGCTCAGCAGGGTATGAATGTGGCGGTACTGGGACGCACGCTTTCAAAGCTTGAGGCGGTACGCGACAAAATTAACGAGCTTGGCGGCAAGGGTCTTGCCGTTGTATGCGACGTTGTTGACAAAAACAGTGTTGCCGCGGCAAAAAAGGCGGTCAACGACGCTTTCGGAAAAACGGATATTCTCGTAAACGGCGCGGGCGGAAATCACCCGAGGGGCAATACCACAAAGGAATTTTTCGAGGACGGCGATCTTGAAAATCCCGATGTCGTTTCATTCTTCGACCTTGACAGCGAAAATTTCAATTACGTGTTTGATTTAAACATCGTCGGCACGCTTATTCCGACGCAGGTGTTTATGCCCGATATGCTCGGCAGAGAGGGCTGCACGGTAATCAATATCGCGTCGATGGGTTCCTATCACCCGCTTACAAAGGTAAGCGCGTACAGCGCGGCAAAGGCGGCTATAGCAAACTTCACGGAATGGCTCGCGGTGCACTTCGCAAAAAGCGGAATACGCGTAAACGCGATAGCTCCGGGCTGGTTCCAGACAAATCAGAACAGAACCCTGCTCCTAAACGAGGACGGTTCTCTTACCGAGCGTTCCAAAAAGGTTATAGCGCATACGCCGATGGACCGTTTCGGCGTTCCGGAGGACCTTATCGGCACTCTTCTGTATCTCGCGGACGATACAATGTCGGGGTTCGTAACCGGCGCGGTGATACCCGTGGACGGCGGTTTTCAGGCATATTTCGGAGTTTAATCAATCAAAAAAAGACTGCGGCGCAGTCTTTTTTTATTTAATTCTCTTTCCGTCTATAAAGGTCATTTTACATTCCGCGTCAAATCTTGTCGGCAAATCGGTAAACACAGCTATATCGGCGTCCTTGCCTATTTCAAGACTTCCCACGCGGTCATCTATCCAACAGTTTTTCGCCGCGGTTACGGTTATTGCCTCAAGCGCTTTCTTCTCGTCCATACCGTGCTTTACCGCCATAACGGCGCATAACGGCAGATTTTCTATTGTTATTTCCGGATGATCGGTTATAATAGCCGTGTCCAAACCCCTGTCGGATAAATTCTTATATGTATCAAAGGTCAGATTTTTAAGTTCCGGCTTACTCCTGTCCGAAAGAGTCGGGCCGAGCATTATCGGAGGTTTTTCGCGCTCCAAAATCGGCGCGACCGCGTCGCCGTCCGAGCAATGCTCTATCGTGACGCATATGTCAAACTCCTTGCCCAAGCGTATTGCGCTGCAAATATCGTCCGCGCGGTGCGCGTGGATTTTTACCGGTATTTCTTTTTTCAGAACCGGTATCATAGCCTCCGATTTCATATCGAAATCCGGTCTTTCATTCTCCTCGCTGTTCTCATTATAGGCATCAAGCCTGTTCATATATTCTCTTGACTTTATAAGAAGTTCGCGGATAAGCGCCATTGTTCCCATTCGCGTTACGGGCGCCTCTTCCTTTTCGTTATACACGCTTTTGGGATTTTCACCGAGCGCGAATTTCATAGCGGTGGGCGCTTTTATTACCATATCGTCCACACATATACCGTACGTCTTTACCGCCGCAAACTGACCGCCGACCGGATTCGCGCTGCCCGGTCCAGTCACAACCGTAGTAACTCCCGCCGTGTACGCGTCCTTAAAAGCGCGGTCAAAGGGGTTTATACCGTCTATCGCGCGCAGGTGCGGCATTATCGGGTCGCTGTCCTCGTTGCCGTCATCACCTTCAAAGCCGAGCGAATCCTCAAACATTCCGACGTGGCAGTGCGCGTCGATAAGTCCCGGCATTACAATCATACCGCCCGCGTCGATAACCTCGTCCGCCGCCGCGCCGTTATCCGAGCCGACATATAAAATCTTATCGTCAAACAGTACACAGCCGTTTTCGATTACCTCGCCCGCCATTGTGAATATTTTTCCGTTTTTTATAAGTGTTTTCATATGCTCTTTATTCCCAGTTCGTTTACATAGTTTATTGCCGAGGTTGCCGCCACCGCGCCGTCCGCGGCGGCTGTGATAACCTGCCTTAACGGCGATACTCTTACGTCGCCCGCGGCAAATATACCGCTGACGTTGGTGGCAAGGTACATATCCGTCTTTATAAATCCGAGCGGACAGCGTTCAATTCCGCACTGCGCCGCCAAATCCGACGACGGCGTTACGCCTATTGCCACAATCGCGCCCGAAACCTTTAATATGCCCTTTTCGCCCGTCACCGTGTTCTTTACCGAAACGCTTTCAAGCATCGCCGCGCCGTTGAATTTTTCAACGACCGTATCGGTAATAATCTGTATCTTTCCGTTCTTTTTCACATTTTCAAGAGCGCGCGCCGACGCCTTAAATCGCTTACTTCTGTTTAAAACATACACCTTGGAGCAAAATCCCGCCAAATACAGCGCGTCCTCCATAGCGGTATTTCCGCCGCCGATTACGCACACGTCCTTATCCTTGAAAAATGCTCCGTCGCAGGTGGCGCAATAGGAAATTCCCGCGCCCGTAAGGCGTTCCTCACCGTCCGCGCCGAGCGTTTTAGGATTCGCGCCCGTGGCAAATATTATGGATTTCGTCATATACTTGTTTCGGCGCGTGTGAATTACCTTGACGCCGTATTCCGCGTTTTCGATTGATTTTACCGTTTCGCTCAAAAAGGTCACATCGAATTTTCTCGCGTGCTTTTCAAGCGCCGCCGCAAGCTCCTCACCCGTGGGATTATCCGCGAATCCCGGATAATTGTCTATTTCATATGTTTTTATCGCCTGACCGCCGTAGGCTATTTTTTCAATCACAAGCGTTTTCATACCGCCGCGCGCCGCGTAAATCGCCGCCGACATACCGGCGGGTCCGCCGCCGATTATCGCAACATCAAACATTACTCCTCTGCCTCCCGCTCATTCACATACGCCTCTATTATATATCTCGGGCGTCTTTTTACCTCTTTATACAGCTTACCTATATACTCGCCGATAAGTCCGACCGACAAAAGCTGCACTCCGCCTATAAACCATATCGACATCATAAGCGACGCCCAACCTGCGTTTGTATGACCCATAATCTTTTGCACAAGCGCATACACCGCCATTATTACGGCTATAACGCACACTATCGCGCCGAAAGCAGAAATCATACGTATCGGGCTGATGCTGAACGACGTTATTCCGTCAAACGCGAATGAAAGCATCTTCTTTAACGGATACTTGGATTCACCCGCGAATCTCTCGTTTCTGTCGTAATACACGCTCGTTGAACGGTAGCCGACAAGCGGAACCATTCCGCGCAGGAACATATTTCTCTCGTGGAACTGTGAAAGTCCGTCAAGCGCTCTTTTGCTCATCAGCCTGTAATCGGCGTGATTGAATACGATATTGACGCCCATAAGCTGCATAAGCTTATAAAAGCCGACCGCCGTTGTGCGCTTGAAAAATGTATCCGTATCGCGTTTGTTTCTCACTCCGTAAACCACGTCGTATCCCTCGATGTAATTCTTAACCATATCCGGTATAACGTGTATATCGTCCTGAAGGTCTGCGTCGATTGAAATGGCGCAGTCGCAGTCCTCCTTTACCGTCATAAGTCCGGCGAACAGTGCGTTCTGGTGACCCGCGTTTCTCGCAAGCTTTATGCCGGCAATCTCGGTATGCTCCTTTGTAAGGCTGTTTATTATGCTCCACGTTTTATCCTTTGAACCGTCGTCCACAAAGACAATTCTGCTGGCGGAGCTTATCAGTCCGTCCGATTTCATTTTCGCGAACAGCTCCAGCATCTGCTTTGAGGTTTCGTGCAATACCTCCTCTTCGTTATAGCACGGAACTACCACATATAATTTGACGTTCTTATCCATAGTTATATCTCCTCTGTAGATTAAATATACTTATTTAATACATTTATTTTATTATACAACATTTATTCAATATAAACAAGTATAAATTTTACATTAACGCGCGGCGTGTTAAAATTTGCGGCAAAAGGCAAAGCCGAAGGCATATCGCCCTCGGCTTTGTTTAATTGGGTTTGATTATTTATTTGTTTCTATGAAACGCATAAGCATTGCAGCCGCCTCGGCTCTCGTCGCTCCGCCGAGCGGGTCAAGCGTTCCGTCATCTCTGCCGCTTACAAGTCCCGTGCCTACCGCCCATTGAACGGACGGTACAGCGTATTCGCTTACGCTTTCGGCATCTTTAAAGCTTAGGATATTGGTATTCTCGCCCGCGCTTACGTCGTAGCCCTTGTACTGCGCGTAACGGTGCAGAATAGCCGCCGTTTGTTCGCGGGTGATGGTATCGTTCGGACCGAATGTTCCGTCGCCGTAACCCGCGACTATATTATTTTCAGCCGCCCATGTTACTGCCTCTGTGTACCATTCGCCTGCCGCAACATCGGTGAATATCGAATCGCCTTCAGCCTCCGATTCGTCCTCAAGACGGTGCAGTATGGTTACAATCATACCGCGCGTGGTCGTGGTGTCCGGTTCAAAGGTTGTGTCGCTTGTGCCGTACATAAGATTATTGTCAAGCGCGTAGTCGATTGACTCGTGATACCAGAGCGATATGTCCACATCGGTGAATTTTTCACTCGGGCAATTATGCTCGTTATCGCCGTCGCCGTCACCGTTTTCGATTTCCGTCCACTTCGCGTACAGCGTAAAGCTGCTTGTTACCTTAGTGCTGAAATCATACTCGGTTGTAAGAGCGCTGTCTGTATACCAACCGGCAAACTCATAACCGTCCTTTGTGGGAGCAGTCGGCTCGCTTACCGTGGAGTTCTTGCTGACCGTGGAGGATGATACATCACTGCCGCCATTGCTGTTAAATGTAACGGTGTAACGCGTGCTGCCGCCTCCGCCGCCTCCGCCCGATGACGGCTTGGTTGTAGCTGTCGGCTCCGCAGGTTCGGTTGGCGCCGGTGTTTCCGTAGGCGAAGGAGTTTCCTCCACAGACGCTATATTAATGATAGCGTAGGTTTCAAAACCGACTGTTTCCTCGTCATCGTCAGCCGTTGTTACAACCGCCGTCGGGAGCTTAGCTCTTACCGCTGTTTCGCCGTCCGCGAGCGCCGTTACGGTGCCGTCGTCAAGGGTGATAATATTCTTTTCGTACAAAACGTGCCATTCTATATCCTCGCCCGCTATGCTCATAGTCGAGCCGTCCGACATATTCGCGAGAACCGTAAGCTCCGAAATATCGTTTATATCCAGTGAAACTGTCGGTATGCCGTCCGCGTCCAACGGGATTGCCGCGCCGTCCGCCAAAAGCTCTATGCTTTCAATATCACCCATATCCGATACAACGTATACCATAAGTTCGGAGGTATTGCCCGCTTTGTCAACAGCCTTTATAATATGCTGCGTTTCCGTTTCGCCCTCAGCGAGTTTTCCCGAATAGGTAAAGCCGCCCGCCAAATCAATGGTAATATTATCGCCGCTGCCGTCAACTGTAATCTCCGCGCTTTTCTCGGTAAGACCGCTTATGGTGTAGCTGCCGTCCGCCGCCGCTGTTACGACGTTCGCCGCCGCGAGAGCCGCGTTGCCGTCAACATCTGACGCGTCCGTCATTGAGATATTCAATACCGGAGCCGAGGTGTCAACCGTGAATCCTATCTGTGCGCCCTTAACGTAATTATCAGCCGTTTCGTCCGCGAAATCCGCGCCGGTCACGTAATCCTTGCTTGTTGAGTACGCCGTAAAGTCTACAACGTAATCTCCGTCCTCAAGCTCGTCAAGCGTGAATGTCCAGCTTTCCTTAAAGTCGCCGTCCAGATGGTACACGCTTTGACCTCTCGATGAAAGCATCATCCATACGGGTCTGTCAAATGTATAGGTTATAGTAACGGAATCGGTGTTGATATTTTTCTCGTCCATATTAAAGTCGGTTTCAACATTTGTAAGCACCGGCTTTGATACCTCCGGCATTGTGAACTCATCAGATGTCACAATTTCCGTGCCGTAATAATATACGGTTTCAACATTTCCGGTTTCCGCGCTGACCTTGCTTTCCTCACGGAGCGTTTTAATGCTTACCGTGTACTTGCTGCCCGCTTTCAGACCTGCCTCCTCGCCTATGTAGATACTGCCCTCGTCAACCGAGTATTGATTGAAGTTGTTTTCAAGTGTTTCTTCGGTGTCAACGGGATTTATCTCTACAAGGTAGTCTGTATAATCCGCGTCCGCAGGGTCTACGGGGTCAACGTACAGATTGCCGTTGCCGCCGTATTTTACGTTTATGCCCTCTACTGCCTTCGGAAGATTCGGATTTGTAAAGTTAATCGCATTACTGCTTATAGCGGTGCTTATTCCGTCCTTTTGCGAAAGCGTTGTTACAACATAGTATTTGCCGCTTGCAAATCCCTCCGGAATTTCTATGTCTATACTACCGCCCTTTATTGTGTCAAGCTCTGTATGCTCTATGTTGTAGCCCAAGGTTGTTCCGTCGTTTTCGTAATTCTTAAGCTCCTCAAGCACGTTCGGGTCGTCCGTCAGGTAAACGTCGAGTGTTCCCTCGCTGAGGCGTGTTGAGTCAACCGTCCAATCAACCGTAAGGTCGAATGGGTTTTTCTCGTCATATGTAACGCTTGTTGAGCTAAGCTCCGGAATATTCGCAACGTCGTTCATAACCATATCGCCGAGAGTTACGTCGTCGGCGGTGCTTGTAACGGTCCATGTGCCGTTCTTGATAAGGTCGGAATCCGTAACGGTCATATATATGAATTTACCGCTTGAACCCAAATCCTGAGTAAGGAAGTTTCCGCCGCCGTTGTTGTCGTTTGGTTCCATTGTGATAACCGTGCCGCTCGGATTGGTAAGGGTAACCTCATCAGCCGTCGGAGTTCCGTCGCCGGTATACTTAACCTCGATTAACAGCGCGCTGCTGTTGTCCGTTCCGCTTACACTTACGGAGGTTTCGGAGGTGTTTGCCATCAGCGATATTCCGCTCGATTTTTTGCTTGTAACCTTCTTGGTGGAAAGTTTCGTAATATTGGTTCCGTATTCGGCTGTTACTTCGTTCTCCTCCGCCGCAGCCATCAGCGACAACATATTTGCGTCCGGCGAAAGGTCGATGCTGTTAGACATACTGAAACTTCCGCCCCAGTAATATATAAATCCGTATTTGATTTTCAGTATCTTGACATTCGCGCCGACAAATTCATCGGACACAGCCGCCTCGACGGCAGCAAGCTGCATTCCGCCAACAACGGGTATGCTGTTCGGTATGCAAAGCGCCGCGTAGATATATCCGTAGAAATAATCCTGCGCTATGGTAACGCTTATGCCGCCGGTTATAAGACCGTCAATTATGTCTACCGTACCGTACAGGCTCAGATTCCATGGGGTTACCCATTGAGCCGATATGCCGGCGGTCATTAACAGAATTTGCTCATTGCCGGATATGGTCAGCTCACCGTCTATGGAAAGTCCCGAAAGGCTTACTGTCGCGTAGAAATCACCGTCAAGTAGCTTTATCGCGGTAAGTCCCATAAAGAGCGTCAGAGTTACCGGAGGCAAAGAGGTAAAGTTGCCGCCGATTGTGTCCGCGAGATTGTTAATCTCACCGCCCAGACCCGTCATATAAAGCACGGGAGTTACAAGCGGAACCATAAGACCCTCTTTGATATAGAATCCGATTCTGTTCGGAACAACAGTGTCGTTTCCGCTTACGCTGACCTGCTTGAAACCGAGTACAGCCTCACATTCGATAATCTTTATGGAAATTCCCATATCAAGCTCGTAGATATTGTTAATTGTGTTTATGGTCATACTCACGTATAATCCCGGGGAGTTGGATATGAACGAGCCGAGAACGTCCTCCGGTAATTCCAGTGACAATGTCGCATCTATGCCTATAAATCCGGTGTCCTCAACAACAACCTTGCCGTCCTCGCCGAAGAGAACCTCGTCTACCTCAGCCGAAAGCTGCGCGTCCGAAAGACCGGTTTTCTTTTTGGTCTTGGTGCTGTCCGTATCGCCCGTTGCCTGGTTCGTTGTGGTTGTGGTTGAAGTGGTTGAATCAGTATTGTTTGTTGTTCCGGTTGTGGTTTTATCATCGTCATCATCTTCGCGGAACAGATTCTGCAATGCCTCGCTGTAATCCTCCTCGTCGCTGTCGTCATCGGCGGTTAGGATAGTATCCGCCGCGGCGGTTTCATCGGTGTCCTTTGATTCGGATTTCGAGCTTATCGGAATACTTATCGTGCCGCCAAAGCTTATGCCGTAGGTAATGTTTCCGTCGCCGTCATCATACCATTCGGAGGACATAACTCCGTAGCTTAAATCTATCAAAAATCCGCCTATCGACTGTATCATAGTAGCCGCGCCGCCCAAAGCGAGAGTAAGCTGATTAACCGCTCCCACAAGGCTGCCGGTGCGCTCGGGATTTAGGGTGTAAACTATGCCGTCCATAACGCTAAAGCTCCATTCACTTCGCCAAACATTGATGGAATTTACGACTTTCAAAAGTCCGTCGCCCTCAACCGCGTAGCTGCCGCCGTCCGCGTACATCTGGAGAGGCTCGCTGCCCTCGTATGAGAGCATATTGTTTATGGTTATATCTCCGTCCGCGTAGTCCGCCTGCCAGTATTTGTTTTGGTTTTCATCCTCCATTTCGCGTATTCTGCCGCGAACCGTCAGAAGTATTTCGTGCGACTTAATCGCGCTCTTGGTTTCGCCGAAATAGTGCTGTATCTTTGTGCCGTTTACCAAGCCTGTTTTTGAAATTTCACCGTCATAAAACTGTTGGTATTCGCCCTCGCCGGCAAAGGAGAAGAAATCATATGTTGTGTTGTTATTCGAATCGGTGGTACGCACCAATGACAGAATAGCGTATGATTTCAGAGCGTATATCTTATCAGCCGAAACATTAAGCACTGCGCTTGCGGTAACGGATTTGCCGAAAGAGGATATATACGTTTCGTCGCTGAACTCGAACACGATATTATATGCGCCGACATAAAGGTCATCGGTGGTTGAAAAGCTCATCGTGGTGTACGAGTCGTCAAGAAACGCCACATTCTTTTTATCTATAACAACCTCGTGGTCGCTTGTGGTGTGCTTGAGCTTAAGGCTCCAGCCCGAATCCGAGTTAAGGCTCTTAAACGCCTTCATATCGCCGTTTATCGTGACAGCCTTTTCGCCGTCGGTATAGACGGTGTCGGGATTTACCGCCGTCATACTTACGGTAGCCTTATTGCCCGATACCGAGGGGATAACGATGCTCCTCTGAGTCATTGTTTCAACAATCTGCAAAATGCCGTCTATCGTCGCCCAGGACGTCAGCGAAATATACACCGTGCCGGCGGTTATGCCCGTCTGCGGCAGCGCCTTCAGCTTGATGGTTTCCGATATTATATCGCCCGCGCTTAAGCCGTCATAGGTCAGCGTATCGTCGCTTACAACCGTGAAACACTCCTCATCGGTTGAAATTACCATCGAGATGGACGTTAAATCAACGGAATTATCGAGAGTATTGTCTATCTCTATGGTAGCCGTTATCTCGCCGTCGTTTTCGTAGCCGTCGCCCGCGGAGTTCAAATTAACTCTGTCCGCGGTGACGTTTATGCCTACTCTGTCGCCGGTGTCGCCGGAGAAGTTACCCACGCCGTAAAGTGTTTCCGCGCTGAAACTTCCGCCCGCCGCAACGGTCTGCGAATCCCAATATATCGCGACTGCCGCGTCCGGAGTTCTGTACGCGTTGGAGTAATTTGTGAAATCACAATATTTATCCACTGTATAATCATAGCGTGTGTTGGCAAGATTCGCCCAGTGACCCACGATTATTTTGTTCGGCTCGGTGCCGCCCTCCCAACCCTTCGGGATTATATACGACATAGCCTTGGGACTTGAAACAGAGTCCACGCCGCGTATCTGGTCGGGCACCTCGTCGCCGGAATATTCCGTTTCAACGTACAGCGGAGTATTCGAGCCGGAGGAGAGAATATACGGAGCGTCTATATCCTTTCCGAGAGCGGTGTCAAGCATAAGTCTTATGCTTACCTCAGCCTCGGCGCCGCTGTTATTCACTACCTCGTAGGATATACCCGCGTTGCCTATTGTATCGGTATTTTCGTCCGTTCCCAAAGCAATTTGCTGCTTAACGGTTATGCCCTTTATTGTCCATTCCATTGTAAGCAGTCTGCCGCCCTCGCTTATAACGGGAGCCGCTGTTTTGGTGGACAATCCGAAAAAGCCGTAATCCTGTCCGAATATGTAATCATTTCCGTCAATTCGGACTGTTGTAAAGGAGGTGCTGTTGCTGCGGCTCGAGTCCTCCGTGTACAAAAGGGGGATATTGTCGTCATAACTCTTCTGCGGGTTGCCCTCGGCGGTTTCTATAGAGAAACCGCCTGTTTCGGCATTATACGAGTATGTCAAATATCCGTTTGATATGCTGTATATCTCATCCGCCATAGCCGTAAGCGGCGCGATTGCCGTAAGCAATGCTATGGTAAGCAGCAGAGATATGATGCGTCTTGCTTTATACATTTTCAATCCTCCTTTTTATTCCGATTCCCAAACGTAGATTTGCAGATTGAAGTAATCGCGCTTATCCGTTTGAACCAATATAGTATACCAACCGTTTGAATCCACCGTGTATTGATATTCTCCCGAGATGGTGTTGCCGTTTTCGTCTTTCGCCTCCTCTATAACGGTGCCGGAGGTCTTCATTTTACCCATTGACAAAGCGCCCTTTTCAATCTTGGCGTATGATATGCCGGAGAAGTTTTTAAGGTTTATCGTCAAATTCTTTGTATCTACCTCAGCCTGATTGCTTGCGCTCGGCAGCAAGCCGTTTACAAGCGCTATCGTGTCGGTAAGTCCCACAAGTCTTACGGTCATTCTCGCCTCGGTGGTGTTATTGGCGCTGTCCGTAACGCTGTAGGTTATAGTGTACGCTATCGAGCGGTCGAATTTATTGTTATTTATATCGCTCGGGTCAAAGTTACCGTAATCTATCGTAACCTTATCGGTAAGGTCCGTAACTGTTCCGAGGAACGCGTCGGACGCCGTAAAGCACTTATCTATAAGATCTCTGTCATACGCCTCGCCCATTTCGGGATTTTCATAGAACAGCAGCTCCTCCGCGTTAAGCTCTATTGTCGGCGGAATTTTGTCTATTACCTCAACGTCAAAGCCGTAGCTTGCCAGAGTGCCGTTCGGCTTTTCAAGGTTGAAGATATACATTCCGTTATCCGAATATGTGAGGGTATGCTCCGTGCTCAATTCGGAATTTGTCTTTCCGGAAATGGTTGTTTCGCTGTCGGCGGTCACGGTAACGTCAACATCATAATTTGTTATCGGTTTCTTGTCGGTTGCGATAACATAGCCCTCCTCGTCGCCGACATTCCATGTTTCCGTCAGCTGCGCCGTTTTCCATTCGCCGGACGCATCGTCATACTCGTCGTAATAATAGCTCCATGATACCTGCGTTATTTGCGGCGCGGATTTGTCTATACCGGTAATTTCGATTGTTATATATGAGGTAACGCCCTCGTCGTCATACACGGTAAAGGTGTATGTGCCGTTTGCGGCGAAGGTATACTTCGCGTCGGTTACGTTGCCCTCCTCGTCAATCGATTGAGCGCGCTGCGCTATGCCGCCGTAAAGCACGGTTACATCGGTAAGCTCTCTCTTGGTGTCAATGTACGATCCGGTGCCGTCTGTCGCCTTTTCAAAGGTAACGTCAACCGACAGTGTGTCCGCCGAGGGCGTCATAACTGCCGTAAGCGACGGCGGAATGTTATAGATATTGCTTACGCCCACCGTGCCGTAGCCGATATTTCCGTAAGCGTCCGTGAACGTCACCGTAAGACTTCCGTTTTTATAGAAACGTATCAATGAGTTTGCGTAATTAACCTCATATTCAAAGTCGTCCTGTACCGGTGCAGCCTCGGTAAGCGTCACGTTTGACTTTGTATACTTCAGCAGCGCCGTTACCGATTTTGAGGTAACCTTTGTTGTGCTGTATATTACGTTCAAAAGCTCGGGCGCTACCGTGTCTATTGTTGATACTATAAATATCTTTTCCGTTACGTTTCCTACCTTGTCGGTTAGGGTTATCGTATATGTGCCGGAGCTTGTGAGGGTTTCGTTATAGGTATATACTCCGTCCGCATCGACGCTTACCTCCGTAAGGGTTTCCGTAACGCCGTTATGCGACAGAGTTACGCTGCCGACGCCGCTCGGCGAATCCTGCGCGGTGATTGTGATAGGCGCCGAATTAGTAAGCGTGGTATCGTCAAACGAGTATTCAATCGTTCCGGGCGATATGTCGAAGTTTGTAAGCGCCGCGTCGACGTTCAGCGTGTAGCCGTACTGATCCTTAATAACGAACGTGTAGGACGGTTCCAATATACTAAGCTCCTTTTCCCACGCGCCGCCGTTGTTTGAAACGTATATTCCACGCGAATTATCAGTATCGGTCGGCGTTATAACAGCCTTGCCCTTTCTGAAGTATGTGTCCTCGTCGTCGGGGTCAGCCGGCTGCCAATCGCCGTTGTTGTCCTCGTAGAAATATTCGAGGGTATAATCGCTGTCCGAAAGCTCTATTCTGTTGATACCGTCTACATCAATGTAGCCGCCGTCGTTACCTTCGGGGTGTCCGTACATTCCGCAGGTATTATAAGGGGTCACATAGTAGACTGAGTTATAGTGTATGGTCATTCTCATATACTTCGTTGTCTTGAGATCCGTGTCGGAATAAAGCTCTATATCCAACCACTCATCACTGTAGGTATACGGTTCCGTCATATAGTCTATCGGATCGCCGTTGTCATCAACAAGGGATATTACCTTGCTCCATTCACCTCCGTCATCGCGTGATCCGTCATAACGATTGCCCCAAATATCTATATATTCCACGCCCGACTGCGGGTCGCTTATAATAATATCTACCGTTACATCGCCCAAGGTGTAGGCAATCTCGCCCGAATTCGGGTCAAACGCCATAGGATCGTAGGTGAAAATTATCTTTGGAGCGGTATTATCGATACTGTCCACTACCAAAATCATTTCCTGATAATCGCCAAGCGCGTATCCTTCGGCGGTGCAGGTTTTTACCGGCAGCTCGCGCACATACTGTTCGCTTTCATAATAATATTCCAGTGCATCATCATAGTCCCACATCTGATCCACGGTATATATCATTGCGCTATAGCCGTATCCCGTGAGATAATCTGCGCTTAACTCTTCACTGAACGTCAATTCGTTATAATATGTATCTTGGTCGTCATTCGGCTGTAAGTATGTTCCGTCCGCCGCGATAACCTTAACCACGCTTTCACTGATGCTGGTATAGTGATAATATGGATGCTCCGAGTCGGGAGATTCATAGTAAGTATCATCGGGAAGAGTGTTTCAAAGCTGATATACCGGAGCGTATTCTCCATCGGGTATCAGCTCCATTTCTCTCTCCAAAACATCTTCAGTACCCGCATCTTTTCCGGTAACTCTGTAGCCGGTTATCGTTGTCATTAGATACGTTTCCACTGTCGGCTCGTCAATATCGTTGCCGAATGTAACGCTGCTTTCGTCTACGGTCAGCGTCAGCTTGGACGTTCTGCCCAAATCGTCGCATACATAGAGCGTGTACGTATCGTTTTTCGTTATAACCATCGAGTTTTCCTGTGAGTAGCCGCTTGCGTAGTTGTTCGCAAGCTCCAAATTCGCGGTGTCGATTCCGCCGGAGCCGTCGTCCGCCGCGTCCTCATCGGGAACGTCGGTTATAAGGCTCTGCGGAAGAATGTATATCGGCACATTGGAGCTTATCTTTGCAAGCGCCCTTGCGCCCGCCTCCTTAGGCGATACGCTTGAGAGCGAAACCGCTGCCGCCGCGTCAACAATAGTGAATTTCTCATCTAAAACGGTGTCATTCACATTGCCGAGTGCGTCCTCGCCGCGCACGCCGATATAATAATCGCCGTCCGCTCCGGCAAGATATACTTCGTATACCGAGATAACCTCGTCGCTGTTAGCCGCTACGCTTTCCGATGTCTTTGTGTGGGTTATCGCGCTTGCGTAATTGCCGAAATAATCATCTGAGATATTTCCGTCCTCATCGACCGCGCTTTCAAGCTCGTCAGCCGGAATTATGGCAAGGTCGAATGTTTCCAAATCCATTCTCTTATCCGACATCGTGATTACCGCGCTTGCGTCCAGTCTGTCGCCGACAGCTATATCCTTTTCGTATGAGTTCAATTCAGCCGTCGGACCCTCGCGGTCTATTTTCTTAATCTCTATCGGAACGGAAACGCTGTTGCCCGCCGCGTCCGTAACGGTTATTGAGGTTGTTACGTTGTCGCTTACGGTCACGGTGTAATTGGTGTACTCCAAAAGCTCGTCTTCAAGCTCAATATCCGCGTCCTCGTTTAGCGTGGTGTCCTCTGTTTCCTCGCCGGCGGCAGTGCCGATTAATTCAAGAGTTACCGCGCTGTCAAGCGGTGTAACGGTAAATTCATCGGTATAGGTGTCGGTTACCGTAAGCTTTCCGATTATATCGTCCGCCGTGCGCTCATCTTCGAGAGTTAAAACATATTCCGGAGCGGTTGTGTCGCGGAAGATTGTGAAGTATTCGTGCGCTATGCGGTAGCTTTCCTTTTCTATACCATCGCTCGAATCGCTGCTTGCCACAGCCTCATCGGCGTATATACCGGTTCTGCCCTCTGCGGCGATTATGAATTCCATCACTACTATGTTTTCGCCCTCTACAAGCTCCGCGGGAGCGTCTATTGTGTATTCACCCGTAAACGCGGACGATGTACTTGTCGTGCCGTCCTCGTTTTCGGTTGTTTCCTCCGATGCCGTAAGCGGATTTGAGAGCTTTGTCCATTCGCCCGCTATGCCGTCGTTTACTATTCTGTAGTAAAGATACTGACCCTCGGTTGTTGTAACCGCAGTGTTTGACGCGTTAATGAAGTCCTCATTGACATTCACCTTTACGCTGTAGCTGCCGTCCGCTCCCACAAGCGGATATTCTCCGTATTCACTTGCCGTTTCCGCCGTAAGGGTTACCTCGGGCGCCGCGTTTCTTATATATATTAAGCCTGTGGTCTGCTCCGCCAATCTGCCGTTCAAATCGGAGGACGTAACCTTTAGCTTATACGCGCCGGACTTTTCCGGAGCGAATATAAGATTTTCGGAAACGCTGTAGGAGAAAGAGTCGCTGTAGCTGCTTATCGTGAACGGGTCGCCCTCGGCTGTGCCGTCGGCTCTGTAATATTGACCCGTAAGCTCCGCTACGCCTATTCCGTCGCTTGACGTTATGTTTATAACGTGCTCCTCGGCATAGCTGCCCGCCGTAGTGTCCGTTACGGAAAGCGTCGGCGCGGTGTGGTCAAAGGTGTAGCTAAACTCCGTTTCGCGCGACGATGTCTCTGTTTTCGCCGTGCATTTGAGAGTATATTCTCCGTCCCAATCCTCAATGCCGCTTATCTCTCTTGTGTCTATCGTTCCGGTGTATTTTATCTCGTCCGTTACAGCCGTGCCGTCGCTGTCATACCATTGATAGTATATATCCGAGTCGGACGCGTTCGGGGTTTGAAGAGTGATAAGGTAATGATTGTATGTGCCGATTTCCGTGTCCTCCGCCGTGCAGGTGAGGTCTGTGTTTACAAGGCTTATAACCTTTGTTGTAACACCGCTTGTGTTGCCGAAATCGTCCTG
Source organism: Oscillospiraceae bacterium Zagget12 (assembly GCA_001941225.1). Lineage (GTDB taxonomy): Bacteria > Bacillota > Clostridia > UBA1381 > UBA1381 > Hominilimicola. The sequence continues at coordinate 46,332 of MSHM01000031.1, forward strand.
TGCGAAATAATACAAACGTCCGTCGAACGAGCCGCCGTTTTCAACCTGTATAATCACCGCGCCGTCCGTGTCGCCGGATTGCTTATCCGCGTCCTGCGGAATAAACGCCCATTTGTTCTTTGTTTCGGTCGTTCCCGTTTCCGCGTCACTTTTGTCAAATTTGAAGTAAGCATCAGTTACGCCAATGCCCTCGGTATCTATGTAGTAGTAAACTCTGCCCGTGCCGGATAAATCCGAAATGCTGAAGTTATACCTCTTGGTAAGAGTGTTGGTTACATCTACCGTTTGGCTCTCCTTTACGGAGAACGTCGGAGCCTTGTTGTCAAGGTATATATTTTCAAGGGTTTGCGTGGTTTCGTTGTTCGCCATATACTTGCCGTATACCACCAGCGTATATTTGCCCTCCGTCTTTTCAGCCAAGGCTAGCACTATGCTTGACGGCGTGGTTCCCGATGCCGATGCCTGTTGAGTTGTCTTGGCGCCGGTGTAACCGTTTTTATCGTAAATTTTTACCGCCGTTGTATTGTCGCCCGTGCCGCTGACGAGTGAATATAGATACGCGGGACCGGTAAACGTATCATCGTCCAATACATACATATTCTCTGACGCTTGCGAGCTGAGTTTCAGTGACTTCGACCACTCGCCGAGCTTGCCCGCGCTGTCGTCGGCTACGGTATATTCAACCGTGGGTCTTATTGTGTCCAGTTTACTTTCACTCGAGTAATAGGAGGTATTGCCCAGGGTATATGTGGTGTCGCTTCCCGTCAGTGGCTTGCCTGTTTGGTGCAGGTAGAAGGTTGACGATGAATCATTGCTGACTCTGACGTCCATTTTAACGTCCGTAAGTATCAGAGTAAGACCGTTTACCCCCGAGGAATATTCTCCGCTAATGGGGAAGTAAAGCAATAAATTACCGGACGAGTCTGTATTTTTTTTGCTTAAACTGCTGTTTATATATACAGTGTTTTTTCCGTCGTCTACCTTAAGCTTTGCGTTGAAGGATACGGCTCTATACTTTACCGAATATGCTGTGTTCAGCCCTTTATTCAAATGGGAGAAATTTCCGGTACCTCCGTATGTTATCGGAACAGTCACCGTGATTCCGTTGCCGCTTTCCTTATTATCGATATTATAATAATTGTAATCGGTAATGTGCGGCTCTGAGAAATTCTCCGAGAATGTCGGTTCGCCGATGTCGAATACATTTCTCACAAAGGTATATGTTCTTTTGACTGTATAATCTTTGCCTGTATTATTCGTCGTTCTGCCGGCTTTGAATTTTATTTCCGATGTGATGGTAATGTAGTTGACTTCAAGATTGTTCATTGTTTCCAGCAATTTGGCTTTGCTCTCAATCGAAAATCCGACCTTTTTGCTGGTTGAGTTAGTCTTTCCCGTATATGTCGTTATTCCCAGCTGCGACGCGCTGTATGTCTTATAGCCTGTTCCGGCTTGAGATGTGGAGAGCCCCTTAGCCGCAACGCTGACGCTAACCTCCGGATAATCCATATAATCAAACATATTATATGATGTCATAAAACTGTCCGCATTGGTTCCGTCCCATATCACGGAAAAGGCGCTTGAGCTTTGACTTTTGCTTACGTCCAATACCGTTGTACCGCCCAAATTTGTCGCCAAATTATCAAGGCTGACGGAAAGCTCGTCAGGTATGCTCAATGTCCAGCTTTTACTCTTGTCGTGCTTGCTGCCGTTTTGAGTTTCTATCCAGGTATTGCCTCCATCAAGCTTAGCCAGACGAATATAATATTGGCTTGACGCGTTGTTTTTGGCTTTTACTCCCAGATAAACATAATCTATGCAGACCGCGTTGTTGCCCGGATTTGTTATCGTAAGTCCGGTAAGCTGCCACGGCGCCACATTTGTTTCTATATATTTCGTTTCCGTATAGCTGCCTGTACTTACACCGCCAAGATCCTTTTGCAGGTAGCTGTTGCTGCCATAGTACAGCTTGACATTCAGATTGTTGCCGGTTCCGGATTCGTTTGCGTCCGCTGCTCTAAGAAAAATTGAATATGTCCACTGCGTGCTGCTGCTGTTCGCCGCGAAGGTTATATTCGGTATAAACGCGCTAATCATCGTGAGGCATAACAGCCATGCCCATAATTTCTTTGTAACTTTCATTTTCACATCTCCTTTATAATGGTTTTTGTTGGATTTCGGAGCCTTTTTCCGTTCATGCTCCGTTTTTGATTAGTCCTTGCGCCGCCTTTCCTCGTTTATGCAGGCGCCTATCCATGTGTGCTCATCTGCCCGTCTGTAAAATCGGCAGGAGCCGCAGTCGGGACATTTTCCGCCCTCATCGTATTCGGCAAGATCGCAGGCATCCTCTCCGGCGAACATTATCGGGTGTCCCGCCGGAGTGAAAACGACCTTTTCAATCCACTCTCGGTAGTCCTCGATGTATATTCCCGTACGGTCATCGCGCCGCAGCGGAACTGTAATCTCTACGCCGTCGAATGTATACTTCTTTCTCTCATTCATAACTTACCTCCTCTCGTTCATACTTTAACCTAATTAATATTTTACGTTATTTTCTTCATTTTGAACACACCCATTTTCGCAAAAAAATGGGTAGGTACCCGCCCCGCGTTTAAGGCGTGTATCTACCCGTATATTTTTTGTTTTAATTATCCGGTCTATCTCAACATAAATTGCGACAAATCCTTGCGCTGCGAAATTCCGAGCTTTTGCAGAACGGCGGAAATGTGCATTTTTATTGTGTTCGTTGAAACGTCAAGATGCGACGCTATTTCCTTGTTCGACCAACCGCGCGCCGCAAGCATTGCGACGGTAAATTCCGTGGTGGTCAAATCGTCCGCGACGTAATGTCCGGTGTCGGGATTATGTATTTTGCGCCACCCCGCCGAAAAGCTGTAGGTGATGTTTATCATACGCTTGAAGTCGTCGGGATAGTCCTTTTTGATAACCGCCTCAAGCATACCGCCCAAAAGTCCGTGATGCTCGCCGAATGCCTCTATCATATCGTCCGGTTGGGCGATTTTCCATGCCTCCAAAAGGTTTTCCTTTGCCTGCTGCGGCTGTTTCATATTGATATATCCCATCGCCGCAACAAGGTGCAGGTAAATTGCCGGCATCGGGTACAGCTCGCCCTCGATGGCAAGTGCCGTTTCCGCTATGCCGATGCACGCGCCGTACTGCTTTTTGAGATACGCGTGGTGCGCCTCCGCGTACAAGGCAAGCAGGCGCAGTCCCGACGGCAGAATGTGAAGAAACTGCTTTATCGGAACGGTGGTTTCCGGCAGCGGAAGATGCAAAAGCACGTTCGCGCACGCCGATACGCATACAGAGTACGCCCGATAAATCGCGGGCGTGCTTTCGTCCACCGCCTCGGCTGTCGAGCGTATCTGCGCCAATGCCTGGCGCGCTCTCGGGATTCGGTCAAGCGCGAGGTTCGCGTAGGCGTACAGCAGGCACGCCGAAAGGCGCAGCGCCAAATCCTTGTTAGTCAGGTATTCCTCCACTATGTCCGACGCTTTCGCGGATTGTCCGCTGAGGTAATAATATTCGGCAAGCGCGATATTGCGCGTGTCCGCGTCCTCTATTTTATCGATTGACTCCATAATGGAGCCTAATTTGTACGGTGTGTTTATCAAAGGCAACGCTTGGCGCAGCTTTTTCTCCGGCTCGGTTTCGTCGGTTTCCTCGGGCAGTTCCTCCGTGTCGGTCTTTTCCGCGTCAGCCGCGGCTGCCTTTTTGTCGGCGGGCTTTTCGGCGTTCGGCGGAATCGCCCACGCTCTGCCGAATTTCACCGCGCCATCGACGCGCCCCTCCGTACAACAGCGCTGTGCGTACCGCTCGGATACTCCCCATTTTGCCGCCGCGTCCTTGACTGATATATATTCCATAATAATCGCTCCCCCATGTTGCGTTCGTTTGAGCGCGAATTTATATACAATGTAATTATACATCAATAAGCGGCTTTGCTCCCATCATTGCCACTCCGCGCCACCGCAAACACTATTAAACCAACTGTCAACATATTTATTCTCCCCGCGTCAATCCTTGTCCTCGTCTACTGTTTCAAACAGCTCAGTAGGATAAAGGTGGCCTTGTATTTCTTCATCTTCGTCATAACCCTCTTCGTCTATTATCCTGAAAAATCCATCTTCTTCGTCTAAACATTCATATATTTTGTCTTTCAGCAAACAACAAGATTGACTTTCGCCAAGATACTTAACCTTCATCAAACCATCTCTTTACTTCCATCTAAACTCTTCCTGTATCGTCGGATTCATACCACTCGTACCGGGACAATCGGCTGTAGCGCCCGACGGCAATTCAAACTTTTCATCCTGCAATACCGCAACGCCGTTCATTTTAGCGTGTGTTTGCGATTGCACAAAAAAGACAGATGCTTAAGCACCTGTCTTTTCTAAATCTTGGTGGACCATCTAGGACTCGAACCTAGGACCGTCCGGTTATGAGCCGGATGCTCTAACCAACTGAGCTAA
>MSHM01000032.1 GCA_001941225.1 Oscillospiraceae bacterium Zagget12
TTCTTTCCAAAATCCGTGTAAAACGGCGGGAACAGCCGAAAGGAATCGTCTATGGCCCGCCCGGTCAGGCGGCTCATGATTTCCCGAATCTCCTCCGGCGTATGGTACTGGGTATTCAATTCCATACCGATGCGGATCGCCTCCTGGTAGAGCACGTTGGCGCTGGCCAGACACTCGGCGCTCTCATCCGTCTCGTCCCGATACGCCGCGATGATATCCTCAACGGTCACGGTCCCTTTCCCCCTTTCTGATTCAGCCGATTTAACAAATAGTCCAGGCAGTCCAGCCGCTTCTGGTCCCCGTGGATGCGGGTCAGCAGGTCCCGGCGGCTGTTTTGCAGCAGGAGCAGCAGCTCCCGGTTGCGGCCCTCCTTCTTCAGCAGAACGCAGCGGGAGACCGTCTCCGCCTCCAGTCCGATGTCGACCAGGTTTTCATAAAAGCACTGGGCTTCGTTACCCGCCTCCGGCATCGCTGACCACCTCCCTGTTGCCTATATTTTAGAGGGAGTCAGAGAGGATTGCAAATACTTTGTTTCTATTTCTAATTATTCTTGAAATGAATATCTATTTGCGCTATAATAAGGAGGGAAATGACAATGGAAGGGAAGGTTGTTTTATGGAGCTGCGTGTGCTGCGGTATTTTATCGAAGTGGCCAGGGAGGGCAGCATCACGGGCGCGGCCAGAACGCTGCACATCTCTCAGCCCACCTTGTCCAAGCAGCTCAAGGGGCTGGAGGCCGAGCTGGGGTGCAAGCTGTTTGTCCGGGGCAACTACAATGTGCACTTGACCGAGGAGGGAATTCTGCTGCGCAAGCGGGCGGAGGACATTCTGGACATGGCGGACAAGACCATCGGGGAATTTCAGTCTCTGAATGACCTGACAGGCGGGGATGTGCGCATCGGCTGTGCCGAATCCTGGCTGATGCGCCACCTGGCCGGCGTCCTCAAGCAATTTCGCCTGCAATATCCGGGGCTGCGGTTTCACATCACCAGCGGCGACACCCGCGTGGTGGTCAACGACCTGGAGCAGGGACTGTCGGATTTTGCGGTCATTGTGGAGCCGCCCGACCTGTCCAGGTACAATTATCTCTCTCTGCCGGGAGGCGACACCTGGGGCCTCTTGATGCGGGCAGACAATCCGTTGGCACAGAAGCCGTCGATTCGCCCGGAGGATCTGCAGGGAGTCCCTCTGATCACCTCCCCCCAGTCCATCCACGCGGATCTTCCGAGGTGGTGCGGCGAGACCGTCGATCAGCTGGACATCATCGGAACCATCAATCTATTCTATAACGGCTCCGTGTTCGTCCGGGAGGGCCTGGGCTGCCTGCTGGTCTTTGACCGGCTGGCCGACGTCAGCCGGTCGAGCGGCCTGTGCTTCCGGCCCCTCTCTCCCCGGTTGGAGACAAAAATGTATATCATCTGGAAAAAATATCAGATTTTCACGCCCATCGCGGAACGGCTGATCGATCTGCTGAAGCAGCATTTTTCCGAAAACCGGAAAACGCACGAAGGCGGGGCGAACGACTCAGGCTCTTGACCCGTCATCAAACCGACGCAGCATCTCGCCCGTTGCAGCCTTGCGCCTATATCCAGGTGAATATGTCGATCCGATCTAAGGCGGCCGCACTTCCGGCGGATGTTTTGCTGCATGGGTAGAAAAGTTTATCAAGGTGTGGTATGATATTTTAAGAAAATAGTTGCTTTTTCGAATGATTCAGGCGGGTATATGATGTTTGCACTGGAGACAAACCGCGCAAATTGCCGGGGCTGAAACGATATTGGGAGGACAACTTGTGATGTCGAGCAGACCGAAAATCAGAATTACGTTAATTGACCGAAAAGGGCCGATGGGATGCCACAGGGGGCACAAAATCGGCGACTCGTTTGACTTTGATACAGAGCGCGGAAGAATGTGCCCTATGGTCATGCACGTAGCGTTTCCGTATATAGACATATTGCGGTATGGCGGAGAAATACCGGGACAGCCTGAGGGAACCGCTGTGTTTTGCTGCCCGGATGTTGATACCATAAATGTGTTCAAAATCGAACGAGTGGAAAGCGAGGAGAAATAGAGGTATGATTGCAAAGGCGATTGAAAAGATGATTGTCTTTTACGAGGGAAACATCCACGACATTGAGCATTTTTTGAAGGTCTGGGGTTACGCAAAGACGATCGGGGAACTGGAAAAACTGGAGCAAAAAACACAGCAGACTCTTGAGCTGGCTGCAATCGTACATGATATTGCCTGTCCTCTATGCCGCAAAAAATATGGGAGCACGGCGGGACCTTATCAGGAAAAGGAAGGAATTCCGCTGACAGCGGAATTCTACAAAGACTTTAACCTCCCATCCGCACAATTAGAGCGAATTTGCTATCTGGTGGGACACCATCATACCTTCAAGGATATCGCGGGCCTGGATTATCAAATCCTTGTGGAAGCGGATTTTCTCGTCAATGCATCTGAGAGCCACATGAGCCGGAACGCAATTTCTAATTTTAGAGAAACGGTATTTCAAACAAAAGCAGGGACAAGACTGCTTGATGAGATATATGGTTAAAAGGCTGAGACGCAGTGAGCAGGCGAGCGCAGCAGGAGTATGCGCTCGCGTCAATTTGCAACCACGCAGCGGCAGCTTTGAACACCGATACGTCAATTCAGAGTGTGTTCCACCCCGATTTTCCGGGATGGGTACACGCTCTTTTTGTATCACAACACAGGCGGAAATAAAAAGGAACCGTATCAAAACAAATTCGTTTTGATACGGACCATTTTTGGTTGCGGGGACAGGACTCGAACCTGCAGCCTCCGGGTTATGAGCCCGACGAGCTACCAATTGCTCTACCCCGCGATATAAATATTGTGGTGCCGGAGACCGGGATCGAACCGGCACGAGAGAAACTCTCACGGGATTTTAAGTCCCGGGCGTCTGCCAGTTCCGCCACATCGGCAAATCATACCAACAACATATTTATTATATCATATAATACGCCTAAAGTCAAGATTTATTTAAGACAATTTACGCGTTGCTTATATATGCCATAAAAAATACACCACCGCGTTTGCGGTGATGTATTTTGAAAAATTACTTATTTATCTTTTCTTGTTGCTTTTTCTTTCCTGAGCGGCAGCGGCTTTAGCCTGCATATTGGATTCCTTCCAAGCAGCCCAGAATGTGCTTGCGATAAAGATTGAAGTATAAGCACCGGAGATGATACCTACAATAAGAGGAAGAGCAAAATCCTTTATTGTGGAAACACCGAGAATGTATATAAGAACGATAGTGATAAGCGTTGTAATCGTTGAATTGATTGTACGTCCCATCGTTTCAAAGATACTTCTGTCGGTCATTGCGGCAACGGTTTCATTCTTTTTGCGAGCCTTTTGATTTTCGCGTATTCTGTCAAAAATAACGATTGTATTATTGATAGAATAACCGACCACCGTAAGCATTCCGGCGATAAAAGTCGTATTCAAAGGTATATTTGTGATTGAATATACCGACGCCATAACCAAGACGTTTATAGCCAAAGCGACAACCGCCATAACGGCGCTGCGCCATTCAAAGCGTATTGCTATATAAATAAGAATACACAGTATAGCAATCAAAGTATACAGCAACGCTTTTCTCTGAACCTCTTGACCAAAGCTTGCCGATGCCGAAGAAACAGAAATCAAATCTTCGTCAGCGAGGCTGTATTTATCCTTTATCGCGTTGAATATTTCTGTTTTTACCGACTCGTCAACAGGAGGAGTCTTAATAACGGCAATCTCATTGGTTGTGCCTTTCTGCACGGTTGCCGAAACAGTATCTGTTGTGTTTTCCTGTATCAGCTGAACAATTTCTTCGTTGTCAAATTCGGTGTGCATATCAATCTGCATTCTGATACCGCCCATAAATTCAACGTCAAAGTTAAATCCGCCGTGAACAATATACATTACTATTCCGATTAGAACAATCAGTGCGGGGATAATCATAAATTTCCATCTGTTTTTAGTCAACTCTTTCATTATTCTTCCGCACCTCCTTTTTTAGCTTTTGCATTATAGAATAAGTTTCTGTTTTCTATACCGATACCTACAAGCTGTTTCAAAAGGAACTTTGTAATAACAATAGCGGTAAACATACTAAGTATTACGCCTATGCCAAGAGTTGTTGCAAAGCCTGTTACGGTACCGATTCCCGAAAGATAAAGAACCACACAAGAAATGATGGTTGTTATATTCGAGTCAAGAATTGCCGAAAATGCCTTGTCAAAACCGGACGAAACAGAGGCCTTGATTGTCTTGCCCAATTTCAGCTCTTCCTTCATTCTTTCAAATATAATACAGTCCGCGTCAACAGCCATACCTATTGACAATACGATACCCGCGATACCCGGGAGGCTTAGGTTCACATGGAACACGCCCAAAGCAAGTCCGATAAGACCTACATATATAAGCAGTGAAATATCCGCTATAAGACCGGGGATTCTGTACATTATAACCATAAATATCATTATAAGAATAATACCGATTGCCGCCGCAAGAAGGCTTGTGTACAAAGCGTTCGGACCAAGCTCCGCTCCGACTGTTTCCTGAGATATAACAGTCAAATCAAACGGAAGTTGACCGGATTTGATTTGGTTGGCAAGTGTTTCGGCGGTTTCGGGAGTAAAGCTGCCCGAAATTATACAAGAATCACTGTCGATTTCCTCGCTGACAGTCGGGCTTGAAATTATTTCGTCGTCCATCTGAATTGTTATATAATTCTTGTTCTCGCTTGCAGCCGCCGCAGCCGTTGCTGTAGCCTCGACAAACTTTTCTTTTCCCTCGGCTGTGAATTCAACCTTTACATACGGTATCGAGGAGCCGTTCTGCTCAACCTGACCGTACTGGTAAGACGCGTCCTTGATGTCGGTAGCGCCGTCAAGAACCACATTTCCGTCAGCATCGTTGAAAGTCAGCTTTGCCGTGTTGCCGAGAAGTTCGGCAGCCTCGTCGGTATCGGTAACCGACGGAATTTCAACCGTAATTTTTCCTGCCTCGCCGATTGATATACGAGCCTCGGTATATCCGGCATTTGTCATACGAGTCTGAAAAATCGACTCAACGACCTTCATTTGGTCGTCCGTTGGGGAATCCGTGTTGGCTTGGAAAGTAATAACCGAACCTCCCGCCAAATCGATGCCCTTTTTGATACCCTTTTCGCCGAATGCACCGTCATATGAATAACCCGCTATGTTGAAACCGATAAAGGCAACATAGTTAAGTATGATGGCAAGTGCAATGACGAAACAAAGAGTGATTATGCTCTTTTTTCTCATTTGCGTATCCATTCCTTTCTTTGGTTTGAGTCTTATTTGCTCACTAAGACCCAGTTTAAAAATAGCATAAAGTTATTATACATCTATATTCAGAGTTCGTCAACATTTTTTTGTTACTATAATATGACAAAAGGGTTACACAAAGATTAATTCGACGGCGTATTTCGCATATAAAGATATATATCAAACAGAAAAATCGTCAATAATAAGGGCGTAAGGAGTAAAATTTACTCTTGACATATCACGTATTTGTTATAAAATAATCAGTAGAAATAAAAATAGGAGAAAAATATGGACAGAAAAGAAAAAATATTTGCATATATAAACTCAAAGGAGTATATACCGCTAAAATTCAATGAGCTTGCAACAGTTTTGGACGTGCCGAAGGAGGACGAAACGCAGCTTACGGAGATACTTAACGAGCTTTGCGTTGAGGGAAAAATTTATATAACCAAAAAGGGAAGACATGTTTCACTCGGCAATGAAACAATGACTGCCGCGGGACGGCTCAGCTGTAACGCAAAAGGATATTTCGGCTTTGTTATTTGCGGTGAGGGCGAAGAGGATATTTTTGTCGCGGGCGATGATATGATGAACGCCTTAAACGGCGATAAGGTTTTGGTTCGTATCGATAAAAACAATAAAACCGACAAAAAACAAAATCACCGTCAGGGACATATAATAAAGGTGCTGGAGCGTCACAACAAAATTATTGTGGGAATTATATATAAGGAAAAGGACGGATATTATTATCTGCGTCCCGACAACAGACAGATATACACCAAAATCAGCATAGCTCCGGACAAAATTATGACGGCGCAGATAGGCGACAGAGTAGCGGCGCTCATCACCCGATATACCGAAAACAACAAGGTTTTCGGCGAGGTTGTAAGTGTTCTCGGCAGTGAGGAGAATCTCAAAAGCTGCGTTGAGGGAATTATTATAGAAAACGGAATAAAACAGGAATTTGACAAGGAAACCGTTGCCGAATCGAAAAAAATTCCGCGCGAAATAAGCGAGGAACAGACGCAAGGCAGAGAAGACCTCCGCGATATGCTTATTTTCACGATAGACGGCGACGACGCACGCGATTTTGACGACGCGGTATCTCTCACGCTTACCGAAAACGGAAATTATTATCTCGGCGTTCATATCGCGGACGTGTCCGAATATGTGACGGACGGCTCGGCGCTTGAAAACGAGGCGTATGAAAGAGGCACAAGCGTATATCTTGCCGACAGAGTGATACCTATGCTGCCGGAAAGGCTGTCCAACGGAATATGCAGCCTAAATCCGAAAGAGGACAGATTAACGCTGTCGGTGTTTATGGAAATAACCGGCGACGGCAATGTGGTAAATCACCGACTTTGCAAATCCGTTATTTGCTCAAAGGAGCGAATGACATATAATAACGTAAACTCAATACTTGAGGAAAACGACGCTAAGCTGAGCGAAAAATATAACTATATGCTGCCTACGCTTAAGCTTATGGAGGGCTTGGCTCAAATCCTAAGTAATAAGCGCGCGAAAAGAGGCGCTATACGCTTTGATTTTCCGGAGAGCAAAATAACGGTTGACGAAAACGGCGAGCCGATTGAAATATCGCGCGAGGTGCGCGGCGTTTCCAATAAGATGATAGAGGAATTTATGATTGCCGCAAATGAAACCGTGGCGGAATATGCCTTTTGGTCGGAAATACCGTTTATTTACCGCAATCACGAGGCGCCGTCGCTTGAAAAAATAATCGCGTTTAACGAGTTTATTATGTCTTTCGGGTTGTCGTTAAAGGGAAAAATAGACAGAGATAACCCGATTCACCCGAAAACTCTACAGGGAATACTTGACACCGTTAAGGATACGCCGGAGGAGAGAATTATATCCTCCGCAATGCTGCAATCTCTTATGAAAGCGAAATACAGCGAGGAAAGCTTGGGACATTTCGGACTTGCCGCCAAATATTACTGCCATTTCACATCGCCGATAAGGCGTTATCCGGATTTGGCGGTACACCGCCTGTTAAAGGATTTTATTGACGGACAGCTTACGGAAAACAAAATACCTTATCTTAAGGATTATGTCGCCGCGGCGGGCAGACGGTCGAGCGAATGTGAGGTCAACGCGGAGCATACCGAACGAGAGGTTGACGATTTGATGAAAACGGCATATATGAGCGGATTTGTCGGACAGGCGTTCGAGGGCATTGTGGCGAATGTAACCAATTTCGGAATGTTTGTGGAGCTGGAAAATTCGGTAGAGGGTCTTGTCAGAGTGGAGAATATGACCGACGATTACTATGAATATGTCGAAAGCGGAAATATCCTTATCGGAAGAAGAAAAAAGAAAACATACACAACGGGAGATGCCGTAAAGGTAATAATTGCCCGCGCGGATATAGCGTTAAGGCAAATTGATTTTGTGCTTGAAAAAGACGCGAGCAAAAAGCTCTTAAAGACCTTTGAAGAACGGTCAACAGAGCAAAAGCGTGAAAAAAATAAGAAAAAACCGAAGAAAAAATATAAAGGAAAGAAAAAGAGTTAAATGATGGATAAATTTGAAATTATAATAACAACACTGTTCGGTTTGGAATCCCTGGCGGCGAGAGAGGTTCGCCGTCTCGGATACGAAACAACCTCCGTGGAGGACGGACGGGTTACGTTTATGGGCGACTGCGAGGCGGTATGCAGAGCTAACCTATGGATTAGGACAGGGGAAAGAGTGCTTATAAAAATGGCTGAATTTACAGCCGTCACCTTTGACGAGCTGTTTGAGGGCGCAAAGCGGTGCGAATGGAGCAAATGGATAGGAAAGAATGATTCGTTCCCGGTAAAGGGATATTCGCTCAAATCCACGCTTGCAAGCGTCAGAGATTGCCAGGCGATTATAAAAAAGGCTGTCGCGGACAGCCTTTCAACAAAGTACGGAATATCGTGGCTGCCGGAGGACGGCGCGGAATATCGAATACAATTTTCGATATTTAAGGATAAGGTCACTTTGATGATAGACACCTCCGGCGAGGGTCTGCATAAAAGAGGGTACAGACAAATATCGAATATTGCGCCTTTAAAGGAAACGCTTGCCGCCGCTATGGCAGAGCTGAGCCATTGGAAATTCGAGTATCCGCTGTGCGACCCGTTTTGCGGCAGCGGAACCATACCCATAGAGGCGGCTATGATAAAGCGCAATATGGCGCCCGGATTGTCGCGTGAGTTTGTTTCCGAGCAATTTAATAATATAGGAAGTGAAATTTGGAATAAAGCGAGGGACGAGGCAAAATCACTTGAAAGAAATGTTCCGCTTGAGATATACGCCTATGATATTGACGCGGACACCGTGGAAATAGCGCGCAATAACGCGGAAAAGGCGGGCGTGGGCGAATATGTCGTTCCGAGGCTCGGCGACGCGCGTAAAATTCACCTTGATATGCCTTACGGCACCGTGATATGCAATCCGCCCTACGGCGAGCGAATAGGCGAAATAAAGGAATGTGAACAGCTGTATAGGGAAATCGGCGTCAATTTCGCGAAATTTGACAGGTGGTCTTATTACATTATCACATCAAACGAAAACTTTGAAAGACTTTTCGGGAAAAAAGCGAATAAAAAACGCAAGCTCTATAACGGAATGATTAAATGTAATTTATATCAATATTTCGGAGAAAAGCCGCCGAGAAAAATTGAGCATTGACTTTTGTTCTGTAAATGCCATATATAAATAGGAAATAATTTTTTGCCTTATCGCAAATGCTTACGCTAATTTATGCAAATTTAATATTTACAATATTGAAAAACTGGTGTATAATAGGAACATTAAGAAAATATATGAGGTGATTTTTATGGGAATGACCATGACGCAGAAAATTCTTGCAAATGCCGCAGGAAAGGACAGTGTAAAAGCCGGAGAGCTGATAATGGCAGATTTGAATCTTGTTCTCGGCAACGACATCACAACGCCCGTTGCGATAGGAGAATTTGACAAAATCGGAAAGGAAAGCGTGTTTAACAAAGCAAAAATCGCGCTTGTTCCCGACCATTTTACTCCGAATAAGGACATCAAGTCCGCGCAGCAGGCAATGAAGGTCAGAACCTTCGCAAAGGAACAGGATATTATAAATTATTTTGAGGTCGGCGAGGTCGGCATAGAGCACGCTCTTCTTCCGGAAAAAGGACTTGTGGTTGCCGGCGACGTGGTAATCGGCGCCGATTCGCATACCTGTACATACGGCGCTTTGGGCGCGTTTTCAACGGGCGTAGGCTCAACGGATATGGCAGCCGGTATGGCGACGGGCAAGGCTTGGTTTAAGGTGCCGGAGGCGATTAAGTTTAATCTTACCGGCAAGCTGAACAAGTATACAAGCGGCAAAGACCTTATTCTGCATATAATCGGAATGATAGGCGTTGACGGCGCTTTGTATAAGTCAATGGAATTTACCGGCGAGGGTATGCACACTCTTACTATGGACGACCGTTTCACAATCGCGAATATGGCGATTGAGGCGGGCGCGAAAAACGGCATATTCGAGGTTGACGATTTGACGGTTCAATATATGAAGGACCATTCGAACAGAGAATACGCGGTGTTCACGGCGGACGCCGACGCTCAATACGCTCAGGTTATAGATATTGACCTTTCTAAGGTGCCGCATACGGTTGCGTTCCCGCATTTGCCGGAAAACGCGAGAACTCCGGAAAACTGGGGAGAGGTAGAAATCGACCAAGTGGTTATCGGCTCGTGCACAAACGGACGAATTTCGGATTTACGCGCCGCGGCTGAAATTCTAAAGGGCAAGCGTGTTAAAAAGGGAATAAGAGTAATAGTGTTCCCGGCGACGCAGGCTGTTTATTTGGATGCTTTAAAGGACGGAACATTGTCAACACTTGTTGAATCCAGCTGCGTAATTTCGGCGCCGACCTGCGGTCCGTGCCTGGGAGGACATATGGGAGTGCTTGCCGAGGGCGAAAGATGCGTTTCCACAACCAACAGAAACTTTATCGGACGTATGGGACACGTTGAAAGCGAGGTTTATCTTGCAAGTCCGGAGGTTGCGGCTGCAAGCGCGATTACAGGTAAAATAACAGCGCCTGAGGAGGTTATGTAATTATGAAAGCAAACGGAAAAGTTATAAAATACGGCGACAATATAGATACTGACGTAATAATTCCCGCGAGATATTTGAACACAAGCGACCCTAAGGAGCTTGCTTTGCACTGTATGGAGGACATAGATAAGGATTTCGCGAGTAGGGTACAAAAGGGCGACATTATGGTAGGCGGCGCGAATTTCGGCTGCGGCTCGTCAAGAGAGCACGCGCCGATAGCTATTAAAGCAAGCGGTATATCCTGCGTAATAGCTAAGGATTTTGCGAGAATTTTCTACAGAAATTCAATCAATATAGGTCTGCCGATTCTTGAATGTGAGGAGGCATCCGAGGATATTTCCGCGGGTGACGAGGTAGAGGTTGATTTTGATACCGGTGTTATAACTAACAAGACAAAGGATAAAACCTATCAAGCGGTTGCGTTTCCCGAATTTATGCAGGGTATTATAAACGCGGGCGGTCTTGTGGAATACATAAAGAAAGGAAACTAAATAATGGCTGAATTTAATATAGCGCTTATTCCGGGCGACGGAATAGGTCCCGAGATAGTCGGCGGAGCGGTAACGGTGCTTGATGCAGTGAGCAAAAAGTACGGACACAAGTTTAATTATACAGAGGTTTATATGGGCGGCTGCGCGATAGATAAATACGGCGAACCGCTGCCACAGGAAACCGTGGATATTTGTAAGAAGTCGGACAGCGTGCTTTTGGGCGCGGTGGGCGGTCCAAAATGGGATAACGCTCCCGTAAGACCCGAAAAGGGACTTTTGGGAATAAGAAAGGCTCTTGAATTGTATTCAAACCTGCGTCCGTCTATTTTAAAGCCGCAGCTGAAGGACGCGTCGCCGTTAAAGGACGAAAAGCTTAAAAACGGACTTAATGTAATGGTAGTGCGCGAGCTTACCGGCGGTATATACTTCGGTGAAAGAAAAACCGCCTCTGACGGCTCTTGGGCGTCGGACGAGGAAAAATATTCGGTTGAAGAGGTTAAGAGAATAGGCAAAATCGCGTTTGAAACGGCGATGCTCAGAGATAAGAGAGTTGTTTCCGTTGACAAGGCAAATGTGCTTGATTCCTCAAAGCTTTGGAGAAAGACAATGATTGAGCTTTCAAAGGATTATCCCGAGGTCGAGCTTACTCATATGTATGTTGACAATGCGGCAATGCAGCTTGCGATAAATCCGGCTCAGTTTGACGTTATTGTAACATCAAATATATTCGGAGATATACTTTCCGATCTTTCGAGCGCTATTGCCGGCTCAATCGGTATGCTGCCGTCAGCGTCGCTGGGCGCTACAAAGTGCGGAATGTACGAGCCTATTCACGGCAGCGCGCCGGATATTGCCGGTATGGATATTGCAAATCCGATTGCCACAATAGTTTCCGCAGCAATGATGCTTGAGATGTCTTTCGGTCTTGTTGAAGAGGCAAAAGCGATTAACAGCGCGGTGGACAAGGTTCTCGATATGAATTACAGAACGACTGATATTATGTCGGACGGTATGACAAAGGTAGGCTGCGCCGAAATGGCAAGGCTTATTGCCGAAAATATATAGTTCTTTAGGGCGGCTTTTGAGCCGCCTTTTTGTTGCATTGCAAGTGTGATAAATTTTCTGTATTATTATGGTAAAATTTCGCGTTACAGTTGACTTAAAATAAAGTTTGTGTTAGAATATAATATCAGATAGGCTTGCATAAAATTATTTAACATCATAGGAGGCATCATAATGAACATATCAACAAATCTGAAAGCTATTGAAATGATAAAAGGAGAAATCATTTCGGAAATAGCGAATCTTTACAAAACACTTGCCGATTACGACGAAATAGGCGAGTATGAAAATGTAACCAACGAAATAGCAACCGTTATAGCAATGGATTACATATTGGCAAGGCGGCTTGGCGTAAGCTTTGCGGGCATTGACAATAAAATATCCGAGCTGCTTACAATCGGAGAGGAAAACGGGCACGAATTGGAAATTGAATTTTCCGATATGTCCGAACTCAGAAAATACTTAAAAAGCCGTTAGACTTGAACGCATACGCTGCGTTTGGAGGGACAGATGAAGAAATATTACGGGCAGATAACAAAGACCTATTTGAAAATCACGTTTTTTTCGGCGCTGATTTTAATTTGCAGCGGAATAATTGTCTATTTGACAGATATTCCAATCTTTGGTCTTATTGAAATCATCATCGGCGCGGTTATACTTATAACCGTCGCGGTATTGGCAAATAAACGTAAAGAATATACCAATAACTATTTGAATATTTTAGCCAAAAGTTCAAATTCCATTTCGGCAAATCTAATGGGTTCTTTTCCCATACCTGTTATTGTGGCGCATATTGACGGCTCTATATATTGGTACAATGAAAAGTTTTCGGAGCTTTTTTTTAACAAGGATTTATTCGGCGCAAAAACAGACAGCGTTATACCGGATATAAAATGGGGAGAGGTTTTGAAATCCGCCTCGTATTATGAAAAGAATATAAAAATAGGCGATAACAGATATTGCTTAATAGCGAACACGATAAGAAACAGAAACGTATCCTCGGCTGAGGACGAGGACAAGGTAACCGTATATATTTATCTTATTGACAAAACAGCGGAAACAAATCTCCGCAAGATGTACAATAACGATAAAACCGATATTGCGATAATAAATATCGATAATTACGATGATGTTCTTCAGCGCGTAAACGACAGTGAGCAGCAGCATATCCTGATACAGATAAGACGATGCGTAAACGAATGGGCGGCGGAAAGCAATTCCCTTGTTAAAAGCACCGACCGCGACAGATATTATGTGTTTTTCGAGCATCGCTATCTTGCGGAGTATGTGAGTAAAAAATTCGATATTCTCTATAAAGTGAGAAAAGTCGGCGAGGATATAAAGCTGCCGGTGAGCATCAGTATAGGCATTGGCACCGGCGGAAATCTTACCGAAAACGACGCTTACGCGCGCAGCGCTCTTGATATGGCGCTCGGACGCGGAGGCGACCAGGTAAGCATTAAGGACGATACTCAGTACAAATTTTACGGCAGCAAGGCGAGAGATTACGAAAAGAGTACAAGAGTTAAGACGAGAGCATTTGCGGTAGCGTTAAAGGACTTTATAAAAAACTCGGACAAGGTTATTTTTATGGGACATTCCGGCGCGGATTATGACAGTTTCGGCGCGGCAATGGGTTTGCAGCGCGCTGTACGCGCTCTTAATAAAAAGCCGTATGTTATTTATGATAACAATTCTCCGGCAATAAAAACTCTGTATGATGATTTAAAAGGAATCCCCGAATATAAGGGTATGTTTATAAGCGGAGATGACGCGCTTGAGATACTTACGCCTGATTCGCTTGTTGTCATTCTCGATACGCATCGGCCGTCTATGCTGCCGTGTCCGGCATTGGCGGAAAGAGCGGCAAAGGTCGTGCTTATTGACCATCACAGGCGTTCGACTGATTTTATAAGCCCGTGTTCTCTTATTTATCACGAGCCTTATGCGTCGTCCACCTGCGAAATGGCTACGGAGCTGCTTGAATATATGAATTTGGGCAGCGCGCTTACCTCCGAGGAGGCTGAATCGCTGTATACCGGTATTCTTATGGATACGAAGAATTTCATAGTCAAAACAGGTGTAAGAACCTTTGAGGCGGCGTCGTACTTAAGAAAGCTCGGACTTAATACGGTCGATATAAAAAAGCTGTTTAACGTAAGCAAAGAGGATTACGACCACAGAGCCGATATTGTGAAAACCGCGCGGGTTGTCGCTCCGCATATTGCCGTTGCTATGACCTATACCAAATTCCCGAATATAAAGGTAATAGCGTCGCAGGCGGCTGACGAAATGCTGAACATAGCCGATATATACGCATCCATAGTTGTATATCCGCTTGATAATTGCGTCAGCTTAAGCGCGAGGTCGCTCGGCGATATTAATGTTCAGCTTATAATGGAATATTTGGGCGGCGGCGGTCACAGTACCGTTGCGGGCGCACAAATCAAGGATAAAAGTGTGGATATGGTTATTGAGGACGTAATAAATGCGGTAAACGAATATTTAAAAACAAACGATAACTAAAGAAACGGAGGAGAATATAATGCAGGTTATATTAACAAAAGACGTTAAAGGACAGGGCAAAAAGGGACAAATGGTAAATGTTTCCGACGGCTACGCGAGAAATTACCTTTTGCCGAGAGGTCTTGCCGAGGTGGCAAGCAAAGCCAATATAAATGTTATGAAGGGCAAACAGGAATCGCTTGAATATAAGAAAAAGAAAGAGCTTGAAGAGGCAAACGCCATAGCGGACAAAATGAAAGAAATTAAGGTTGTATTAAAGGCTAAGGCGGGAGATAACGGAAAGCTGTTCGGCTCCGTAACCTCAAAGGACGTTGCCGAGGCGCTTACGATGCAGCATCATATAAAGCTTGACAAAAAGAAATTTGTAATGCCGGACGGAATTAAAGCGTTGGGAACAACGGTTGTTGATGTAAAGATATACACCGGTGTTACGGGCAAGCTTAGCGTTGTTGTAGAACAAATGTAATTTTGGAGGTAGACTAATGGCGGATACACCGGCGCCGATTGATGTAATCGGCAGAGAATTGCCGTACAGTCAAGATGCGGAACTTGCGGTTATAGGCAGCGCGCTTACAAATCCTCACAGCGTGGCGGAGTCGGCTGAAATTGTTAAACCGTCCGATTTTTACTTTCCGCAAAACAGAGAAATATACTCGGCGATAATTGAACTGTTTAATGAAAACCTCGCTATAGATTTCATTACCGTGTCGAACAGGCTCAGTCAAAATGACAAGCTTGAGGCTGTCGGCGGTATAACATATCTCAGAAATGCCGCCACAAATGTGCCGACTACACGTCACGTCACGTATTATTCTTCTATTATAAAGGATAAGGCGACGCTAAGGGCGCTTATTCAAAGAGCAAACGCGATTTCGGATATGGCGTACAGCGAGTCCGATAAGGTTGAAAGAGTTGTGGCTCAGGCGGAACAGCTGATTTTTGATGTTTCATCTTCGCGCGAGCGAGGCGATATACTGCCCGTGAGCGAGATTTTTCTCGGCAGTTACAGGGAGCTTGTCGAAAACTCGGTAAATCAAGGCGGCATCACAGGATTGTCCACCGGCTTTGACGAGCTTAACAGGCGCACCGGCGGTTTCCACAACGGAGAGCTTATTCTTATAGCCGGACGACCGGGTATGGGTAAGTCAAGCTTTGCGGTTAATATTGCGGAGTATGTAAGCATCACCGAAAAGAAAACGGTGGCTATTTTTAACCTTGAAATGCCCAGAGAGCAGATTGTCAACCGTATAATTTGCTCACAGGCGCTTGTTGACTCCAACAAGATACGCACGGGCGACATAACGGGCGAGGATTGGGAAAAAATAGGCTCTATAGTTGATAAGGTTTCAGCGGCGCCGCTTTATATTGATGATACCGCGTCCATAACGGTATCCGAAATACGCGCAAAGTGCCGAAGATTAAAACAGACAAAAAATCTTTCGATGATAGTTATCGACTATCTTCAGCTTATGCAGTCGAGCGGCCGCTCGGAGAACAGACAGCAGGAAATTTCCGAAATATCGCGCTCGCTGAAGATTCTCGCAAAGGAGCTTGAAGTCCCCGTTGTCGCGCTGTCACAGCTTTCGAGAGCCAGCGAGTCAAGGAGCGATAAGCGTCCGGTGCTTTCGGATTTAAGAGAATCGGGAGCCATTGAGCAGGACGCGGATATAGTAATGTTTCTTTACAGAGATGACTACTACAAAGAGGATACAGATGAAAAAAATATCGCCGAATGTAGGATAGCGAAAAACAGAAGTGGAGAAACAGGCACATTTAAGCTTGGTTGGAACGGCAAATACACAAAGTTCTCGAATTTAGAGTTTGTCGTTAAGGAAGAGTAATGATTTTAAATATAATCAGACAAACAATAATCGAATATAGTTTATTGAAAAAAGGCGATAAGGTTCTTGTCGCGCTGTCGGGCGGCGCGGACAGCGTGTGCCTTACTCACGCTTTGCGGAATATGAGCGAGGAATTGGGCATAGAATTGTATACCGCGCATTTAAATCACGGAATACGAGGCGAAGAGGCGTCGCGCGATGAAAAATTCGCTAAGGAATTTTCCGAGTCGCTCGGACTTCGCTGCTTTTTGAAAAGGGTTGATATTCCGAGGGCGGCAAAGCGCCTCGGCGTTTCGGAGGAAACAGCCGGCAGAAGAGTGCGTTATGAATTTTTCGCGGATTTATGCGAAGAATATAAGATTAATAAAATCGCTACCGCGCACAATAAAAACGACAACGCCGAAACGCTTGTTATGAATTTTATGCGCGGCAGCTCTTTAAAAGGTCTTTGCGGCATACCGTATAAGCGCGGAAATATTATACGTCCGCTGCTTGGCGTATGCAGAGAGGATATTGAAAAATATTGCGCCGATAACGACCTTGTATATATGACCGACAGCACAAATCTCACGGACGATTATACGCGCAATAAAATACGGCACATACTGCTGCCGCTTATACAAAAGGAATTTAACTCAAATTTTATAAGCACCGTTACAGATAATTCCTCTATTATAAAGGAGGACAGCGCTTATCTTGAATCAAAAGCGGCGGAAATATATTTGAAGATTGTAAAGAACGGAACGGTGCAAATATCGGAGCTGCTGTCGCAGGATATTTCGATAGAGCGCCGCGTTGTAAGATATATGCTTGCGGAGATGTATAACGGGCTTGGCGATATATCCTCGGGATACGTAAACGATATTTTGGAGCTTGCGAAAGGGCGCAGCGGAGCAAAAATAGACCTTTCGGATAACGTGACGGTCAGAAACGAATACGGCAAGCTGATTATGGAACGAGGCTTTGCGGAAAGCACGCCTGATTTTGAATACCGCTTTTCCTGCGGCAGCGGAGACATAATTAAAGAAATAGGAAAGAAAGTCGTCATATCGCGGGCAAACAGCAGGAGAGCCGACGGAGGAATATATCTCGGAATTGACTCGGACAAGGATATAATTATCAGAAACCGGCGCAAAGGCGATAAATTTTATCCGTCGGGAATGACGGGAAGTAAAAAGGTAAAGGAATATTTTATAGACAATAAAATTCCGCGTGAAAAGCGCGGTTCGGTGCCGATTGTTGAGATTGACAAAAATATAGCCGCCGTCGGAAACAGAGTTGACAGAAGATTTCTGTTCAAGGACGGCGGAATAAAAATAGAATTTAAGGATTTTTAGGAGGTAGTGACTTGCAGAAAAGATTTAAAGGACTTGGAGTATGGCTCGCAATGTTTATTGTTATATATTTGATATATATGATTTTCATTGGTATGTCGTCGCATACAATAGATATTCCTTACTCGGATTTTGTGAACAGCATAAAATCGGAACAGGTAACGTCGATGGTTATTTCCGGCAACGACGTGACGGCTGCGCTTGCAAGCGGACAGAATGTAAAAACAACCATTCCGTCTTTGGAAACATTGCAAGCCGACGCGGGCGAGGAGATAAAAGCACAAATGGCAGACGGCACTCTAAAGCAGGAGGCGCACGAAAATAAAATCTCGTGGACGGTTATAACCAATATATTGCTTATTGTAGTGTTTATCGTGGTGTTTTTCTTCGGATTTTTGCGCCGCGGCGGAGGCGGCGCGGGAAATTTCACAAGGAGCAGAGCAAAGCTCAATGTGAACAATACGCGCGTCACCTTTAAGGACGTGGCGGGAGCCGATGAGGAGAAAGCCGAGCTTGCCGAAATTGTGGAGTTTTTGAAAAATCCGCATAAGTTTTCAAGCCTCGGAGCAAGAATACCCAAAGGAGTGCTGCTTGTAGGCTCTCCGGGTACGGGTAAAACTCTTCTTGCAAAGGCTGTCGCCGGCGAGGCGGGAGTACCGTTCTTTTCGATAAGTGGTTCCGATTTTGTTGAATTATATGTCGGTGTGGGCGCGTCGCGCGTCAGAGATTTGTTTGAACAGGCAAAGAAAAATAAGCCGTGTATCGTGTTTATAGACGAAATCGACGCTGTCGGCAGAAAAAGAGGCGCCGGTATGGGCGGCGGACACGATGAAAGAGAGCAAACCCTCAATCAGCTGCTTGTGGAAATGGACGGTTTCGGAGAAAATGACGGAGTTATCATAATAGCGGCTACAAACCGACCCGATATACTTGACCAGGCGCTTTTAAGACCCGGACGATTTGACAGGCAAATTGTGGTGGATATGCCGGATTTAAAGGGCAGAGAGGCTATACTAAAGGTACATTCGGCTAAGAAACCCTTGGCGAACGATGTTGATTTATCAGAGATTGCCAAAGCGACCTCCGGCTATTCGGGAGCCGATTTGGAAAATCTTATGAACGAATCGGCAATTTTTGCCGCAAGGAGAAACCATATTGAAATTACCCGTCAGGACGTCGAGGACGCGAACATAAAGGTTATGATGGGAAGTGAAAAGCGTTCAAGAGTGCTCACCGATAAGGAAAAGAAACTCACGGCATTTCATGAGGCGGGTCACGCCGTATTGGCGAAAATTGTTGACAAAACCTCGCATATCCATAGGGTGTCAATTATTCCGAGAGGAAGAGCCGGCGGATACACGATGTATATTCCGGATGAGGATAAAATGTACACGTCAAAAAATGAAATTTTAGATAGAATAGTCGTAATGCTCGGCGGAAGAGTTGCCGAGGCGCTTACTATGGACGATATAAGCACCGGCGCGTCAAATGATATTCAGCGCGCGACGGAGCTTGCAAGGCAAATGGTTACCAAATACGGTATGTCGGAATCCATAGGACCCGTTTCGTATGACGACGGCGGAGAGGTGTTTATAGGACGCGACTTTGCTCATTCCAAGGCGTATTCCGAGAAAACCGCCGCCGATATTGACGACGAGGTAAAGCATATTTTAACATTACAATACAAAAAAACAGAGCAAATTCTTACTGAAAATATGGAAGTACTTACACGCGTGGCAAATAAGCTGCTTGAAAAGGAAACTATAGACGGAATAGAATTTGAGGAATGTTTTAATACTATAGAAGGAGGAAATCAAAATGCAGATAACTAAGGAAACCTTAATAGGCGAGGCTTTGCAGATTAACAGCGGGATTGCTCCTATTCTTATGAGAATAGGTATGCACTGCCTCGGCTGTCCGGCGTCGCAGGGCGAGTCAATAGAGGACGCTTGTATGGTACACGGCGTTGACCCTGACGAGCTTGTTAAAAAGATTAACGACTTTTTGGCGGAAAATTAAAAAAATGCTGTCGGCGCAAAACCGACAGCATTTTTTTACTATCAGAGAGGAAGATAGTCAGAGGGATTTACATTAATTCCGTCTTTTGTCATTTCAAAATGAAGATGCGATTCGGTCACGTTTTCGCCTTTGCTTTCGCCCACGGTGCCGATAACCTCGCCCGATTTGATTTCCCTACCCTCGGTAAGATTTTCGCTGTTTTCAAGCCCCATATATTTTGTCACAAAGCCCGCCGCGTGTGAAACGGTAACGCAAACGCCCATAGCGTCCTCGGATACGGAATCGATAACGCCGTCCGCCGCCGCCTGCACGCTGCACCCGCTTTCCGCCGCGATGTCTATACCGTTATGCGTGCGCCAGTCCGATAAGGCACTGTTAAAAACAAGAGTATCCGAATATTCGTCAAGTATTTCGCCCGTTACCGGCATAATAAACACAGGCTGCTCGCTTGACACAATAATCGCCGTTTCCTCAACGTCGGGATTGTCCACCGCGTATTCTTCCTTAGTTTCCTCCTGCGGCATAGCGCTCACATCTTCAACCGAATTTACGTCTTCGACCGAACCGGCGTCTTCGACCGAACCGGCGTCTTCGACCGAACCGGCATACGCGGAGGAAACAGCCTCCGGTTCATATACTACAGGCTCCTCTGTAGCCGGCACTGCCTGAGCATATTCCTCGGCGTCGGAGGAAAATACAGGCATTTCGGTCGCGTCCTCCTCCACGATTTCGGTGCTTATTACATTTGACGCCTTATTGGCTTGCCTTTCCGTGAAATATCCCGCCACACCTATCACTAATACACAGCAGCACAGCGCTATGTAAAAGCTCGGCAGCTTTCTCGCGTCTTTCTTCTGTTCTTGGTTCATTTTAAAACCTCCTGTTTCAGTTGTAGTATTTAGTATTGTTTCCTTAATTTGCTGTATTATACCCGATTGAGGAAAAGAATTAAAAAAAGCCTGTTTTGGCATAAATTAAATTAAGAAAATATTAAAAATACTATTCCCAAATTCAAATTTATATAGTATAATAGCTATATAAGAAAGTAGGTGGTTGCTTGTGAGAATAGAAAAGCTCAACAGTGACAAGATAAAAGTGACTTTGACATCAGCGGATTTAATAAATCTTAATATAGACGTGGAACAGCTCGCGCCCGATTCAAAGGAGCTGCACAC
Organism: Oscillospiraceae bacterium Zagget12; assembly: GCA_001941225.1. Taxonomy (GTDB): domain Bacteria; phylum Bacillota; class Clostridia; order UBA1381; family UBA1381; genus Hominilimicola. Next base: position 20,848 of record MSHM01000032.1, read on the forward strand.
ATTTTTATTTCATATAATGGAAACGATAAGAGAAGAAACGGGCTTTAATCCGTACAGCGGTCAGATTGTGGTGGAGGCAATGCCGTCAAGCGACGGAATTATTATTATGGTAAGCCGCCTTAAAACAACCTCCGCGCAAATTACGAAAGAGCGCTTTAATAAAGCGACATCCGTTAAAGCGAAAAGGAAAACATCGACAAGGACGGAGATTTTTTACTTTGAAAGATTTGAGGATATGTGCGCGGCAATCACGGAGACGGACGAAGGCTCTCTTGCCGCGGGCAGCTTGTATAAGCTCAACAACACATATTGCTTTACGATAAAAAACGAATTGAAACACGCGAAATGTATACATACTATGTATGAGTTTTCGGCGAAGAAATCGGCGTACCCGTTGCAGACTGCGTATATCAAGGAACACGGCAGGCTTATCGCAAAGGGAAAAGACCTTGTGAATATGGCGGAGAAAATAAGACAGCTTACATAAATTTGTTAATATTTTTTAAAAACACTTGCAAAGTTATCTCAATGATAGTATAATATCTAAGAATAATAAATTAGGCAAAGGAGAAATATTATGACAAATATTTTAGAAACGGTTGTTTTTGCGGAGGGCGAAGATGCTGTAAATACGCAGGCTCAAACCGCGGAAACGACAGAAACCACAAGCGCGGACGCGGAGCAGGTTGCCGAGGCTAATCCGGTAATGAGCACTGTTGTAAGTATTCTTCCGCTTGTTCTTATTATCGTATTGCTGTACTTTATGATGATAAGACCGCAAAGAAAAAAGGAAAAAGAAACCAAAGAGATGATTAACTCGATGAAGGTCGGCGATAAGGTTGTAACAATCGGCGGCATCTGCGGCAAGGTCGCGAGAATCAAGGACGAATTTGTCTTTATCGAAACCGGAAATATCGGCACTCCCGATGAAAAATCCGTTATCAAAATGGAAAGAGACGCCGTAAAGACGGTCGAATCCAACAAAAACTAAATAGGGTATAAAAAGCGAACCTCTCTAATATATTTATAGTAAATTATTAGGGAGGTTTTTTTATGGGAATTAATTTTAAGGGCGTGATAAAAGGAACTTTATTTTCGTTAATTATCACATTTGCGATAATTCTTATTCTGTCACTGCTTTCGTATTTCACGCAAATAAGCGAAAACGTGATAACTACCGGAGCGTATGTATCGGTCGCGGCGGGTATTCTGCTCGGAACAATAGCCGTGGCAAAGGCGGCGACGCAGAAGGTATTTCTCCACGCTATGCTTGTGTGCGTGCTGTATTTGATAATTTTCATAGCAATCTCCGCCGCCGTAAACAGAGGAATATCCTTTAATTCGCATTTTCTCGCGGTCACTGTGGGCGCGTTAGCCGCCGGATTTTTAGGCTCGATAATAGGCGGCTAAGCTTTAAATCGAATTTTCAGAAAAATTAGCCGGATTTTTAGGCTCGATAATAGGCGGCTAAGCTTTAAATCGAATTTTCAGAAAAATTTGTAAAAAACTCTTCCTTTTTATCCGAAAGTATGCTATAATGGTAATATATTATGAATACATATTAAGGAGGTTTTAGTGATGAAACACGTACAGACACTAAACAAGGCTAATTTAAAGGATTCGGCAAAGCACGGCGGTTGCGGCGAATGTCAAACGTCATGCCAGTCGGCTTGCAAAACTTCTTGCACTGTCGCAAACCAGAAATGTGAACAAGCAAACTAATGTTTTGCCGAATAAATGAATGTTGCAGATGAATCATCGGCTGTCGGTCGATGATTTTCTGCTAATAGCTGAATATATTAATAGGGAGTTTTTTTAAAAGTGATACATAAGTATAAGCAACTGGGACTAAATATAGTTATGGACGTATATTCCGGCGCGGTTCATATTGTTGACGATGTGATGTATGATATGCTCGATTATATCCTTGAGCCGTTCATATCGGAATCGGAATGTCCCGCGTACATAAAGGAGGGCTTGTCGGACAAGTATTCCGCCGAGGAAATAGCGGAAAGCTACAGCGAGATATGCCATCTTGTAAGCGCCGGACAGCTGTTTACCGACGACTGCTACAGCGAGATAGCGAAGAATTGGAATAAAAAATCCGTGGTAAAGGCGCTCTGCCTGCACGTCGCGCATGACTGTAATTTAAGATGTAAATATTGCTTTGCCGACACCGGCGAATTTCACGGCGGCAGAAGTCTTATGAGCGCGGAGGTCGGCAAAAAAGCCATTGATTTCGTGATAAACAACAGCGGAAACAGACACAACATAGAGATTGACTATTTCGGCGGAGAACCGCTGATGAATTTCGGCGTTGTCAAGGAAATTACCGAGTACGCCAAGGAACAGGGCAAGCTGCATAATAAAAATTTCCGTTTCACCGTTACAACCAACGGCATTTTGCTGAATGACGATATAAAAGAATATATAAACAAAAATATGTCGAATGTCGTGCTGAGCATAGACGGAACAAAGGAAACAAACGACAGAATGAGGTACCGCGTTGACGGAACCGGTTCATATGACACGATAGTGCCCAAATTCCAAGACATAGCCGAAAGCAGAAACCAGGATAATTATTACGTCCGCGGCACATTCACCGCGTACAATCTTGATTTCGCAAAGGACGTAATACATTTGGCTGACCTCGGATTTAAGCAAACGAGCGTCGAACCGGTAGTCGCGTCGGAAACGGAGGATTACGCGCTTACAAGCGAGCATATCGCAAAGGTTTGCGAGGAATATGACAAGCTTACCGATGAATATGTTAAAAGATACGACGAGGGCAGGGGATTCAACTTTTTCCATTTTATGGTTGACCTTGACCAGGGACCGTGCGCGATAAAAAGACTTTCCGGCTGCGGAGCGGGACATGAGTATCTCGCGGTCGCTCCGAACGGCGATATTTATCCGTGTCACCAATTTGTCGGCAATGAGGATTTCAAAATGGGCAATGTTTCGTCGGGTGAAATTAACGAGGATATAAAAAATACCTTTGAGCGCTCGAATGTTTACACAAAGGAAAAATGCAAGAATTGCTTTGCCAAGTTTTATTGCAGCGGCGGGTGCAGCGCGAACGCCTTTAATTTTAACGGCGATATAAACAAGCCTTACGAGCTTGCCTGCGAATTTGAAAAAAAGCGTCTTGAATGTGCGATTGCCATTGAGGCGCATAAAAAATTAAGCTAATATAAAAAAGGAGGAAGAACAATGATACACAAGTGTTTTAAAATGAAACTGTACGACGGTATGGCGGAGGAGTACGAAAAGAGGCATAATGAGCTGTGGCAGGAAATGAAGGATATGATTCACGAGCACGGCGGCAAGAATTATTCGATATTCCTCGATAAGGAAACGATGGTCCTCTACGGCTATATCGAGATTGAGGACGAGGAGCTGTGGGCAAAGGGCTCAGACACCGCCATAAACAGGAAATGGTGGGATTTTATGGCTGATATTATGGAAACAAATCCCGATAACAGTCCCGTGTCCGAGGATTTGCACCTTGTTTTCCATTTGGATTGATAATTCTCATTGGAAAAAGTCAAAAAACAGTGAATAATATTTCAAATAAGGGCAATAATAGTATTGACCTCACAAAATACATTAAACCGATTGTCAGTCGGTTGATAACCCCCTTATTTGTGAAAAGAGCGGTATCTCAAGCTACGATACCGCTCTTTTTATGTTTAACAAAAATGTCTGAAAAAATCTGCTAAATTTTGTTTAAACCGCTTGACAATAAAAACCGCAAATGCTATAATTATTATGAAGATATTTATATACAAGGTATATGTTAATTTTGAAAGAGGAGATGTAAAATGAAAAAATTTATTTCATTACTGCTGGCAGGCTCAATGCTGTTGGCGTCAACCGCGGCACTCGCGTATGCTCCGTCATATTATGACGGCAAAAAGTATACTACGCTCGGACTTGATTCGGACGATGAGGACGGCGAGATTAATTTGGCTGTAATTGCGGCGTCTGACGTAACGCTCGGAAACACAATGTACATTCAAGGTTCTGTTTACGCGAACGGAACAATCAGCGTAATCGACGGTGCGGGCAACACCGTTGACGGCTTGTTTATTTCAAAAACAGGCAACACAAATTACACAGGCGCTACAGGTGATTATACAGCTGTAGGTTATAAAATAGTGGGCACAGACGGTACGGAGGTAAACTCGACTGCATACAGCTCAAAGCCCAACTATAACGGCGCAATCTATGATGCCGATACATCTTTTGAGTGTACATATACCGATTATTCGGTACCTGATACATCAAGCTACACAAAATATACAGGCACTACAACGGCAGACGCGTATAACAATCAGCTTACAATAACAAGTGATACATATTTCGAACAGCTTGTATTATCGGGTGAGGGTATTATTATTGACGCTACAAGCGGCGAGGTAAATATTGTTATCGATAACTTCCTGCGCACATCGTCAACCGACCCGTATTTTACAATAAAGGGCAGCTATCCGGTTAATGTTTATATTAATTCGATAACCAGCAACACATATGAGGCTACAAATACTATAAAGATTTACACGCAAAGCGCGTTAAATAATATTAACTCCAATTATACTATTTGGAACCTTAACACAGCCGATCAAATGAAAGCGGATATTGAATCCGTAAACGACGGTGGCAATGAGAATGTTACATTCTATCTTGACTGTAATGACGGTTCCGATTATATTGATTTGGACGGCAGCCGTATATATGCGGATATAGTCAGCAACAAGGGACTTGAGGTTAGCAGCTCATCATATGTAATCGGTGATTTCAATGTGGGCGGCGACTTCGAAATGGCATCATCGAGCCTTGTATGGGGTACGGTTTGTGCGCCGAATTCAACAACATACATAGGTCAGCAGGCTGTGCTTTACGGACAGCTCCATACAAATACTCTTGATATGTCCGGCGCCGGCGCGATTCTATATCAGTCAGATTCAATTAAAGCTACAGCTACCGAAGAGCCGACGGCAACAACCGACCCGTCAGCAACGACAGACCCATCAGCAACAGAGGCACCCGCACAAAGCGGCGTTACGCTTGATATAGTTGAAGATGTTGTATATGTAGTAGTGAACGGTACCGCTGATCTTACAATAAATCACAGTGGAGAATATCACTGGGTATATGTTTATGAAGACGGCATATCGTATAGCGATGGCAAAATGACTGATGCGGATGGTGAATTTAACTCATATTATGACACAGACGGTTCTCATACCGCAGACACGGCGACTTCATCGACGGCTTATTTGTCAGCCGGTCAATACTATATATTGAAAGCTGTTTCAAATGAAGATTCAAGTGTATACGATACAGTAAAGATAATAGTTGTAGCGTCAGCGGCGGATATTCCGACTGCTACCGCAGCTCCTACAGAGGCTCCGGAGCTGCCGGAGGGTACGGAAATCGACCTAAGCGGCGCGGGCTATGCGTATATCTTCGGTTATGAACCGTATATATACAGCGTTGATATAACAGACGGCGAGGGCAACGTAACAGGCACCGAAGTGCGTGCCTCGGTTGAAATGGCTCCGAATGACGCTGTTACAAGAGAGCAGGTCGCTGCTATGATTATGAGAATGGTTGACCAAGCGTATAACACTACAGGCACAACATACGAGCTTACCTCAAACATGAGCCAGCATGAGGGTGCATGGTACGCGCGCGGTCTTGCGTATCTCGCAAGCAAGGGCACATTTGACGGTATCGATTATGTTAATACCGGCGCAGTGACACGCGGCGAGGTTGCTAAGCTTGTCGCTTACGGCTTGAATTTGTCAAGTACAACGGAAACTGAATTTGAGGATATTTCCGATAACGAGTATAAGGATTATATCGAAATCATGGTTGCGTACGGCTATATGGAGGGCGTAAGCGGAACTGCATTTGAACCTGACAGAGTAATGACAAGAGCCGAGTTCTGCTCAATGTTCAATAACATTATCGGACGTGACAAAATGGATCTTAAAGCCGAGGACGGCACTGAAGTAACTCAAGAAACATATTCGATAGTTGACCTTGAAGGTCACTGGGCTGAGAAAGTTATGCTTAAGGCTACAAGCGCGTATGACGATAACGGCTATGTTGATATTGACACAAGAGTTGCAAATATCAGAAACACACTCGATAATTATGACAATCAGAAATTGTATTAATGATTTTTGAATTGAAAGGGCACCCTGCGGGTGTCCTTTTTCTTGCAAATTAAAAAAATACTCAAAATGATTCTTGTGGAATATTGACATATTATCCTGTTTACGATATAATAAATATATGAAATTTATTAAAGAAAAGAGGAAAAGATATGGGCAAAACATACAAATTTTTGGCATTTGATTTTGGCGCGTCGTCAGGACGAGCTATGCTTGCCACCTTTGACGGCGAAAAAATTACCTTAGAGGAAAAGCACCGTTTTTCCAATGACCCTGTCAATATAAACGGCGATTTGCACTGGGACGTGCTGAGATTGTTTTTTGAAATAAAACAGGGCATTTTAAAATGCGCAAATTCCGGTGACCGCGACATTGATTGTATCGGTATAGACACATGGGCGGTTGACTACGGCTTGCTTGACGAGAATGACAAGCTGCTCGGCAATCCTTATCATTATCGTGACACAAGAACCGAGGGTATGTATGACGAGGCATTCAAGGTTGTACCGAAAGAGGAAATATTCAAGGAAACAGGTATCGCGTTCAACTGGTTTAACACGCTATATCAGCTGCTTGCGGCAAAGCTGTCGGGCGACAGCGCACTTAAGAACGCGAAAACAATGCTTATGATGCCCGATCTTTTTAATTTCTTCCTCACCGGTGTGAAAAAGACGGAGTACACCAACGCGTCAACAACGCAGTTCTATAACAGCGAAAAATACGAATGGTCGTATGATATGCTTGAAAAGTTCGGTATTCCCACCGATATTCTCACGGACGTTATATTCCCGGGTGAAATCGTTGGCAAGATTAAGCCGGAGCTTGCGGAGGAGCTTGGCATTGACGAAATTCCGGTTGTGGCGGTTGCGTCGCACGATACGGGCAGCGCTGTCGCGTCCGTTCCCGTTGTGGATAAAAAGGATTTCATTTACATATCCTCCGGCACATGGTCGCTTATGGGCGTTGAGCTGGACAAACCAAACACCTCAGACGGCGCTTTTGAGTATAACTTTACAAATGAGGGCGGCGTGAACAAAACAATTCGTTTCCTTAAAAATATTATGGGACTTTGGCTTATTCAGGAATCAAGACGTCAGTGGGACAGAGAGGGCGAGCTTTTGAGCTTTGACGAGCTTGAACAGCAGGCGAACGCCGCCGAGCCTTTCGCGAGCCTTATAGACCCCGATTATCCCACATTCCAAACGCCCGGAAATATGCCGAAGAGAATTAAGGAATACTGCGCTAAGACAGGTCAAAAGGTTCCCGAAACAAAGGGCGAGGTTGTAAGATGTATCGCTCAGAGCCTGGCGTTCAAATACCGCCAGACCGTAGAGGGAATGGAGGACGTTACCGGCAATAAATACAATGTTGTGAATATTGTTGGCGGAGGCATAAAGGATAAAATGATATGCCAATTTACCGCCAACGCTACAAAGCGCGTTGTCAGCGCGGGACCCGTTGAGGCTACGAGCATAGGCAATGTAATAGTGCAGGCAATGGCTATGGGCGCGATTAAGGATATAAACGAGGGACGCAAGGTTGTTAAAAACTCGTTTGATATAGCCACATATGAGCCGCAGGACAGCGAGGCTTGGGACGCCGCGTATGAAAAGTGGAAGGAAATTATAAAAAAAGCATAAATTTATCATAATCTCTAAAAAATCTCATAGTATGTACTATGAGAATTTTTTATATGGAGGATAACGTGAAAAACAAGCGGCGCAGCTCACTATTATTCGGAGCTTGAAGTATAAATATACGACTGCGCTCCTCATAACAGTAATCTGCTTGCTTCTTTTCCACGTTAAAATTTATGCCGCCGAAAGGCGGCGGAATGGAGATTAAAATAATGGAATTGATAAAAGAAAACATAACGGTCAATCAAGTAAATTGCAAAGGCAGCACGCAGGTGCTTGTGGACGAGGATATAATAGTTCCCGATATAAAACCCGATATATTGAAAATATTGCAGGTTGACACCGCGTCCTGTATTACAGGCAAGGAAATTACGAACGGCAGAGCGGTCATAAACGGCAGAGCGGACTTGAAAATACTGTACATACCCGACAGCGACAGGGAAAAAATCAAGAGCATAATAACCTCCTTTGACTTTACTCAAAATGTGGACAGTCAGAAAATCTCGGGCGATATGACGCCCGTTGTGATGTCCAATGTTGACAGAGTTGAATTTTCCTTGATAAACAGCCGTAAGCTGCGCGTTAAAATCATAGTCGGAATCGATTATGAAATAATCGCGGAAAAGAATGTTGAAATAGCGGTCGAAACCGCGGACTGCGATGATGCCGAGGTACTGCGTGAAAGCGTAAAGCTGCAAAACTGCGTCGGACTGTCCGAAACCGAATTTTCAATCAAGGACAGCATAGAGGTGCCGAACGGTCAAAGCTCCGTAGGTGAAATTTTGAAGATAGATACAAAAATATCCGATTGCGAATATAAAACCGTCACCGGTAAAATAGTCGCAAAGGGAGCCGCCAATGTATGCGCGCTCTATACCGATGATGATTGTAAAATTCGCTTTATGGAGTCGGAAATACCGTTTACCGAGGTTTTCGATTGCGACGATGCCGGAGATGAAACGATATGCGATATTGATTACAGCATATCCGATGTGAAGTATGAGGTGGCGGAGGACAGCGACGGTGACAGAAGAATAGTGTATTTGGATATTGCGGTCGCGGCGCAGATTAAGGCGACGGAAAATGTGTCGGTGGATATGATTTGCGATTGCTACGAGCCATTTATGAAAACCGATATTTTTAAGGAGGATATAGAGCTTGAGGAAATAGTGTCGCGTCCGTCTACGCAGAACAGCATACGCGAAACGGTGGAAATAAACGCGAGCGCTCCGGGAGTGTCGGGCGTATATGACGTTATAACAAGACCGTACATAACAAAAGCTCAGCTCCAACGCGGCAAGCTCCTTGCCGAGGGCAAAATAGAGGCATATATATTGTATCTGACCGACAGTAATGAAAGTCCCGTATACAGTATGAAAAAGGAGCTGCCGTTCAGCTATATGCTTGACAGCGAATGCGGCGATGATGATTTAATTCCGGAAATTAAGGCGGAGGTTAAGCATACGGCATGTAATTTGAATGTGGCGGGTGAGATTGAAATAAGATGTATTCTCTCTCTCAGCGCGAACATAATCCGCAGGAGAAAAATAGAGCTTATAAGCGACGTTATAACGGAAAAGCCGGAGAATGAGGATAAAAAGGGCATTGTGATTTACTTCGCGCAAAAGGGCGATAATCTTTGGGATATTTCAAAGCGCTACGCGGTACCCAGGGAGGAAATACTTAAATTCAACAATATGACCGAAACCGACAAGATTGAAGTAGGCTCCAGATTGTTTATTCCGGGAATGTAAATAAAACAGCACAGCGGCAGCTGTGCTGTTTTTATGCGCCAATATGGATTTTTTCGCTAAAAACAGTTGTAATTTTAATCAAAGTGCGATATAATTAGATATGATTGGAAAAAGCAAAAAAGGAAGTAGTTTAATGAGAATTTATAACACTCTTACAAGGCAAAAACAGGAGTTTGTTCCTATAGATAAAAACGAGGTAAAAATGTATTCCTGCGGACCGACCGTTTATGATTATTTCCATATCGGCAACGCGCGTCCGTTTATTGTGTTTGACACGATGCGCCGTTATCTTGAATATTCGGGATATAACGTAAAATTCGTACAGAATTTTACCGATATTGACGATAAAATGATAAAACGCGCCAATGAAGAGGGAATAACCGTAAAGGAGCTTGGCGACAGGTTTATCGCCGAGTATTTTAAAGACGCTCAGGCGATAGGCGTAAAAAAGGCGACAATCCACCCGAAAGCTACGGAGAATATTGACGCTATAATAGATGTCATAAAAAAGCTTGAGGAAAACGGATATGCCTACAATGTTGACGGAAACGTATATTTTGCGACAAAAAAATTCAAGGAATACGGCAAGCTGTCAAAGCAGCCGCTTGAAGACCTTGAGGCGGGCGCGAGAATAGACGTCAACGAAAATAAACGCGACGTTATGGACTTCGCTCTATGGAAAAAGCAAAAAGAGGGTGAGCCCGCATGGGAAAGTCCGTGGGGATTGGGCAGACCGGGCTGGCATATAGAGTGCAGCGCTATGGTAAATAAATTCCTCGGCGAAACGATAGATATACATTCCGGCGGACAGGATTTGATATTCCCGCACCACGAAAATGAAATCGCTCAAAGCGAGTGCGCTAATTGCAAGCCTTTTGCCAATTATTGGATGCATAACGGCTATATCAATATAAACAATCAAAAAATGAGCAAATCACTGGGAAATTTCTTCACGGTCAGAGATATTCTGAAAAATTATGACGGCGAGGTAATAAGATTTTTTATGCTGTCCGCTCACTACAGAAATCCGATTAATTTTGCCGATACACTTATGGAACAGGCAAAATCGGCAGTTGAAAGAGTGTACACCTGTATAGACAACCTTGAATTTTTGCTCAAAAACAGCGCTGACAGAGAGCTTACTGAGGCGGAAAAGGAATATTCATCAAAGCTTGATGAATTTAAGGCTAAATTCATCTCGGCAATGGACGATGATTTAAACACGGCGGACGCTATAGCCGCGATTTTTGATATAGTTTACGCGTCAAATACCGAGCTTTCAAATGAAACAGAAAACGCAAGGGCGGCAGTCGAAAAAACGCTTGACCTTATAAGAGAGCTTGGCGGCGTGCTGGGTTTGTTCCAAAATAAAGCGGATAAATCCATTGACGCTGAGATTGAGGAGCTTATAGAAAAGCGTAACAAGGCACGCGCCGAAAAGAACTGGGCGGAGGCTGACGCAATCCGCGATAAGCTCAAGGCAATGAACATAGTGCTAAAGGACACGCCTATGGGCGTAAAATGGAGCTATATCGAATAGCAAAGCGTCAAACCTATATACAAGGAGAAAAGAATGTCACTTACAGCAAAGAAACCGTCGCAGTTTTCGCCGCTTACGCTGGCTTATATCGGCGACGGTGTGTATGAGCTTTTTGTGCGGACAAGGGTTATTGAGGAACACGAAAATCTTCCTCCGCATAAGCTGCACAAGAAAACCGTTCAATACGTAAAGGCACATTCCCAATCAAACAGCATAAACGCGATGGCGGAATATCTTACCGAAGATGAAACGGCGGTATTCAAGCGCGGAAGAAACGCGAAATCAAACACAACACCGAAAAATGCCGATATTGCGGACTACAGACGCGCGACAGGCTTTGAGGCTCTGATTGGTTTTCTGTACCTTTCGGGAGAAACGGAAAGGCTTAACGAACTAATGAATATAGCGTATGAAAATGCGTTAGATAAATAATATTTTAAAGGAGGAAACACGATAAATGGACAAGAAAAGAGTTACAGAGCTTTCAATCATCGCCAATAATGTGCGTAAAAACGCTCTGACAGCTGTATATAATGCGGCATCAGGTCATCCGGGAGGCTCGCTTTCGATAGCGGACGCGCTTACATTGCTTTATTTTGAAGTGATGAATGTTGACCCGAAGAATCCTAAGATGGAAAACAGAGATAGGTTTGTGCTGTCCAAGGGACACACCGCGCCGGCGCTTTACGGCGTTCTTGCGGAGAGAGGATTTATTCCCAAGGAGGACGTAAAAACTTTCAGACATATTGACAGCTATCTTCAGGGACACCCCGATATGAATAAGGTGCCGGGTGTTGATATGTCAACAGGCTCGCTCGGACAGGGCGTTTCCGTGGCGGGCGGTATGGCGCTTGCAGCAAAGCTTGACAATAAGGATTACAGAGTTTATTCAATTCTCGGCGACGGCGAGCTTGAAGAAGGACAGGTATGGGAGCAGGCTATGTTTGCGGCTCACTGTAAGCTTGATAACTTCACTATTTTTATCGATAACAACGGGTTACAGATAGACGGCGATATTTCAAAGGTAATGAATCCCAATCCCATTGACGAAAAGTTTAAGGCTTTCGGCTGGCACGTCATTGTGACGGACGCGCATAATTTTGAAAAACTTCTTGCCGTCGTTGAGGAGGCAAAGGCAACAAAGGGACAGCCGACGGCGATTATAATGAAGTCGGTAAAGGGCAAAAACGTATCCTTTATGGAAAACAATCCCGCATGGCACGGCGCGGCACCCAAAGAGGACGAATATAATAAGGCTATCGCAGAGCTTGACGAGATAATCAAAGGATTGGAGGCGAGTCTATAATGGCAAAAAAGGCTACAAGAGAATCATACGGAGCGGCGCTTGTAAAATACGGAGATAATCCGAATATCGTTGTTCTTGACGCGGACCTTTCAAAGTCTACAAAGACGGAGATGTTCAAAAAAGCATATCCGGACAGATTCATAAATATGGGTATTGCGGAGGGCAATATGATGTGCGTTGCGGCGGGTCTTGCCGCAAGCGGAAAAATCGCGTTCGCATCTACATTTGCGATGTTCGCGGCGGGCAGAGCGTTTGAGCAGGTAAGAAATTCAATCGGCTATACTAAACTGAATGTGAAAATCGGCGCAACTCACGCGGGCATTTCGGTAGGCGAGGACGGCGCGTCGCATCAGTGCCTTGAGGATTTGGCGCTTATGCGTTCAATCCCGAATATGGTTGTAATCAATCCCGCCGACGATGCCGAGGCTATGCAGGCTGTAAAAGCCGCTATAGACCACGACGGTCCCGTATATATGAGATTCGGACGTCTTGCCGTTGAGGATATAAACGGCGAGGACTATAAGTTTGAGCTTGGCAAGGGCGTTCAGCTTAAGGACGGCGGCGACGCGACTATTATCGCGACCGGTCTTATGGTAGGAATGGCGCTTGAGGCGGCTCAAACGCTAAAGTCTGAGGGCATAGACGCGCGAGTTATAAATATTCATACAATAAAACCGATAGACGAGGATATAATAATAAAGGCGGCTAAGGAAACAGGCGCCATTGTAACGGCTGAGGAGCATTATATAATGGGCGGACTCGGCAGCGCGGTTACGGAGGTTGTATGCGCCAACGCTCCCGTTCCGGTAAAAATAATCGGCACGGATAGATTCGGCAAATCGGGTAAGCCTGCCGAATTGTTTAAGGAGTACGGACTTACGGCTGAAAATATTGTAAAGAATGTTAAAGAAGTTATCGCAATGAAATAATTGTTAAGGAGAAAGCTATGAAAAAGTTAATGCTTACGGCGGCAAGCCTGTTTATGGTGATAATGCTGTGCGCTTGCGGCGGAGGTAAAACCGCGTCCGAGCCTATTCCGGATATAGACCCCGCGGCGCTTATAACCGCGGATGACGTTGCCGCATACGCGGGATATACTCCCGTGATTGAAGAAACGGGCACAGCGCGTGAGGGCAATGTCGCGACCGTGCTTTACAGAAGTGAGCCAATCGGCGAACAGGATATTGTAAGCGTGAAAATAACTCAGTTTACCGACACAATAGGCTATCAAACAATTTTTGAGGAGTACGAGCAGGGCAAAGCGAAACGCTCCTCGGCGGAGCTTGTGGACAGTATCGGTCAGGAGGCATATATCGCGTTCCCGACTATCCACGTATATGACAGAGGCTGCCTGATTGAAATAACAGCCGGCTCCGGCTCAGATGAGGCTCAAAGTGAGCTGTTAAAGAGCCTTGCCGTTACGGCGGCGGCGCGCCTTGAGGAAATTGTTCCCGAATATACTAAATAACAAAAAAAGAACGCATATGTGAATTGGTAATAATCTTTCACTATTGCGTTCTTTTGGGTTATAATTGGCGCGGTTTATATTTATATGGACAATTATTTACACTCGAAAAGGAGTATCAATATGAATAAGCAGGAATATTTGCGCCGCATTGACGCTTTAATCGCGCGCGGCAAATTCAAGGACACATGGGAGTCGCTGTCGCAGTACACGGTTCCGCAATGGTACAGAAACGCCAAATTCGGCATATTTATTCACTGGGGCGTATACAGCGTACCTGCGTTCGGCAGTGAATGGTATTCGAGAAATATGTATATACAAGGCTCAAAGGAGTTTGAGCATCACATTAAAACCTACGGCGCTCACAAGGACTTCGGGTACAAGGATTTTATACCGATGTTCAAGGCGGAAAATTTCAATCCCGATGAGTGGGCGGAGCTTTTCAAAAACGCGGGCGCGGAATATGTCGTTCCCGTCGCGGAGCATCACGATGGGTTCCAGATGTACAAAAGCGATATTTCACATTGGAACGCGTATGAAATGGGACCGCGCCGCGACACGTTGGGCGAGCTTGGCGAGAGTGTGAATAAGCGCGGTATGATAAACGGCGCGTCCTCCCACAGAATTGAGCATTGGTTCTTTATGGGACACGGCAAGGACTTTGAGAGTGACGTAACGGATAATGAAAAGGAGGGCGATTTCTATTATCCCGCAATGCCGGAACCTGACCATTTTGACCTGTTTTCAGAGCCGTATCCGTCAAAGGAATTTATGGAGGATTGGCTTGTACGCTGCTGTGAGCTTGTCGATAATTACAACCCGAAGATTATTTATTTTGATTGGTGGATTCAGCATGACGCGGCAAAGCCGTACTTAAAAAATTCGCGGCGTATTACTACAACCGCGCGGTTGAGCGCGGCACGGAGGCGGTTATTAATTACAAGCACGACGCGTTTATGTTCGGTACTGCGGTGCCGGACGTGGAGCGCGGTCAATTCACCGACGCAAAGCCGTATATTTGGCAAACGGACACGTCCGTCACGAGAAATTCGTGGTGCTATACCGAGGGCAACAGCTATAAAACTCCGAATGAAATTATCAGAACATTAATCGATGTCGTGAGCAAAAACGGCAGAATGTTACTCAATATCGGTCCCAAGGCCGATGGCAGCATACCCGCCGAGGACAGGGAAATACTTCTCGCTATAGGCGGTTGGCTCAAGAAAAACGGCGAGGGTATTTACGGCGCAAACGTCTGGAGATACTCCGAGGAGGGTCCGACAAAGACCGTCGAGGGACAATTCAGCGACGGAGCCGAAACGGTGTATACCGAGCGCGATTTCCGCTTTACCGTCAAAGGCGACAGCGTTTATGTGTTCGCGATGAAATTCCCCGAAAGCGGATCCGTTACCGTAAAGGCTTTCGCCGACGCGGACGCAAGCAAAAAGCCTGTGTTTAACGGCATTATAAAAAGCGTTTCCGTACTCGGCTTTGACTGCGGCGTTACATATACCCGCGACGAAAACGGACTGCATATAAACGCGCCCGAGGTTAAGAGCGAATATCCGGTTACGTTTAAGATTACAATGAAATAAAATTGATACATCATTATATCCCAAAAATTTCTTAAGAAATTTAAACAAAAAAGGGTTGATTTTTTTTTAGTAACTATGATAAGATAAAAAATTTGACTTTTGGGTAAAATTGTGCTATAATATACTTAGTGCAAAATTTGATTTTTTAGAAAGGCGGGAAAATGTGATGTATTGCGTCGGCGATAAGGTTGTACACCCTCTGCATGGTGCGGGTACAATAGAAGAAATTAAGGAAATGGAAATTGTCGGCAAAAAGCGTCAATATTATGTTGTAAAATTTGCTATAGGCAGCATGGTTACCAACATACCTATTGAAAGCAGTGACAGCATAGGAATACGTCCTGTCATAGACAAGCAGGAGGCTAAAAACGTACTTCAATGTTTCAGAGATGCGGACGTCGAAGATGACGCCAACTGGAATAAGCGTCAAAGGGATAATTTGATTAAGATAAAATCAGGTGATATTTATCAGGTGCTTGCGGTTCTTAAGGAGCTGATGTACCGTGAAAAGCTTAAAGGACTTTCAACAAGCGAAAGAAAAACTTTATGCTCCGCAAAACAGATTGTTGTAAGCGAGCTGGTTTTATCAGAGGTTGCCGATATTGGAGATATTGAAAGTATAATGAACGACACAGTCGAGGCACTGATTTAAAAAAACAGCACATTTCATATAATTGGAATGTGCTGTACTTACGTATGGAGGAATTATGAAAATTACTGCGGTTATAGTCGCGGGCGGCAGAGGCACGAGAATGGGAGCCGGCAAGAACAAGATATTTCTAAAAATTCTCGGTGAAGAGGTAATTTGCCACACACTGCGCGCGTTTGAAAATAACGAATTTGTAGATGATATTATAGTCGTAACGGGCAAAAACGATATAACCGAATGTGCCGCGCTTATTCAGAAATATAAATTCTCAAAGGTAAGCGCTGTAGCCGAGGGCGGAGAAACGCGCCGCGAGTCCGTATTTAACGGACTTATGAGGGCAAACGGAGATATTGTTCTTATTCACGACGGCGCGAGAGCGCTTGTGACGGACAGCGAGATAAATAATTCCATTGAGGACTGCAAAAAATACGGAGCGTCGGCGGTGGGTGTAAAATGTAAGGATACGCTTAAGACGGCGGATTCGGAGGAATTTATATCGGGAACCGTAAACCGCGAATCAACCTATCTTATACAAACGCCGCAGACGTTTTATCTTGACAAAATACTTGATTTGCATAAAAGAGCCGACCGCGAGAGCCTTAACGCCACGGACGACTGTATGATAGCCGAGCGCTACGGAATGAAGGTAAAAATAAGCGGCGGCAGCTATGACAATATAAAGCTTACCACTCCCGAGGATATGATAATAGGCGAGAGGATACTTAAAAGAAGAAAGGAAAACGGGATATGAGAATAGGTCAGGGATACGATGTTCACAAGCTGGTCGCGGGACGCGACTGTATAATATGCGGTGTCAAAATTCCCTACGAAAAGGGACTTTTGGGGCACAGCGACGCCGATGTCGCGCTCCACGCGCTTTCCGACGCTCTTCTCGGCGCGGCGGCGCTTGGCGACATAGGGAGGCATTTTCCCGATACCGATGAAAAATATAAGGGTGCGGACAGCCGTATGCTTCTCAGAGCGGTTATGAAAAAAATATCGCAAAAGGGTTACGAGGTGGAAAACGTGGACGTTACCATTGTAGCTCAAAGACCGAAAATGTCGCCGTACATCGAGGAAATGCGTAAAAACATAGCGGAGGATTTGTGCATTGATATTGCTAATGTCAATGTTAAGGCGACCACAACCGAAAGGCTCGGCTTTGAGGGCAGAGGAGAGGGAATATCCGCGACGGCGGTCGCGCTTTTGAAATAGGAGGACAATGACTTGAACATATACGATTTTGACGAAACGATTTATGACAGCGACAGCACAAGGGATTTTTATTTTCACTGTCTCAGAAAATATCCGAAAATACTGCTTAGCGTTCCGGCGATGGCGTGGGCGTTTTTCCTGTATATTTTGGGATTGAAAACAAAGACGCAGTTTAAGGAAAAGATGTACCGTTTTTTGCGCTATGTTCCCGACATAGACAGTGAGCTTGATGTTTTTTGGAACAAAAACGAGCGGAAAATAAAGCGGTGGTATAGAGACAGACAAAAGGAGGACGATATTATTATATCCGCGTCGCCCGAATTTCTGCTTGAACCCATATGCGAAAGACTCGGCATAAAATTGCTGATAGCGTCAAAGGTGGACAAGCATACGGGCTTGTACAGCGGCGAGAATTGCCACGGAGAAGAAAAGGTAAAAAGGCTTAAAGCGGAAATTCCCGATGCGGTATGCGAGGAGTTTTATTCGGATTCCTTGTCGGATACTCCTCTTGCGGAGCTTGCCGCAACGGCAAAGATAATCCGCGGCAATGAGATAATCGATTGGGACAAGTACAAGCCGTCAAAGCTAAAAATGTTCCTAAGCCGTGAATTTCTCGCTTTTCTGGTGGTGGGCGTTATAAATACCCTAAGCAATGTGGTATTTTCAACGATATATTCGATTTTTATACCGAACACCACGCTCGCATTCTTCCCGGGATATATAACCTCAAACGTGGTGTCGTATCTGCTTAACAGCAAGCTGACATTTAATGAAAGGCTGGGATTTGTAAAATTTATAAAATTCTTTATATCGTATATACCGAACTTTGTTATTCAAACGGTTATAGTCTACCTGTTCGACCGCTTTATCCACGGCCCGAGCGTAATCGCATACGCAATCGCCGCGGTCATAGGTGTGCCGGTGACGTTTGTATTTATGAAGGTGTTTACGTTTAGAAAAGAAAAGTCCAAAAAATCCGCGAATTAAACGAAAATTTTGGTGAATATGCTTTACTTCGCCGTATTGACAAGAAAGAAAAATTGTGTTAGAATAAACATATAATAAAGAGAACAAAGACGTTTCAAATTTTTTTGAGGCGTCTTTTTTTCATTTTTTAGAGATTTTTATATGTTAAGGTCAGATGAAAAGGAGATGGTGTTCAATGGACGCGCTTAACAGTCATGTTAATCAAATAAACGCGCTGCTGGAAAGATACGGGGTGCGTTTCGGTATTTATAAGAACGGGGTGTTTAAAGAGCAGCTGTTTCCGTTTGACCCGATACCGAGAATTATTGAAAAGGACGAGTTTGAAAAAATCGAGCGCGGACTAAAGCAGCGTGTAACCGCGCTTAATATGTTCATCGCGGACGTGTACGGCGACAAGAAGATAATCAAGGACAAGGTAATACCGCCTGAGTTTGTCTATTCCTCGTCGGGATATATGGCGGAGTGCGACGGCGTAAAAACACCAAAGGGCATCGCGAGCCACATATCGGGCATCGGCCTTGTGCAGGCAAAGGACGGCGAGTGGTACATACTTGAGGATAATCTGCGAATCCCGTCCGGAGCGTCATATCCGCTTATCGCGAGGGATCTGTGCCGAAAGGCGAGTCCGTCCACTTTCCGTGACCACGCCGTGGCGGATAACCGCGATTATGTGCGCCTTCTGCGCGATACGATGGACTATGTAAACACAGGCGGACTTAACGTCATTCTCACTCCCGGACGCTATAATGCGGCGTTCTTCGAACATTCGTATCTTGCCGAGAGAACCGGAGCTGTGCTGGTTTCAAGCAATGAGCTTGTGGTGGAGAACAACATCGTATATTTGAATACCGCATTGGGCAAGCAGCGTGTCGGCGCGGTATACCGCCGTATTTCCGACGAGTATCTCGATCCGCTCGCGTTTAACGAGGAATCGCTTATAGGCGTGCCTAATCTTTACGACGCGTTCAAGAGTGGCAATGTCGTGATTTTGAATGCGCCCGGAAACGGCGTCGCGGACGATAAGGGCATATATTATTTTGTTCCAAAAATGGTTAAGTATTACTTGGGCGAGGAGTGCATAACCAACAACGCGCCCACATATCTGCCGTATTACGAGGAGGATATGAAGTATGTGCTCGATAAATTCGACAGCCTTGTAATAAAGGACGTCGCCGAGGCGGGCGGCTACGGAGTTGTATTCGGCAGCTCACTAACCTCGGAAAAGAAAGCGGAATTTATAGAAATGCTGAAAAGCGAGCCGCGCCGTTTTATCGCTCAGGAGGTAATCGACTTCCTCGATTTGGATATACTTGACGAGGACGGCAAAACACCGGTGCCGCGAAAGGCGGATTTGAGAGCGTTTGTCTTGTCGGGCAAAACGACGGAGGTATGGAAGAGCGGACTTACAAGATTTTCGCGTAATTCCGACTCATTTATAGTGAATTCATCACAAGGAGGAGGTTTCAAGGACACATGGGTACTGTCACGGTAGAAAGACTTGATAATTTATTTTGGCTCGGAAGATATATAGAGCGCGTATATCAGACGATACAGCTTTATATGGACGGCTATGACCGTATGATTGATGAGGACGGCGCGTATTACAATGAAATATGTGAGCAGCTCGGAATTCCGAATATATATGAATCAAGCGAGGATTTTATAAAGAGCTTTGGTTTTGACGAAAATAACGCGTCCTCGATTATATCGAACGCGTATAGGGCATACGACAACGCTATGGTAATACGCGATGAGATTTCAACAAAAACACTCGCGTATATTCATCTTGTAATAGCCAATCTCGAAAAGGCGAAAACGAGCGGTTCGCCTATGCTTGAGCTGCAAAGCGTTTTGGATAATATACTCGCGTTTTGGGGCTGTCTTGACGACGAGGTTGACGAGGAATCGACAAGAAACGCGGTCAAGGTGGGCAAGAGAATAGAGAGGCTTGACCTGTATCTGCGCGCGAAAAAGCCGCGCGAGGAGCTTGTGCGCGAAACCGACCGCCTGGAGCATCGTGTAAAGACCACGAACTTAAAGTATAACAAAGCGGCGTTAAAGCACGTTTCCGCCTTGATTGAGGACGAGCCGATAGACTACAGGGAGGCGCTTTCAAAAGCGATGATGATAATATAAAATATGTTTTTAAAATTTTCGTATGATATGCGGATTGATTTTTCCTCGCCGGTTTACAATAACCGCTACAAGATAAAATATATGCCGTATGATACGCTGCGGCAAAGGATAATAAGCGCCGAGCTTTGCGTAAAGCCGGACAATGACGGGTACTGGGACAGCGACCGTTTCGGGAATAAAATCCTGTGCGGCACTGTCGCGGGCGCGCATACATCGTTTTCGGTGTCTTTAAGAGGCATAGCCGAAACGGGACTTGCCGTAAACGAGCATTACGACAACGACACGGATATATTTACCGTGCAATCGGCATATACAAAGCCGGGAAAAGAAATTAAATATTTGTATGAAAAACTTTGCAAAGGTGCGCCGAAAAGCCGTTATGATAGGGTTATGCACTTCATGAACGGTCTTTTTCGTGTCTTTAATTATGTGCCGCGCGCCACGACCGTCAAAACGACGGCGGAGGAGGCATTGCGCCTTCGCAAGGGCGTGTGCCAGGATTACGCGCATATTATGATTTCTCTTCTGCGTCTTGACGGAATACCCGCAAGGTACGTTGTGGGTATGATGATAGGCGAGGGCGCGAGCCACGCTTGGGTAGAGGTCAATCTAAACGGTTATTGGTACGGTATTGACCCGACAAACAATCTGCTTACAGATGATTTTTATATAAAGATTTCGCACGGCAGGGATTACCGTGACTGCGTTGTGTCAAAGGGTGTGTTTACGGGCGCGGCGGCGCAGACGCAGAGCGTTTACGCGCGTGTTATAAAAATTAAGCGCCCGCGATAAATTTTTAGGAAAGGATATGAATATATGGTAGAAACAGTTGCGTCGGTTGAATTGCCGATAAATGAAAAGCTGGAAATAAGAAAACAAAGAATTGTTCCCGTTTCGCCGCTTAACGGCAGTGAAAAGCGCATAAGCGTGGTTACGGGAACGCACGGCGATGAGCTTGAGGGACAGTATGTCTGCTACGAGCTTGCGCGTAGAATAAATGAAAATATAGGTGATTTAAAGGGTATAGTCGATATATATCCGGCGCTAAATCCGTTGGGAATAGACTCGATAACGCGCGGTATCCCGGGATTTGATTTGGATATGAACAGAATTTTCCCCGGCTCAAACGACGGCTCAATGGCTGAGTATACCGCGGCAAAGATTGTCGGCGACCTGAAAGGCTCGGCGGCGTGTATAGATATTCACGCGTCGAATATTTTCCTTACGGAAATACCTCAGATACGCATCTCGGAGGAAACCGCACCGACTCTTGTGCCGCTTGCAAAGAAGATGAATGTGGATTTCATCTGGGTGCACGGCGCGGCGACGGTGCTTGAGGCAACACTGGCACATTCGTTAAACAGCGTCGGGACTCCAACGCTTGTTGTGGAAATGGGCGTGGGTATGAGAATTACCAAGGCATACGGCGATAAAATCACCGACGGCATTTTCTGTTTAATGGAAGAGCTCGGCATTTGGGACGGCGAGGTGATAGAGCCTACGGAGCCGATTATATCAAGCAATCCCGATGACGTAAGCTTTATAAACGCTCCCGTGTCCGGCATATTCCTGCCCGATACGGCTCACTGCACGATGGTTAAAAAGGGCGATAAAATAGGAAGAATAGTCGATCCGCTCCACTCGGCGGTGCTTGAGGAAATAACAGCGCCCTGCGACGGTCTTGTGTTTACTATACGCGAATATCCCGTGGTTGACGAAGGCTCGCTTATAGCGCGAATATTGGGAGGTGTGTGCCGATGAAAAAAACAACAGTTTATGAATTAAGAACACTCTACCGCGACAATATGCGCGTTACGGGTATGGAGTTCGGCAGCGGCGAAAAGTCCGCCGTTATTGTCGGCGGCATACGCGGAAACGAGGTACAGCAGGTGTTCACCTGTGCTATGCTTGTAAAAAAGCTCAAGGAGCTTGAGGCGGACGGCAGAATTAACGCGGGAAAATCCATACTTGTGGTGCCGGTTATAAATTCATATTCTATGAATATTGAGAAACGCTTTTGGTCTACCGATAATACCGATATAAATCGAATGTTCCCGGGATATGACAAGGGTGAAACAACGCAGAGAATTGCGGCGGGCGTGTTTAACGCCGTCACGGGCTACAAGTACGGAGTGCATTTCGCGAGCAATTACATACCCGGAAGATTTGTGCCTCATATACGAATTATGAAAACCGGCTGGGAGGACGCGGAAACGGCAAAGGATTTCGGACTGCCGTATGTGGTAATGCGCGACCCGCGCCCGTATGACACGACAACGCTCCATTATAATTGGCAGATATGGGAAACAAAGGCATACTCGCTGTTTACAAACCAAACCGAGAGCATAGATCCGGACGGCGCGGACGAGGCGGTAAAAGCGGTGCTGAATTTCTTAAACGCGCGCGGTATTATACGCTTTGATAACCATAGAGGATATATTTCGTCTTTCATCGAGGAAAAGGATATGGTAAGTGTGAAGTCAAATACCGCCGGCATTTTCAGATGCTTTTCGGATACGCTTAAAACCGTAAAGCGCGGTCAGGCGCTGGCGGAAATACTCGACCCGCTCGACGGCTCGGTAAAGGCGGAGGTTAAATCACCGGTTGACGGCACGGTGTTCTTTACCCAGGAAAAATCGTTTGCCCACGCAAACGCGGTATTGTTTAAAATAATTCCGTCGCTTTAGAAATTTTTAGCAATCATAGATTCATTTTTAACAGCAAAACAGCCGTCACGCGGTAACGGCTGTTTTGTTATTTTTTGCTTTTTTCTTGTGTTTTTTGCATTTTAAATGGGTATCGGGCGTTAAATGACCTATTTCTATCTCAAAACACTCCTCAAGCTCGTCAAGACCGTCAATGCTGTAATCCTCAAGTATGCGAACAAGCACCTCGGCGCAGGCGTAAGCATCGTCGTATGCTTGATGATGGTGGAAGTGTATTCCGAGAGCCTCACAAAGATTATTGAGCTTGTGGCTTTTAAGCTCGGGATATGCTTTTTGCGACAGCTTAACGGTGCATAAATAGTCGAAGGTGGGAAACGGTATATTAAAATGCTCCAGCGTCGCACAAAGCGCGCCCACGTCGAAATCGGCATTATGCGCCACAACCGTTTTGTTTTCAAGATACGGCTTTATCATGGGCCAATATTCGGCAAAGGTAGGCTTGTCGATAACCATATTAGGCGTTATGCCGTGTATGCGTATATTATAATCATTAAACTCAAACGGTTCGGGTTTTATCAGAATTTCTATCCTGTCGGTTACAATATTATTTTCCACCACACACAGTCCAAGACTGCAAACGCTTGTATAATTTGAGGTGGCTGTTTCAAAGTCTATAGCAACAAAATCCATATTAATCTCCATTCTGCCGCCTTGCGGCAGCACAAAACATAACGTGGAAAAGAAACAAGCGGATTAGTATTATGAGGAGTGTAGTCGTATGCGTATACGTCAAGCTCCGAATAATGCTGAGATGCGCAGTTTATTTTTCGCGTTATCTTATTATACAACTTTTTTTGCACATTGTCAAAGGATATAGCTGTAACTTAAAAAAATCCCGCATAACGGCTCAGCCGTCATACGGGAGATTTTTATTTGTACTTATTTTCCAAATCGGTGAGCTCGGGGTCATCGTCGGAAAGAGTATGAATGTCTGCGTTTAGAATATCCGCCGTCTGCTGTGCCTCAAGGTTTTTCTGCTCCTTATATTTTTTCCACCAAGTAAAAGCAAGTAAAGCGAGTATAACAACCGCCGCGCATATTACGACATACACGACTGTCGGCACCGTTTTGCTCATAATTCTGTCCGCCGCGTCGCTGAACGCGTCGGCGAACATTTCCTCGTCGCTCTTGTCCGAAACAAAGTAAGAGTCGATATAATCGAGCAAAATATCGCAAGCCTCATCGTCCATTACCGTTTTCGCCTGCGCGCCGCATACGTACCACATATTGTAATCAACGCCGCCGTCAAGACAATGAAACAAGAGAAGAATATGTCCCTCGTCCGGGCAAAGCTCATCGTAAAGCTCCGACGCGTATGTTTCCATATCCGATGATGTAGGCGACTGAGTTCCGTTTACGGTATCGGTGATGTAAAGCAGAGGGTGAACGCCTGTTTTGCTGTAAAAGTCTTTTAATCCCTTGTTGAGAGTGGTTGAATTTCTGATCCAACCCAATTCGTCAACATAAAAATCCGTGCTCGTGGTATACTGCGAATCCAGCTTTGTGCGGCTGACAGTTGACTGCGTGATGCTTGAATTTGACGCAAGCGACGCCGTAATGCTGCTTATCGAAAATACCGCGATCAGTAAAATCAAAATTATCATTACAATGCTTAATGAGCAGCCCGGCATACAGCCCGTGCGCGGACGGCGCGGTCCGAACCCGCCGTAACGCGGATAAGGTGCGCGCGGAGGAGGATAACTACCTCTCGGAGGAGGACCTCCGAAACCGCCTCTTCCGCCGGAAAATCCGCCTCTCGGCGCAGAGCCTCTGCCTATGGGCGAAGAACCTCTGCCCATAGATGAGCCGCCTCTTCCGCCTGATGACATTCTTCCGCCCGATGAGCGTGAGGACGAAGAGGAATGACCGCCGGACGATCTGCCGCCGCCACTACTTCCGCGTCCCATAATTACAGTCCCATCTCAGCCTTTATACGAGCAAGCTCGTCATCTGCGGACTGAGAATTGATACCCGAATATCTTGCCTCGGCTGTAGCCGTTTCGTCCTCCGGAGAGGTGTTAAGCTCATTCATAGCATTCGCCTCGTCCAATTCGCGCTGAGCCTTTTCCTCCATAGCGGCAAAAGCGCCCATAGTGCCGCCGATTTTATCGCTCATTGCGCTCATTTCGTTTACTTTTTTCTGAGTTTTCGCTACGGACATCTGACCTTTTACATTGTTGCGGCGAATCTTAAGCGCGGCTATGTCGTTTGTCAGCTTGTCGTGCATTTTACGCATATTTTCCGCGTTTAAATGAGCGGTGTCGTATGTCTTTTGCAATGTTACCAGACCCGCCTCAAGCTCCTGTTTCTTTGTAATAAATATTTTAGCGTCATCGTCATTTCCCGCCGCGATTGCTTTTTTGGTCAAATCCTGATAATGAGCAATATTTTCGGCAGCCGCGTCAAGGGCTCTCTTTGCTCTGGTTTCCTCAGCCATAACTGAGGCTGTTTCCTTCTTTACCTCCGCCAAATCCTCCATTGCGCTGCGCAGATATTGGTCAACCATTTTTTCTGGGTTCTCGCACTTGTCGATAAGAGCGTTTACGTTTGCGGATAAAATATCCGAAACTCTTGATAAAATTCCCATTTTTAATAATCTCCTTTCGATTTATTTATTCTGATAATTATAACACAAATTTAATTTTATGTCCATATAAATATCTTTACATTTTATACACAAAACCGATTACATAATTACCGGCGATGTTTTAAAATCCATACCGCCCATACGCTTTTGCGGATTCGGCGCGCACAGCGCGGCAATATCCGTCGCGCGTATATCAAGCTCAAATTGCGGACTTTGCCGTTTAAAATCGGCAGCCTTTGTTATTATCGGAACGGAGCATACCTTTTTTGCGCGCTTTAAAATATCCGCTCCGGTTTTGTTCATTCCCAATACTCTTATATATTCGGGCGACGGAGAGTATATGTCTTTTGTGAAGTCGAGGAGCGAGGCTAAAAGTATGCGCCGAATCTTGCTCATTGTATAACACTTGCTTTTAACCGCGTCGGCAAGTGAAACAAAATTATCGTTTTCCATAGCGGCTTTAATAATTCTGTTTTCCAGACCCTCGGTCATTTCGCTTATATTTGTAAGGTCGCCGCTTTTTGCGCCGCGCAGCTTGGATATAACCGCGCAGTCGAGTCTTGACAGGGAATATGGCATATTTTCGGATATTTCCGATAAGTCGTAGGGTATAAGAGCGGAAATATCCTCATTATCAGCAATCATCTCGCGAATTTTGGACGCGGAGGCAATATTGCCGCGTATAAGAGTGTCGTGGTGACCCGCCGCGCGGCGCTCTATCGTTACGGGTGTTATATTGCTGCCCGTTCTTATAATAGCGCGAATGTATTCCACGGCAAGTATATTGTTCGGCTGCGATAAAAGCCGTGAATCAATTAATCCGTCATACGCCTTTGAAATCGCCGCGGGATAGCAGAGCCCGTCCGAAATATATTTCTTTATTTTATCGGAAATACGCGTTTCCTCATTTTCCATAATCTGCGCCGTTTGCCGGAGCTGCGATATATCGCCGCTTTCCGAGCCGAACGCGATGCTGTCTATCACGCCGAGAGCATTCATTATGCCAACCGCGCCCGAGGCAAAATTGGGAGCGGCATTTAAAGCATAACAGGCAGGAAGTTCTATAACAAGGTCAACTCCGCACATAAGCGCGGTTTTTGCTCGCGTCCACTTATCCGTTACGGCGACATCGCCGCGCTGTACAAAGCTGCCGCTCATAACGGCGACAACCGCATCGGAACGCTTTTTTATTTCGTCAATCTGATATTTATGCCCGTTATGGAAAATATTATATTCCGCCGTAATGCCCGTTATCATCAAATCACCTCACAATAATTATATAACAAAATTGAATATTTAACAAGTCCGGTGCAAAAAATAGATGTAATCTTTGCGTAGAATAATTTGGTATAAATTATTAAAACCTATTGACAAAGTAGGACATATAAAGTAAAATATAAATGAACAGTTATTCAAGTGTTCAAGTTTAAGAAATTACGGGAGATGATATTATGAATTCGGTATATATGGATAACAATGCGACAACTTCAATGAAAAAAGAGGTTTTGGACGCAATGATTCCGTATTATACAGACATATATGGCAATGCGTCGTCGAAGTTTTACAAGATTGGCAGAGATGCCGAGCAGGCGCTTTATAAAATGCGTGAAAGCGTGGCGAAAAGCATAGGTGCCGCCAATGTGAATGAGATTTATTTCACCGGCTCCGGCTGCGAGGCGGATAACTGGGCGATAAAGGGAATTGCTTTTGCGAACAGCAAAAAGGGCAATCACATTATAACGACAAAGATAGAGCATCACGCTATTCTCTCCGCCTGCGAGTATCTTGAAAAGCACGGCTTTGAGGTTACCTACCTCGATGTTGACGAATACGGAATCGTGAGCGCGCAAGCCGTTGAGGACGCAATTACGGATAACACAATACTTATATCCGTGATGACCGCGAACAATGAGATAGGCTCAATCGAGCCTATAAAGGAAATCGCGGAAATCGCTAAGCGTCATAAGGTAATATTCCATACGGACGCGGTACAGGCTATAGGTCATATGAAAATTAACGTGAGCGAGCTTGGAGTGGATATGCTTTCATTGTCGGCGCATAAATTCCACGGACCTAAGGGCGTGGGTATGCTGTATATAAGAAACGGCGTGCGTATTGACAACCTTATTCACGGCGGCGGACAGGAAAGAGGAAAAAGAGCCGCCACGGAAAATCTTGCCGGCATTGCGGGTCTGGCAAAGGCGCTTGAAATTGCGGTAAAAGACCTTGACGAAAACACGGCGCATATGAGAAAAATGCGCGACAGACTTATCGAAGGTATAAGGAAAAATATCCCGTACTGCCGTCTTAACGGACCCGATGATGACAGAAGATTATGCAATAATGTAAATTTTTCGTTCCAATATGTTGAGGGCGAATCGATATTGATGATGCTTGATATGAAGGGCATAGCCGCGTCGAGCGGCAGCGCGTGCGCCTCGGGCTCTCTTGATCCGTCGCATGTCCTTATCGCGATAGGACTTCCGCACGAGATAGCGCACGGCTCGCTCAGATTGAGCGTCGGAGAGGACACTACGGAGGAGGAAGTCGATTACGTTATTGAAACTCTTCCGCCTATTATACAAAGACTCAGAGATATGTCGCCGCTATATGAGGGCGTAGAGAAAGGAGATAATTGATTATGTACAGTGAAAAGGTAATGGATCATTTTTCAAATCCGAGAAATGTCGGAGAAATAGAGAACGCGAATGCCGTGGGCGAAGTCGGAAACGCTAAATGCGGCGATATAATGAAAATATATATGGATATTCAGGATAACGTGATAAAGGACGTAAAGTTTAAGACGTTCGGCTGCGGAGCGGCAATCGCCACAAGCTCAATGGCAACGGAAATGGTAAAGGGCAAGACGGTTGACGAGGCTCTTTCCCTTACAAACAAAGCCGTTATGGAGGCGCTTGACGGACTTCCGAAGGAAAAAATTCACTGCTCCGTTCTTGCGGAGGAGGCTATACAGTCGGCAATAAACGATTACAAAAAGCGCAACGGTGAGGCGCCGGCGGAGAATAAATGTGATTTCTGCTGTCAGAAATGCAATGATGTTAAAAACGATTGATTATTAAATATATTGTACAATATGGTGTTGGTATCTGGTCACAAAACCGCTTGCCGACACCATATTTTGTGTGTATTTGGTAAAAACGGACACAAATGATTTTCAATATTTAAACAAAATCAACAATGTTTACAAGAATTTAAAATTTAATATTGCAATGCGCCAAGCTATAGTATATAATCATTAAGGTTAATGATTTAGTACCTGCTACCAATAATAATTGATAAAATGTCGAAACGGCGGAAAGGAGCGCTCTTTATGACGAGAACTTTGTTAAAAAAACAGCGTCACGAATTTTTACTGAGGCAAATAAAGCAAAATCCGTTTTTAAAAGATGAGGAGCTTGCCGAGGCTTGCAGAGTGAGCGTATCCACAATACGTTTTGACAGAGCCGAGTTGGGAATAGCGGAATACAGAGAAAGAGTAAAATCCGCGGCTCAGGAGGGAATGAGCGCCAATATGGCGGCTACGGGCGAGGTTCTCGACCTCAACCTGTTTCATGACGGAATATCCGTTTTGAAAACCGATAAATCAATGGTATTTTCGGGTACAAACATTATGAAGGGTCAATATATATACGCCTTTGCCGAAAACCTTGCATTGAGCGTTATTGACGCCAACGCGGCGCTTGTCAAGGTGGCGAATGTAAAGTATGTGCATGAGGCGCACGCCGGTGAAAGCCTTGTGGCAAAATCCGATGTTATGCGCGTAAAGGAAAAGGAATTTATAGTACGCGTTGTAATCAAGGCGAATATGAATGAGGTATTCAGAGGTAAGTTCAGTCTGCTTGTAGCGGATTAATAATGATATGTGATATTCGGAGGATTAAATGAAGATTATAATTGACGCAATGGGCGGAGATCACGCTCCGCACGCTCCCGTAAAGGCGGCTGTTAAAGCGGCAAAGGAGCTTGGAGTTGAAATAATACTTGTCGGTGTTACAGATGTTTTGAAAAAGGAGCTTTCGGGATATGATTATCCGAAAGACAAAATAAGCATCGCTCACGCGAACGACGTAATATCAAATCATGAAGAACCGGCAAAGGCGGTCAGAAATAAAAAGAACGCGTCCGTCGTTGTGGCGGCGAATATGCTGAAAAACGGCGAGGGCGACGCGATGCTGTCAATGGGCAATACGGGTGCGCTGCTCGCGTCGGGACTGCTTATAGTCGGCAGAATAAAGGGCGTTTTAAGACCCGCTCTCGCGACGCTGCTGCCAAGCGCAAAGGGACCCAAAATGCTCATAGACGCCGGCGCGAACACGAACTGCAAGGCTGAAAATCTTGTACAGTTTGCCATTATGGGCAGTATATATATGAAGAATGTGCTTGCGATAGAAAATCCCACGGTCGGACTTATCTCCAACGGCGAGGAGGAGGGCAAGGGCGATGAACTTACAAAGGAAACATTTCCTCTTCTTAAAAATGCTCCCGTTAATTTTATAGGAAATATAGAGGGACGCGACGTTATGGAGGGCACTGCGGACGTTATAACCTGCGACGGCTTTGTCGGCAACGTAATACTGAAAACCGTTGAGGGTATGGGTCACGTTGTCAGCCAAAAGGTAAAGGGTATATTTACAAAGAGCCTTTTTACCAAAATAGGCGCGCTGTTTGTTATAAGCGGCTTGAACAAATTCAAGCAGACAATGGATTACCGAGAATACGGCGGAGCGCCGCTTTTGGGAACCAAGCGTCCGGTGATAAAGGGTCACGGCTCGTCTGACAGTAAAGCGGTATTTTCAGCAATATATCAGGCGAAGAAATTTGTCGAAACAAATGTAATAGATGAAATAGTTAAGAATATAAGCGGTATGGAGGAGAAAAAGAATGGTTAACGCAAAAATAAGCGGCGTCGGGGGATATATACCCGAAAAGGTGTATGACAACGCGTATATGGAAAGCATAGTTGACACGAATGACGAGTGGATAACAAGACGCACGGGAATAAAAGAAAGACATATATCCGCCGATAACGAGTATACGACCGATATGGCGACAATAGCCGGAAAACGCGCTATTGAAAACGCGGGACTTACGGCGGAGGATATAGACCTTATACTTCTTGCGACGGTCACTCCCGATTATTTTACGCCGGCTTGCTCGTGCATTGTACAGCATAATCTCGGAGCGATAAACGCTGCGGCTTTTGACTATAACGCGGCTTGCTCCGGTTTTGTAACGGGACTTACCATAGCAAAGCAGTTTATACAGACGGGAACATATAAGAATGTGCTTGTTATATGTGCCGATGTTTTAAGCAAGGCGACCGATTATAAGGACAGAGCCACCTGCGTGCTGTTCGGCGACGCTGCCGGAGCGGCGGTTGTATCGGCAAGCGAGGAGAGAGGCATTATCTCCACCGATATAGGAGCGGACGGCTCAAGCGGACTTGCGATAACCAGCCTTGCATACAGAGATGACGAGGAGGAAACGGAAAAGAGAGTAAGCCGTAAAAAGGATACAATTTGGATGGCGGGACAGGCTGTAATGAAATTCGCTGTAAAGGCAATGGCGGACGCATCGCAAAGGGTTATCGATGAGGCGGGTCTTACATGGGACGATATTGAATTGGTAATTCCGCATCAGGCTAACTACAGAATTGTTGACAGCGCGATAAAGAGAATGGGAATAAGCAAGGATAAGGTATTTTTAAATCTTGAAAAGTACGGAAACACCTCCGCGTCATGTATTCCCGTTGCGCTCACGCAGGCAGTTGAGCAGGGCAAAATTAAAAAGGGCGATAAGATAGTGCTTGTAGGTTTCGGCGGCGGATTGACATGGGGTGCCGCGGTTCTTGAATGGTAAAATTTTGATAATATATTTTATGACGGTGCTTTGCACAGAAAGGACAAATGAATATGAAAACAAGATTATGTGAACTGCTTGGAATTGAATACCCTATTATTCAGGGCGGTATGGCATGGGTTGCCACTGCCGAGCTTGCCGCGGCTGTATCGAACGGAGGCGGCATAGGTCTTATAGCGGCGGGAAACGCTCCGGCGGACGTGGTAAGAGAACAGATTAGAAAGGCAAGAGAGCTTACCGATAAGCCCTTCGGCGTAAACGTGATGATGATGTCGCCGTTCGTGGAAGAGGTAATGCAGGTTATTATAGAAGAAAAGCCGGCGGCTGTGGCGACAGGAACGGGAAATCCGGGTAAATACATACCCGCGCTCAAGGAGGCGGGCATAAAGGTTATGCCGGTTATCGCAAGCGTTGCAATGGCGGTAAAAATGGAAAAATCAGGCGCGGACGCGGTTATTGCCGAGGGTACCGAGGCGGGCGGACACATAGGCGAGCTTACGACTATGGTTCTTGTTCCGCAGATAGTTGACGCGGTATCTATTCCCGTTGTAGCGGCGGGAGGCATTGCGGACAGTCGCGGCGCGGTTGCGGCATTCGCGCTCGGCGCGGACGGTATACAGGTCGGAACGCGTTTCCTTTGTTCAACCGAATGTATCGCTCACGATAACTACAAGCAGGCGGTTATAAAGGCAAAGGACAGAGATGCCGTTGTAACGGGCAGAAGTACGGGCGCACCGGTAAGAGCGCTTAAAAATAAGCTTACTCGCGAGTATGACAAGCTTGAAAAGGCGGGAGCATCATTTGAGGAAATCGAACAGCTCGGCGTTGGCGGTTTAAGACGCGCATTTGCTGAGGGCGATGTGCAGATGGGTTCGCTTATGGCGGGACAATCCGCGGCAATGGTCAAAAAAATCGAGCCATGCGCGGACATTATAAAGAGCTATTTTGACGGCACCGAGGCGGTTATAGAAGAGATTTGTTCCAAACTTAAATAAGGAGAAAAATAAAATGGGTAAATTAGCATTTGTATTTGCGGGTCAGGGCGCTCAGGCAGTAGGAATGGGTAAGGAATTGGCTGAAAACTTCCCTGTTGCCGATAAGGCTTTTGACGAGGCGAGCGAGGCGCTCGGCTTTGATATAAAGGATATGATATGGAACGGCGACAGTGAAACTCTTATGATTACGGAAAACACTCAGCCTACCATAGTCACAATGAGCGTTGCGGCTCTCAGAGTATTGCAGGAAAAGGGTATAAAGCCCGATGTTGTCGCGGGACTGAGCCTCGGAGAATATACGGCGCATATTGCCTCCGGCTCAATGGATTTTGCCGACGGTGTAAGACTTGTAAAAAAACGCGGCAAATATATGCAGGAGGAGGTTCCCGTAGGCGAGGGCGCAATGGCGGCAATAATCGCGCTCAGCGCCGAGGATGTTATCGCGTGCTGCGACGAGGCGTCCAAAATCGGAGTATGCTCTCCGGCGAACTTTAACTGCCCGGGACAGATTGTGGTATCGGGCGAGGTAGCGGCGGTTGAAAAATGCTGCGAATTGGCAAAGGAAAAGGGCGCAAAACGCGCTATGAAACTTCCTGTTTCCGCTCCTTTCCACTGCTCGATGCTCATAGGCGCGGGCGAAAAGCTTGCAAAGGAGCTTGAGGGCGTTGAAATAAAGGATATGCAGATACCGGTAATTACCAATGTAACGGCTGATTACGTTGCGTCCAAAGATGATATTAAGCCGTATCTTATAAAGCAGGTATCGTCCTCCGTCAAATGGGAAGAGACAGTCAGAAGAATGATAGCCGACGGTGTGGACACATTTGTTGAGGTCGGACCGGGCAAAGCGCTAAGCGGCTTTGTAAAAAAGGTTTCACGAGATGTAAAGGTGTTTAATGTGGAGGATATGACTTCGCTTGAAAAGACACTTGACGGACTTAACGCGTAAGAGAAGGGAGAAAAAGAAATGTTAAACGGTAAGGTTGCAATAGTAACAGGCTCTGGCAGAGGAATAGGCAAAGCGATAGCGGTAAAGCTTGCGTCATACGGCGCGAATATCGTTATAAACGATATTCCCTCATCGGATTACGCTGATGAAACCTGTGAGGAAATCAAAGCAATGGGCGTGGACAGCATAGTTATAAAGGGCGATGTAAGAAAAACCGAGGACGTAAAAAGGCTTATATCCGAAACTATGGATAAATTCGGGAAAATAGACATATTTGTTAATAACGCGGGCGTTACAAAGGACGGTCTTATGATAAGAATGTCAGAGGAGGACTGGGACCTTGTAATGGATATAAACTTGAAAGGCGCGTTTAACTGCATAAAGGCGGTTGCAAGACCGATGATGAAACAGAGGAGCGGCGCTATTATAAATATCGCGTCCATAGTGGGAGTTATGGGCAATCCCGGTCAGGCTAACTACGTCGCGTCAAAGGCGGGACTTATCGGTCTTACAAAGACTACGGCAAAGGAATTTGCCTCAAGAGGCATCAGATGCAACGCTGTCGCTCCCGGATTTATACGTTCGGCAATGACAGACGTGCTTGCGGACGATGTTAAGCAGAAATATTTTGACTCAATTCCGCTCGGAAAATTCGGAGAAACAGAGGATATTGCCGATGTTGTCGCTTTTTTGGCGTCGGATATGTCAAAATACGTTACAGGTCAAGTAATAAATGTTGACGGCGGACTTGTAATGTAATATAATAGATATATAATTCTTTATGAATTTATATAATTACCATCGAAAGGGGGTGCAGGAATATAATGGAGGAGTTTGAAAGAGTAAAGGACATAATCGTTGATCAGCTTAGCGTTGATGCTGAAGAGGTAACAATGGAGGCATCATTTGTTGATGATTTAGGTGCGGATTCATTGGACGTTGTAGAGCTTATAATGGGCTTTGAAACAGAATTTGACATCGAAATCCCTGACGAGGACGCTGAAAAAATCAGCACGGTTGGCGACGCAGTTGAATATATCAAAAGTCATAATGCGTAAGTTAAAGAAGTAGCGCCTTGCACCAAATACGTTTTGATGCAAGGCACGAAACTTTTTGAACAGTAATAATTATTTAAATTTATATATACAAAGATAAAACAGGAGGGGAAAAAGATGAGAAGAGTTGCTGTAACCGGTTTGGGAGCGGTTACTCCTATCGGAAATGATGTAAAGTCCTTTTGGGACGGAATAAAATCCGGAAAATGCGGTATAGATAAGGTAACTCATTTTGACGCTTCGGATTTAAAAACACAGATTGCCGGTGAGGTTAAGGATTTTGAGCCTACCGATTATATCGAGAAAAAAGATGCGCGCAAAATGGACAGATATACTCAGTTTGCCATGGTTGCGGCAAGCGAGGCTGTAGCGGATTCCGGACTTAATATGGAAAATGAGGACCCGTGGAGGGTCGGAGTTATAACAGGCTCCGGTATAGGCGGCATAGACACCCTTGTGGAACAGCATAATGCGCTTTTAAACAGAGGTCCCGGCAGAGTAAGCCCGTTCTTTATTCCTATGATGATAGGCAATATGGGTGCCGCTCAGATTGCGATTAAGTTTAACGCTAAAGGCGTAAATGAAAATATCGTAACCGCCTGCGCGTCAAGCACAAACGCTATCGGCGACGCTTTAAGGCATATTCAATACGGCAAAAACGACGTTATAATCGCCGGCGGCGCGGAGGCTGCGGTTAATCAGCTTGCCTTTGCCGGATTTTGCAGTATGAAAGCGATGTCAACCAGAAATGACGACCCAAAAACAGCGTCAAGACCGTTCGACGCGGATCGCGACGGCTTTATTTTAAGCGAGGGCGCGGGATTTGTGGTATTGGAGGAGCTTGAGCACGCCAAAAAGCGCGGAGCGCATATATACTGCGAGCTTGCCGGTTACGGCGCGACGGACGACGCGTATCATATAACAAGTCCTGTTCCGGGCGGCGAAGGCGGAGCGAAAGCTATGGAGCTTGCAATAGAAGACGCGGGCTTAAAACCGGAGGATATAACATATATAAACGCTCACGGCACATCAACAAAGTATAACGACCATTTTGAAACTCAGGCTATAAAGACCGCGCTCGGCGATGCGGCAAAGACCGTTGCCGTAAGCTCGACAAAATCTATGACGGGACATCTTCTCGGCGCGGCGGGCGGCGTTGAGGCTATAATATGCGCAAAGGCTATCAGCGAGGGATATATTCCCGCGACAATCAATTACGTAACTCCCGACCCCGACTGCGATTTGGACATAGTACCGATCGTGGGCAGGGAACAGGAGGTAAAAGCGGCTATGTCAAATTCGCTCGGTTTCGGCGGACATAACGCTACAATCGTTATGAAAAAATACGAGGAATAATGTGGATTTTATAGAGGATGCCTCTCTTGAGGGGCACCCTCTAATGTTAATTTATGTGGTTTGCTCCCAAAAGCGAAAGGTTCGCTGTTGGGAAGAGTTCATATATTGAAAGGTAAAATTGATATGAAAAACGTACAGGAAAAAATCGGACACACCTTTAAAAATATAAATCTTTTGGAAACGGCGCTGACACATAGCTCATATGCAAACGAGAGTAAAAAGGCAAGCAATGAGCGTCTTGAATTTTTGGGCGACTCTGTTTTGAGCCTTGTAATAAGTGATTATATTTTCAGACGCTTGCCGAATGTTGCTGAGGGCTGGCTTTCAAAATACAGAGCAACGCTTGTATGCGAACAGTCCCTTTATGAAATTTCAAAGAAAATATCCCTAAGTAAATTCATTTTGCTCGGTAAAGGCGAGGAAATGACCGGCGGCAGAGAAAGACCGTCCATTGTTTCGGACGCGTTCGAGGCGGTGTTGGCGGCAATTTATCTTGACGGCGGAATGGAAAAGGCGAGAGCTTGGGTGATAAATCTTATGCGCGATTCCATTGATGATGTTATTATGGGACACGGATACGCCGATTATAAAACAATGCTCCAGGAGGCTTTGCAAAAGGGCAATAAGGGCAAAGTGACCTACAGAACAATTTCGGAAACGGGACAGGATCACAACAAAACCTTTGAGGTTGAGGTTTTGGTTGACGAGGTTCCGCAAAACAGAGGAAAGGGTCACAACAAAAAAGAGGCGGAACAAAACGCTGCGCATACCGCGCTGAAGAATATCGGTAAATAAGATGAAGACGTATAATATACCTATATTTGTACCGCACAGAGGCTGTCCGTTTGACTGCGTATTCTGCAATCAAAAGCGCATCACGGGAGAGCAAAAGGAAGTAACTGCGGACGATGCGCGGAAAATTATATCCGAGTATCTGCAAACTCTTCCCAAAACGAACAGAAAAATCGAGGCGGCATTTTTCGGCGGCAGCTTTACCGGAATACCGTTTGAGGAACAGAGCGCTCTTTTGTCCGCGGCGTATGAATTTGTTCAAAAGGGTCTTATAGACGGTATTCGTTTGTCCACAAGACCCGATTATATTGACAAGAAAATATTGGATAATCTTATGCGCTGCGGCGTAACAACCATAGAGCTTGGCGTTCAGTCGATGGATAACAGCGTTTTAAAAGCGTCAAACAGAGGTCATACGAGTGCGCAGGTGATTAATGCCGTCAGAATGATAAGAGAATATCCGTTTAATTTGGGACTGCAAATGATGACGGGACTTCCCGGCGACACCGACGAGAAATCTCTTTACACGGCAGATGAAATCATCAAATTAAAGCCTGATATGGTAAGAATATATCCCACGCTTACGATAAAGGACACCTTCCTTGAAAAAATGTACAATGCCGGACAATACAGACCGCAGACGCTTGACGAGGCGGTAAGCCTTTCAAAAAAGCTTTTGCTTAAATTTGAGGAAAATAATATAACCGTAATACGCGTCGGCTTGCAGTCAACAGACGAGATAAGCGAGGGCGGAAGTGTTGTCGCGGGACCTGTTCACAGCGCCTTCGGAGAGCTGGTGGAGAGCAGTATTTATTATGATATTATAAGCGCCGCTCTGAAAAATACCGCGTGCAAAAAAGCCGATATATTTGTAAATCCGAAAGAGATGTCAAAGGCTGTCGGAAACAAAAGGACAAACATAATAAAAATTAAAAACGAGAAAAATATTGATATAAAAATCAGAGCTGATGAAAGCTTAAAAAAGAGAGAGGTGAGATGTGTTTGCTGTTAAAAAGATTGGAATTGCAGGGCTTTAAGTCCTTTGCTGACAAGACTGTGCTTGACTTTGTGGACGGCTCGACCGCCGTGGTAGGTCCGAACGGCAGCGGAAAAAGCAATATATCCGATGCCATACGCTGGGTAATAGGCGAAATGAGCGCGAAATCTCTCAGAGGCTCCAATATGCAGGACGTTATTTTTTCGGGTACGGAAACCAGAAAGCCCGTAAATTTTGCCGAGGTTAGCCTTGTGTTGGACAACAGCACTCATATGTTTGATATAGACTTTGACGAGGTGGTTGTAACAAGACGCCTGTTTCGCAGCGGAGAGAGCGTATATCAGATAAACCGCGCAAACTGCCGCTTAAAGGATATACACGAGCTTTTTATGGACACCGGTTTGGGACGTGACGGATATTCGATTATAGGACAGGGGAATGTATCGCAAATACTTTCAACAAAGGCTGAGGACAGGAGGAGCCTTTTTGAGGAGGCGGCAGGCGTATCAAAGTACAAATACCGAAAGGAAGAAGCTGAAAGAAAGCTTAAGGGTGTTGAAGAAAATCTTGTAAGAATAGGCGATATAACGTCCGAGCTGGAGGGTCAGAGAGCGCCTTTAAAGCGTCAGTCGGAAAAAGCGAGAAAATATCTTACCTTTTATGAGGAATACAAAAAGCTCGATGTAAATTTAAGCCTTATAACCATTGACAAGAACAAAATTTCCTCCCGGGAAACGGAGGAATTGTATAAAAGCGTCGAGGAGGAGCTTAGCGAGCTTAGAAACGCGGAATCCGAAACGGAACAAAAAATCACGAATTTATATAACGAAAGCAAGACAAAGGACGCGGAAATAGCCGAATTAAACAACCGTATTCACGACGCGAATTCGCGTATTATGACGGAAAAAAACGATATTTCCATTGCCGAAAATACCATCAAAAACAATCATTTGATGATTGCAAGGATAGATAACGAGATAAAAGCCGTTAAGGCTAAAAATATCGAGCGCGAAAACAGCATAGATGCCCTCAAAAGCGAAATCAAGGAAAAGGAAAGCGCCGCAGAAATTATTCTGCAAGAGTTCGACTCTGTAAAGGGTGAGCAGGACAAGATGACGGCGGAAAGGGATAAAATTGCCGCCGAAATCGAGGAAATAAAAGCGCAAAATATCGAAAAGCTCAATGAAATATCCTCAAAGAAAGCGCAGATGAGCGGAATTGAAACCCTACGTGAGAGCTTTATAGAAAGACGTTCCGCTGTCGAGGCTGAAATTAAAAATTTCAGCGAGGGAATTTCAAACACAAAGCAGGATATTGAAAAATGCGAGGCGCAAAAAGCCGAAAAATCCGAAAAGCTTAAAAAAATGCGTATAACCGTGGAGCGATGCACCGAAAGCGCGAATAAGCTCAGGTCCGAGTATGAGGAATTAAGCAAAATACTTAATAATTTGAATGTGGACTACAGCTCAAAATCCTCAAAGAAAAAAATACTCGAGGGTATGGAAAATGACTATGCGGGCTACGCGAAGAGCGTAAAAATGGTTTTAAAATCCGACGAGCTTAAAAAGCTCTCGATTTACGGAACCGTATCGGGACTTATCGAGGTTCAAAAAAAGTATGTGACAGCCATTGAAATGGCGCTTGGCGGCGCATTGCAGAATATTATAGTCGAGAGCGAGGAGGACGCAAAGGGCGCGATTGCGTATCTCAGAAGAAATAATGCGGGCAGAGCCACATTTTTGCCGATAAGCTCGGTAAAAGGCAGAGAGCTTGACAATGCGCGCGCCGTAAGCGAATCCGAGGGATTCATAGGCTTGGCGTACACGCTTGTTAAGTATGACGGGAAATATGACGGTATTATAAAAAGCCTGCTCGGACGTGTGGTTGTGGCGGATAATATCGATAATGCCATCGCCATAAGCCGCAAATTCGGATATAAATTCAAGGTTGTGACCCTTGAAGGCGATATACTGAACGCGGGCGGCTCGATGTCCGGCGGAAGTGTCAATAAGCAGAGCGGATTTTTGTCGAGAGCGGCGGAGATAAAAACTCTTTCGGCTGAGATAAGGGAATTATCTGATAATATCAGAGAATATAATGAGAAAAAGCAAAAGACGGAAAATGATATAGCTTTGATTGAAAATCAGCTTTCGTCATACATTCCGCTTGTCAGAGAATACGAGGACGAAATTCTCCGCCTTGAAAATACGCTTAAACATTTAAAGCAGTCGATTGAATCCGAAAACAATACGGAGCATAATTATAAATCGGAGCTTGAGCAGATTGAAGAACAGCTTTCGCAGTCGTCGGACGAGATAGCCATTTTGCTGCAAAGCATAAGAAATCTCGAAAAAGAAACGTCGGCTCTCCAAGAAAAAACGGAGGAGCTTACGGAGTATTTTGATAAAATATCCGCTGAAAAGGAAGAGAAATCGCGGAGCATTATGGAGAAAACAATGGCGCTTGCGGCATTGGAAAAGGATATAAAAATAAACAAGGACAGCATAGAGGCTGCCGAAAACGATACCCGTGCCGCCGATAACGAAATCGAGCAAAAGGAGCGCGACAGGGAAAGAATTTGTATTGAAAATGACAGCCTTTACGAGAGTATTAACGAAAGCAAACGAATCGCGGAGAATATTGCGATACAAGCGGAGAGTATAAAAGAGCAAATATCCGATACGGAGCAGGAAAAGAAACGAATAGTAGAAACCCTGCAAAGCATACAAAATTCAAATAAGGATTTAACCGACAAGCTCCTAAATTTACAGCAGGAGCTTTCAAGGCTGGAAAACAGGCGCGACAAAATAGCCGGTGAAACAGAAAATATTCTGTCAAGACTTTGGGATGATTACGAGCTTACATATACGGCGGCGTCCGAAATAAAGACGGAGGTCGAAAACGAAAAGCAATCCTTCGCAAGACTTGCGGAGCTTAAATCGCAGATTAAGGCGCTCGGCAGCGTCAATATTGACGCAATCGAGGAATATAAGGCTGTGGAGGAAAGATTTAATTTCCTTACCGCGCAGAAGAAAGACCTGGATAAATCAAGGAACGATTTGAATGATATTATATCGTCAATGGAAGAATTGATGGAGGAGCTTTTTGAAAAGCAATTTGCCGATATTAACGAAAGTTTCGGCATAGTATTCAAGGAGCTGTTCGGCGGAGGAAACGCAAAACTGGAGCTTTCCGAGCCGGATAACGTCCTTGAAAGCGGAATTGAAATCAAGGTACAGCTGCCGGGCAAAGGCTTGCAGAATATTAATCTGTATTCCGGCGGAGAAAAATCATTTATAGCCATCGCGCTCTTGTTCGCGATACTGCGCGTAAAACCCGCGCCGTTCTGTATTCTTGATGAGATTGACGCCGCTCTTGACGATGTAAATGTTTCAAGATTTGCCACATATTTAAAGAATTATATTGAACAAACCCAATTTATCGTTATTACGCACCGACGCGGCACAATAGAGGCGGCAAATATTTTATACGGAGTAACAATGCAGGAAAAGGGTGTATCAAAGCTATTGTCACTGCATATAGACGATGTGGCGGACGATATGGTCAGTTAGGAGTAAAGCATATGAGTTTTTTTAACAAATTAAAAGAGGGACTTACAAAAACGAGAGAGTCCATAGCACAGCAGGTAAACAATGTTTTCAGCGCGTTTGTAAAGGTTGACGAGGAGCTGTTTGAAAACCTCGAAGAGGCTCTTATTATGGCGGACATCGGAGTGGAAACCTCGGAATATATAATCGAAACGCTGCGTGAAAGCGTTAAGCATAAGCATATCACGGACGGCAACGCGGTAAAGGCGGAGCTTAAGAATATTATAAGCGAAATCCTCAGCGAGCAGGACTCCTCGATGAATATATCCGCACAGCCTTCGGTTATACTTGTAATAGGAGTAAACGGAGTAGGCAAAACTACAAGCATCGGAAAGATGGCGTCGTATTATAAATCTATGGGCAAAAATGTTCTTCTTGCCGCCGCCGATACTTTCAGAGCCGCCGCGATAGAC
Organism: Oscillospiraceae bacterium Zagget12; assembly: GCA_001941225.1. GTDB lineage: Bacteria > Bacillota > Clostridia > UBA1381 > UBA1381 > Hominilimicola. The sequence goes on from MSHM01000032.1 coordinate 62,675, forward strand.
CAGCTTGACATATGGGCGCAAAGGAGCGGGTGCGATATTATAAAGCACCAAGAGAACAGCGATCCGGCGGCGGTTGTGTTTGACGCCTGCGCCGCGGCAAAGGCGCGCGGGGTTGACATTCTTATATGCGACACCGCCGGCAGACTGCACAATAAGAAAAATCTTATGGCGGAGCTTGCCAAAATAAACAGAGTTATCGAGCGCGAACTTCCCGATTCTGCGCGCGAAACGCTGCTTGTTCTTGACGCCACCACCGGACAAAACGCCGTAAGTCAGGCAAAGCTCTTTTCCGAGGCGGCGGATATTACGGGCATAATTCTTACCAAGCTTGACGGAACGGCAAAGGGCGGAATAGTAATATCGATAGCAAAGGAACAAAATTTGCCGGTGAAATTTATCGGAGTGGGCGAGGGCGTTGACGACTTACAGCAGTTCAATCCGGACGATTTTGCAAAGGCTCTTTTTGACGATTAATTTTAATATATTTATATGGAGGCAAAGGCAATGAGCGATAAGGAATTATTTGAGAAATTAAGCTATTCGAGAAAAAATGTGTACGAAAGCATAAGCGATGCGAAAAAGGAAGAGATGCTTTCGCTTTGTGATGAGTACCGAGAATTTCTTGACGAGGGAAAAACCGAGCGTGAATGTGTTGAAAAGGCAATTAAAATGGCTAAAATGCACGGATTTTCCGACATCGACGAAAAAACCGACCTTAAAGCGGGCGATAAGGTTTACAAGATAAACAGAAACAAAAATATATTTTTAGCGGTTATCGGCAGCGAGGATATAAGAAACGGCATAAATCTTGTCGGAGCGCATATAGACTCACCGAGATTGGATTTAAAGCAAAATCCTCTTTATGAGAGCAACGATATGGCGCTGCTGAAAACGCATTATTACGGCGGAATAAAAAAATATCAGTGGACGGCTATGCCATTGTCGATTCACGGAGTTATCTTCACAAAGGACGGCGAAAAGGTAACGCTTAGCATCGGCGAAAATGACAACGACCCTGTTTTCTGCATAACCGATTTGCTCCCACATTTGGCAAAGGATCAAATGGCAAAAAAGATGACCGAGGGAATAGAGGGCGAGAGCCTCAACATTCTTATAGGCGGTATGCCGATAAAGACCGAAGATGTTAAAGAAAAGGTAAAATTCGCTGTTTTAAAGCTGCTTTATGACCGTTACGGAATAACCGAGAGAGATTTTCTGAGCGCGGAAATAGAAGTGGTTCCCGCGTTTAAAGCGAGAAATGTGGGGCTTGACGAAAGCTTTATCGGCGCTTACGGTCAGGACGACAGAGTATGCGCGTTTACAACGCTAAAGGGAATATTCGCGGTGAACAATCCCAAAAAGACTGCGGCGGCAATCCTTGTGGATAAAGAGGAAATCGGCTCTGCCGGTAACACCGGTATGCTGAGCGCGTTTTTTGAAATGACTGTCGCAGAAATGATAGAAAAGCTTACCGGCACCTGTTCCGTAACAACATATAACACCGTTATATCGAATTCGGCGTGTCTGTCCTCCGATGTCGGCGCGGCTGTGGACCCGAATTATGAAAGCGTATCCGAAAAGCGAAACGCGGCATTCGCGGGGTACGGAATGGTTTTGATGAAGTACACCGGAGCGAGAGGAAAATCCGAATCCTCCGACGCGTCAGCCGAATTTGTGTATGAAATAGGCAAAATACTCGATGATGACGGAGTTATATGGCAGACAAGCGAGCTTGGCAAGGTTGACCAGGGCGGCGGTGGAACCATCGCGCAGTACGTGGCAAATCTTAATATGGACGTTATAGACTGCGGCGTCCCCGTTTTGTCAATGCACTCACCGTTTGAGGTTACCGCAAAAAGCGATGTATATATGGCGTACAGGTCATATGCAGCGTTCTACAATAACAGATAATTCAAAAATAAACCGGCGTTTCCGATGATTTTAATTTCGGAAACGCTTTTTTATATTTTTACATAGATTTAAGGTAAATTTAAGCTAAGCACTATATAATTCGCTTGTAGAACAAAAGAACAGGAGGCTAAGGTTATGATATTCAAAAGGGAATTCATTCCGTTCGCGCTTGTCGCGGCGTTCGCACTATGCGGTTGCCAAAGTGCGTCAACACGCGGACAGCCTATCGAATCCGCCGAAATTCCGGAGGTTACGGGCGAATTCAGCGTTTCACTGCTTAAGGTCGGCAAAGCGGACGCTATAATTCTGCAAACCGAAAATCATTGCGCGGTTATAGACTGCGGCGAAAAAAGCGACGGCGATGAGGTCGCGGAGTATTTGGCTGATATAAGCGTCGAAAGTGTGGATTATCTGTTTATCACGCATTTTGACAAGGACCATGTCGGCGGCGCGGCTGAGGTTATAAGCAGTGTCGGCACGGAGCGGATTATAATTCCCGATTACAGCGCATCAAGCGATGAGTACGCCGCATTCATCGAGGCAGCGGAGGAAAGCGGCGTAACACCCGAGCGCCTAAGCGAATATATGACCTTTGTAATAGACGACGTTTTGTTTGAGGTATATCCTCCGCAAAGACAGTCATACGCGGAAGAAGATAACGATTTTTCTTTGGCGGTAAGCGTCAAACACGGCTCGAACAGTTTTCTTTTCGCAGGCGACGCGGAATCGGTCAGACTTTCGGAAATTCTGGAACAAACCGGCGGCGCGGAGTATGATTTCTTAAAGGTGCCTCACCACGGAAATTTCAACAGTATGACATCTCAATTTATCGCCGCCGTGAACCCAAGATACGCCGTTATTACCTGCAACAAGAAAAATCCTGCGGACGAGGAAACAATCACGGCACTTGAGAATGTGGGCAGTGAAATTTATTACACAATGAACGGTGACGTTTTTGTCACAAGCGACGGCGAGAGCATAACCGTAACGCAATAAAAAATTAAGGCATAAAATACGCCCGGGGAGGTGAACAGAAAAAATGAAGTTCAGACACGAATATAAGCATCAGATAAATCTTTCGGACATCATCGGACTAAAAACGCGGCTTAACGCAGTAGCAAAGCATGACCCGCACTGCGACAGCGACGGAACATACTATATAAAAAGCCTATATTTTGACAATTACTTCGATAAGGCACTGCGTGAAAAGCTTGACGGAGTAAACAAGCGCGAAAAATTCCGTATACGATATTACGGAACGGACACATCATTTATCAGACTTGAGAAGAAAAGCAAAATAAACGGCTTGTGTAACAAGGTGAGCGCGCCGCTCACCGCCGAGGAATGTCAAAAAATAATAGACGGCGACATAGCCTTCCTGCTTGAAAGCGACAGCGAGCTTTTGCGCGAGCTTTACGCAAAAATGCAGTATCAGCTTTTAAGACCGAAATGTATCGTGGCATACAGGCGAGAATGTTTCGTTTATCCGCCGGGAAACGTGCGGGTAACGATAGATTTCGATATAAGCGGGAGCTACAATATCGAGGAATTTTTAAATCCCGATATGAAACCTCTTCAGCTGTATCACACGGCGATTTTGGAGGTTAAGTGGGACGAATACCTGCCTCAAATAATCCGCGACGCGGTGCAGGTTAAAAGCAGACGCTCCGCCGCGTTCTCAAAATATGCGGCAGTCAGATTTTAATTAAATTTATAACGAAAGGAAATTAATATTATGAGTTTCAGTGATGTATTCAAATCAAGTTTTTTGTCGAATGTAAATACCTTTTCGACTTTAGATGTGCTTTTGGCACTTGGACTTTCCTTTGTTTTGGGATTGTTCATATTTATAATTTACAAGAAAACATATCAGGGCGTTATGTATTCCGACTCGTTCGGTGTTTCGCTTATAGCTATGTCAATGATAACCAGCCTTGTAATTATCGCGGTTACGTCGAACGTCGTGCTTTCGCTCGGTATGGTCGGCGCGCTGTCGATAGTAAGATTCAGAACGGCGATTAAGGAGCCTATGGATATAGCGTATCTGTTTTGGGCGATAGCCGTGGGCATTGTGCTCGGCGCGGGACTTATCGCGCTTGCGGTAATCGGCTCGGTTATTATCGGCGTTATTATCGTGATTTTCTCCACAAGAAAAATCGGGGATATACCGTATATCCTTGTTGTAAACTGCGCCGACGCCGATACCGAGCAAAGAGCGGACAGCCTTATCAGAGCCGAGGCTAAGAAAAGCGTCCTTAAGTCCAAATCGGTTACGTCGCACGGCGTTGAGATTACATATGAGGTTCGCATTAAAGAGGAAAACACAGGCTTTGTAAACGAAATTTCTGCCTGCGAGGGCGTAACCAATGCCGTTCTCGTTTCCTATAACGGCGAGTATATGTCATAAGGCGATGCCATGATAAGCTCTAAGAGAATAAATATAATTGCGTTACTGCTCACAGCATTGGTATTGGTTTTTGTGGTATACGCAATGTTTCTTCCACAAAACAGCATTACCGACAGCGCAACGGGTGCAATAGCATACAGCGACCTGCACACGATAACGATAACTGACGATGATTATTACAGCGATTACAGCGGCGCGGAAACCATTATATTGGACGGCGCGACAGCTGTATCCGACAGCGTAAATGTGGGTATTGTTGACGGCAATGTTACCATTTTGGGCGGAGGAACCTACCTTTTGTCCGGAACTCTTGATGACGGCAGTCTTATAGTAAACTCCGCCGATGATGCCGAGGTTAGGCTGATACTGGACGGAGTAAGCATCACCTCGTCGGACTTTTCGGCAATATACATAATGAATGCCGCAAAAAACGGTAATATCGCTCGTCCCGGGCACCGAAAACACTTTAACGGACGGCAGTGATTATGACGATTCAAAGCAGGACGCGGGAAAACCGTCCGCGGCGCTTTACTCAAAGGACAGCGTTACCATTAACGGCTCCGGCAGCCTCACGGTAAACGGAAATTACCAGGACGGAATCAAGGTCAACGATATTCTGAGGGTAACCGAGGGAACGCTGACCGTGAACGCCAACGAGGACGGCATTAACGTAAACGATTATATCGTTATGCTTGACGTTCCCGTAACGGTCAATAGCGGCGGCGACGGAATAAAATGCAGTCACGAAGATGACGATATGGGATTCATAGTTCTTGAGGGAACCACATTGACGGTTACAAGCGGCAGCGACGGCGTAAGCGCAAGCTCTGCGCTTTATATAAATAACGTATCCGCCGAGATAACCTCAGGAGGCGGAAGTGAGGAAAGCTCATCGTCTTCCGGAGCGCCGTCCGGCGATATGGGCGGCGACCGCGGTATGGGCGGAGGTATGCGCGGAGGCGGCATAATGAGCCCTGTCGGCGGCAATCAAACGGTGACCGAGAGCGTCAGCGCGAAATCGATTAAAGCCGGAACCGACCTTTTGATAAGCGGCGGCAGCTTTATTCTTGACAGCTCCGAGGACACTATTCATTCTGACGGAGATGTCACAATAGACGGCGGCACCTTTGAAATATCCGCGGGTGACGACGCTGTTCACGCAGATGTGAACCTTGTAATAAGTCCCGACAGTATGAACATAACGGAATGTTATGAGGGTCTTGAGGGCGCTTATATCACGATAAACGGCGGCGAAATAAGCATAGTATCGAGCGATGACGGCATAAACGCGTCGGGAGAGGGTACATCCTCATTCGGTATGCGTATGGGCGGCAGTGAGGAAAAAACCGACGACGATGACTTTTGGCTTATCGTCAACGGAGGCAATATCGTTATAGAAACCTCCGGCGACGGTTTTGACTCGAACGGCTCCGCAATGCTGAACGGCGGCACTCTCAAAATATACGGTCCCGAGGACAGCGGAAACGGCTCGATAGACGTCGGCGACGGTGGGTATGCGCTTATAATAAACGGCGGCTCATTGCTTGCCGCGGGCAGCTCCGGTATGGCGGAAAATCCGTCATCAAGCTCACCGCAATGCTCAATCGCGTTCTATCTTGACGATACATATTCGGCGGGCAGCACAATAGTCTTAACCGACAGCAGCGGAACGGAAATTATATCCGGCACATCTACAAAGAAATTCAACTGGATTTGCGTTTCGGACGACACGCTTACACAGGGTGAAACCTATACTCTTACAATAGACGGCGTTGAAACCGCAAGCGTCACCATTGAGGACAGCACGCTTGCAACATACGGCAGCAGCGGCGGTATGAGCGGAAACGGCGGCGGAATGGGCGGCGGTCGCCGATGAAAGGAGAAACTGATAAATGATAAAGAAAATTATACCTATAATATTATGCCTCAGTCTTATTTTCGGTATTGGCGCGTATGCCGCCAATACTGATGAAAGCGGCAGTGATACGGCGGCGGTAGAACAGGAAATGCCCGCCGGTGATATGCAGGGCGGCGGAGGCCGCGGAGGCATGGGAGGCGGCGGAAGAGGCGGCGCTCCTGCGGATATGCAGGGCGGTGACGGTGAAATGAGCACTCCGCCCACGGATATGCAAGGCGGCGAAATGGGCACTCCTCCCGATGACGCGCAGGGCGCCGACGGTGAAACAGCTACTCCGCCGGATAACGGCGATATGCAGGGCGGCGGTGAAATGCAAGGCGGAATGGGCGGCGGTATGCCCGACGATGCACAAAACGCCGATATGACTGAAACCGAGGAAAGCTCAAGTTCAATGGGAATATTGGAGTTCATAGAAACATACCAAACCCCGATTATAGCCGTTATATTGCTCATTGCGGCATTTATATTTGTAATATTCTATAAACGCAAAAGATATTAATTGATAAAAAACAGTATGCCAAGTCGGTGTACTGTTTTTTCTCTTTTATGAATATAATAGACAAGGGGTGCTTGTCTTGATAAGGATAACAAAACATTTATATGTACACATTTTAACGGTTGTGTTATTTGTAATTTGCGCCTTGACGCGCTGCCTTGACATTTTAGGAGTAACATACGCGGTAATGCTGCTGCACGAGGCGGCTCATACCGTTGCGGCGGTTGGCATAGGCTTGAAAATGTCACATATCACCCTCTATCCGTTCGGAGTAAATCTGAAACTTAAAAATAAAATGGTCTACTCTCTGTCTGACGAAATCATTCTGTATATCAGCGGACCGCTGTGCAATATATTGCTGGCACTGCTATCCACGGCGGTATATAAATATTACCCGAGCGGCACACTGCGCTTTTTTTATATCAGCAATATTATGCTGTTTGCAATGAATATGCCGCCCGCCGTTCCTCTTGACGGAGGCATTATCGTGAGAAAAATACTTACATATTTTTTGGGCAGCCGCGCGGCGGCAGGGATAATGAAAACGATTTCGGCATTAGTGGCAGCGGCGGTAACGGCTTTGGGAATTTACGCGCTGTATAAGACGGGCTTTAATTTTTCGGTTCTGCTGTTTTCAATTCTTCTGATAGGAAATATATTTACCCAAAAAGAAAAATACGATGTTGATTTTGTCAGAGAATTAATGTTTCATTCAAAAAAGAAAACTAAGAAAATAAAGCATATCATTGCCGATGAAAACACGGATTACAAGAAAATAGCGAAAATGTTTCATATGAACCGGTACAATATTGTTTATATAACTGACAGCAACGGCAGAATAAAGGATATTTTAACAGAAAAGCAAATAATTAACAAAATCACCGAACCAAATATTACAATATTATAACATCAGTGGAAATTTTATTTTATTTGTGATATACTATATAATTATGAAAAAGGTACAATTAACGTAAGGAAGGCAAGGTTTTATGGCGACTAAAAAGAAAACAGCGCGAAAAAAAACATCAAGGAAAAAGACGCAAAAGAAAAACTATCTGCCGACATATATTATTTCATCAATGGTTATAACAATATTGCTGGCAATATTTATGTACATTGATTACGGTGAGGGCGGAGTTGTAAACAAAGCCGTAAAAAACGCTTTTTGCGGTCTTTTCGGTGTGTGCGGATTTTTTGTTCCGCTGATTATGGCGGGAGCAACGGCATATCTTGTAAAATTTAAGAATATCAAAAGATTTTGGGGTAAATTGGGACTTTTGTTCCTCGCGCTTGTTGATGTGAGCGCGCTGGTTAATATGTCTCAAAACAATCCGGCGGATATAGCGTTCTATTTGGGATACGAAAATTATGAGGGCGGCGGATTTTTGGGCGCGTGTGTTTCCGAGTTTATGAAGAATATGGTTCAGGAAATCGCGTCATATATTATTCTTTCGATTTTGCTTATAGTTTTGGCGAGCTTTATAACACATATTCCTATTTTCACAGCGGCGGCTAAATGGCTGAAAACCGTTATAGACGAGGCGAGAGCAAAGTATGTTGAGGTAAAGGACGAGCACTGCCGCCGAGCAGAGGAGCGCGCGGCAAATGAGGATTACGCAGAGGAATATGAGGAAATCACCGATGATGACAGCAGCGCAAGCGGCGGCATACTTGACGCGGCTAATTCCTTTGCCCGCGACACCGAATCAAAGGGTAAAAGAAAAACGAGAAAAAAATCCGAGCCAAAGGAAAAGCCCGAAATTAACGCAAATGAAGCAGCGGATAAAAAGGCGGATAAAAAGAAAGAAAGCGATGATTTTTCAAACGGCATAGACGATATATTCGGACATATCGAAGACGAGGATATAAAGCCGGCTCAAAATGAGGCGGACACGCAGTCAAAGACGGAGGAGGTTCCGGAAAAAGCGGATAAAATATCCGATAAGGAAAAGGAAGAATACAACTCCGAGTTTAACAAGGCGATAGAACAGCCTACTGTCGAGTATGTATTCCCGCCGATAACTCTGCTTGACGAGCCAAAAGCTATTTCCGGCGATAAGCGCGAGGAAATGCGCCGAACGGCTGAAAAGCTTATATCGGTGCTTGATAATTTCGGAGTAAAGGCAAAGCTTTCGCAGGTCACGCAGGGTCCGACGGTAACGCGGTATGAAATTCAGCTTGACACGGGCGTAAAGCTGTCAAAAATAGTCGGATTGGCTGACGATATTGCTCTTAATCTGGCGGTTTCCACAGTTTTGGTTGCGCCGGTGCCCGGCAAAGCAGCCGTGGGTGTGGAAATACCCAACAACAAGGTAAGCTCTGTTTCAATACGCGAAATGCTCACCTCGGACGCGTTCAAGAGGGCTAAGTCCAAGCTGACTTTCGCGCTCGGAAAGGACATCGGCGGCAACGTGGTTGTCGGCGACATTGCCAAAATGCCGCATCTGCTGATAGCGGGCGCGACCGGCTCCGGAAAGAGCGTGTGCATTAACACAATTATTATGAGTATTCTTTATAAGGCAAAGCCGGAGGACGTAAAGCTTATAATGGTTGACCCTAAGAGGGTTGAGCTTGGCGTTTATAACGGTATTCCGCATTTGCTTGTACCGGTGGTTACCGACCCGAAAAAGGCGGCGGGAGCGCTTAACTGGGCGGTTACGGAAATGATGCGCAGGTATGATTTGTTTACCGAAACCGGAGTAAGGCAGCTGGAATCATACAATAAGCTTATGGAAAAAGAGGGCGGCGAAAAGGTGCCGCAGCTTGTGATTATTATAGACGAGCTTGCCGACCTTATGATGGTGGCGGCAAAAGAGGTTGAGGATTATATCGTAAGGCTTACGCAGCTTGCCAGAGCCGCCGGTATTTATCTTGTGATAGCGACGCAAAGACCGTCCGTTGACGTAATTACGGGACTTATAAAAGCAAATGTGCCCTCAAGAATAGCGCTTGCCGTTTCGAGCCAGGTTGACAGCCGTACAATTATAGACAAGGGCGGCGCGGAAAAGCTCCTCGGTAAGGGCGATATGCTTTATCATCCGGCGGGCGCGAGAAACTCGGCAAGGGTTCAGGGCGCATTTGTTACGGACGCCGAAATAGAGGCGGTTGTAAATTACATAAAGGAAAACGTCGGCGTTACGCATTACAGCGAGGATTTAGCCGAGGAAATAGAGCGCCGCGCGACCGGTGAGAACGGAGTTACGCCCGACGTTGAGGACGACGGCGACGCTCTTTTGCCGGAGGCTATCGAGCTTGCTCTCTCTCTCGGCAAAATTTCCACATCAATGGTACAGCGCCGCCTGGGCGTCGGATATTCGCGCGCGGGCAGGATAATTGACCAAATGGAGGCACGAGGAATAATATCCGGAGCAAACGGCTCAAAGCCGAGGGAGGTGCTCATTAGTCACGCCGATATGCCCGCAAACGGAAATGAGGGATATGATGAGGAATGATTTTCTTCCTATATCGAAAGAGGATATGCAAAAACGCGGCTGGGACAGCCTTGATTTTCTTTATATAGTCGGAGATGCCTATGTGGATCACCCGAGTTTCGGACACGCTATAATATCGAGAGTGCTTGAAAGGCACGGATATAGGGTAGGAATAGTCGCGCTGCCCGACTGGCGCAATATTGATGATTTTGCGCGAATGGGCAGACCAAAGCTCGGAGTGCTTGTAAGCGCGGGTAATATAGACAGTATGGTAAACCACTATACCGCCGCAAAAAAGCGCCGGCATGACGATATGTACGCTCCCGGAGGAAATGGCGGTATGCGTCCCGACAGAGCGACTATAGTTTATTGTAACCGAATAAAAGAAGTTTTCGGTTCGGATATGCCGATACTTATAGGCGGCGTGGAGGCGAGCCTGAGACGCTTTGCGCATTATGATTATTGGGACGATAAAATACGGCGCTCCATACTTTTTGATTCAAAAGCAAATATTTTAATGTACGGTATGGGAGAAAAGCAAATCGTAATGCTTGCCGACAGACTTCGCGGCGGTGATAAGGTAAGCGATATAACCGATATACCCGGCACCTGCTATATAGCGTCGGAGTATGACGCGAATAATTCAATCCTAATTCCGAGCTATGAGGAATGTGCGGAAAGCAAGGAGAAATATGCCGTATCGTGCAGACTTCAATATTACGAGCAAAACCCGTATATCGGCAAAACGCTTGTACAAAAGCACGGCGACAGGTATCTTATACAAAATCCGCCTATGCCGCCTCTTGAAACGGACGAGCTTGACGAGGTGTACGGTTTGCCGTATATGAAGAATTATCACCCCGTATATGAAAAGGACGGCGGCGTTCCCGCAATACAAGAGGTCAAGTTTTCGCTTACCGCAAACAGAGGGTGTTTCGGCGGCTGCAATTTCTGTGCGCTCGCCTTTCATCAAGGCAGAATAGTCACGTCAAGGAGCGATGAATCGCTTATCGCCGAGGCTGAGGAAATGACCCAAATGCCCGATTTTAAAGGCAATATACACGATGTGGGCGGACCCACGGCAAATTTCAGAGGTCCCGCGTGCAAAAAACAGCTTACACTGGGCGCGTGCAAGAACAGGCAGTGCTTGTATCCCGAGCCTTGCAAAAATATGGAAATTTCACACAAGAAATATCTTGAGCTGCTGCGTAAGCTGAGAAATATCAAGGGCGTAAAAAGGGTGTTTATACGCTCCGGAATACGCTTTGATTATCTTATAAACGATAAAGATGACACGTTTTTTTATGAATTATGCAAGTATCACGTAAGCGGTCAGCTCAAGGTCGCTCCGGAGCATATCAGCGACAATGTGCTGAAATATATGGGTAAGCCGGCGAACAGCGTGTTCAATAAATTTTCGGACAAGTTTTATAAAATCAACGAGCAAATAGGCAAAAAACAGTACCTTGTGCCGTATCTGATGTCAAGCCACCCGGGCAGTACGCTGCGCGATGCCGTAAATCTTGCGGTATATCTGCATGAGCATAATATAAATCCGCAGCAGGTGCAGGACTTTTATCCGACACCCGGAACCATATCGACCTGTATGTTTTACACGGAAATTGACCCGTTTACAATGAAAAGGGTGTATGTTCCGAAAAGCCCCAAGGAAAAAGCTATGCAGCGTGCGCTTTTGCAATACAAAAATCCGGATAATTATAAGCTGGTGTATGAGGCGCTCACAAAAGCGGGACGAACCGATTTAATAGGTTATCAAAACAGGTGTCTTATAAGGCCGCCGAAAGGCGATATTTTATCAAATAATCCAAATGACAAGAGGAGGAAAAACAATGGCAAAGCTGTTAATGGGAAAGGAAGTTTCGGCAAGAATAAAGTCGGAGCTGAAAATCGAGGTAGAGGAGCTAAAAAAACAGGGAATAAATCCGGGTCTCGCCGTAATCATCGTGGGTGAGGACCCCGCGAGCCAAGTGTATGTGAGGAATAAGGAACGCGCTTGCGAGGAATGTGGAATATATTCCGAGAAATACGCTCTGCCCGAGGAAACAACGCAGGAGGAGCTTTTAAAGCTGATTGACGAGCTTAATCGCAAGGAAAGCATTTCGGGTATTCTCGTACAGCTGCCCGTTCCGAAACACATCGATGAAAAGACAATTATTAACGCGATAGACCCGAATAAGGACGTTGACGCGTTCCACCCTGTAAACGTGGGTAAAATTATGGTCGGCAATTATGATTTTGTTCCGTGTACGCCCGCGGGAGTTATGGAGCTTATAAAGGAATCAGGTATAGATGTGTGCGGCAAGGAATGTGTTATAGTCGGACGGAGTAATATCGTGGGCAAGCCGCAGGCTATGCTGCTTTTGCACCAAAACGGCACGGTTACGATATGCCATTCCAAAACGAAAAATCTCGCGGAAAAGACAAAGAAAGCCGATATTCTTGTGGCGGCGGTCGGAATACCCAATTTTATCAAGGGCGATATGATAAAGGAGGGCGCAGTTGTGATAGATGTCGGCATAAACCGACTGGAAAATAAAAAGCTTTGCGGCGATGTGGAATTTGAAACCGCCGAAAAGGTCGCCGGAGCGATAACGCCCGTACCCGGCGGCGTCGGACCGATGACTATAGCAATGCTTATGAAGAACACCGTAAAAGCGGCGCGGGTAAACAAGACAAAATAAAAAAAAAGGCTGTCGATGGTGCTACACCTATCGACAGCCTAATATTTTATTCCCTATAAATTTTCAATTTAACCAGTCCTCTGTAAATAGCTCCGCCTGCCGGAAGTTGTTTTACCTCCTGTTTCGATAGTATCTTTAACGCAAACACCATAAAGAAGTATACAACCACGGCTGCCGCTATAGCAATAATTGTGGCGATGAGGTTTGACACAAAGCCATCCGCAAGCGCAAGCATTACCAGCTTATACGCGCCGATTGCCGCCGCGCCCATAACAATTCCCGCGATAAGCGGTTTTAAAACGTATTTTCCGAGCGTCATCTTCAGCTTTATATGCTTGGAAAGAACCGCGAAACATACTATAAAGGATATAACCTGGCACGCGATTGAGCTTATAGCCGCACCGTAAATATTAACCGACGGTATGCGTATAAGCACAATGTTCAAAATTATTTTCGCGGCGCAGCCGAACAGCAGACTTATCGCCGGCGTATATATTTTGCCGATTCCCTGCAACGCTCCGGTCATTGTCTGATTAAGCGCCGCGAATATAAGCGACACGGACACAAGCTGCAAAAGCGACGCGCCGTCGGAGGTGTTAAAGTATATAATATTGTATATCGGCTGCGCCAAAACAATAAGTCCGATTGCGCAGGGAAGAATTATAAGAGTTGATATGAGCATCGAATAGTTTATTTTAGCAGCCGCCTCCTTGTAGTTGTTTACCGCAAGCGCGCCCGCTACGGACGGCACAAGCACGGTGGAAAAAGCGAAATTAACCGCCAACGGCATATTGTATAAAATATCGCTTTTGGAGAGCAGTCCCGAAAGCCGCTTTACCTCCAAGGTCAGCTGATCGATTGTGGGCGAGTAAATTGCCGCCTCCGAGCCGTGAGCCGGAATAACCTGCGCGAATGCCGCCTGAATACCTCGGCTTATTGTGGCTGTGTCTATAACGCGGTTCAGCGCGGTTATTATCGAGCCGAGCGAAATGGGAATACTTATCATAAGTATGCTCAGCATAAGCTTGCGCGCGGGAATATTTATTGTTTCGCCTGTGGACTTACTGATTTTTTCTTTTATGCCGCTCTTTCTCTTGTAATAGAAATATACCAGGTATAAAAGGCTTATAACCGTTGCGACCGATGTTGCGAAGTTTGCCCAAGACGCCATAATTTCCGGCGCCATACCCACCGACATATAAACAAATACAATCGTCAGAGTGCATTTGAAAATCTGCTCAAGCACCTGAGAATTGCTTGTGGCGCGCATATCCTGCATACCGGTGAAATATCCGCGTATAACCGAGGACACGCATACGAAGAACAGCGACGGCGCAAGCGCGCGCATAACGTATTGTGAACCGTCCATTTTTATCACGTACTGCGCGAATATATCCGCGCCGAAAAACAGCACGGCGGTTACAATCAGTCCCACTATCGAGAACAGCTTTATCGCGGTTACAAATATCTTGTGAGCGCCTTTGTAATCGTTCAAAGCTATGCGCTCGGAGGTCATTTTGGAAATCGCGTTCGGAATACCGACGGAGGATATTGCCAAAAGCAATGTATAAATCTGGAAACCTACATTATAAAGTCCGAGTCCGACATCTCCGAACCCCTCTATATTGGTTATAACTATTTTATATACCGCGCCGAATACCTTGACAAGTATCTGCGATATAAGAATAACCGTTACATTATTCATAAATGACTGACTGTTTTCTTTTTTGTTGCCGCTCATTCAAATATCTCCTTTATGTTAGTATCTGATTTACTATTATAAATCCAAATTAAAATTTAATCAAGTATTGTCATAAAAAATTAACGTAATTGTATCTTTATCCGGCAAATTTCGTCATTTTTACTTGACACATTGAAAATATAAGGGTAAAATATATTCAGTATGTAAATTTATATGGAGGATACTGATAATGGATACAATGAGCGGTTTAAAACGCACACACTACTGCGGAGATGTAGAGGGTATAGGCAATGAGGTTGTCGTAGGCGGCTATGTGCAGAAAATAAGAGATTTGGGAAACCTTATTTTTATAGACTTAAGGGACAGGACGGGCATAGTTCAGCTTGCCTTTGACGACGCTACAGACAGGGATATATTCGATAAGGCATCTTCCTGCCGCAGCGAGTATGTGCTTATGGCAAAGGGCGTTGTGAGAGAAAGAGAAAGCAAAAACAGCGTGATTAAAACGGGAAATATCGAGATAGACGTAAAGGATTTAAGAATCCTTGCAAAGGCGCAGACGCCGCCTTTTGAAATTGTTGACGATACCAACGTAAATGAGGAGCTGCGCTTAAAATACCGCTATCTTGACCTGAGAAGAAAGGTTTTGCAGGATAACCTTATTATGAGGAGCAAAATCGCAAAGGTAGCGAGAGATTATTATTACGAAAACGGCTTTATCGAAATTGAAACGCCGATGATGATTAAATCAACGCCGGAGGGCGCGAGAGATTATCTTGTGCCGTCAAGAGTTCATCACGGCAAATTCTATGCTCTGCCACAGTCGCCGCAGATGTATAAGCAGCTGCTTATGATTGCCGGCTTTGACAGATATATTCAGCTTGCAAGATGTTTCCGCGATGAGGATTTAAGAGCGGACAGACAGCCCGAATTTACCCAGATTGACCTTGAAATGTCGTTTGTGGACGTTGAGGATATACTCGAAATGAACGAGGGATTTATCAAAAGACTGTTTAAAGAAATCCTTGATGTTGATATACCCACGCCGCTGCCGAGGCTTACCTATAAGGACGCAATGGAGCGTTACGGCTCGGATAAGCCGGACACGCGTTTCGGTATGGAGATATGTGATGTTTCGGAGCTTGTTAAGGACTGCGGTTTCGGCGTATTCGCGTCTGCGATTGAAAACGGCGGCAGCGTAAGGGCGATTGTCGCAAAGGACGCCGCAAAGACGCTTACGCGAAAGGAAATAGACAAGCTTACGGAATATGTGCGCGGAATAGGCGCAAAGGGACTCGCTTTCGTGCGCTGGGTTGATGATGCGCCGTCTTGCAGCTTTGCGAAATTCCTTGCCGAGGGCGAGCTTGACGCTATTTTGAATAAGGTCGGCGCGCAAAAGAGCGACGTTGTTTTGTTTGTCGCGGATAAAAATAAGGTTACGCTGCCTGTGTTGGGCGCTCTCCGTTTAAAAGTCGCAAAGCAGCTTGATATTATTCCCGACGGGTATAATTTCCTTTGGATAACGGAGTTCCCGTTCTTTGAATACGATGAGGACAGCGATTCCTGGATAGCGATGCACCACCCGTTTACAATGCCTATGGACGAATGTATACAGTATCTCGAATCCGACCCGGGCAAGGTTATCGCAAAGGCTTATGACCTTGTTTTAAACGGTACGGAGCTTTCAAGCGGCTCGATACGTATAACGGATTACGAGCTCCAGCAAAAGATGTTCCGCGCTCTCGGTCTTTCGGACGAGGAGATAGAGGCAAAATTCGGTTTCCTTGTTGAGGCGTATAAATACGGTGCCGCGCCTCACGGCGGTATGGGAATAGGCCTTGACAGACTTGCTATGATTATGACGGGCAATGACAGCTTGAGAGATGTAACAGCATTCCCGAAGGTTCAAAACGCGTCCGAACTTATGTCCGGCGCACCGAACGTGGTTGACGGCGAACAGCTTGAGGAGCTTGCAATAAGCATTGTTCCGGATAAGAAAGAAAATTAATATTCAGTTCATAATGATTTAACAAAGATTTTGTATAATAAGTAATATTAATATACGTGGTTATAGGTTTTATTGTTTGAGCAAAGGAGAAGTCTATGCGAAAAATACAGAGAAACATAATTATAACCGCCGCTGTTATTGTATTGCTTATAGTCGCGGCAATAATCGTAGTCCGTCATATCAGCGCCGCAAGGACATTGGGAATAAATTCATCGGGTAAATCCGTTTATACTATTTATTCCGAGGACACAAGAGATATTGCCTATGTGGAGGTATCGAACGAAACAGAAACAATACGAGCGGAAAATCTCGGAAACGCGGTATGGACGGTAAACAATATGAGCAGCGACGAGGTTGACTCGTCCAAAGCCTACGGCTTGGCGGGCACCGTCTCAACGCTAACCTCAAAAAACAAAATTGAGGATACCGATTTATCAAAATATGGACTGGACAATCCAAGCGTTACCGTTACGATTTCCAAGAAAAACGGCGAAAGCGATACGCTGTATATAGGCGGCACAACTCCAAATTATGATGAATATTACATTATGAAAAGCAACGATGACTCGATATATACCGTGTACGCGTTTAAGGTGGAAACGCTTAAGCAGCCTTTGGAGTATTATACGGAATTTAACCGTTTTAATGTTGAAACAGACAACATACTGGGAATAACGATAATAAAGAGCGATGAGCTTATAGATCTTAACAAAAAAAATAATGATTTGTGGGAAATGTCATCTCCGTATTTGAGTGCCGCCAATAATGAGTACGTGGACAGAAAAATACTCTCGCAAATGGAGGGAATAGACCTCAGCGAGCCTCTTGAGGGCGTTGACGCGGGTATTACAAGCACATCTCCGGTTATTATATTATCGGTTAAGCCGTATGACAATATAAGCGGCAAATACGGCGACATATATACGGAAACCTTGATAATAGGGGCAACCGACAATGATAATTCCTATGTAAAATACAGGGACAAGATATATGCTGTTTCAGCCGACAACGTAGGATTTGCAAGCGAGTCGGCGTATAATATAATAAACAAAATGCAGGCGTTTGTCGATATGGAGAAGATAGAGAGTATCACGCTGGAATACGGCGACACATCGCATACTATCGAGATAGAAAACGGCAAGGAGGCTGCGTTTAGGCTTGACGGAGATGCGGCGAATAAAAACGCCTCAATGACCATATGCAACAAGATTACAGGCTTATCCGTGGACGGCGTTTATAACAACGAACCTATGGGTGACACGGTGCTTAAAATATCGTATAAGGGAATAAAGAGCATTGATGATACCGTTATGGAATTTAAGAAAATCGATGACGAAAACTGCGTGTTGGTTTGCGGCGGCATAGCACAATTTACGATTAAAGAAAGCAAAATATCGGATTTTATAGAATTATTTAATAATTACGCGGAAAATCCGCAGGAAGAATAGGGGATAATGCAATGGAAAATTTATGGGGAGATCAAATTCCGTACTGGGACGATACATTTATCGAGCAGGAGGAAACAGAGCCGAGAAAGCCGACCATAACAGCCTATCCGGCACATTCAAAGGGTGCGGTTATTGTGTTTGCCGGCGGCGCGTATTCAATGCGCGCGGAGCATGAGGGCAAGGGATATGCCGAATTTTTAAATTCGATAGGTATGACGGCGTTTGTGGTTGATTACAGAGTGGCGCCGTATAAGCACCCTGCTCAGATAAGCGACGCGATACGCGCGGTAAGATATGTTCGTTATCACGCGGATAAATACGGCATTGATAAGGATAAAATAGCGGTTATGGGTTCAAGCGCCGGCGGGCACCTTGCCGGTTCCGTTTCGGTGCATTATGATAAGAAGATGTACGAAGAAACCGACGAAATCGACAAAACGGACTGCAAGCCGAACGCGACCGTTCTATGCTATCCCGTTATAGATATGTTTGAATACAGACACGACGGTTCAAGACAAAATCTTATCGGAGAGCGCGCGCTGCACGCGGATAAGGAATTTATGTCGCTGTATAAGCATATAACAAAGGATACACCTCAGGCGTTTATTTGGCATACATCGTCCGACCAGGCTGTTCCCGTGGAAAATTCTCTTATGTATGCGGACGCTTTAAGCAAGGTACAGGTTCCTTTTGAAATGCACATATATCCGCTCGGTCCTCACGGATTGGGTGTCGCGTCGGAGGTGCCGCATGTCGCTCAATGGCTTAATTCGCTTGATAATTGGCTTAAGCTTATTTCTTTTAAATAATACGAAAAAAATCCTGCCGGCAAATGTCCGACAGGATTTTTCTTACATTTTAAACATTGTTTTAACAATACCCCTAAGACACTTCGGAACCTTCAGCACAACGATTTTCATAACAATAACTCCTTTCTACCATTTGAACAGACAAAAATACCCAAAAGCCAGCAAAAAAATCATTTCAAGAACAGCTACCATAGCTATCGGAAGAAACGCTCCGGCAATCACTCCAAGGCAGAATGCCAGCACAGCCAATCCCGCCGCCTTTGAGCACCCTCTCATGCAGAAATTAAGCATATTTCCCACCTCTGTAATCTTTTAGTATATAATATGCGCGCCGATATATTGTGTGAGGAGATTTTTAGGATTTTTGCCGGTAAAATTAATTTAACACTTATCGAATTATTTTGACTTATATAAACATCTGTGATATAATAGAATCGTAAGGAGGTATCATATATGGAAATGACGGCACTGATATGGCTTGCGGGAATAGCAGCCTTCGTTATACTGGAGGCGCTAACGTACCAAATAGTCAGCATATGGTTCGCCCTGGGAGCTGTGGGAGGTCTTACGGCCGCAATTTTGGGAGCGCAATTCAATATACAGATAACCGTATTTCTTATAATATCGGTTGTATTTCTGATATGTCTGCGTCCGTTATCCCGAAAGCTGATAAAAACCAAAAAGGAGAAAACAAATGTTGACAGCCTTATAGGCAAAGAAGTTCTAATAACGGAGGAGGTCGATAATCTTCTCGGAAAGGGAACCGGAAAAATCAACGGCTTAACGTGGTCCGTAAAGAGTGCGGATAATTCCTTTATCGCCGCGAACGAAACGGCGGTTGTGGAAAGAATAACGGGTGTAAACCTTGTTGTAAAAAGAAAAGAGGTCATTGATGAAAAAACCAAAGATAACGGCGATAATATTGATTATCCTATTATGCACGGCGCACGCAGCGGGAGCGTCGGAAAATGAAACGTACATTGATTACGCCGTCGGCACTTTGGCGCAAAGCGACAGCCATACCGCTCTCGAAAGCTTTTCGGCGTATATGCCGTCCGTAATCATTTCATCATCTATGCTTTACAGATACAATGAGGCGGTAAAAGCCGCACAAATTCTCGCGGAGGAGGCAGCGGCGGCAAATACCATACCCGAGGAAAAAGAGGGATTGGCGGATTTAAAGGAGCAAATCACATCGTACATCAATACGCGCGCCGGAGAGTGGGGCGTATACGTGAAAAATTTAAACACCAATGAATATTTGTCAATAAACGAGAAATCCTATTCAAGCGCGAGCCTGATAAAGCTCTTTACTCTCGCGTCGGTCTATAACGAGCTTGAATACGGCTCCGTAACGCGTAGCGCGGAGGTTGACAATCTGCTCAATCTTATGATAACTCAGAGCAGCAACGCGGCTTTTAACGCTCTTACCGAAATAATCGGAGGCGGAAGTACGGTAAACGGCTTTGACGTGGAAAACGCGAATACCTGCGCGCTTGGCTGCGTCAATACTCAGCATAAGTCGCAGCTTGTGGACAAGGCGGGAGAAAGCGCGATATTCGTCGGATATAATCTTACGTCGCCGGCGGACTGCGGCAATATATTGGAGATGATATACCGCGGCACGCTTGTTTCCGAAACGGCATCGGAGGAAATGCTAAGTCTTTTAAAGGCGCAAACGCGCACATGGAAGATACCGTCGGCGCTGCCGGAGGGCACCGTCACGGCGAACAAAACAGGCGAAAACAGCAAGGTGGAGGGCGACGCGGCAATAGTCTATTCGCCCGCGTGTGACTACATATTGTGCGTAATCGGGAACGGCGACGTCGGCGCCGGAACGGAAACAATCAGGAATGTTTCATCGTCCGTTTACAGCTATTTTAACAATTAATTTTTATTATGAAAGAGGAGTATGAATTATGTATGCAGCAATATTTATTTTAATAATTTTAGTTTTAATAATTTTAATAGCAAATATAAAAATAGTTCCGCAGGCTCATTCGTATATAATCGAGCGTTTCGGAGGCTATCATTCAACATGGAGTGTCGGACTTCATTTTAAAATCCCGTTTATTGACAGAGTTGCAAAGAAAGTAAATCTTAAGGAGCACGTAGTGGATTTCCCGCCGCAGCCTGTTATTACAAAGGATAACGTAACTATGCAAATCGACACGGTCGTGTATTATCAGATAACCGACCCAAAACTTTTCGCATACGGCGTTGAAAGACCTATGATGGCAATAGAAAATCTTACCGCGACAACGCTCAGAAATATCATAGGTGACCTTGAGCTTGACGAAACGCTTACATCGCGCGACACCGTAAACACAAAAATGCGCACAATTCTTGATGAGGCGACCGACCCGTGGGGAATAAAGATAAACAGAGTTGAGCTTAAAAACATTATGCCTCCGGCTGAAATTCAGGACGCGATGGAACGCCAGATGAAAGCGGAACGTGAAAGACGCGAATCCATACTCCGCGCCGAGGGAGAGAAAAAATCCGCGATACTTCTTGCCGAGGGTGAAAAGGAATCGGCGATACTCCGCGCCGAGGCTAAGAAACAGGCGGCAATCAAAGAGGCTGAGGGTAATGCCGAGGCTATCATAACCGTGCAGACCGCGGTTGCCGAGGGTATACGCAGAATTAACGAGGCAAATCCGAGCGATCCGTATATAGCCTTAAAGGCTCTTGAAAGCTTTGAAAAGGCGGCTGACGGCAAAGCGACAAAGATAATCATACCGTCGGATATGCAGGGACTTGCCGGACTTGCTACGTCAATAAAGGAAATTATTAAAAACGACTAAAACGATTAATTTGAGGTTCCCGAATTATTTTTTCGGGAACCTCTTTAATATGTATGCGGCTGCTGTCGGTTGCCATCTTGGCAAGTATGCCGCTTACTTCATTATCACAGCTTTTGTTCATAATGATTATTTCACTTTCGGGATTTGCGTTTAGCGCCGTGCGTATCGTATCTTCAACGCCGCTTGCGCCGCCGAGGACTTCAATCACAACGCACGAGCGCGTATTATTTTTCAGAATAGCCGCTATAATTTCCCTTGACAGGAAATAAATTCCCAACACGCACAAGACCATAATTACAGTCAGCAGACATATATTGAGCATTTTTCACACCTCCACAGTATTATATGCGCAATATATTGGTTGTGTTAATGGTAGTGTTACGCTTGACAAACACCTGCAACTTGTATTAAAATAATATGTAATATAGAAAATTCATAATACGGAGGGATTATCATGGGACTTACATTAACCGAAAAAATATTATCCGCTCATCTTGTTGAAGGCGAGATGATAAAAGGCAGTGAAATCGGTATCAGAATTGACCAGACACTTACTCAGGACGCCACGGGAACAATGGCATATCTTGAATTTGAGGCAATGGGCGTACCCAGAGTAAAGACGGAACGTTCGGTAGCATATATTGACCATAACACCTTGCAGAGCGGCTTTGAAAATGCGGACGACCACAGATTTATCGGCAGTGTCTGCAAAAAGCACGGCATATATTTCTCAAGACCGGGTAACGGCATCTGTCACCAGGTGCATCTTGAGCGTTTCGGTATTCCGGGCAAAACTCTTATAGGCTCGGACAGCCATACGCCGACGGGCGGCGGCATCGGTATGATAGCAATCGGCGCGGGCGGTATGGACGTCGCTGTGGCAATGGGCGGCGGAACATATTATATTACCTGCCCTAAGGTGGTAAAGGTAAATCTTACCGGAAAACTTCAGCCGTGGGTTGCCGCAAAGGACGTAATTCTTGAGGTGCTGAAAAGACTTTCCGTTAAGGGAGGAGTCGGCAAGGTAATTGAATACTGCGGAGAGGGCGTAAAGACGCTTTCCGTTCCGGAAAGAGCCACTATCACAAATATGGGCGCGGAGCTTGGCGCTACAACGTCAATATTCCCGTCCGACGAAACAACACGCGGATTCCTTAAAGCGCAGGGCAGGGAACAGGATTATACGCCTCTGTGCGCCGACGCGGACGCTGTATATGATGAAATTGTGGAAATAGATTTAAGCTCACTTGAGCCGCTTGCGGCTTGTCCTCATTCGCCGGACAATGTTAAATCGATTAAGGAGCTTGAGGGTCAAAAAATCGACCAGGTTTGTATAGGCTCATGCACAAACTCATCTCTTTTGGATATGCTTAAGGTTGCGCATATTCTAAAGGGCAAGACGGTTCATCCCGATGTGTCGCTGTCAATCGCTCCCGGCTCCAAGCAGGTGCTTAATATTCTTGCGAACAACGGCGCGCTTGCCGCAATGATAGACGCCGGCGCGAGAATTCTCGAAAGCGCGTGCGGTCCGTGTATCGGTATGGGTCAATCACCCAATTCAAAGGGTATATCGCTTAGAACCTTTAACAGAAACTTTGAGGGACGCAGCGGCACAAAGGACGGTCAAATTTATCTTGTTTCGCCCGAAACAGCTGCCGTTTCGGCGCTTACGGGCGTATTTACGGACCCGAGAAGTCTTGGCGCTGCCGCGGATATTACACTGCCTGATACGTTTACGATAAACGACAATATGATTGTTCCTCCGGTTGCCGCGGAGGATATGGGCAGCGTTGAGGTGCTCAGAGGTCCCAACATCAAGCCGTTCCCAGTATCCGAGCCTCTTGCGGAAACAATAGACGCAAAATGCTCGTTAAAGGTTGGCGACAATATCACAACAGACCATATTATGCCCGCCGGAGCTAAAATTCTTCCGCTGCGCTCAAATATTCCCAAGGTTTCGGAGTATTGCTTTGCGGTGTGTGATGAAAAATTCCACGACAGAGCGCTTGAAATGGGCAAGAGTATAATAATAGGCGGTTCCAACTATGGTCAAGGCTCTTCGAGAGAGCACGCGGCGCTTGCGCCTCTTTATCTCGGAGTTAAGGCGGTAATTGTTAAATCATTCGCAAGAATACATATGGCTAACCTGATAAACGCGGGTATTGTGCCTATGACATTTGCCGATGAGGCTGATTATGACAGGATAGACCAGCTTGACGAGCTTAAAATCGAAAACGTCGGCAAGCAGATTTCCGAGGGCAATATCGTTAAAGTAACAAATGTTACAAAGAACTTTGACTTTGACGTTAAGGTTGACCTATCTGAGCGTCAAAAGGAAATGCTTTACGCGGGCGGACTTCTTAATTATACAAAGCAAAACTCATAAATATAAAATGCGGTTCGGAGCAGTCCGAGCCGTATTTTTATTGCAAAAATGAAATAAAAGGTACTGTACAAACCTTGTGAAATATGGTATAATAACTACTATATAACCTATGCAGGCTCCGTTTCAAGCGGGCTTGACGGAGCGGCAGCTCCGATTTAAATTAACAAGGGGTATACAAAAAATGAGCGAGAATATTAAAAAAGTACCGGCGGTTGTGGTTAAGCGGCTGCCGAGGTATTACAGGTATCTCGGAGAACTGATGAAACAGGGGATAAAGAGGATTTCATCAAACGCGCTTAGCGTCAAAATGAATGTTACGGCATCGCAGATACGGCAGGATTTTAACTATTTCGGCGGTTTCGGACAGCAGGGCTACGGGTATAACGTAGAGCATCTCCACAGTGAAATCGGTGAAATCCTCGGATTAAACGACGGCGATACTACTGTAATAGTAGGCGCGGGAAACCTCGGCAGAGCGCTGGCAAGCCACAATACCTTTGAAAAACGCGGATTTAAGCTTATAGGTATCTTTGACAATGACGAAAGCATAATAGGCACCGAAATCAACGGCATAGAGGTTATGTCGGTTGATGACCTGGAGGATTTTCTCCACGCGAACAGGGTTGATATAGGAATACTCACAGTCCCCAAAGCGGCGGTTGTTGAAACGGCGGAGAGGCTTGTTAAATGCGGAGTCAAGGGCCTTATGAACTTCTCATATACAGAGCTTAATTTCGATAAAAAGGTGGCGGTGGAAAACGTCCATCTGTCAGACCCGCTTATGACGCTGTCATATAAGATAAAACAAAAATAAGAAATTTAACGCGAAAAATAAGTCATACTTCTTTTCCGCGTTATGATTTGTGCCGCCGCAGCGCGGCAGAATGGAGATTAAAATGAAAGTCATTGCATTTGTAGGTCCGAGCGGTACGGGGAAAAGCTATAGGAGCGTTATGGTGTCGCAGCAATACGGCGCCGACGCCATTATAGACGACGGGCTGCTTATTTCTCACGGCAAGGTTATCGCGGGAACATCGGCAAAAAGAGAACCCACCAAAATCGCGTCTGTTAAGCACGCGCTTTTTATGCGCTCTTATCAGGTAGACGACGCGCGACGCGCGTTGAAAAGGTACAATATTCAATGCCTGATGATTTTGGGAACCTCCGACGGAATGGTAAATAAAATCGCCAAAAATATCGGTGTGGGAGATATTGAGCAAATCATTCGCATTGAGGACGTGGCAAGCAGGGAAGAGATGAATATGGCGCTGAGAATGCGCTCTGTAGAGGGTAAGCACGTTATACCGGTGCCGACATTTGAGATAAAAAAAGAGTTTTCCGGATTTTTTATCCACCCGCTGCGCAGATTTCAGAAAAATCTCGATAAAGAAGTGGACACCGCCGAGGCGGACAAGTCCATTGTACGTCCGACCTTCAGTTATATGGGCGATTACACTCTCTCGGATAACGTAATTAACGAAATCGCAATACACGAGGCGAACAAAATAGAATTTATGGAAAAGGTTGTTCATATAAATCTTCGCAAAACGGGACACGGCGTACATATTGATATGACGGTCATTTTAAAATACGGCTGCGAAATTTTTGACGTATGCAGAAAAATACAGCTTGCCGTTATAGATAATGTGGAAAAATATACATCGGTAAACGCAAGACGCGTAAATATACTTGTAAAAAATCTAATCAAATAATCGGTGTAATTCACCGATTAATATATGAAAGAGGGAAAGCCTAATGGACAAATTTGAACTTGTTTCAGAGTTTGAGCCGCAAGGCGACCAGCCGGAGGCTATTCAAACTCTTGCAGACGGAATTGAAAAAGGCGAAAAATTCCAGACATTGCTCGGCGTAACGGGAAGTGGAAAGACCTTTACCATGGCAAATGTAATAGCACGGGTGAACAAGCCGACAATCGTGCTTGCCCATAATAAGACGCTGGCAGCTCAGCTGTGCAGTGAATTTAAGGAGTTTTTCCCGAACAACTGCGTTGAATTTTTTGTGTCGTACTATGACTATTATCAGCCTGAGGCGTATATACCTCAGTCGGATACCTTCATTGAAAAAAACGCGATGACCAATGAAGAAATAGATAAACTCCGTCACAGTGCCACCTTTGCCCTGCTTGAGCGCAAGGACGTTATAATAGTCGCGAGCGTATCCTGCATATACGGCTTGGGCGATCCGGAGGACTATAAAAATCTTATGCTATCCCTCCGCGTCGGAATGGAGCGCGACAGGGACGAGCTTTTAAAAAAGCTTGTCGCTATGCAATATGAGCGCAACGATATTAACTTTGTCAGAAACAAATTCAGAGTACGCGGAGATGTTGTTGAAATATTCCCGTCAAATAACGGCGAAAATGCCATTAGGGTAGAATTTTTCGGCGATGAAATCGAGCGTATATGCGAGGTCAACGTCGTGACCGGCGAGATTGTGGGCGTAAGACAGCACGCGGTAATTTCACCGGCGTCGCACTACGTCACAACCGATGAAAAAATGCGTATCGCAATGGCGGGTATAGAGGCTGAAATGCGCGAACAGGTAAAATATTTTAAGGAACGCGATTTGCTTATCGAGGCGCAGAGAATTGAGCAGCGCACTCTCTATGACCTCGAAATGATGCAGGAAATAGGATTTTGCCAGGGCATAGAAAACTATTCAAGGCATATAAGCGGACGCGCGCCGGGCAGCGCGCCATATACCTTGCTCGATTATTTCCCCGAGGACTACTTGATGATAATAGACGAGTCGCACGTTACCGTGCCGCAGGTGCGGGCTATGTATAACGGCGACAGAGCCAGAAAGGAAACGCTTATAAAATACGGCTTTCGTCTGCCCAGTGCGGCTGATAACAGACCTCTTAAATTTGAGGAATTTGAACAAAGGCTCAATCAAGTAATATTCACAAGTGCCACTCCGTCCGATTACGAAAAAGAACATTCCACCGTAATCGCCGAGCAGGTGCTGCGTCCCACAGGTCTGCTTGACCCAGAAATATTCATAAGACCGACGGAAAATCAGATTGATGATTTAATAAGCGAAATAAACAAGCGCACGGAAAAGGGGTTCAGAACGCTTGTCACAACGCTTACAAAGCGTATGGCGGAGGATTTAACCGATTATCTTACAGGCGTGGGCATCAGGGTGCGTTATATGCACTCGGACATAACAACAATCGAGCGTACCGAAATTATAAAGGATTTGCGAACGGGCGAGTTTGACGCGCTTGTCGGAATAAATCTTCTGCGCGAGGGTCTTGATATTCCTGAGGTTGCGCTTGTCGCTATACTTGACGCGGATAAAGAGGGCTTTTTAAGAAGTGAAATGTCGCTTATTCAGACGATAGGCAGAGCCGCGCGAAACAGCGAGGGACAGGTTATAATGTACGCCGATACGATAACGAAGTCGATGCGCCGTGCTATTGACGAAACCGAACGCCGCCGCAAGATACAGCAAAAATACAACGAGGAACACGGAATTGTTCCCAAAACGATAAAAAAAGATATACGCGATATTATCGAGTCGCTTAAGCCTTTGGATACCGAGGAAAATCCGGAGGAAAATATTATTAATTACGAAAAGGTAATAGCCGAGTTGGAGGCTAAAATGATAAAAGCCGCCGATAACCTTGAATTTGAGGAGGCGGCTGCTCTACGCGACAGAATACGCAAATTAGAAAAGGAAATGAGTGGATAGGTATGACATCGGAACAGACAACGCAAATGATAAAAATAATATCCGAAAATATTCTCACGCCGATTATATATATGATTGAGCATGAGGATATAGTGGATTTTATTTGTTTCTGCGACAGAAATATCACAATGCAGGAGATATATGACACCGAGCTTAAACTAAAGGACATTGTTGGTAAGGACGCCGAAATTATAGACATACGCGAATTCGTCGAGTCCGAAAGGCTCGACGTGATTAACCGCGCGGTTCTCATACATTCGGAGCACCCGCTGATAGAAAAGGTTTTCGAGCAGTCAATGCTTGAGGATTTTAAAATAGCAATGGCGGAAAGAAAGGACGTGCTTGAACGTCATAAGGAGTCAGGCACGTGCTATTTGCAATAGGGGTAGGAATAATGGAAAAAGACATAATAATTAAAGGTGCGAGGGAGCATAATCTGAAAAACATAGACGTAAAAATTCCGCGCGAAAAGCTTGTGGTGTTTACGGGTCTTTCCGGTTCCGGAAAATCCTCTCTCGCGTTCGATACAATTTACGCCGAGGGACAAAGACGATATGTGGAATCTCTTTCGTCATATGCGAGAATGTTTTTGGGACAAATGGAAAAGCCGGACGTGGACTATATCGAGGGACTTTCTCCGGCGATAAGCATAGACCAAAAAACCACATCGAAAAATCCGCGTTCAACAGTGGGTACGGTTACCGAGATTTACGACTATTTAAGACTGCTTTACGCGAGAATAGGCATACCACACTGCCCTAAATGCGGCAAGGTCGTCAAAAGACAGAGCATCGACCAGATAGTCGATGCCGTAATGTCGCTTGGTGAGGGTACCAAAATTCAGGTTTTGGCGCCGGTAATCCGCGGCAAAAAGGGCGAGCATAAAAAGGTTTTTGAACACGCGCGAAAAAGCGGATATGTTCGTGTAAAAGCCGATGGTATACAGTATGATTTAAGCGAAAGCATAGAATTAAGCAGAACACAAAAGCATAATGTGGAAATAATTATAGACAGACTGATTATACGCGACAATATAACTCAAAGGCTCACGGATTCTCTTGAAACGGCAATCTCGCTTACGGGCGATGTTGTGCTTGTGGAGGTGATAGGCGGCGAAATAATGTCGTTCAGTCAAAATTTCGCTTGTGATGACTGCGGAATAAGCCTCACGGAGCTTTCTCCGAGGCTGTTCTCCTTTAATAATCCTTACGGAGCTTGTTCTCACTGCGACGGCTTGGGCGCACTGCCCAAAATAGATCCCGCTCTTGTTGTTTCTGACGAGAATTTGAGCCTTATAGAGGGCGCTATAACCGCTACCGGTTGGGCAAACGCCTCAAAATCGGGCTCAACGGCGCATATGTGCTATACCGCGCTTGCCGAGCATTACGGGTTTGACGTAAATACTCCTTATAAGGATCTTCCCGATGATATTAAAAATATTGTCCTTTACGGTACGGGCACGGAAAAAATTGACTTTAATTATGAGCGCGGTTACGGCGGCGGTTCATACTCCGCTCCGTTTGAGGGTATAATAAACAATCTTGAAAGAAGATACAATTCAAATACCTATGATTATGTAAAGAATGATATTGAGCGTTATATAAATGATGTGACCTGCCCTAAGTGCCGCGGCGCAAGGCTCAGTGACGAGGTGCTTGCCGTTACCGTAAACGGTCTGAATATATATGAGCTTACAAGTATGTCGGTACGCAAGGAAATGGAATTTATTCAATCGCTTGAGCTTACGGAGCGTGAGCTTATGATTGCATCGCAGATTATAAAGGAAATTAAGGCAAGACTTCAATTTTTGCTTGACGTGGGACTTGATTATCTTACGCTGTCGCGCTCGTCGGGTACGCTTTCGGGCGGCGAGGCTCAGCGAATACGTCTTGCCACGCAGATAGGCTCGGGACTTATGGGCGTGCTGTATATTCTTGACGAGCCGAGCATAGGACTGCATCAGCGCGATAATGACAGACTTATAGGGACACTAAAGCATCTGAGAGATTTGGGCAATACCGTAATTGTTGTTGAGCATGATACAGACACTATGTACGCCGCCGATTACATTGTGGATATAGGTCCGGGCGCGGGTGTGAACGGCGGTGAGCTTGTGGGCGAGGGGACAGTAAAGGATATAATTAAGTCACCGCGCTCAATCACCGGAAAATATCTGAGCGGCGAGCTGAAAATCGAAGTGCCCTCCGAGCGCCGCAAGCCGACGGGCTGGCTTGAGATAAGGGGTGCAAAGGAAAATAATCTCAAGAATATCAACGTGAAAATTCCCACGGGCGTTATGACCTGCGTCACCGGTGTTTCCGGCTCGGGCAAGTCCTCGCTTATTAATGAGATACTGTATAAAAAGCTTGCGCGCGTGCTGAACAGAGCCAGAACTCACGCGGGCGCGCACAAGGAAATCAAGGGCGTTGAACAGCTTGACAAAGTCATAGACATTAACCAGGCTCCGATAGGCAGAACGCCGCGTTCAAATCCCGCGACGTATACAAATCTCTTTAACGATATACGCGAGGTGTTCGCGTCAACCAACGAGGCAAAGGTGCGCGGCTATAAATCGGGACGATTCAGCTTTAATGTAAAGGGCGGACGCTGCGAGGCGTGCGCCGGCGACGGTATAAAAAAGATTGAGATGCATTTTCTTGCGGATATATATGTACCGTGCGAGGTATGCAAGGGCAAGAGGTATAACCGCGAAACCCTTGAGGTCAAGTACAAGGGCAAAAATATTTATGAAGTGCTTGAAATGACGGTTGACGAGGCTGTCGAATTTTTCTCGAATATACAAAAAGTAAGACGCAAGCTCGAAACCTTGCAGGAGGTCGGACTCGGTTATATCAAGCTGGGACAAAGCTCCACAACGCTTTCGGGCGGCGAGGCGCAAAGAGTTAAGCTTGCCACGGAGCTTTCGAGGAAAAGCACCGGCAAAACCATATATATTCTTGACGAGCCGACAACGGGACTTCATACCGCAGATGTACACAAGCTTACCGAGGTTCTTAATAAGCTTGTGGAGGGCGGAAATACCGTGGTTGTAATCGAGCATAATCTTGATGTTATAAAGACCGCCGATTACATCATCGATATGGGTCCCGAGGGCGGAGATAACGGCGGCACGGTTATAGCCGCGGGAACTCCCGAGCAGGTTGCCGAGGTAAAGGATTCATATACCGGACAGTATCTCAAAAAAATGCTGAAATAATTTCTTGACAAAGCAGAAAAACGGTGTTACAATATATTAAAGCGATGATAAAGACAGTAGCTTTAGACAAAAACCACAAGAGAGAGAGCGCCACGGGCTGTAAGCGTTCTTTGGCGGGTTTAAAGCGAATACCACTTTTGAGCAGTATGCCGAACGGATTTTTCTCATTAAGCATACCGTGTGCCTTACGAAACAAGGCTGAACTGAGTGACAATACATTTCGTATTGTAATTAGGGTGGAACCGTGTAAATTTATGCACCCCTAAGAGTATTCTTAGGGGTGCTTTTTATTTTCAGAAAGGAAAGGAATAATAAAATGGAAATGAACGAACTGCAAACATTAAGACATTCGGCGTCACACGTTTTGGCGCAGGCGGTAAAACGCCTGTTTCCGGACACAAAGCTGGCGATAGGTCCGGCTATCGATACCGGCTTTTACTATGATTTTGACACAGAACACGCGTTCACGCGCGAGGATTTGGACGCGCTTGAAAAGGAAATGAAAAAAATCGCAAAGGAAAATCTCAAAATCGAGCGCTTTGAGTTGCCGAGAAATGAGGCATTGGAGCTGATGAAAGATGAGCCGTATAAGGTTGAGCTTATCAACGACCTGCCGGAGGACGCTGTAATTTCGTTCTATAAGCAGGGCGATTTTGTCGATTTATGCGCGGGACCTCATGTTAATTATACAAGTAAGGTTAAGGCGTACAAGCTCCTAAGCGCGACCGGCGCGTACTGGCGCGGTGATGAAAAGAATAAAATGCTCCAAAGAATTTACGGCACAGCATTTTTGAATAAAACCGACCTTGAGGAGCATCTTGAAAAGCTTGAAGAGGCTAAAAAGCGCGACCACAACAAGCTCGGACGCGAGCTGGAATTGTTCACGACCTGCGATTATATCGGTCAGGGACTTCCGATAATGCTGCCAAAGGGCGCGCGAGTAATACAGCTTTTGCAAAGATGGGTAGAGGACGAGGAGCAAAAGCGCGGTTGGCAGCTTACCAAAACTCCGTTTATGGCAAAGAGCGACCTGTATAAAATATCGGGACACTGGGATCACTATAAGGACGGAATGTTCGTCCTCGGCGATGAGGAAAAGGACAAGGAAGTGTACGCGCTGCGCCCTATGACCTGTCCGTTCCAGTATCAGGCTTTCTTAAACAGAGGACGCTCATATCGTGACCTGCCGATGCGCCTTAACGAAACCTCGACTCTTTTCAGAAACGAGGCGTCCGGCGAGATGCACGGACTTATCAGAGTACGTCAGTTTACCATTTCCGAGGGACATCTGATGTGTACTCCGGAGCAGCTTGAAGAGGAATTTAAGAATTGTCTTGAGCTTACAAATTATATGCTTACAACTCTCGGTCTTATTGAGGACGTTTCATACAGATTCTCGCAGTGGGATCCCGATGATAGGGAGAAGTATATCGGAACACAGGAGCAGTGGGACGAGGCGCAGGGCAAGATGAAAACGATACTTGACGATTTGGGAATCGATTACAAAATCGGCATCGGAGAGGCTGCGTTCTACGGTCCTAAGCTTGATATACAGATTAAGAATGTCCACGGCAAGGAGGACACCCTTGTAACCATTCAGATTGACCAAATGCTTGCCGAGAAATTCGGTATGGAATATGTTGACCGCGACGGCATAAAGAAGAATCCGTATATCATTCACAGAACGTCAATCGGCTGTTATGAGAGAACATTGGCATTGCTTATTGAAAAATATGCGGGCGCGTTCCCGACATGGCTTGCTCCTGCTCAGATTAAGATGCTGCCTATCGCCGACAGACATCTCGATTATGTCTATTCGGTAAAGAAAAAGCTTGAGGAAAGCGGCATAATTCGTATTGAGGTTGACGACAGGAGCGAAAAGCTTGGTTATAAGCTCCGCGAGGCACAGCTTGAAAAGGTGCCTTATATGCTTGTCATAGGCGATAAGGACATAGAAAACAATTCCGTATCGGTACGCTCACGAAAAGAGGGAGATATGGGCGCAATGTCTGTTGACGAATTTATCACTATGATTACAGAGGAAATAAACACAAAAAGAAGATAAGTAACCAAAATATACTCCCCGACATAATATACAATGTCGGGGAGGGATTTTTATGAGGCTCGGATTATCGCGTACAAGAATGAGAATAAGCAAAACTGCGGTTGTTATACTGCCCATCATCTGCGTCATTCTTATGTTTTTTATAATTATATACCGCCTTCAGCCGACATTTATCGCGTATGCCGATACCTACGCGAATAATTTGGCAAACCGTGTGGTAAACGATGCAGTGTCCGAAATATTTTCAAACGGTGATTACGGCAATCTTGCCGATTATAAAGGAAATTCCGCCGGTGTAACCGCGATTGAAACAGACACGGTTAAAATTAACAAATTGAAAGCCGAAATAAATCGGGCTATACAGGATAATATAAAAAAACAGCCAATCCGAAACCATATATATACCGCTCGGCAGCGCGACAAATTTTTATTTTCTCGCGGGACTGGGTCCCAAAATTCCCGTGAAAATATACCCGATAAGCATAGTAAATTCCGATTTCAACGAGGAATTTTCCTCCGCGGGAATAAACCAGGTGCGGCACAAGCTGTATCTTGATGTTTCGATAGAGATGTCATTTATCGGAATTGCCTTTGCAAAAACCGAAACGGTGAATACCTCAGCGCTGCTTATAGAAACAATAATAGTCGGAGATACTCCGGAATACTACGGCAACGGAAATATAGCCGCATCTGCCGAATAGAAAGGATTTTTGATTGATGAACGATATTGAAAAACGTATTGAAGAATTAACCAAAGAACTTAATTACCATAATTATAAATACTATGTAGAAGATGCTCCGGAAATATCCGATTTTGATTTTGATAAAATGCTTGTGGAGCTTGAGCAGCTTGAGGAGCGGTATCCCGAATACAAAAAACCGAACTCGCCCACGGTTCGCGTCGGAGGCGAGGCGGTAAAGGGATTTGCCGAGGTGCGTCACGAGGTCCCTATGCTCAGCCAGCAAAAGGCGTTCTCAAAGGAGGAGCTTATTGACTTTGACAAGCGCGTAAGAGCGGTCGCGCCCGATGCCGAGTACGTTGTTGAGCAGAAAATTGACGGTCTTTCCGTTTCACTTGAATATGTGAACGGTGAGTTTACGCGCGGTTCAACGCGCGGCGATGGTATTACCGGAGAGGACGTTACCGAAAATTTAAAAACAATCCGCTCCATACCTCTTACATTAAAGGATAAAATACCGTTTCTTGAAGTGCGCGGAGAGGTGTTTTTATCAAGGAGTAATTTTGAAAAAATAAACGGTATTCTGGAGGCTGCTATGCAGCCGCTGTTTGCAAATCCCAGAAACGCCGCGGCAGGCTCTCTGCGTCAGCTGGATCCGAAAATAGCCGCCAAAAGAAATCTTGATATATTTGTCTTTAATATTCAGCAAATAAGCGGAGTAGATATAAGTACGCATATTGAGGGACTTGAATTTTTGAAGGAGCAGGGCTTTAAAACGATACTCGACAAAAAATCCTATCAAACAATGGATCAAGCGTATGAAAGAGTTCTGCAAATAGGCGAGGAAAGAGGAAATCTGTACTTTGATATAGACGGCGCCATTATCAAGGTTAATGATATAGCGCAGCGGGAGCTGCTCGGAGATACGGCGAAATTTCCGAGATGGTCAATAGCATATAAATATCCCGCCGAAAAGCAAAAGACCGTTATACGCGATATACGCGTGCAGGTTGGAAGAACGGGCGTTGTAACGCCGCTTGCGATACTTGATACCGTTCATATAGCCGGCTCCAATGTTTCAAGAGCGACGCTCCATAATCTTGATTATATCCGTGAAAAGGATATAAGAATAGGGGACACCGTGGTTATTCAAAAGGCGGGCGATATTATTCCCGCGGTTACGGAGGTAATAAAGGATGAGCGCAGCGGTGAGGAAAAGATTTTTGAAATGCCCGAGTACTGCCTTGAATGCGGAGCGCCGATAGTGCGCGAGGAGGGCGAGTCGGCATACCGCTGTACGGGAGTTAATTGCCCCGCTCAGCGTCTTAGAAATATTATACATTTCGTGTCCCGTCCGGCAATGGATATAGACGGTATGGGACCTTCCGTTATTGAGCAAATGCTCGACAGAGGACTTATCGAAACCGCTGCGGATTTGTATTATGTAAACCCCGCCGACATAGCCGATATGGACAAAATGGGAGAGAAATCGGCGCAAAATCTCATAACAGCGCTTGAAAAATCCAAAAATAATCCGTTATACCGTCTGATAAACGCTTTCGGAATACGTCATATAGGTGAAAAGGCGGCAAAAATACTTTCCGCGAAATATAAAACCTTGGACAACCTCAGAGCCGCGTCAATAGAGGAGCTTACGGAAATACCCGACATCGGCGGCAAAATGGCTGAATCGGTTGTTAATTTTTTCAAGCAGGATCAAACCAAAGATTTTATAGAAAAGCTTGAAAACGCGGGCGTAAATTGCATTGATGACAGCGAACAAACAGCTGTAGACAACAGGTTTGAGGGTATGACCTTCGTTCTTACCGGTACATTGGAAAAATATAAACGCAGCGAGGCGGGAAAAATAATCGAAAGCCTCGGCGGAAAAACCTCATCAAGCGTATCTAAAAAAACCACGTATGTGCTTGCCGGCTCGGAGGCGGGAAGTAAGCTCGATAAGGCAAATGCCCTCGGCGTTAAGGTTATTACCGAAGAACAGTTTGAGGAGATGATAACGTGAAAAATAGGCGGCGCAGCTTGTTTCTTTTCCACGTTATAATTTATGCCGCCTGAGGCGGCAAAAGGAGAAATAAAATGATAGAGAAAAAGGCTTTTGAAATGAAAGAAGATCTTATTTCCATACGCCGTCGGCTCCACAAAACGCCCGAAACCGATTTTGAGGAGGAAAAAACATCGGCGTTTATACGGCAAAAGCTCGAAGAGTATAACATTCCCTATACCACAGCCGCAAAGACCGGTACAGTTGCTCTTATAAAGGGCAAAAAGGGCGGTAAAACCGTTCTTTTGCGCGCGGACATAGACGGACTTCCGATAACCGACGAAAGTGATTTTGAGATAAAATCCGAACGCATAGGATATATGCACGCTTGCGGACACGATATTCATACCGCATGCTTGCTTGGCGCGGCGAAAATATTAAACGATATGCGCGATACGCTTAACGGAAATGTTAAGCTTGTATTTCAGCCGGCGGAGGAGGGAATAGGAGGCGCCCTGCCTATGATTAATGAGGGTATTCTTGAAAATCCTCATGTTGACGGAGCCTTTGCGCTGCACGTTGAGCCTTTGGAAAATACGGGTAACATTCAAATTAAAAACGGCTCGATAATGGCGTCGCCAGATGATTTTAAAATTATAATTCACGGCGTGGGCGGACACGCCTCCGCACCGCAGGATTGCGTAAATCCGGTAACAATAGGCGCAGCTGTCATAAGAGAGCTTGAAAGGCTCAATCAAACCGTTTTAAAAGACGCGCCGTGCGTTATGACCGTGTGCTATTTTAACGGCGGCACCTGCAACAATGCGATACCGCAAACCGCAGAAATTATGGGCACTGCGCGCTCGCTTGATAACGAAACGCGCGAAATGCTCATAAATTTACTTGAAACCACTGCTGCGGAAACAGCTAAAAAAATAGGCGCCGATATTGATTTTATTTTCAACAAGCTCTTTCCGCCCGTCGTTAATGACGAACGAATGAACGATATTGTTTGCCGCGGTGCAAAAAAGCTGAATTGCGTAAACAATATTGTAACATTGGATAAACCCTCGATGGCGGGAGATGATTTCTCTTACTTTTGCGAGCGCGTGCCGGGCGCGTATTTCAAGCTTGGTGTCGGAAATAAGGAAAAGGGCGCGGTATATCCCATACATAGTCCCAAATTCAAAGCCGATGAGGACGCTCTGCCTATAGGAGCCGCCGTAATGGCGCAATCGGCTGTAGAATTTTTAGATACATTTTAAACATAGGTTTACCATAATTATTTTATGTAAACTTATCTGAATCGGAGGCACACATAAATATGGAAAAAATTGCCGTTCTTGATTGCAGAGCCGCAGATGAAACGGTATACGCGCTTGAAAATCTCGGAATTAGGGTTATTCCGACTGTAAAGCTCGACTGCTTATATGACGCCGTCGCATCTCACGCGGATATACAGATTCATTACCTCGGAAATAATAAATTCGTATGCGCACCGCAAACCTTTGAACACTATAAAAAATATCTTCCCGAAGAATTTACCTTGATTAAAGGCGAAAAGCCGCTCAGCTATGAATATCCGTATGATATTTGCTATAATACGGCGGCTTTGAGGGATTTTGTCATTTGCAAAGCCGAGTATACTTCAAAGGAAATTCTGTCGGAATACAAAGTGACTAAAACAATTATAAACGTAAATCAAGGGTACAGTAAATGCAATATATGTATTGTCACGGGAGATTCAATTATAACATCCGATAACGGCATCGCAAAAGCAGCTACGGAACACGGTATAGATGTTCTTAAAATAGAAAAAGGTCATATTGAACTGAGAAATTTTGATTACGGCTTTATCGGCGGCGCCTCCGGATTGATAAACAGTAACGCGCTTGCCGTGAACGGTGATATTTATTCGCATCCCGATGGAAAAAGCATTAAATTGTTTTGCGAAAAACACGGAGTTGAAGTATTATCACTGAAAAGCGGTATATTGGAGGATATTGGTTCGATAATATCAAATTATGATTTTTAAATACAATATTTATGTTCCAAGTATAATAAAGAGCGATTTATCTTACTTAAATCACTCTTTATTATTACACCCTATTTAAATGGCTTATCTATGCGATTTCTCGACTTGTGATTTGTATGTGCATATACCTCAAGCAAAGTTCTGGTATTTGCGTGCCCGAGCAGCTCTTGCATAGCTTTTATACTAACACCATTTTCTAATCCTGCGCATGTAAATGTATGACGAAAATAATGCATTGTTATATCAGGATCTATGTTTATATGTTCTTCCTCACGCATATGAGTTTTTAAATATTTTAATCTTTTATTTAATGTGGTTGATGTATATGATGTGCCGAATCTGTTTAGGAATATCCAGTCATTCGGTTTTCTCTTTTCATCAGGAAGACTTTCGTATCTTTCTTTTAAGGCTTGTTTGAGAAATCCATTTAACGGAATTTGTCTGAAGCTCGTTTTACTCTTTGTTGTGTTTTCATATACTTTATCTGTTATGGATTCATTTATTTGCATACTGGAAAAATCTTCCGAAATATCATTCCACCTTAATCCGCATAATTCTCCAATTCGTATTCCTGTATAAAGTAATATGCAAAGTATTAGATGAAAGGATTTGTCATATTTTTCGGCTGATGTTAATAACAAACTGATTTCTGTTCTTGTCAAAGGACGCCGTTTGTTATTTGATTCTTTTTCAAGCCTTTTCAATGTTAACATTGGATTTCGCGCTATGGATCCTTCTGCATAGGCAAAATTGAACATTGCTCGCATATGTGTAGTTATATTATTTATTGTACAAGGATTTAATTTTTTACGTTCAAGGCTTTTTATAACTGAAATAATATCATTCGTTGTAATATCGAATAGTATCTTTTTCCCAATTACCGGTTCTATGTGGTCCGGTTCTATGTGGTTATGAAATGCCATTTTAATTTGGCTTACCGAACGCTTTTTGATTTGATATTCCTTTATTTCGATATAATGCTCAAACCATATATTTAACGGTACATCTCCTCCCACTTTATTGAAGATGGTGATGTCTTTAATATAGGACATCTCTGTAAGTTTTTCTCTTATTTTGCTTTTATTTGTATCGTATATGTATCTTGTTCTACCGGAACTGTCAATATACCTCCCTTCCCAACGTCCGTCGCTGCGTTTTCGAATTGTTCCTTCTCCTTTGGTTCGTCGTTTCACTGAAATTTCCTCCTCTCAGCAAAAACAACAACCCTACCTTATATAGTCATTATATTATATTTGTTTCCCATTTTCAATAGGATTGTTGCTTTTTTGCAATGTTTTTTACTATACTAAGGTTTTACATGTTATTTTTTAGATATTCGTTCAGTTTCTCTTTACTTATCAACACCCTTCTTCCTATTTTTATTTTGCCGTGAAAGTTCCTATTATTTATTAACGTATCAAGAGATGACAGCCCAATTTTTAGATATTTTGCAGCCTCAATACGTGTTAAATAATCTGATTCAATGTTTTTACATATATCTGTATTGTTGCTTTTACTCATATATATCATGCTCCATTCTGTTTATATTACAGCGCAAATTTTATTCTATCCGTGTCTTTTTTATACAATTCATAGCCGTATTTGAAGTATGAAGTAAATATTACATATTCGTTATAGCTTATAGGCTTGTCTATGTACTCATGAGCTATTAGATTATATAATGTCTTCCAGAATTTTTGCTCTTTCATCTCATTCGGATTATTTAGCTTGCGTAGGATTGCCGTTTCATGTTCCGATAATGGCTCTGATTTGATTTTAGCTCTTAATTCACTGCCTAAATACCATATATCCGTATTCGGAACTGTTTCTTTGGCTGCGTCTATCAATAATTTGTTAAGATCTTTACATGCCTCATAGTACCTTGTGTGATGTTTTAATTTATTGAGTATATCGCATCTGTCAAGGACAAAGTCGATTTCGTTTATATCGTTATAGGTTATTTTATTCATATGTTTTCTCCTTTTTTGTTGGCTGAACCGCTATTATATTCTTGTTTATATATTCTTTCACTCGTTTTTTGCCGGCATCAAATATATTTTTGTCTTTCTCTATACAAATATAGTTTCTATCTGTATTAATGGCTGCTATAGCCGTTGTCATTGATCCGGCACATGAATCAAGTACCAATTCGCCCGGATTTGTATAAGTTCTTATCAGACATTCAATTAAAGCAACCGGTTTTTGCGTTGGATGAATTGATGATTTTTGAATGTCTTTTGCAAATGTCCAAACAGATTTCGGATAGCGTTCAGTAGAGTCATATGTAGTCAATTTTGACTTCCCATAATTTGTAGATTGTTTGCAATTCAACTTATACTCGGACTTGCTTACTTTTCTTTGGTGTCCCGTAGTTTTTTGCGGGTTATATGTAGGTTGCTTTTTATAAAAAACACATATATCCTCATGTGTTCTCAAGGGCATTTTATTAGCATTGAGAAATCCCGTAGGCTGTGTCTTTTGGCATATTTTTGCTCCTTTCCAAAATACTTCTCTATTATATATTCTGATTATTTTTCATTTTCTTTCCAAAACACAATGTTATTAAGCGTAAAAAAGGGTATGCCCGAAAATCAGGCATACCCTTTCTTGTAAATTATGCTGCTTCTCGAGTTTCTGTTATCTTACTTTTAAGATGTGAGAAGATATAATATACGTCATTTAATGTAATGTTCATCTGTTGTCCTATTTGTTTAGTGTTATATCCATCCAATAAAAGCGACATGACTTCTAATTCGTCCCTGTTTAACTTTCGTTCAAGGTCAACCAGAAAAACAGTCAGGTCTATTTCATTTTTTTGCGATTGGATCAGATTTACGTCATAATCGGAATATTTAAAATTATCGAGCTTTTCCTTAATGCTTATTTTTATACCTCTGCCATACTCATTTAGAATACAAGATAGTTTTTCGTTAACAGTTTTCTTACGTCTGCCGCTTCCATTGTTTCTACGCCGTCATCCGAGAAATCAACCATATGCTTTCTCAAAGCGTTAATGATAACCGAGTGCGCGACCTTGAAATATGCGGCTGCCATTGAAGATGTCATAGCGTTTATTTCCGGCATCAGAATAACATCTTTAACCTCGTCCAGAATGTCCGTTTTGTTTGTTATGATGTCCTTTTCGTTTCCTCTTATCAATTCCTTAAATTTTCTCTGTGTTAGTGCCATTTTTTATTTCCTCCTTAAAAATTTACATAATTTTACTTGTTTATTTTTCTCTTTAATTAAGATGCTGACGGTAAGATTTCTTGCTGCTGCGTAATTCTTTGCTGAACTTCATTGCATAATCCGGCATTTTCTTTTCTTAACCTTCGTATTTCAAAATCAGTCTTATTAAGAAAGTCCTGTATGCTTTTGAAATCACTATAAATGTTTTTATAACTGGATTTGCCGCGCTTTTTCTTTTGACAATCGCATTTTGGACATCTGTTTTCCGGTTTACAAAAATAATTTGTCGAGAATTGATGCTTTTTGCCACAATGAATACATTCACATAACCATATCGCGTTATTGGTATTATTTGTTTCTCCTGTAGGGCATATAGCTCTCCAACCATTAAAAATCATTCCGGTATAATCCTTTTTTCTTCTACATGAAATGCAGCCGTCCTCGTTTTTTTGAAGTTTATTTTGTATAGTAGTTGTAATTCTGCCGCATTTATGGCATAGTGTCTTATAATAGTGATGATTATTCTCATCGACTCCAAGATCCTCCAAAACCTCTAAATTTTCGAATACATCTTCCTGAACAATATTTTTACTCATTTTTGTCTCCTCCTTAAAAAATTTTTTATATATAAAAAGAGCAGATTACCACCCTGTAAAGGGTTAAATAATCTGCTCTTTGAACTTAAATAAATAAAAAATGGGAAAAGCATAAACTTTCCCCATTAATAAAAACTTCATTTTAGATATTTATATTATACACTATAAAATGTCAGTTGTCAAGAAAAAGAGGTCCGTTTTGACGAACCTCTAAAAATTTATTACTTAGTTTGCTGCATAGCAGTGTATTTCGCCTTTTCATTATCCGGAATACCTACCGCTTTTAGTGCATCTTGTCATATTGTTTTGTTCAAGCAATTCTGTGATTATCATAGCACTTACCTCCTTGAAAAGATTCTTTAAATATATTATAACGCTATACCGTTATAT
>MSHM01000033.1:0-3785 GCA_001941225.1 Oscillospiraceae bacterium Zagget12
GAATAAGTTTTCCTTTTTCTCCTTTTGAGCTGCTTTTCTTGGCCGGAATTTTTTTTACCAAATATAATTCATGCCCGCTAATGCGGCTGAACATTATCGGGAAGTATTGTACTTTTTTATCTGAGCCTTCAGATTCTTCTTCGCAGTAAAGATTTTCTTCTAATGTAATTTTCCTTTTTTCAGGTCTGTTAAGGGTCGCATATACATTCCCGGTTTGTCTTATGAATTGGTGAATTTTATAAGGTAGTAGTGGGATTCCATTGGTATCGTATGTGTTCAGAATCTCTTTTATGTGATTATAACATAAATCCTCGGAAATCTCTTCTCCAATGAAATCCTTTAATTTTTTAGCAATATCTTCTATTGAACATGGCTCTCCTCGGAAATATTTCTTTTCTTCTTTGTCATATTGGAGGGCAATGTTTTGTTCTATCCAAATTGCAGTTGGATGCTTCCCTTTTTCATGGGTGACATTTTCTCCTTTTATTGCAGATATTATTTCCTCTTTTGTCGGATTTTTGTCGGGTGAATTTGGAGAAAGACTTTCCTCGATAATTTGATCGGCAGAATATTCGCTCCCAAAAATACAGGAAGCTACTTCTGCGACTTTTTCGCGTTGTTCTTGTCGTGTAAGTTTATCATCTGCAACCATTGTTGCAGACGTGCCAAAGCACAAAATTTTGTTCTTCGATAAAGCTCTGATACGACGG
Source organism: Oscillospiraceae bacterium Zagget12 (assembly GCA_001941225.1). Lineage (GTDB taxonomy): Bacteria > Bacillota > Clostridia > UBA1381 > UBA1381 > Hominilimicola. The sequence goes on from MSHM01000033.1 coordinate 711, forward strand.
ATTAAAAATGCAACGTCGCTTCCCTGCATACCACGATATGTGTGCAATTCGTCAAAAATTAAATAGCGTAGGTTGGCGAGGAAACAATTGCGCAGTTTTTGCTCATCTCCCGATCTCGTCATAAGGAGTTCCAACATCATGTAGTTGGTAAGTAATATATTGGGTGGATTGTTTTGTAGTTTTTGGCGAGTTTGCGAATCTTCTTGTCCTGTATATTTTCCAAAAGTAAAAGGACAATTTTGATCCGGAGAATTGTCCATATATTGATCCTTGTAGCGCTGTAATTCGTCACATTGAGAATTTATAAGTGCATTCATCGGGTACACAATAATGGCAATTGTTTTGTTCGTACATTCATTTTCGTGATATAGAATATAATTGAAGATTGTCGCCATGAACGTTCGAGACTTGCCTGAACCCGTTCCGGAAGTGACGACAAACTCCTTGTCGCTACAGCCTAATTCAATTGCTTCTTGTTGGTGTTTGTAAAACGGTTTATCAAAAAAAAGGTCTAAGTTCTCATGTATCCTAATGCCTTTTTCCCGCATTTCTGAGAGGCTATGCCCCTGTTCATACGCAGGGTTAAATTGTATGAGTGCTTTGGGCCAGAGTTTATTGTTTTTGACAGCGGAAAGAACTTCATCTTTTATTCTGGCATCCTTAATTTTAATGAAGCCGCGGATATAATCTTCATAACTTTTTTTAAGATTTTCGTAGATGTCGATAATGTTCATTGTCGAATTGTCCTTATTTTGAAAAGGTATTTACTGCATTTCTCTTGCAAGGCGTGGACTATGGGTGCGGAGATTGTTGGTGCGCGGCGCAGGTGGCAGGGCGCTTGGAAAATGGCGACAAAAAGGCGCCGCGTATGCGCTTCGGCAAACGCGGTTAGAGTGTGTGGGCGAGTAGATCTCGCTTAGATCAACAAGGGAAATGCAGGATTCGTTATGCCCTGAATAAAGCCGTGCATAACGTCTTCCTTCCTTCCTTCCTTCCTTCCTTCCTTCCTTCCTTCCCGTTCGCTATTTGCGCAGCAATCCTTGCGGGTTGGTTGCGTGGTGGTGTTTAGCGGGGAGGTCATTGGGGCGAGAGTTTTTGGAGGAGTTTTGGAGAGCGTACGCTCGACGCAAGTCTTGACATTTGCGTGGTGTCGGTCAAGCACAAAGGATAACGGTTGCTTGCGGACTTTTGCCGGCGTCGCGGGAACAACGAGAAGGTTGGGGCGTGTTAGCGGCGTTTCGGATCTTTGCCGGCAGCCTTGTTTTTAGCATGCCCGTCTATGACTGCCCTGAACGCCTTGTCCTTTTCATACCACATTCCTTTTTTGACGGGGATTGTGCTGGTGATCATTTTTTCGATTTCATCTACGGCTTTTAGGACGATTGAGAGTGCGCATGCCGGCAATTCTCCCTGTTGCGCGTAGTTTGCGAGATATTCTTCGGAAGGATTCTCTATTCCCCGCCTCTTGCCAACGAGCCATGCAACGGTTTCTGCCTCAAATTCTTTCTCTTTCGTCAAAAGGTGTCGTGTATTTCCATCGTAATAAAGGTGGCGGCAAAATAGATGTCCGAGTTCATGGCATACGGTGTGAAACTTTGAAGCGGTATTCAGGTCTTTATTTACGTTAATTATAAACGCTGAATCTGCCTCAATGCGTGTTTTCGGAGCAATTTCAACGGAGAGTTTTTCTACGAAGGCGTTACTGCCCCTCGTAATCTGCAGATATCCGCCAAAAGTCCCGCCCGCGTTAAAATCTTCGTGTAGGGCTATCCCATATTTTGGCAGGTTTTCTTTTAAATGTCCCCATATTTCCTCTTCATTTTGCTCAGAAGAATTGTGTATATTTGCGTTGTTTAGGCTTTTTTCCCACTCCTCTATTTCTTTTTCTTTTTTACGGTAATATGCTTCGCGACTAATAGACCTTCCGGGGATAGGTTCGGTGTCGGAATAGTCAACCATGATCTGAATGGGGCGGAATGGCATTAGGATTAAGAGTTGTTGACCGTTGATTTTTGGACGCCTGCCATATACGTAGACCCATTCTTTGAGGCTCAGCACGAAGGTTGCACCCGGTTTTTGCAGCGACACGAGATATGCGTTGTAGGAGGAGAGCTGCGGGAAATTGGATATGAAATCTATCATTTTTTTGAACCGGTTGCTCGTTCGGAACTCTTTCACTCTCTTGTTGAGTTCGTCGATGTCCTCTTTTATTTGTTCCTCCGCTTCCCGCCTCTTTTTAGCGTTCTCGAAAGAGAAGAACCAGCTCGTCATGACATCGATGATACGCGAGCCATATCTTTCTTTAAAATTTTCTTCGAGCTCGAATAATTTTTCGCGACCCTCTTTAATTAGATTTTTATTAAATTCTATAAGCTTGTCGTAGCATTCAATTATTTCGGAGCAGGGGCGGCCGACATAATCCATCATTGTTGTGGCAAATTCTTCAAAAGAGGAGTTGTCGGCAACGATGTCAAAGGCGTATTTCATCAGATCGTCTTTGTTTATCGGCTTTTTGTCGGCGTCCTGGATTTTTTGCCGCAGATCCGAAAATTCGGAATTGGTGAGTCCGGTTGGGGCAGATTGGCACATGATTGAGCATGTGTCTGTGGCAGGGTCTGTGGTCGGGGCTGTGGAGGTTTGTGCGAAGGCGGAGTCTTCGTAGTCATATGGGTCTGTTGCAGGCATGTTTGTTGTGCGTGGTTTGTTGTGGTGTTGTGGTTAAAAGTCGGAGGTGATTTTGCGGGATTTTTTCCACGCAAGTCAACAAGAGTTTGCGGGCGGGTTGGTGGTGGGAGGGTTGGGTTGGTGGTGGGAGAGTTTGTGGTGAGAGTTTTTCGGAGGGGTTGGTGGTGGCGGTTGGGTTGGTGGTGGGGAGACAAGTCAGGCGACGTTCCACGGACACACTCCCTCACCACTATCGTGGTCCCCTCCCGCTAACTTAGCGGGAGAATCGCGCATAAATGCGCGAGGTAAAGTTTGTGGTGAGATTTTTTTCGGAGGGGTTGGTGGTGGCGGTTGGGTTGGTGGTGAGAAGACAAGTCAGGCGACGCACAACGAACACACTCCCTCACCACT
>MSHM01000033.1:3862-4309 GCA_001941225.1 Oscillospiraceae bacterium Zagget12
CTAACTTAGCGGGAGAATCGCGTATTGCATACGCGAGGTAAAGTTTGTGGTGGGGATTATTTCGGAGGGGTTGGTGGTGGCGGTTGGGTTGGTGGTGAGAAGCGGAGTTGAGCGCCGTTCAACGGACACACTCCCTCACCACTATCGTGGTCCCCTCCCGCTAACTTAGCGGGAGAATCGCGCATTGCATGCGCGAGGTAAAGTTTGTGGTGGGGATTATTTCGGAGGGTTGGTGGTGGCGGTTGGGTTGGTGGTGGGGAGACAAGTCAGGCGACGTTCCACGGACACACTCCCTCACCACTATCGTGGTCCCCTCCCGCTAACTTAGCGGGAGAATCGCGTATAAATGCGCGAAGATGAGTTTGTGGTGAGATTTTTTTTCGGAGGGGTTGGTGGTGGCGGTTGGGTTGGTGGTGAGAAGACAAGTCAGGCGACGTTCAACGAACA
>MSHM01000033.1:4376-4557 GCA_001941225.1 Oscillospiraceae bacterium Zagget12
CGCTAACTTAGCGGGAGAATCGCGCTCTGCGTGCGCGAGATGGTTGCCACCACCATCCCGCCACCACAGACTCCAATTCTCACCACCAACCCACCACCGTCCCGTCACCACCAACCCAAAGTCTCACCACCAACCTCTGCCGCCACCATCGTGAACGCCGTTAGGCGTGAACAAATCCGTG
>MSHM01000034.1:0-18635 GCA_001941225.1 Oscillospiraceae bacterium Zagget12
GATGAGGTAAACAGAAAATTTCCGAGAATAGCCGAAATAGACAGAGAAATTTTCAACCGCGGACTTGAAAATACCGGTAATATTTTTAAAAATCCCGAAAAAAAGGACGAGTTTAACAGGGATTTTCAAGAAAATTTAAAACGACTTACAGATGAAAAAAATAATATTATAAAGGAAAATAATATTCCCGCCGATTATGATAAGTATAAATATACCTGCGAAAGGTGCGGCGATACCGGATATGATGAAACCGGCGCAAAATGCCGATGCTTTAAGCAGTATCTTATAAATGAGGCATATTCTATGTCAAATATGTCGGAAATGATAAAAAAGCAAAATTTTGAAACATTTTCATTTGATTATTATTCAAAAACCTCATCGGACGGGTTAATGTCGCCGTATGATAATATGATAAAAATTTATAATAATTGTAAAAAATTCTGTGATAATTTTGAAACCGAAACAAAGGGACTTGTTTTTTACGGTTCCACGGGACTCGGAAAAACCTTTCTTTCAAGCGCGATAGCAAAGGATATTATGGATAAGGGCAAAACAGTAGTATACATAAGAGGAACAAGACTTTTTTCCGTAAACGAGGATTACAAATTCGGCAGAAACACCGATAAATTGGTTATAGATAATATATACAATGCGGATTTGCTTATAATAGATGATTTGGGAACGGAATCGTTTAATAAAAATAATTTGTCGTTTTTGTTTGATGTAGTTAATGAGAGAACGGCGGAAAATAAAAAAATTATTATTAACACAAATTTGCAGATAAGCGAGATTACCAAGATGTACAGTATGCGCTTTACATCAAGGCTGTATGAGTATTTTATGATTTATAAATTTTACGGCGAGGATATTAGAATAAAGAAATTAAAGGAATAAGAAGAAAGGCTGTTGGATAGTACCGTCCAACAGCCGCTTGATTTATCTGTCATCATCATTCATATTAACCGCGTCTCCGACGTCCTCCGCGACGTCGCCCGCCGCATCTCCGGCACCTTCAACAACATCGCCTGCCGCGTCACCCACATCTCTTACGGCGTTGCCCGCATCATCACCGGCGTTTTCCGTGTCTTCGGAAATACTTCCGTTGTCCGTATCGCTTACGTTGCCGTTATCCGATGAACTTGTCGCCTGAGGAGCTTGTGTGGTGCTTGAGCTTGAATTGTTCATACCGCACGATGAGAGCATCGCCGCGGCGACTACAGATAATAAAATTAATTTTATACTCTTCATTTATATTTCCTCCAATAATCTTTGATACACACTTATTATTATCATTATTTTTAAATTTATAAGCTTTTGAAAAATTTTTTAAAATTAATGAAACCTTTTGCCACTTTAAAAAGTATTATAGGTGAAGAAAAAAATAAATATGACATAAAGGAGAATAAAAAAATGAAAAAAAATTTAATTGCTTTAATAACGGTAACGGCGCTGCTTGCCTCGGGAGCCGCCGTATCGGCAGAGGATAATCAATCGGCATTAACCGAGGTAAACACAATACAGGAAAATGTAATTATTCCGAGCTATATATCAAATACTGTTGTTGTAAAGGAAACAACGGACGACTTTATAAGTGTCATATCGGCAGCAAGTGATGATTCCGAAATTGATTTTACCGTTGATGAAAACACTCTTGTTTATGATTCAAACGGAAATAAAAAAACATCGGAGGATATAAAGACGGAGGATATTATAACCGTGTATACGGATTCAAGCCTGCCCGCGCCTCTTATATTGCCGCCTCAATATACGGCGAGTGTTATTATTATAGAGAGAGAGGACGGCTTTAATGTAAACGTTGACACATTTTTGAAAAAAAATGAAACTCTCGTAACCGTGTCAAATACTCTTGATTTGAATATTGCCGAAGAAACGGTTATTGTTGACACCGATGAAAACGAATTAACGGCGGAAGATATAGAAAACAAAAATCTTATCGTATTTTACGGCGCGTCCACAAAGAGTATTCCGGCGCAGACAACGCCCGAAAAGATAGTGGTAATCGGCGAAACCGAAGAAAATACCGGCGAATTGAATGATGGCGAAATATATGAAACCACCGTAATTGATTTTTCAAATATTGGTAAATTAATGGCAAACGGAATTGAAACAGACGGCTTTTATGAAAATGAAAACGGCGTTCTTATGGTTCCGTTGAGAAAAATAACTGAGGCTTTGGAGTATGATGTTGAATGGAACGGCGAAAATAAATCGGTTATGATTAATAACGGAATATACAGCCTCAAAATCGGTGAAAACAGCTATGTAAAGGGTAAAGCAATGCCGATTGAGCTTGACGCCGCACCGGAAATAAAGGAAGATTATACATATGTTCCCGTTTCATATTTTTCGGAGGTGCTTGAACTGAACCTTAGCGTAAGCACCGATGAAAACGAAAAAACACTTGATATATCGGAATAAAATTTTAGATTAATTAAAAAATTAAAGGAAACGAAATAATTTTATAAAGACACAAAATAATTTCGTTTCCTTGTTTGATTTATTATTTATTCATTTTAATTATATCTTTCTTTTTGAACACAAAGTAAAAGCAGATACATATAAAAAGCTGCGTGTAGGTTGCCATAGCTCCGCAAAATCCGATTTTAAACAGTGTCGCGTTTGCTGTTTTTGAAATAATCAATATCAACGGTATACGCACACAAAAAGCTCCTATTAAGCCCTGAGTCATTGAAAACGTGGAGTGTCCCTGACCGTTGAAATATCCGGTAATCATCAACAACATACACGCCACCAGCGCATCCACCGCATAGCCTCGTAAATATTCCGCAGCGTAGTATATTGACTGTGTGTCCGATGTGAACACGCGCGCCATCATACTGCCGCCGAAATAGCATAGCAGACAAAGCAATATACCCGCTCCGGCGGCTGTGAAAATCATATAGCGAAGTCCCTTTTTAATTCGCTCCGGCTGCTTTGCTCCTACGTTTTGGGCGGTAAATACAGACATAGACTGCAAAAATGCCACGGGTATAGCCATCGTAAATGCTGTCAGTTTATTATCCACGGAGTAGCCGGAGGCTATCGCCGACCACACAGTTGGGTCACCGCCAAGCTGATTTGCAACGGAATTAATAACCACAAATGAGAAATTCGTCAGAAAATCCTGTGCCGCCAATGGTACGCCCGCCAAAAGTATGGATTTGGTTTTACCGCGATGAAAACGAATAATTTTCTTATTGAAATCAAACGGCAGCTTTTTATGGCTTATGATGATTAAAGAAAGCACCACGCTGACCGCCTGCGCCGCGATTGTCGCGATTGCCACGCCGGCAACACCGAGTCCCGCGAAAACGACCAAAATCAAGTCGAGTGTGATATTGACAACACAAGCTATGCCGACAAACACCAACGGCAAATTGGAATTTCCTATTCCCTTAAAAAGACCGCTTATTCCGTTATACGCGGTAACAAATATAAGTCCGCCGCCACAAATTCTCAGATAAAGTGTTGTCAGTTCCTCATCGGGCGCGTTCATCCATTTGGCAAAATACGGCGCACCTACCTCCATAATCAAGGTAAGAGCCAATGCCATAACGGTAAAAATACATACGGCTGAGCCGACTGTTTGAGTTGCGCCCCGTCTGTCCTTTGCGCCGATAAATCTGCCCAATGTGACGGTGATACCCGTGGTAAGTCCTTGAATTACATATGTAATCAGCGTCATAATCATACCGCCGGTTCCGACGGCAGCTGTTGCGTTTTGAGTTATAGTCGCGTCTGTAGACACAAACTGACCGATAACGAGCAAGTCCACAGCGGCATACATTGCCTGTAAAAATGTTGCCGCCATAACCGGCAGTATAAATTTCATCATAGGAGCGTATATCGCGCCTGAAGTAAGAGAGCTTTTGTTTGCTGTTTTAACCATTGTTTTCCGATACCTCCTTTGATATTCCCGCCAACCTGTACAGCTCCGCTTTAGCGTCGTCGGACATACCGAGTGTCAGTTCGAGTATCCAAAAGAAAGCCTCCACCTTACGACGGCGCTCCTCCTTTGTCCATACAAATACTCCCGGGTCGTGCAGCTGCGAGGCGCAGAACAATAATTCCACACTTTCTCTCGGATAAGGAGTGGAAAATTCTCCACTTTTAATTCCCTGCTCGATAATGTCTGTCATAATAGGAGCGAATCGCATAAGACTGCGTGTAAAACTTTTTTGATGCAGCTCGGAATTTTCCTTTTCGTGCAGACCGTCTGCCAATGTTCCGCTTTTTGACAGCAGGGTGATTACCTGAAACAGCTTTTCCGCGGCGGAAATTGTTTTGTCCTCCGCAATCTGCCGTATAGACTGCTTTCGCCGCTCAATTTGCCGCTCAATCATTGCCGAAAGAATGTCCTCTTTACTCTTGAAATGATAATAAAGTGTTCCTTTGGCAATGCCGCTTTCTTTTAAAATATCATCAACGGTAGTTTTTGCATATCCTTTTTCATTAAATAAATGCTCCACAATATCAAGTATTTCGTTTTTGCGCTCTTTGGATTCTTTTATAACTCTCATAAATATTCCTCCTTATAGACCGACGGTCGGTCTAATAAATATTATACTCTTTAAAAATCAAAAGTCAATACAGCTTGATAAAGTTAATAAAATGTTCATAAAAAATGCCGGCATAGATGCCGACAAATTTTTAATCCGTGTTTTTGATAATTTTTTTCATTTTTTTAAGGTCTTGTTTTTCGGATATTTCCGCAAGGGTGTTAAAAAGTCTGACGGGGGAGCCGTCAAAGTATTTTTCGATAATATCGGATAATTCCTCCCTTTGGACTTTGCTTTTTGAAAGAACAGCCGTGCATATGAATTTGTTTTTTCCGCGTACTATGTAGCCTTTACCTATACATTTGTTTATTACGGTGTAGGTGGTGTTTCTGTTCCAGCCGGTTTCAAGGGCGAGTATTTTTGAAATTTCTCCCGCCGTCAATGAGCCTTCGCGCCATAATACCTCCATAACCTTTCTTTCGGATTCAAAAAGCATTGATATGACCTCCTTATTTTTTTAATCTCAGATATTTCGGAAAATGATTTTTAAGTATTCCGCCGGACGCCTTGCCCCAACCTATCGGAAAGCCGTCAACCGTTACGGCGCACCAGCCCTTTTCCTTACATTCAAGGGTATTTCCCATCAAATATTTTTTTAATTCGTCACTGCCGCACGAAAAATCCGCTGAATTTTTAAAATCCTCTTTTTTTAGAGCAAGGCACAGAGCGTGCGACGGCTCAAATCTGTTTTTACGGCATATTCCGAGACGAAGTCCGGCACGGACGGTTTTGATTTTGTCGATGTCAATATTTTTCGGTTTTAAATAAAGATTTTCACCGAAAAGACAAAACTCGCCGTTAAGAGATACGTTTAAAAATTCCTTTTCAAACTGTCTGTAAAGGCTTTCCGCGTCACAACTTTTTATGATTTTGGATTTACTATCAAAATAGTCATCACTGTCCAAACTGTGAAAAAGAGCCGTGAAATGTCCCTCGCCCTTATTTTTATGAGGAAAAATACGGCGCGATTTTGTAACGTCAAAATCGGAAAATGCCCATTCGTTCCTACCTCTTGAAAGCATATTGAGGCTTTGAGGCTCAGCTAATTCCACATTATAATTTTCAAGTATATATGCGCATATTCCCTCATTTTCCTCGGGAGAAAAGGTACAGGTGGAATAAACGATATACCCGCCGCCCTTAAGCATTTTCATCGCACAGTCGATAATTCGCTTTTGTCTTTCGGCGCAGGAGAGAGTGTGCTCTGTGCTCCATTCCGTTATCGCTTGCGGCTCCTTACGAAACATTCCCTCCCCGCTGCAAGGCGCGTCCACAATTATTTTATCAAAAAATTTCGGATATTTTTCAGCCAATTTTTGAGGCGTTTCATTTGTGACTACTGCATTAGTAAACCCGAAACGCTCTATATTATCCGAGAGAATATTTGCTCTGCCTTTTATAATTTCATTCGCCACAAGAAGTCCGTTTTTCCCCAAACGCGCTCCCACCTGGGTCGCTTTGCCTCCGGGCGCGGCGCATAGGTCAAGGATAAAATCGTCCTTTTCTATCGGCAGAGCCGACACGGCGGACATTGCGGATGGCTCTTGAAAATAGAAAAGTCCCGCGATATGATAAGGGTGATTTCCCAAAATTTTGGATTTATCCGCGTAAAAGCCGTCCTCACACCACGGAACCCTTTCAAGATTGCCGAATTCCTTTAGAACAGCCTCTCTTGCTCCGTCCTTGGACGTGTTTATGCGTATACCCGTAAATATGGGGCTTTCGTCCATTGATTTTATGAATTTGCCGTATTCTGTTTTAAGCATATTTTTCATTCGCTCTTCAAATTTTTGAGGCAGGTTCATTTTAATCTCCTTTTGTTTGTACTATAGCTATAGTATAAATTATTTTAGTATTTATGTCAATAAAAAAAGGGCAATTTGCCCTTTTTACATTTTATCACGCATTATTTTTTCAAGCTCGTCATAATTGATACTATCATCATCGTAGACGTTCAAATTATTTTGCTTGTTTTTATTTTTAAAATCCTCGTGATCCTGTTCCGCCTCGGGAACAGTATGGATATTCAGCTCATACCAGCGCTTTATAATTGAATTCATATAAGGAAAGGAGAGCTTGGAGGTCTGCATTATACAGTATTCATACGCGAGTCCGACCATATTTTCGTCCATACAATAGGTATCGCGCCAGGTTTTAAGATAGGTTTCCTCCGTTTTTGAAAGATTTCTGTTTTCAATTCCGAACAGCTTTCTGAGAGAATAAAAGTATCCGCTCTTTTCCTTTTCCGCCGTTATGAATTTATCGGCGGCGTCTATGGTGATGATGCCGTTTTTATGCCAGGATATGGCGACCCTTTCGATATAATTCATATTGCGCTTGTCCTTTGAAACACAGTATTCCAAAAGCATAGTGATGACCTCCGGAGAGAGTCCCAGCTCGTCATAAAACCAATAAAGCGTTTCAATATCCTTGTTTTTAAGTGTTTTGCCGAGTATTTCCTGAGAAAGCGCGCAAAGGTCGGAGAGAGCCTTGTTTTGCGTCATTGCCTCCGAAATTTCCTCCATACTTTTTTTCACGGGTTTTTCTTCGTTTTCACGGATAGGCTCGGCATCGCCGAAGAGAACATTTTCCTTGCCGTATTTGAGAAGTCCGTTTTTATCCCAATAGTCAAACGCGTTTACCACGTCGCTTTCGAGAAGATTGAGCTTTCCCGCAATTTCCGCCGTTGACATTTCACATTTTGAAAACGCGAGCGACAGCGCCAAAAGATATACCTTTACATAAGCGCCGTTCGCCTGCGGCATATGATTGTTTATAAAGTCTGCAGAAACAGGAATAAAATTAATATTACAGTTAAATTTAGGCATAATTCAATATCTCCGTATTTATAAGAATATGATTTGTTTATTATTATATATCAGTTTCCGATAAAATGCAAAGATTTATGAAAAAAATTTAAAATATATTGACAATAAATATGTTAAGATGTAAAATTCTCTAAGAAGTGAGGTAAAATTATGAAGATTACAAAAATATCGGACGGAGATTATTCAACGCCGCTCGGAATGAACGGCGGTATGGTTGAAAGTCCCGACGAAAAACGAATTATATACGCGCGCAAGGCCGATCTTGAAAAAAAACGAAACAGAAATTATGGTTTGTAACCGCGACCTTACAAACCACCGCAAAATATTTGAAGTAAGCTGCGGCAACCACAACGGACCGTCCGTAACCTTTATAACAAACAGTCTTGTTGTATTCAGGGACAGTGAGAATAATTTGCCGGTATTTCGCATTACAGACATAGACACCGGCGAGATAAAATATAAAATCCGCGCCAAGGAAAGTCACTGCGCGGAAAACGGCAAATATCCCTTTTCCGTTTCAAGCGAATTTATGGGAAAAAATCCCGATTATCCGGAAATTAACGAATGCGGAATTTACATTCTTGACGTTTTAAGCGGCAAAATTACATTGGCGGCATCGGAGGAAAAAATTCTTGATATGGTGCGCTCACACGGGCTCACTCCGAACGAGCATACCGCATCCGTAAGTCATGTGCGGCTCAATCCGTCCGCGACGTCCGTTATGATGCGCCTCGGCGTGGAGGATTGTCCGGTGTTCGGCGCGCTCGGCTGTATTGACCTCGACAGCGGAAAAACGCATATTATACCCGATAAGCCCGTTCATCAGCTTTGGTTTGACGATGATACATATATGGCTACGCGTCAATTTAATCAGGGCAGACATATTGAGATGGAATCAAGCTATATCGCGCGTTTTTCAAAGGACGGAGAGGAGCTGGAAATTCTCGGAGGAATATCCAACCATACGGACGGCAGTCCGGACAGAAAGCTGTTTGCCGGCGACCGCTGTTATCCGTCGTTCGCGCCGAATGTGTATCTTTACAGACGCGGTGAAAAAGAGCCTTTGGCGGTATTTGAAATACCAAAGGAGGAGTATATCACATGGAAATTGCAGATACACCCTAATCCGTCCTTTTCGCGCGACGGAAAAAGACTGTATTTTAACCGCCAAAGCGGCGGCGGAAAATACAAAACAGAGGCTGTATTTGCCGATATATCCGAATTTGTATGAAATTAACTTGCAAAAAAAGCTGTTTTTTGCTATACTGTATGTATTAAAAAGCATTTTATTTATTTTATCCTAATTTAACAAAGAAAGAATGTGAATTAAAATGATTATTATTATGAAAGATTCCGCGTCGGCAAAGGAGATTGACAGCGTTGAAAAGCTGCTTGCCGAATTCGGATTTCAGACGCACCCGATACACGGCGAGAAAAAGACCGTTATCGGCGCTATAGGCGATAAGCGTCTTTTAAGTATGAATCAAATTCTTACAATGGACGGCGTTGAAAATGTCGTTCCGATTATGAAACCGTATAAGCTCGCATCAAAGGAGCTGCATAAGGAGCAGTCCGTAATAGACGTCGGTCACGGAGTGACGGTCGGCGGTAAAAAACTTGCCGTATTCGCGGGACCCTGCGCCATTGAAAGCCAGGAGCAGTTTACGCTTGTAAGCGCGGCTGTTAAAGCGTCGGGCGCGAATATTTTAAGAGGCGGAGCGTTTAAGCCGCGCTCGTCCCCGTATTCATTCCAGGGACTTGAGGGCGACGGTCTTAAAATAATGTATAACAGCGGCAAGGAGCTTAATATGCCGATATGCACGGAGGTTCTTGACACAAGAGATGTGGAGCTTGTGGCGACATATGCCGATATTATGCAGATTGGCGCGAGAAATATGCAGAATTTTAAGCTTTTGCGCGAGGTAGGCAAATGCAATAAGCCGATACTTTTAAAGCGCGGTCTTGCCTGCACAATGGAGGAATGGCTTATGGCTGCCGAATACATTATGTCGGAGGGCAATGAAAAGGTAATCCTTTGCGAAAGAGGTATAAGAACCTATGAAACAGCCACAAGGAACACCTTTGATTTAAGCGCTATTCCCATTTCAAAGGACCTTTCGCATCTTCCGATAATCGCCGACCCGAGCCACGCAACTGGAACATATAAGTATGTTCCGGCTGTCGCAAAGGGAGCTGTCGCGGCGGGAGCGGACGGACTTATGATTGAGGTTCATAACTGCCCCGAAAAGGCGGCGTCGGACGGCGCTCAGTCTCTTACTCCGGAAAAATTCGACAAGCTTATGAAGGAGCTTGACCCGATTGCAAAAGCTGTAGGAAAAATTTTACTGTAAGGAATAAAAATTATGTTAGGTTATCTTGGTCCCAACGGGACATTCTCACATCAGGCGGCGATGGAATGGTCGCGGGGAAAAGAGGAAATAAAGGAATTTTCCACTATTTACTCGGCGATAATAGCCGTGGAAAACGGCGACATAGACAGAGCCATTGTTCCCATTGAAAATTCAATAGACGGAAGTATAAACACAACTCTCGACACCCTCGCCTTTGACGTTAATTTATATATAACGGGAGAGCATATTCTTCACGTAAGCGAAAATCTTATGGTAAAAAAGGGTGTAAAAAAAGAGGATATTAAGGTTATAACCTCCCACCCTCAGCCGATAGGACAATGCTCAAGGCTGCTTTCGCACGAGTTTGGAGGCGTGAAGATAGAATTTACCGATTCAACCGCTGCTGCGGCAAAGCGCGTTTCGGAATCGGACGACACAGTTGCCTGCATAGGTTCACCAAACAGCGCAAAGCTGTACGGTCTTGATATTTTATATCCCGACTGCGGCGACGATGCGAATAATTCGACGCGTTTTATAATAATCGAAAAAAACGCCAATACGGAGGTAACGGGACACGACAAGACCTCGATAGTGTTTGCCATTGACAATAAACCCGGAAGTCTTTACAGCGCGATAGAGCTTTTGGCTAAGTCCAAAATAAATATGACCAAAATAGAATCGCGCCCGATGAAAAAGGAGCTGGGCAAATACGTGTTCTTTATAGACATTGACGGCAATATTGACGATGCGTCTATTTATTTCGCGCTCGATAAGGTAAGGCATAATACATATTTTTATAAATTTCTCGGCTCGTATAAATATTGATATTTTTTAAAAGTCTGCAAACGCGCAGACTTTTTGTTTTAAATGCCCAAGAATGATATATTTTTCACAAATTGTAAAAAAATTTAAATATAATTGTAGACATTTCGTTTATTTATGGTATAATGAATATATGGGTGCATTTACGGCTAAGTCCGTCACTACTACTAAATTATAACTATAGGAGGAGATTCCAATGTCAAAAAAGTATGTTTACCTTTTTACAGAGGGTAACGCAAACATGAGAGAATTGTTGGGAGGTAAGGGCGCTAACCTTGCCGAAATGACAAATCTCGGTCTTCCCGTACCTCAGGGCTTTACAATTTCAACGGAGGCTTGTACGCAGTATTACGAGGACGGCAGACAAATCAATGATGAAATCCAGGCTCAGATTAACGAGCACATCACAAAGATGGAGGGAATCACCGGCAAGAAGTTCGGCGATAAGGAAAACCCTCTTCTTGTATCGGTACGTTCGGGCGCGAGAGCGTCAATGCCGGGTATGATGGACACAATCCTTAACCTCGGTATCAATGAGGACGTTGTTAATTTTATGGCTGAACAGTCCGGCAATCCCCGTTGGGCATGGGACTGCTACAGAAGATTTATTCAGATGTACAGCGACGTTGTTATGGAAGTCGGCAAGAAGTATTTTGAAGAGCTTATCGACAAAATGAAGGCTGACAGAGGCGTTACACAGGACGTTGAGCTTACGGCTGACGATTTAAAGGAATTGGCTGCGCAGTTCAAGGCTGAATATAAGAGCAAAATCGGCGAGGATTTCCCGGACGATCCGAAGGAGCAGCTTATGGGCGCTGTTAAGGCGGTATTCCGTTCATGGGATAACCCGAGAGCGAACGTATACAGACGTGACAATGATATTCCTTATTCATGGGGTACGGCTGTAAACGTACAGATGATGGCGTTCGGTAATATGGGTGACGACTGCGGTACCGGCGTTGCGTTTACGCGTGATCCGGCTACGGGCGAAAAGCACCTTATGGGCGAGTTCCTGACAAACGCACAGGGCGAGGACGTTGTTGCGGGTGTCCGCACACCGATGCCGATTGCCGAGATGGAGCAGAAGTTCCCGGAGGCGTTCGCGCAGTTTAAGGACGTTTGCCAAAATCTTGAAAATCACTACAGAGATATGCAGGATATGGAGTTCACCGTTGAGCACGGCAAGCTCTATATGCTCCAGACAAGAAACGGTAAGAGAACAGCTCAGGCTGCTTTGAAGATTGCCTGCGACCTTGTTGACGAGGGTATGAGGACAGAGGAAGAGGCTGTAGCTATGATTGACCCGCGTAACCTTGACTCACTTCTTCACCCGCAGTTTGACGCGGCGGCGCTTAAGAAGGCTGACCTTATGGGCAAGGCTTTGGGCGCGTCACCGGGCGCTGCGGCAGGTAAGATTGTATTCACTGCCGACGACGCTAAGGAATGGGCTGCAAGAGGCGAAAAGGTTGTTCTTGTTCGTCTTGAAACATCACCCGAGGACATTGAGGGTATGAAAGCCGCTCAGGGTATTTTGACTGTTCGCGGCGGTATGACTTCACACGCTGCCGTTGTTGCGCGCGGTATGGGTACCTGCTGCGTATCGGGTTGCGGCGACATCGTTATGGACGAGGCAAACAAGAAGTTCACATTGAACGGCAAGGAATATCACGAGGGCGATACGCTTTCACTTGACGGTTCAACAGGTAATATATACGACGGACTTGTTCCGACGGTTGACGCTACAATCGCGGGCGAGTTCGGCAGAATTATGAGCTGGGCGGACAAGTTCAGAACACTTAAGGTTCGCACAAACGCCGACACACCGGCTGACGCTAAAAAGGCAAGAGAGCTTGGCGCAGAGGGTATCGGTCTTTGCCGTACAGAGCATATGTTCTTCGAGGGCAACAGAATAGACGCGTTCAGAGAAATGATTTGCGCGGATACTGTTGAGGAAAGAGAGGCGGCTCTTGATAAAATTCTTCCGATGCAGCAGGGCGACTTTGAACAGCTTTACGAGGCTCTTGAGGGCAACCCCGTAACAATCAGATTCTTGGATCCCCCTCTGCATGAGTTCGTTCCGACAGAGGACGCTGATATAGAAATCCTTGCAAAGGCTCAGGGCAAGAGCGTTGAGAGAATTAAGGACATCATCAATGGTTTGCACGAAACAAACCCGATGATGGGTCACCGCGGCTGCCGTCTTGACGTAACATATCCGGAAATCGCGAAGATGCAGACAAAGGCTGTTATCCGCGCGGCTATAAATGTTAAGAAGGCTCACCCGGATTGGACAATAGTTCCCGAAATTATGATTCCGCTTGTATGCGAGATTAAGGAATTGAAGTACGTTAAGAAGATCGTTGTTGAAACCGCCGACGCTGAAATCGCGGCTGCGGGCGCAGACCTTAAGTATGAGGTAGGAACAATGATCGAGATTCCGAGAGCCGCTCTTACGGCTGACGAAATCGCGACAGAGGCTGACTTCTTCTGCTTTGGTACAAACGACCTTACTCAGATGACATTCGGTTTCTCGCGTGATGACGCGGGCAAGTTCCTTGACGCTTACTATGACGCTAAGATTTTCGAGAACGATCCGTTCGCAAAGCTTGACCAGACAGGCGTAGGCAAGCTTATGGAAACAGCTATCAAGCTCGGTAAGCCGGTAAATCCGAATCTGCATATAGGTATATGCGGCGAGCACGGCGGCGACCCGACATCTGTTGAGTTCTGCCACAAGATTGGTTTGGACTATGTTTCCTGCTCACCGTTCAGAGTTCCGATTGCAAGACTTGTAGCGGCTCAGGCGAAGATTAACGAGAAATAATCGTTGTTATTCTAAAAAAATATTTGAGGCTGTCCAAACGGGACAGCCTCATTTTTGTGTTTATATAAAAAATATGAAAAATTTTCAAAAAAAAGCCGCAATGCCCCTTGACATTGCGGTGAATTTGTGATAGTATAATAAACTGTATCTTAGTCTTAAAAATCAGATACTATCCTCTTAATTTCACATTATCATTGTATGTATTATAGCACGAATATATACAAAATGCAACCCCGAATTTTTGGGAGGAAATTTAGGATAAACGCAAAACATCGAACTACTTATTATGATGATGAGGTGATTTTTTAAATGGTGCATGAAGTAGAGGCAGGAAAAAATGTGCGTCTGAGCTATTCAAAAATCAAAGAGGTTTTGGATATGCCCAATCTTATCGAGGTACAGAAAAACTCCTACAAATGGTTCCTTGAGGAGGGTCTTAAGGAGATATTTCATGATATTTCCCCTATAACCGACCACGCGGGAAAGCTTGTGTTGGAATTTTTCGATTACAGACTTGATTACAATTCAAAGTACACCGTTGAGGAATGTAAGGAGAAAGATGCAAAGTATGCCGCTCCTCTTAAGGTAAGCGTAAGACTTATCAATACCGAAACGGGCGAAATCAAGGAACAGGAAATATTTATGGGTGATTTCCCACTTATGACGGAGCAGGGAACATTCATCATAAACGGCGCCGAGCGTGTTATTGTCAGCCAGCTTACCCGTTCTCCGGGCATATATTACGAGTTTGAGAGAGATAAAACAGGTAAGCCGCTTTATAAGTCCACGGTTATCCCTTACAGAGGCGCGTGGCTTGAATATGAAACGGATTCAAACGATGTTTTCTCGGTAAGAATAGACAGAACCAGAAAACTTCCCGTAACGGTTCTTTTAAGAGCTATGGGACTCGGTTCAAACGCCGAAATAACGGAATTGTTCGGCGAGGATATAAGACTTCTTGCAACCTTTGAAAAGGATACCACCGAATCGAGAGAAGAGGGACTTCTTGAAATATATAAAAGACTTCGTCCCGGCGAGCCTTTGAACGCGGAAAATGCCGAATCTCTTATTATGAATATGTTCTTCGACCCCAAGCGCTATGACCTTGCGAAGGTCGGAAGATATAAATTCAACAAAAAGCTCGGCTTGGCGGCGAGAATAAAGGGCAAAACGCTTGCGGAGGCGGCAGTTGACCCGAGAACCGGCGAGATTATAGCCGACGAGGGCGACGCTCTTTCGGCGGAGACAGCGGAAAAAATCGAAAGAAGTGGTTTAAATAAGGTTGAACTTCTTGTTGAGGGCAAAAAGGTCAGAGTATTCTCAAACAATATGGTATACCTCGACGAGTATGTTGACTGCGATTTAAGCGATTTCCCCGTTGAAAAGGTAAGAAAATCCGTCATTGAAGAGGTTCTTGAAAATATGGAGGACGGCGCCGACATAAAGGAAGTGCTTTGGGCGCATATCGACGAGCTTTCACCCAAGCATATTTTGATTGACGATATGTTCGCGTCGGTAAACTATTGCTTAAACCTTGCGGACGGCATCGGAAACATAGACGATATAGACCACCTCGGAAACAGAAGACTTCGCTGCGTCGGAGAGCTTTTGCAGAACCAGTTCAGAATCGGTCTTGCGCGTATGGAAAGAACGGTTCGCGAAAGAATGTCCACGCAGGAGCTTGAAATAATCACGCCTACATCACTTATAAATATAAGACCTATAATAGCGTCTATAAACGAATTTTTCGGCTCTTCGCAGCTTTCACAGTTTATGGACCAGCCCAATCCCCTTGCGGAGGTTCGTCACAAGAGAAGAATTTCGGCGTTGGGTTCCGGCGGTCTTTCAAGAGAAAGAGCCGGATTTGAAGTGCGTGACGTTCACTATTCGCACTACGGCAGAATGTGTCCGATAGAGACTCCGGAAGGTCCGAACATCGGTCTTATCACATCTCTCGCGACATTTGCGAGAATTAACCAGTACGGCTTTATCGAGGCTCCGTACAGACGCGTTGACAAGGCAACGGGCTGCGTTACCGATGAAATCAGGTATATGACCGCCGACGAGGAGGACGATTACGTTGTCGCTCAGGCAAACGAGCCTCTTGACAAAAACGGACGTTTCCTTGACAGAAAGGTTTCGGCGCGTTTCCGTGATGAAATAGTTGAATTCCCGAGCGACAGAGTCGATTATATGGACGTGTCGCCGAGACAGCTTGTATCGGTTGTTACGGCTTGTATTCCGTTCCTTGAAAACGACGACGCAAACAGAGCGCTGATGGGATCGAATATGCAGTGCCAGGCGGTTCCGCTTTTGACTACCGATTCGCCGGTTGTCGGCACCGGTATCGAGCATAAGATTGCAAAGGACAGTGGCAGCGCCGTTCTTGCAAAGGAGGACGGCGTTGTTGAAAAGGTTGCCTCCGATCTTATAGTAATCAAGGGCGACAGCGGAATAAAGCACACCCATAAGCTTATAAAATTCGCGCGTTCAAACCAGAGCTGCTGCATTAATCAAAGACCTATTGTTACCGAGGGTGAAAGAGTTAAGAGAAACGATATAATCGCGGACGGTCCCGCTATGGATAACGGCGAGCTTGCTCTCGGCAAGAATATCCTTATCGGATTTATGACCTGGGAGGGATATAACTACGAGGACGCTGTTCTTATCAGTGAGGAGCTTGTTAAAAACGACGTGTTCACATCAATCCATATGGAGGAATACGAATGTGAGGCGCGCGATACAAAGCTCGGTCCCGAGGAGATAACAAGGGATATTCCGAACGTGTCCGAGGATTCGTTGAAAGACCTTGACGAGCAGGGCATAATAAGAGTCGGCGCGGAGGTTCACGCCGGAGATATTCTTGTCGGAAAGGTTACGCCCAAGGGCGAAACCGAGCTTACCGCGGAGGAAAGACTGCTCCGCGCGATATTCGGCGAAAAGGCGAGAGAGGTAAGAGATACCTCACTTCGCATTCCGCACGGCGAACAGGGTATTATTATAGATGTTCATAAATTCACAAGAGAAAACGGCGACGAGCTTTCGCCGGGCGTAAACGAGGTTGTACGCTGCATAATCGCTCAGAAGAGAAAAATCTCCGTCGGCGATAAGATGGCGGGACGTCACGGTAATAAGGGTGTCGTTTCGAGAGTGCTGCCGCAGGAGGATATGCCGTTCCTTGAGGACGGTACGCCTCTTCAGATTGTGCTTAACCCGTTGGGCGTTCCTTCGCGTATGAATATCGGACAGGTTCTTGAGATGCACCTCGGCTACGCGTACAGATGCCTCAGCCTAAAGACGCGCGAGGAGCTTGAAAATACGATAATAGACGAAAACTTTAAGAAAAATATTCTAAGCGCGAAGGACAAGGTAAGAGAGGGAAGAAGTATCAAGCTTGCCACTCCCGTATTTGACGGCGCGCAGGACGAGGATCTAAAGCTGGCGTTCAAGGAGGCGGGCTTAAGACCCGACTTCAAGTCCGTAGTATATGACGGACGCACGGGCGAAAAGTTTGATAACCCCGTTACCGTGGGCGTTATGTATTACTTGAAACTTCATCACCTTGTTGACGATAAAATTCACGCCCGTTCAACCGGTCCGTACTCGCTTGTTACGCAGCAGCCTTTGGGCGGTAAAGCTCAGTTCGGCGGACAGCGTTTCGGTGAAATGGAGGTTTGGGCGCTTGAGGCTTACGGCGCGGCATATACCTTGCAGGAAATACTTACTGTTAAATCCGATGATATTGTCGGCCGTGTCAAGACCTATGAGGCAATCGTAAAGGGAGAAAACATTCCCAAATCCGGTGTGCCGGAGGCGTTCAAGGTACTTGTTAAAGAGCTCCAGTCGCTTGCTTTGGACATCAGAATTCTTAACCATAATATGGAGGAAATCGACATTGACGCGTCGTTTGATGACGATGACGAGGGCGTTGTAAGCGAGGATTTGGTGCAGACTATGGAGGACAAGGACGGAGTTAGAAATACTCTTGAAGAGGACGAACTCGATGACGCGAATATGGTTTTGGAAGATGAGTTTGACGATAATGACAATGATTTCGGCGGCGAGAGCGATAATGAATATGATGATGAATCATTTGACGATGACGACGAATTTTAAGCAATACGTGTGAAATTGGAGGTTTTTAAATGTTAGAATTTAACGGCTTTGAGGCAATTAAAATCGGCTTGGCTTCTCCCGAAACAATATTGAGTTGGTCACGCGGTGAAGTTACAAAGCCCGAAACCATAAATTACCGTACTCTTAAGCCGGAAAAGGACGGATTGTATTGTGAAAAGATTTTCGGTCCCACAAAGGACTGGGAATGTCACTGCGGTAAATATAAGAAAATAAGATTTAAGGGCAAGGTCTGCGAGCGCTGCGGCGTTGAGGTAACCAAGGCAAAGGTAAGACGCGAAAGAATGGGACATATCGCTCTTGCCACTCCCGTTTCGCATATATGGTATTTCAAGGGAGTTCCGTCGTCAATGGGACTTATAATAGGCATCTCTCCCAGACAGCTTGAAAAGGTGCTTTATTTCGCCGCGTATATAGTAACGGAGCCGGGCGGCACGGGACTTATGCAAAACCAGATTTTATCCGAGGCGGAATACCGCGAGGCGTATGAAAAGTACGGCGATAAATTCAAGGCGGAAATGGGCGCGGAGGCTATAAAAACTCTGCTTGAAAAAATCGACCTTGAACAGCTCAGCAACGAGCTTAAGGAGGAGCTTGAATCGGCTCAGGGACAGAAAAAAGCGAGAATTATAAAAAGACTTGAAATAGTAGAGGCGTTCAGACTTTCCGGAAACCGTCCGGAATGGATGATACTGACCGTAGTGCCGGTAATTCCGCCGGATTTGCGTCCTATGGTTCAGCTTGACGGCGGACGTTTCGCCACAAGCGACCTTAACGACCTTTACAGACGAGTTATAAACAGAAATAACCGTTTAAAAAGACTTCTTGAATTGGGCGCGCCCGATATTATTATCAGAAACGAAAAGCGTATGCTCCAGGAGGCTGTTGACGCGCTTATAAATAACGGCCGCCGCGGCAGAACGGTTACCGGTCCCGGCAACAGAGCGCTGAAGTCGCTTTCGGATATGCTTAAGGGTAAGCAGGGACGTTTCCGTCAAAATCTTTTGGGTAAGCGTGTTGACTATTCGGGTCGTAGCGTTATCGTTGTAGGTCCGGAAATGAAGATTTATCAGTGCGGCTTGCCAAAGGAAATGGC
>MSHM01000034.1:18711-35328 GCA_001941225.1 Oscillospiraceae bacterium Zagget12
TTGAAAGAACCAAGCCGGAGGTTTGGGACGTTCTTGAGGACGTTATCAAGGAACATCCCGTTCTTTTGAACCGCGCGCCTACACTTCACAGACTTGGTATTCAGGCGTTCGAGCCGAGGTTGGTTGACGGTCACGCGCTTAAGCTGCACCCGCTTGTTTGTACGGCATATAACGCCGACTTCGACGGCGACCAGATGGCTGTCCACGTACCGCTGTCACCCGAGGCGCAGGCGGAGGCGAGATTCCTTATGCTGTCGGCAAACAATTTGCTTAAGCCGCAGGACGGACATCCGGTAACTGTTCCTACACAGGATATGATTTTGGGTTCCTATTATCTGACTCTTGTGAAGGAGCATTATGACAGAATTATCGACTCCATTTTGAATGACGATATGAAGATCGAGGTTCTAAAGGAAAGACTGTCCGCTATGGAGCAGGAGGAAAACCTTGTTATATATGACGAGGCGGCTCCGATAAAGAGCTTTACGGATATAAAGGAATCCTTGAGATATGTAAGAGAACTTCCGGAGGTCGCGATGAACGAAACGGAAATTCGCGCGAATCCGATAACTATTGTTCTTGAAAGCAAGTCAATAGAAATTTCTCTTAAAAAGCTGATAAGCGAGGTAAAGGCTCTTGTAATCAAGAAATATACCTCGTTCGATGAGGCGCTCCTCGCGTATGACAATAACGAGGCGACTCTTCACGAGAGAATACTTGTCGAGGTGACAAAGGAAATAGACGGCGTCGTTAAGTCAAAGATGATAGGCACTACGGTCGGAAGAATTATTTTCAATAATAATATTCCGCAGAATATCGGTTATATTGACAGAACAAATCCGGAAAACGCCTTTGACCTTGAGGTTGATTTCATAGTAGGAAAGAAACAGCTTGAAAAGATAATTGACAGATGCATAAGGGTTTGCGGTACCTCCGAAACAGCAGAGGTGCTTGATAAAATCAAATCCACGGGCTACAAATATTCCACAAAGGGCGCTATAACGGTTGCCGTTTCGGATATCGAGGTTCCCGAAAAGAAGAAACCGATACTTGCTGAGGCTGAAAAAGAAGTCGAGGGCATTATGCAGATGTACCAGGCGGGTCTTTTGACCAATGAGGAGCGTTATCAGCAGACAATCAAGATATGGGCAAAAGCCTCCTCGGACGTTACGGACGCGATGATGGAGCACCTCGGCGAATTCAATCCGATATTTATGATGGCGGATTCGGGCGCTCGAGGCAGTGTCAACCAGATTCGTCAGCTTGCCGCAATGCGCGGACTTATGGCGGATACGCAGGGAAGAACGGTTGAAATTCCTATTCGCGCGAACTTCCGTGAGGGACTTAACGTGCTTGAGTACTTCATTTCCTCGCACGGCGCACGTAAGGGTCTTACCGATACGGCGCTGAGAACTGCCGACTCGGGTTATCTTACACGCCGTCTTGTTGACGTATCGCAGGATATTATCGTTCGCGAAATAGACTGCGGCACCGATGAGGGCGAGTGGGTAACGGAGATTACCGACGGCAAGGAGAGCATAGAGCCTTTGTATGACCGTATTGTGGGACGTACCGCTATGGAAGATGTTATTCATCCGGAAACGGGCGAGGTTCTTGCAAAGGGCGGAGAGCTTATTTCCGATACGCAGGCTACGAATATTATAAACGCGGGTATAACAAAGGTATATATCAGAAGTGTGCTTACCTGTAAGTCAAAAATCGGTGTGTGCGCTAAGTGCTACGGCACAAACCTTGCCACGGGCGAGCTTGTAAACGTCGGCGAGGCAGTCGGCATAATCGCGGCGCAGTCAATCGGTGAGCCGGGCACGCAGCTTACAATGCGTACCTTCCATGCCGGCGGCGTTGCGTCGGGCAGTGATATTACCCAGGGTCTTCCCCGTGTTGAGGAGCTTTTTGAGGCAAGACGTCCTAAGGGTCTTGCGATAATTTCCGAAATAGGCGGTACCGTTACGGTCAGCGAAACAAAGCGTAAGCGAGAGGTTATCGTTGCCAATGACGAAACCGGCGAGGCTAAAACATATACAATTCCTTACGGTTCAAGAATTAAGGTGCGCGACGGCGACGTTATCGAGGCGGGTGACGAGCTGACAATGGGTAGTGTTAATCCCAACGATATTCTTCATATCAAGGGACCTCACGCCGTACAGGTTTATATCGCGCGCGAGGTTCAGAGAACATACCGTATGCAGGGCGTTGACATTAACGATAAGCACGTCGAGGTTATAACGCGTCAGATGCTGCGTAAGGTAAGAATTGAAGAGGCGGGAGAAACCGACCTTCTTATAGGTTCGCTTGTTGATAAGTTTGAATTTGAAGAGGCGAATAAGAGAGTAAAGGAAAAGGGCGGCACCGAATTTGCCACGGCATCTCCGGTACTTCTCGGTATTACAAAGGCGTCGCTTGCGACGGAATCTTGGCTTTCGGCAGCGTCCTTCCAGGAAACAACAAAGGTTCTTACGGACGCGGCTGTCAAGAGCAAGATTGACCCTCTTCTCGGTATTAAAGAAAATGTTATTATCGGTAAGCTTATTCCTGCCGGCACGGGTATGAGTATGTATAAGGATATTAATATTACCATAGACGGTGAGGAAATCGAAAGCGATAAGATAGAATAGTTTTTTTGCAAAACCGCTATTAACTGTTTAATAGCGGTTTTTGTATAAAATTTTAGTTATTGACAAATAAATCCAATTAAAATATAATTAATACAGATATAACCAAAAGAAAGAGAGCTAATGTATGCAGGACGGAGTAAAACTTGAGCGGAAAACAAAAGAGGAATTAAAGCAGATAGCGCAGGGGCTCGGTATTGAAAAAATATCGACTTTGAAAAAGGATGAAATAATAGCGTTGATTCGTGAAACGCGCGGCCGCGCGGCGAAAGAGGAATCTCAAAAGCCGCAGCAGAAAAAAAGAGAGCGTCCGGCGGACGCAGTGGAGGTTTGCGGCGTGCTTGACGTAATGACGGACGGATTCGGATTTTTGCGCGTCGAAAATTATATGTCAAGCAAAAACGATATTTATGTTTCACCTACGCAGATAAGGAGATTCAATCTGAAAACGGGAGATGAAATAGTCGGCGATTGCCGTCCGTCTCAGGACGAGGATAAGTATTCGCCGCTGCTGTTCGTAAAGACGATAAATTCCGACCCGATAGACGTGGCGCTAAAGCGCAGACCATTTGAGCGTCTTACGCCGATATATCCTACAGAAAAGATTTCCCTTGACACCGGCGACAGAGAAAAAAGCGCGGCGCGCCTTATTGATTTAATCGCGCCGATAGGCAAGGGACAAAGAGGTATGATAGTCGCTCCGCCAAAGGCGGGTAAAACAACAATTATAAAGCAAATTGCTCAGTCTGTTTCAAAAAATTATCCCGATATAAAATTAATAGTGCTGCTTATAGATGAGCGTCCGGAGGAGGTAACGGACATAAAGCGCTCCATTGACGGCGAGGTTATCTATTCAACCTTTGACCAGATGCCGGAGAACCATTGCAAGGTTGCGGAAATGGTGCTGGAAAGAGCGTCAAGGCTTGTTGAGCAGAAAAAGGACGTTGTGATACTTCTCGATTCGATTACGCGCCTTGCCAGAGCGTATAATCTGACAATCGCTCCGACGGGCAGAACTCTTTCCGGAGGACTTGATCCGGACGCGCTTTTTAAGCCGAAAAAGTTTTTCGGCGCGGCGCGTAATATAGAGGAGGGCGGAAGTCTTACCATACTTGCCACGGCGCTTGTGGAAACGGGCAGCCGTATGGACGATGTTATATTTGAGGAATTTAAGGGAACGGGCAATATGGAGCTTAAGCTCGACAGGCTTTTGCAGGAAAAGCGGGTTTTCCCCGCCATAGATATTTTGAAATCCGGCACGCGCCGCGAGGAAGATTTGCTGACTCGGCGTGAGCTTGAGGCAAACTGGATTATAAGACGCGAAATGAGTAAAAATTCAAGCTCCGAGGCGGTTTCGAGATTTCTGCAATATCTGCGCTCCACGAGGAATAACGCGGATTTTGTGGAATTGATGATTAAAAATTACGGAAAATAAAAATTTAAGGCTGCCGGTCGGCAGCCTGTTTTTATGCCTGTATTAAGCTGTAAAATTCCTTGCGCAGCTCGTAATCTGTGTCAAACAAACCGCGTATCGCGCTGGTGCGCGTTTTCGCGCCGCGCGATTTAATTCCGCGCGCGGTCATACAGCTATGCTCACCCTCTACAACCACGATAACGTCCTCGGTGCCGCATACCTTTTGGATAATCTCGGCAATATCCGCGCAAATTCTCTCCTGTAATTGCAGCCTTTTCGAAACCATATCGCATATCCGCGCGATTTTGGAAAGACCTATAACCTTGCCGTTGGGGATATATCCTACGTGGCATTTCATATTATACATAAGAGCCAAGTGATGCTCGCAATAGCTGAAAACCTCAATATCCTTTACAAGCACAAGGTCGTTTGAACCCGCGTTTTCAAAGCATTTGTTAAACATTTCCGCGATTTCGTCATTGGTGTAGCGCATACCCTCGAAAACCTCGTCGTACATACGCGCCACTCTGTCGGGAGTTTCGATAAGTCCTTCACGGTCGGGATCGTCGCCAAGCTCCGTTATAATTGTGCGTATCGCCTCTTTTATTTTTTTATGATTAAATTCCTTTTTCATTTAAACACCTCTTTCATTGGGGTCCCATATGATTTTGTGGATTTGAAGCTGAAAGACCACGTCCTTTAATACCGGCTCGTTCATAATGCAGTCTATAAGCCTTTGCGGTTCGTATTCGCCGAAAACAACTCCGGCAAATATGTGCGGCATAGTTTCGTAATATTCGGTAAGTCTGTCCATAACAGCCTTCATCATATTAACATCCTCGTCGGAGCCGATTACAAATTTAACAACGTCACACGGGCGCAGGTCAAGAAAATTTTTCCATATCATTCTGTCCGTCATACCGCTCGACGGCAGCTTGTAGTCGATTGTGAAAAACAGCTTGTCCGACCTCGGGATACGGCTTAAAAACTCGGTTATATCAACCGCGCCGTTTGTTTCTATATTAACCTCATATCCGTCGGAAAGCAGCCTTGACACAAGTTTTGAACTGTCAAGCTGGAGCAGCGGTTCGCCGCCTGTAAGGGTGATGCGCTTGTAGCTTTTATTAACTTTTTGAATGACTTCTTCAATAGTCATTTCCGTATATTCGCAAGGCTCCTCCTCGCCGAAAAGCGCGTAGAGCGTGTCGCAATACCCGCACCGAAGATTGCAGCCCGCAAGACGTATAAATGTGGCGGTTTGTCCCGTGCGTATTCCTTCTCCGTCGATACTGTCAAAAATTTCAACTATTTTCATATTGTATGTCCTTTTGTAAATTGTAATTTGTATGCAGCTTTTTCGGGCGAACAGTGTTCGCCCCTACAACTACAGCGCAAATGCACCTCGTAGGGGTCGGCGCCCTCGACGACCCGCAAAGGAGCCTTACGTTCGCCGGAAGTGCACCTCGTAGGGGCGACCCTTGTGGTCGTCCGCATAAAATTCATTTCACTTCGTAGCGGTCTGTTCGACTTTGCTATGCAAAGTCGAAGACCTCGACGACCCGCATTTGCCGCAGCTCAAAAGCCGCCTGTTATAACAGCTTTATCTTCACATCGTCCTTAACATAGCTTGCGATATTATCCAAGCTTTCCTGTACGTCTACGCGGCGGCAATATGGCTGTAACTCATCGCAGATATATTTAGCCAAATTTTCCGCCGTGGGATTGAACGGCACGACGTCGTTTATAACTTTATGGTCGAACTTATCCTGAATTTTGCGTTTAATATGCGTAAAATCCAAAACCATACCGTTTTTATCGAGGGTTTCGCTTTGCAGATACACGTCAACAATCCAGTTGTGTCCGTGCAGATTGGAGCATTTTGACTCGTAATCGAGATTGAGCTTGTGCGCGGCGCTGATTTCAAATCGTTTCCTTACTTCGTACATTTATTTTCCCTCTTTCATTTTAATGAACTCGTCATATCCGCGTTTGCGCAGTGTGCATGATGGGCAATGGCCGCAGCCCTCGCCCAAAACACCGCTATAGCAGGTGAGAGTTTTGTCGCGGATAATATCCAAAACGCCTAAATCATCCGCCATTTTCCATGTCTGAGCCTTGTTTATCCACATCAGCGGCGTATGAATTACGAAATTATAGTCCATTGCGAGATTAAGTGTTACATTAAGCGATTTTATAAATATATCGCGGCAGTCGGGATAACCCGAAAAGTCGGTTTCGCATACGCCCGTTACAATGTCGGTTATGCCGTGGGTTTTCGAGTAAATGGCGGCATAGCTCAAAAACAGCAGATTACGTCCTTCAACAAATGTGTTCGGCGGAGCGCCCTCCGGCTTTGTTTCCTCAACGGGAATATCCGCTCTTGTGAGCGAGGAAACGGACAGCTGATTTATAATCGGAGTCGGAATAACCTCATACGGTATACCCGCGTCCGCGCATATTTCTTTCGCGCATTTCAGCTCAATTTTGTGACGCTGACCGTAGTCAAAACCGACTGCGGATACATTTTCCTTTCCGAATTTGTCCGCCGCCCAGAACAAACAGGTTGTGCTGTCCTGTCCGCCGGATAATACTACCAAAGCTTTTCTCATTTTTATCTCTCCTTTAAGCTGTCAAATAATCTTTCCTCTGCGATTTTTTCGTATCTTGTGCCCTTTTCGCCGTAATTGGCAAAGGGATAAATAGATATTCCGCCGCGCGGCGTGAAGATTCCTTTAACCTCAAGATATTTCGGTTCCATCAGTTTTACGAGGTCTTTCATTATTATATTAACGCAGTCCTCATGGAAATCCCCTTGGTTTCTAAAGCTGAAAAGATACAGCTTTAATGATTTTGATTCCACCATTTTTATATTGGGAATGTAATTTATTTTAATGTGCGCAAAGTCCGGTTGTCCGGTAATCGGGCAAAGCGACGTAAATTCGGGGCAATCGAATGTTACCATATAGTCGCTGTCCGGATGCTTGTTCACAAAGGTTTCAAGAACCTCGGGACTGTACGTGTCCGAGTATATTGTTTTTTTGTTTCCCAAAAGGGAAAGTCCCTCTTTTTCCCGTTCGTTTCTCGGCATATTATTCCTCCATTCTGCCGCTCTGCGGCGGCACAAGTCATAACGTGGAAAAGAAACAAGCAGATTGCCGTTATGAGAGGCGACGGCGTATACATATACTCCGAGCCTCGAATAATGGTGAGCTGCGCCGCTTATTTTTCACGTTAAATTATTCCATCAGCCACTTCATCTTCTGCGCCGTGGCGTGTTTCATTATTTCCTCTAATTTTTCACGGTCGCCTTTTTCCACCGCATCCGCGATTTTTCCCAGACTGTCCTGCATTTCGTGTATTCTCGCGGAAAGCGCGTCCTTGTTTTCGACAAAAAGCTCGCTCCACATTTCCGCGTTTATAATCGCGACGCGAGTGCAGTCGCGCAGACTTCCGGCGCTGAAAAACGTCGAGCGCTCAATCATCGGATTATCGCATAGCGCCACCGCGACAACGTGCATCAGCTGACTTGTGTACGCGATTACCGCGTCATGCTCCTCGGGAGTGGTCGTAACGACGTGCTTACAGCCGATATATTCAGCCAATTCGCGTACAAGCGCGATATTTTCCGGCTTATTTTTTTTGGTCGGCGTGATAAGGAACGACGCTTTGTTGAAAAGTGTGTCGGTGGAGCTTTTGTATCCGCCGACCTCTCGTCCCGCCATCGGGTGCGCGCCGATAAAATCTATATTGTCGGGCAGTATTTTTGAAAGCTCCTCAACCATAAAGCCCTTAACACCCGAAACGTCCGTAATTACCGCGCCCGCCTTGATATGGGATAAATTATCGCGTACCATATCCACGTTAAGCTGCGGATAAAGACAAAGTATTATCAAATCCGCGTTTTCCATTACCTCGCCCGCGTCCGAGCTGCCCTCGTCTATAGCGCCGTCCTGCTTGGCGAGAAGTATGGTTTCCGCCGTTCTGTTATACGCGGCTATTGTGCAGTTGTGAAAGCCGCGCAGTCTGCGCGCAATCGAGCCGCCTATTAATCCTAAACCTATTATTGCTATTTTCATTGTTCTCACTCCGTTTCAGAGTACATTCTATCACAAAATCATTGAATTGTGAATATCTATATAAAAAATATATTTATTTTCTCTTTCCGGTATTGACGGCGTATATAATAAAATGATAAAATAAAAAAGAATATGTTAAAATAGTAGGAGAAATAATATGTGGAGTGCGGATAAATGGACCGATTACAGTCTTATAGACAGTGCGGACGGCGAAAAATTGGAATATTGGGGCAAATATCTTTTGCGCCGACCCGACCCGCAGGCGGTCTGGAGCCTTAAATCCGATAAAAAATGGGACAAGGCGGACGCGTGGTATCACCGTTCAAAATCGGGCGGCGGAAAGTGGCAGTATTTAAACAAAAAACTTCCCGAGCGTTGGACAATCGGATACCGTGATTTAACCTTTAATATAAAGCCGATGGGCTTTAAGCATACGGGACTTTTTCCCGAACAGGCTGTCAACTGGGACTGGTTTTCGGATTTGATAAGGAAATCGGACAGACCCGTGCGCGTGCTTAATCTTTTCGCGTACACGGGCGGAGCCACCGTTGCCGCGTTGGCGGCGGGCGCGGAGGTGGTTCATGTGGACGCGTCAAAGGGTATGGTTACATGGGCAAAGGAAAATATCATTTCATCGGGACTTAAGGATAAGCCGGTAAGATATATCGTGGACGACGTTGTAAAATTCGTTCGGCGCGAAAACCGCCGCGGCAGACAGTACGACGCTGTAATAATGGATCCTCCGTCATACGGCAGAGGTCCTTCGGGCGAGGTGTGGAAGATAGAGAATGAATTGTATCCGCTTGTGGAAGAGTGTATGCAAATACTTTCGGATAATCCGCTGTTTTTCCTGATAAATTCGTACACCACGGGACTTAGCGCGCAGGTGCTTATAAATGTGCTGACTATGACGGTAGGCAGAAAATTCGGCGGTAAAATTACCGCTGATGAAATCGGTTTGCCGATGAAATCAAACGGACTTGTTTTGCCGTGCGGAATAAGCGGCAGATGGGAAAAATAAATTTCCGGCCGTATTTCAGGTGGCGCGGTTGTAGGGGCGGGCATTGCCCGCCCGTGGGCGCCCAATGGGCGCCCCCTACGAGGTGAACTGAATTCACGGCACACAATAATGAAAAGGACAAAACAGATGATAGAAACAAAAAACCTTTCCCATTCATACCGCGCGGGCAGTGCGGAGCAAGAGAAAAAAGTTTTAAAAGGTCTTAACTTAAAAATCGAAAAAGGCTCATTTACCGCTGTTTTGGGACGCAACGGGAGCGGTAAATCAACTCTGGCAAAGCATTTTAACGCTATGCTGCTGCCCACGGGCGGAAAGGTATATATAAACGGTATGGACACCCTTGACGAAAAATCTGTTTTTGATATACGCCGCACGGCGGGAATGGTGTTTCAAAATCCCGATAATCAGATGGTCGCGGCGATTGTGGAGGACGAGGTTGCGTTTGCACCGGAAAACTTAGGCGTGGAGCCGAAGGAAATCCGCTCACGCGTAAGAGAATGTCTTGAAACGGTCAATATGACGAAATACGCCGAAACCGCGCCGTCAAAGCTGTCGGGCGGTCAGAAACAGCGCGTAGCGATTGCGGCGGTGCTGGCGATGAAACCCGAGATACTTATTCTTGACGAGCCTACCGCTATGCTTGACCCGATGGGCAGGAGCGAGGTTATAAAAACGGTAAAAAAGCTGAACAAGGAGCAGGGCATAACCGTCGTGCTGATAACTCATTATATGGAGGAGGCGGCAGCCGCGGACAGGGTTGTCGTAATGGACGGCGGCAGCATCGCTCTTGACGGAACGCCCAAGCAGGTATTCTCAAACGTGGAGATGATTAAGGCTTTGGGACTTGACGTGCCGCAGGTAACTCTTCTCGCGTATGAGCTGAATAAGGCGGGCATCGATATAGCTGCCGACGTGCTGACGGTTGACGAGTGCTTTACGGAACTTGCGGGACTTTTGGGAGGAAACGGCAAATGATAAAGGCGGAACACGTAGGCTACATATACCAAAAAGGAACGCCGTTTGAGCATCGCGCGCTGTATGATATAAATCTTGAAATCGCGGACGGCACCCTTGCGGCGGTTATAGGTCACACAGGCAGCGGAAAATCAACGCTTATACAGCATTTCAATGCGCTTATAAAACCCACTGAGGGCAGAGTAATAATTGACGGCACGGATATTACAAATCCGAAAACCGATTTAAGGCTTATCCGCCGCGCGGTCGGACTTGTTTTCCAGTATCCGGAGCATCAGCTTTTCGAGGAAACCGTATATAAGGATATTGCGTTCGGACCGGCGACGATGGGACTTGACAAGGCGGAAATTGACGAAAGAGTGCGCCTCGGCGCGCGGCTTGCCGGACTTCGGGAGGAGCATTTGCAGCGTTCGCCCTTTGAGCTGTCCGGCGGACAGAAAAGACGCGCGGCAATAGCCGGAGTGCTTGCAATGGAGCCGAAAGCGCTTATTCTTGACGAGCCGACGGCGGGACTTGACCCAAAGGGCAGGGACGCTATGCTGTCTGTAATCAAAAAACTTCACGAGGAAAACAAGGATATGATAATAATATTCGTGTCACATTCGATGGAGGAGGTGGCAGGGATTGCCGAGCGCGTAATTGTGATGAACGAGGGACGCGTGGAAATCGACGGAACCGCCGAGGAGGTTTTTGCCAATGCCGAAAGGCTGCGCCGAATCGGACTGAACGCGCCGCAGATGGCTCTGCTTGCCGATAAGCTCCGCGCGGCGGGCTACGACCTGCCAGAGAATATTTATACCGTAGAACAGGCGGCTGCCGCGGTAAAAAAATTAATCGGAGGGAACACCGGTGCTTAGAGATGTGGTAATAGGTCAGTATGTGCCGGGCAAATCGCCTTTGCACAGAATGAATCCGCCGCTTAAAATGATTTTGATGATAGCTTATATAGCCGTTTTGTTCGTTATAAAAAGCGCCGCGGCATACGCGCTCTTTACCGTTTGCGCGGTCACACTCATTATGATAAGCGGCGTGAGCGTCGGAATGATTTTAAAGGGAATAAAGCCGATACTGTATATAGTCATATTCACGGCGCTGCTTAATATATTTATGACGACGGGCGAGGTAATGTGGTCGGCGTCCGTTTTCGGATTGACGCTGAGGATAACAAAGGAGGGCGTAACGGCGGGCGCATTGCTTACCGCAAGACTGATATATCTTGTTACGGGAACGTCGCTTTTGACGCTTACCACACCGCCCTTGCAGCTTACGGACGGTATCGAAAGGCTTTTGAAACCGCTGAATAAAATAAAGGTGCCGTCGCACGAGATAGCGATGATGATGACTATCGCAATTCGTTTTATCCCGACGTTTTCGGAGGAGGCGGACAAGATAAAGAAAGCTCAAACGGCGAGAGGAGCGGACTTTGAATCGGGCGGTTTAATCAAGCGGGCAAGGGCTATGACACCGCTTTTGGTGCCGCTTTTTATAAGCGCGTTCCGCCGCGCGGACGAGCTTGCCGAGGCTATGGAGGCGAGATGCTACAGAGGCGGCGGGAACAGAACAAAAATGAAAGAGCAGCATATAACCGCTTTTGATATAAAAGCGGCGGTAATTTTCGTTTTGGCGGCTGTACTTATTTTATTGGCAGAATTTTGGATTGAAATTTAACATTGGAAATGGTATAATGAATATTAAACTTAAACTTCAATATGACGGCACGGCGTATCACGGCTGGCAGATACAAAAAAATGCCGTGACCGTTCAGGAAACGGTAAAGAACGCGGTTGAAAAAATTACCGGCGAAAAAATAAATTTAATAGGCTGCGGACGCACCGATACGGGAGTTCACGCGGAGGGCTATGTGTGTAATTTCCATACGCGGTCGCGTATTCCGTGCGAAAAATATCCGTATGCGCTAAACGCCTGTTTGCCGGACGATATAGTATGCTTTGGCGCGGAGGAGGTCGAAGATGATTTCCACGCGAACAAAAGCGCGGTGAAAAAGAGGTATGTGTATAAAATCCTTAACAGGGAATTTTCCGACGCCGTTATGCACAGATACGCGTGGCATTATAAATACCCCATTGATATTGATAAAATGCGCGCCGCGGCAAAGGCGTTTGTGGGCGAGTATGATTTTATCGGATTTGCCTCAAGCGGGTTTTCGGTAAAGACGACTGTGAGAGAAATTTACTCGCTTGACGTTTCAAAGGACGGCGATATTATAACCGTTGACGTGACGGGAAACGGATTTTTATATAATATGGTAAGGATTATAACCGGCACGCTTGTTTTCGCGGGCACGGGCAGGATAAATCCCGATGATATGAGGGAGATAATAGAGTCCAAGGACAGAAACAGAGCGGGGATAACCGCTCCGCCGCAGGGACTTTGCTTAAAGGAGGTGTATTACCGGTGAAAAACGATGATGATTTTATTACAGAGGACGCGATAAACGACCTTATTCAATATTCGGAGGACGATGACGATACGGAGCTTGACGAAGAGCCGGAATACGCGCAAAGCGGCGGGAAAAGCGCGGACGAGGAATATCCCATTGAATTTAAGCCTAAAAAACCGACGCGCGCCTATGATAACGGCGGCGGATATTACGGCGGCTCAAAAAAGAAAAACAGCAAAATCGGCGCGGTAATATGTATAATCGCGGCGGTTATCGCAATAGCGGTGTTTATAGGCGTAGATTCGGGAATAATAGGAAATTATAAAAGTAATTTCGCGAATAATTTCTCGAAGGTGTTTTCAAATTTCAAATCGGACGGCACTCAGATTCCGGAGCAAACTCCTGTGCCGGACGCGTATTACAATACGGCGGTTGAAAGCGGTGTAACCGTTTCGTTTGAAAGCGCCGGCGAAACGGAATACGCTCCGTATAAGGACGGAATTATATGCGTTCAGATGAATCATATGTCGTATTTCGACGAAAGCGGCGCACTCGTATGGGAAACCGACACGGCTATAGTCGATCCTATTCTTAAAGCCGAGGGCGGATACATAATGCTCGCGGAAAACGGCGGAAATAAAATCTGCTTGTATAACGACCGCAAGCTGGTTTATGATGTTGACGATCCCGATATAATAATGTCGGCAAATGTTTCGGAAAACGGAGATGTTGTCGCGGTTGCGAGCAAAGCGTCATATAAGGGCGGTATATCGGTATATAACAGAACGGGAGCGCAAATTTTTTCCTGGGCATCGGGCAGCGATTCCGTTATAAGCGCGGATATTTCAGCCTCGTCAAGGCGCGTGGCTGTGTCGCTTTTAAACACCGATACCGCGGCGAAAACCACAATACAGCTTTTTGATATAAACGAAACGGAAAGCTATGAAAAGATAGATGTTGACAACACGGTAATATTCAACATAGAGTTTA
Source organism: Oscillospiraceae bacterium Zagget12 (assembly GCA_001941225.1). Lineage (GTDB taxonomy): Bacteria > Bacillota > Clostridia > UBA1381 > UBA1381 > Hominilimicola. The sequence goes on from MSHM01000034.1 coordinate 32,222, forward strand.
CGGACAACATTGCGAATTGTTTCGGCGACAACCGCATTTTGGGAATATCAACGAGCGGAAAAATTGTGTATGACAATACCTTTTCCGCTGTGCAGCTTACTCATTCGGCTATAGACGAAAACGGAAACAAGCTGTTGGCGTTCGATGACGCGAATATACCGATGATAAGTATTTATAATAAAAAAGGCGTGTTAAAGGAAAGCGCCGAGCTTATGGGCGTAACGAATTTCGTTGACATAAACGGTAAAAAAATTCTCTATAATATAGACAGGGACGTGTATTTCGGCAAAATAAATTCAGACGACGCGACGAAATATTCGGCGGCTATGGATATAAAGAATTTAATTATAATATCGGAAAATTCATTTGTTATTGTTTATTCAAACAGCATTGAATTTGTAACGGTGTAGGGGGTATGGTATGAGTATTGTTCTTGATATTATTTTAGCGGCGCTTATAGTAATATCATTTATAATCGGATATAAAAAGGGCTTTGTGAACTCCGTTTGGAAAATCGCGGCGCTTATCATAACGATAGTTTTGGTAATGGCGCTAAAAAATCCGGCAATAGAAATTTTGTCCGGCACGGGCGCGGCGGAGAGCATAAGCGAAAAAATATCCGAAACGGTCAGCATACCTCAAGGCGGCGGAGTGAATATAGCGGAAAGCCTTAATCTGCCGGAATTTCTGCAAAGCGAGGTAAGTGAGCAAATCAGCGGCGCGTCCGGCGCGGTAACGTCTTTAAACGACGCCGTGAACACATCGCTCACCGGATTGTTTATAACGATAATCGTTTGCGTGGGATTGTTTATTATAATAAGACTTATTCTCGCGGCGGTTCATTTGATTATAAACGCCGTAACCAAAGCGCCCGTCATAAAGGGCGCGAATAAATTTTTGGGCGGACTGCTTGCCGCGGTCAACGCGGTGTTTATCGCGTTCGTGCTGCTCGCGCTTGTGTCGCTTTTCGCTCCGGCGGACAGCGGACTGTTTGAAATGATAGATAATACATACGTCGTTAAGTATTTTTATAATTATAATATATTACTTCAATTATTTATGAAAATCTAAGGAGGAAAAGAAAATGTACAGTGATATTGTAAAAAAGGGTTTGGAAAAAACACCGCACCGTTCGCTGTTTAAGGCGTCGGGATTTACGGACGAGGAAATCAGCCGTCCGCTTATAGGCGTTGTAAGCGCGAAGAACGAGATTATTCCGGGACATATTCATCTCGACAGAATTGCCGAGGCGGTTAAAACCGGCGTAAGAGTAGCCGGCGGAACACCTATCGAGTTCCCTGCAATAGGCGTGTGCGACGGCATAGCGATGGGACATATAGGTATGAAGTATTCCCTGGCTACGAGAGAGCTTATAGCCGACTCAATCGAGTCAATGGCAATCGCTCACGGCTTTGACGCGCTTGTGCTTATTCCCAACTGCGATAAAATTGTTCCGGGTATGCTTATCGCGGCGGCAAGACTTAATATCCCGTCAATCATAGTAAGCGGCGGACCTATGCTTTCCATTAATTATAAGGGCAAGTACCGCGACCTTAACACCACCTTTGAGGCAGTCGGCGCGTTCAAGGCGGGCACCATTGATGAAAATGAGCTGCTCGGTCTTGAGAATGCGGCTTGTCCGTCCTGCGGTTCGTGCTCGGGTATGTTCACGGCAAATTCAATGAACTGCTTGTGCGAGGTTCTCGGTATGGCTCTTCCGGGCAACGGCACAATTCCCGCGGTTTATTCGGAGAGAATAAGACTTGCAAAGCAGGCGGGTATGCAGATAATGGAGCTTTTGGAGAAAAATATCAGACCGAGAGATATAATTACGCCCGATTCCATATATAATGCTCTGCGCGTTGATATGGCGCTCGGCTGCTCGACCAATTCAATGCTCCATCTTCCGGCTATAGCTCACGAGGCTAAGGCACCGATTACGCTTGATTACGCCAATGAAATCAGTAAGGAAACGCCGAATTTATGTCATCTGGCTCCCGCGGGCGAGCATCATGTACAGGATTTGTACGCGGCGGGCGGCGTGCAGGCGTTGATGAATGAGCTTTCAAAGAAGAATTTGTTAAAGCTTGACACAATTACCGCTACCGGCAAAACGCTTGGCGAGAATATAGAGAATTGTCCGGTTCTCGATTATGAGGTAATTCGTCCTATAGACAATCCGTACAGCGCTACGGGCGGCATCGCGGTGTTAAAGGGAAATCTTGCGCCGGACGGCTCTGTTGTAAAGAGGAGCGCGGTCGCAAAGGAAATGCTTAAGCACGAGGGCCCCGCTAAGGTATATAACAGCGAGGAAGAGGCTATCGCGGCTATTTACGCCGGCAAGATAGAAAAGGGTGACGTTGTTGTTATCCGTTATGAGGGTCCCAAGGGCGGACCGGGTATGAGAGAAATGCTTTCGCCCACGTCGGCAATCTGCGGTATGGGACTTGATAAGGACGTCGCGCTTATCACGGACGGACGTTTTTCGGGCGCTACACGCGGCGCCGCTATAGGTCATGTGTCGCCGGAGGCTGTAGAGGGCGGACCTATCGCGTTTGTGCAGGACGGAGATGTTATCTCTATAGATATAGATAATTGCAGCATTAACCTTAATGTAAGCGAGGAGGAAATCGCAAAGCGTAAGGAAAATTGGCAACCGCTTGAACCAAAGGTAAAGACCGGCTATCTGAGAAGATATTCAAAGATGGTATCATCGGCAATTCAGGGCGCGGTTATGATAGACGATTAATTTTACATAAAAATAACGCCGGCATTACGTCGGCGTTATTTTTAATCAATAATTTCGCAGTTGTCGACGGCAAATTCCAAAAGGACGTTTATTAATTCATTTCGCGAACGCCCCGTTTGCCTGGAAATATCCTCTATTTTAGAGAGTAAATCTTTTTCTATCCGAATGGAAAATGTTTTGTGATTATCTTCGCCTCGGAGCGTATATTTTTTTATTTGCAATTTTTTATCAGACATAATGAACAACCTCCATCTAATTCAATTATATATTGACAATATAACAAAATATATGTTAGAATTTATAACATATAACGTGTTATAAAGGAGAAAAACTTATGTATAATTTAAATTCAATAATG
>MSHM01000035.1 GCA_001941225.1 Oscillospiraceae bacterium Zagget12
ATAATTCTTTTCCCTCCTTTTTTATCTCATATGATTTTTCTGTCTGTTTTCGTTGTTTTTCATATTTTGCTTTTATTTTTTTTACTTTTTGAGAAAAAATTTTTTTTATTTCTTCATCTGTATTATTTTCAACATCATATTCAAGCTTTTTGTCCAAAGATTCACAATATTCTTTAATTTCCGAACTACACTCATCTTCAATACGTTTCCCCTCATTCTTTCGATACTCTTCTATCGCAGATTTAATAATGCCTATATAATTCTCATCAATCTGACTTTGAGCTTCACGCAAGTTTTTATCAAAAAACTGAATAACATCTTCACAATCAGGTAAAATATTTTCAGCTACAAATGTTACACGATCACCTAAATATACAAGATCTTTACTATGATCAAATTCGGTTTCTTCTCTTGGATTATTCTTTGACAAAGCAACCTGAACTTTTGTAAACCTTCTCAATTCACGTTCGAAGTTTGTAATTTTTTTATTTTTCACCATATCTTTAGAGATCTCCGCCAAATTTCTGACAATTTCAACTCTAACAAGCGGAAACTCCACAGAATCCTCTGTTGTTTCGCTTAAAAGGACTCGCTCCTTTTGAATAAATCCTTTGTTCCCATCTAATAAATACTGAGAATAAATATTTTCGTTCTTGTTATAATCCGACCTGCTGACTACATATGCGTTAACAAGCTCTACTCGTTCAATCTTTTCATTTCTCTGTGATTGAATATTTAAGAAATAACTTCTAAAGTCGAGATACCTTCCCCATTTTTCAAATATCTCTATTGCTTTTTCCGGATGTTCAATCGGATATACTTTTTCACACAATGACAAAACCATATCTCTTGTAAGAAAAGGCTTATATAAATCCCTACTTTCAATTCCATAATCGGGTAAATTCCTCGAATTCCTCTTAATAGCGCATGCCGCCGCACATTCAATCGGCAATTCTCCAAATTTTTTAACATTTTCATCAATCAGATCTATTCCCTTAACAACAAAAGAAATTAAATTATTTCTGAAGACTAAATCCCCCACTAAAATCAAATCTAATTCTTTTGGAATTACTCCTTCAATAATCTTTGTCTTTGCGGGACGAAGTACCATATTATATATACAATCTGAACCTTGATAATGTTCCGCACTCTCCCTCTTTCTTTTAAAACTGGGTAGAGAAACATAATATTTACTTTTCACCATAGGGAAACATAATTTTACAAATTTTTCTAAACTTTTATTATAATTTTCCCAATATAATGCAAGCTTGCGTTGGATTTTTTCAAATTGGTCTTCTATAGACTCTTGATACACATCATTTCTGTTCCTGTGACTTCCGCATTTCAAATTCTGTGTAAAATCCAAATATATAAAATCGGTTTTCTGCCTGTTATTTTTTTCTTCAAACTCATGCTGCGCAGAAACAAAATATTTATCGGAATATTTTTCTTGAAAAGCACCATTACTATGTTCTTGCCATATATTGTCCGCCCGGTAATCGTCCCATATTGAATCAATTTCAGCTTGAAGTCCATCTTCCTCAAAAATCTCATCCGCAGCAGAAACGTTTGAATAATCATAATAACCTTCATCATCTTCATCATCGTCGTTTGTTTCAGAAGAATCTGTCCTATTATTTCCGCTATAAGATGGCACATAGGGCTCTCCTCTATCTATCATCTTTTCAATTAATGATGACACAACGCCAACAACAGCACCTGCTCCTACCACTCCGGCTATTATTTTTTTAACATATTCTATATCGATTGCCATCTACTATTCTCCTCAGAAAAATTATTGGTTACCACGTTACTAATAATAAATATTTAGTATGACATATACGCTTACACTTGCACAATGTTAATAACGAGTGTATAAAATTTAACTTTGCTCATACTTTATAGCTTTTTAACTTCACCATGTGCACACTTTTCCCTACCACAAAAGCCATAAACCAAATACCTAATTATTATATAATATTATACCATATAGAATTATCAAAATCAATTTAATTATTCGACTTTTTACCATACAATTCGGTCCCCGCGCACACTATATTATAAGTTTGTGAGTTGATGTGACGCATATGTTGCTCCCGGAGCAACAGGAACCGGTCCTCTACCTGTAACAGCCTCAATGCACTTCGCCAACGCAGCCTTTTCTTTTAGCGGATTCCCCGCGTAATGATACATTAAATATCTCGTGTCCATTACAATGCCTTGAATTCTTTCATAGTATTTCTTATTTTTACGCCAATCTCCAACAGCCTCACCAATATTACCAACGGTTTCCGTTAATCCAAAGAAGTTCTTTGCTTTATTGTACGGCATAATAAATGCATTGAATAGAGAACCCGGATTTACACCCTTATACTTTTCCAAATACTCTCCATATGTAATCTGCTTGTTGATAGAAGACCCATTGGGTAAGTGATCCGGAATACCGGTCCGACCGTACTTATAACACTTGGCATCAAGAATATAATACTTATTGTTGTAAATCATAATGGTATCCGGCATCAGCGGACGTTTTTCTTTATATCTACCGTAATCCAAAAACCAACGAGAACGCGGAAAATACTTGTCCTTATCTTTCTCTCCAAAAGCACGGTCAATCAGTTTTTCCCACACATGGTCAAAATCATCCGTTCCGAAATAAAACTGTTTATCTGACGTTTTCTCATCCATATACAGCAACATATCCTTCATTGCCTGAAACAAATGTCTTTTCTTATCATCGTTTGTATTTCCAAGTTTTGAATTCAGAATGGCGATTGATGTTTTTACATCCGGGTGTGGTCCCGGCTGTTCCGGCATATATGGTACATACAGCCAACCCAATTTTTTAAATGCCTCATAAACACAAAAACGATTAATTTGCGTTATCTGTTTGGTATCATTCGGCGTCGCCGCTCTCACGGTGAATTCCGTATAAATAAACGAATTGACACCCCTACGTTGTTGAACCAAAGGCACTTGATTTCTGATTGTTCTTTGCCAATCCTGCTTTCCGACAGCACTTGTCCTGTATGTCGTATCTTGCTCTACATAATAATTACCGCCAATAGAAAAGTAATATTCTATTACACCCTTATATGCATTTATCGGAAAATCCACGTTCTGAGGTGCTGCAAACTTATTGATTGCAAGCAGCCTATCTTCTTTTGTAGTAAACTCAGATAAAACCTGTATCAAATGCTTAATATCTGTCCTGATTTCGGCATCATTATCGGGTAGTTGGTATCCGATAGGGAAATAGACCATCGCATTATCCGAATCAGCTTTTATTCCAACAAATCGATCTCCGTCTTCATTTGAGTTTACCCAACAGTGCTTTTTAATATCATCAACCAAGGCACTGTGCAATGCTGTGTCCAAATCCATATTGAATCACCACCTTACTCTTTCGGGTTTGTAAATGCCTCTATCACGTTATCCTTGAACATAGCAAATCGTTCTAACTTATTCGCATACATAAATGTACGGATTACCTGTTCCAAACTTTGAAAGAGGGTTGTTTCAAACACAATTTCTCTATTAAATTTGAAAGCATCATCCCACAAATACTTAATTACCTTTTCAGGGAACCTGCGATTTTGTTTCATTGCAGTTCTGATTTCCGCAAGTCTTGCCTCTTCATCAGAGCTTATAGTTTTGTTTTCTTCTTTAGTGCGTAACGCATCATATTCACCTTCAGAAAGATTACCCATTTTTTCGTTAAATGTTAAATCTCTCAAACGAACAAAATATGCACCCAAACGCTTATCCTCAGCAGAAGTCATTCTTGCGTTATTTCCAACAATAATCTTATTAATTTGTGTACAGAAAACTTTCCAAGTAATGCCTGTATCAAGAATTTCCGCATCTGCCAATCTCTTGTCCACATATTCAAAATTGTTTTCTATCAAGCGCATTTCCCATCTGCGCTGAAATGCCGTATCAAGAGTAAATACATTCTGGTCAGAGGTATTCATCGTTCCGATAATAGACAAATTAGAAGGAATACGGACTTTATGTTTCGCGTCACCATAAACAATTCTTGCAATATTTGCGTTTGTAATCCCATATTCACTTGTACCTATAGGATACCCATCGTCTACGTTACGGATTTCAGTCTTTCTGTCAAGCAGTTGGAATACCTCACCGAAAATTGCAGGTGCATTACCACGATTGATTTCTTCTATAATCAAAATATATTCTTCCTGCGGGTGAGCATATGCATCAGCTAAAATGTTGGTAAACGGACCGGCAGTGAACTTATAATTTACCTGTCCATCTTCATCTACGTTTGGCAAAATCTGACCGATAAAGTCAGAATAGGTATAATCCGGATGAAACACCAAACGCTCTACATTGGTATCTTTATTACAATACTCATGTTCAATCGTCCAGCTCTTACCGGAACCCGGCACGCCGTACAACAATACATTAGTACCGTTTTCAATACGCTTTCCCTTATCCGAGTCTACATACGCAATATCCCGATCCGTTTCTGTTGTATTCTCACTTTCAAACTCATCAAGTTCAAATAAAGACTTTTTCGAGCCTAAAAAGCCAAGATAATTTTCTGTATTAAACATATTGGCATTGTTTTCAAAAACAAATACTTTTTTCGCAACTTCGGAAATTGTTTCTGCTTTTAATTTGATAGAATCTTTATCAATTTCTAAAGTGGGCAGCTGTTTTAACGCCTGAAGCATACGGTTGTCAAATTTTGCACGGTACTGTTCAAATTTTGCATTAACAGAAGAATCTTCTCTAAATAATTTGATTAACACTAATGTTTCAAGAAAATTTTCAAACACTTCTGTAGTTGCAACTAAATATTTATATTCCGTCATACTGATAGAATAACTGCCCGTTGCTCTTCCTAATTCAATAAGCACTTTATATAACAGCATCACCGGGTACAAACGATAATTCTTTCTTACACTATTGTATTCTTCGTCTACTGTTGAACTGACGTACATTTTTTCGATTTGTCTTTGGATAATATCCTCATACAAATCTTTTCTTTCAAATTCTCCGCCACAACGATTATTAATTTCCTCAAAAGTTTCTGTAATGACAGCTTCCTCATATTTTGAGGAAGTCATCGTAATAAGTCCAAAAAATGCCGCCACTCTTAATGCTCTATAATTATTAGAAAGTTTAATATCCGGCTTAACGCTATTAATTTCTTCTATCTTTTTTCCTATGAAATCTTGCAACTTTCCGGTTACTTCTTTTGACTTAAATTCCTTTAGAAAGGAAACCAAATAACAAATACTGTCAAATGCGGTAGGCTGCTTTACCAAATACCAGCATTCATAATCATTTGCATTTTCCAACGCAGTTAGTTTATTTTGTAAAACTGGATTCACTACTTTATACCTCCGACTCTATTATTTTACTTATCAAACGTGCCAAGAAATAAGATACCTTTGGCGGCACCGCATTTCCAATCTGTTTACAGACAGATGTTTTATTCCCATAGAATACAAAATCATCAGGAAAACTTTGTATTCTTGCCGCCTCCCGAGGAGATAGAGTTCTGTTTTCAATAGGGTGAATAAATCTGCCTCCCGCAGGTGTGTCAAACCGTGTTGTAATTGTCGGCGCTTGCTCATCCCAACATAGCCTTCCATAAGCGCCACTGTGAACCGAATTAATATTCTCCTCCAAAGCAGTAAAATTTTCGCCATTCGCAACTCTGCTCATTCTATCTACGGCAAGTTTTGAATGGTTTGTCCTTGTATGATTTGTAATCTCCTTTATATCAGCAGCCAAATATTTCTGATACTCTGTAATCGGCTTGGGATTATCTATTGAACCGGTCACGGTTGTAGAACCAAGATTTCCAATGGCATCTCGAACAGTAACTGCATCAAAGTAGTTAGGATAATCACAAAGTATCTCTTCTTTGGTCCGATTCCAAAATTCATTGAAGTCAAAATCACCATTTCTTGTGCCAATAATAATCATTCTTTCTCTTTTTTGAGGGATTCCGAATTCAACTGCCTTAACAATCTTATAATGCAATTTATAAGGCATACCGTCCAACATATCCGAATCCGAAAAAATTCTAAGTATCTCCTCAAAAATTTTTCCATTCCGCATAGTCATAATGCCTTTTACATTTTCCATTACAAAAGCTTTGGGTTTCACCGTTTTTACTACTTCGAAATAATACTTAAACAGATAATTTCGCGAGTCATCAACAAAACCATTTCTTATTCTTGCACCTGCCATAGAAAACCCTTGACAAGGTGGTCCTCCAATGATAATATCGGCATCTCCGGCTTTAAAAATTCCCGATTGAGCTATATTACGAATATCGTCAACAATCACATCAACTTCCGGATGATTCATCTTATAGGTCTTTGCTATGTTCGCATCAATCTCTACTGCTTTTTTTACAGTGTACCCATCTTTGATAAACCCAAGCGATAAGCCTCCACATCCCGAAAATAGGTCAATTACGTTCATCTTTAACACCTCCTCCGACTCTATATCGATAAGCAAAATTCTTTATGTATATACTTTCCTCTTCTGATAAGCCATATAAAGCATTGACATAGTCATCAATTTGATGAATTGTTTCAACACACTCTTTATGCTTGTACTCATATTCCGTTTGTTTCGTACCCACATACAGTTTGGTTTCTTCTAATTTATTTTCCAAAGCACGCGCTAATTGATTTACCTCAGTAAAATTATCAATTTCCGGAACCTTAAAACCGAGCAATTCTTTTCTCGTTATATGCCAGCAATCAGATACACAAATCCAATACCACCAAAATAATGATGAATTGAGCAGGCACATACAGAAATTAGCGTAATTCTGATTTTTGCACTTAAATATTTTATATTCGGCACCGGTGTGTTCATTCAAAAATGCCTTAATCCAAAAAGTCGCTCGCATATTCAGATATAAAGAGCTGCCATTTTTTTCAAGCAAATTAATGATTGGTGTATTAAATCCGGTTAATCTACTATAAACGGAAGTGTCAAGCTTTGTTCCTAATTTGGGAATATATTCATCTTGCACATATTCATTCTTCACTACTTCCGTAATGCTGAATAAATCATATCTTTCTTCTTTATACCAATACCTATAATTTCCCGTGAATATATCACGTATGCCATTCTTATTTCTCCCAAGCAAAATACATAGTTTTTGATGTGCGGAAGTAAACAAGCAGTCAGGTCTATCCGAATAACTTAAAATATACTGTTCCGGCACTGTGATATATAGTTCATCACGAATTTTTTTCATTCTCGGTGTTGAAACATAAGACAACGGAATTACAAATCCCATAACGCCGCCGGACTTTAGCTGCAATGACGCATTTTCAAGTACATTAGCATATATGTTTCCATATCTCTTCTCGGGAATTGACTCGCTTTTTGCATCTTCCACATAAGGAGGATTTCCTATAATAATGTCATATTTATTTTCAATCTTTGGTTTATGCTCTACATAATCATAAGATTCGTAGCAATTATTAAGAATTTCGGAAAGTCCTTTTGTTTTCGCCGCTCCGTGTCTGTGAAGAACACAAAGAAAAAGACGAAGTTTAGTAATGGTAACAGAGTCCTTATTTAAGTCGTTTCCCTTTATAGATTCAACAACCTTTTTAATTTTTTCCTTTGTTACATCGATATGATGTAAATCAAGTAAGTCCAACTTAAGCTCCAATGCTGCCAGCAAGAAAACGCCTGAACCACACGTTGGGTCATACACCGTTTTATCATAGCAGAATGTTCTATAAGGAATTACGTTCAGGTCTGACACATAAAGATTGTTTGGCTGTAATCTTTTACATAGCATTTTCACACTGTTAATCAATATAAAACTTACAACATCTGACGGCGTGTAATATACGCCTTTATTCTTTCGTATAGTTTCTTTTTCATTTAAGGCAGATAATAACTTTTGCATTTCATCATATGAATAAGGTTTATTTACTGAATTATCAATCAGCAATGACTTGCCTATAATAGCATTGATTTCTTCATAGATTACATTTAACTCATTATTGCTGTAATTTTGATTAAGATAACCGCTTGCTATTTTCAATGCATTAACCAATATATCGTTTGCCATTTCGCACCTACCCGTAAAATTATTCTATGGCACTCTGTCCGCTTTTTACCCAAGCGTCCAATTCGGAATATTTAAACTTCCACTTTTTCCCGATTTTGCAAGCCGGAATACCTTTTCCTTTCTTTATCCAATCTCGTACGGTTACAGGCTTAATTCCCAGATGTTCTGCTGCCTCTTCAATGCTTATCCACTTTTCATTTATATTTTCACTCATATTCTCACCTTTACATAACAACATAGATATAAAATACCGATTATATTGTACCAAATTCCAATTATCTCGTCAAGTTTTTTGCAATATTTTATATGGTTTATTATCGGTTTCTTTATGTTTCTTAATATAAAAATGCCTCAAGTTCAAACAACTTAAGGCATTTGCGTTGAATTAAAACTTTCTCAATAATTTGTCTATCCCCATCAGTCTATCATAACTTAACCATTTTGCATCTCCTTCGCCAAAGTCAGAAACTCTTGCTTTATATAATTATATCATACGGAATTGTCAAAATCAATTTAATTATTCGACTTTTTACCACACAATTCAGTCCTCACGCACACGATGCCGCGCTTGCGGCGTTGGAGGGCAGACAATTACAGCCTGTATTGGGCTTTTAATATAGATTCCGTAAGACAAAAATAAGGCTGTAGGCAGGTGGTATCTTGCCTACAGCCCAAATAATTTTACACGCCGTAGCGCGAAACAAAGCAAAGCTCCTCTTCTATTCTGAGCAGCTGATTATACTTCGCCACGCGGTCGGTTCTGCTCGGCGCGCCGGTTTTAATCTGACCGCCGTTCACCGCGACGGCAATATCCGCGATGGTTGTATCCTCCGTTTCGCCGCTCCTATGGGATATTACCGCCGTATAGCCGTTTTTATGAGCCATTTCCACCGCGTCAAGCGTTTCGGAAAGCGTGCCTATTTGATTCACCTTTACCAATATCGAATTGCCCACGCCCTCGCGTATTCCCCTTGCGAGGCGTTTCGGATTTGTCACAAACAAATCGTCGCCCACAAGCTGTATTTTATCTCCAAGCTTATCCGTAAGTATTCTCCAGCCGTCCCAATCGTCCTCGCCCAGTCCGTCCTCTATTGAGAATATCGGATATTTCCCGCACAAATCCTGCCAGTATTCAACCAATTCCGCCGCGGTCTTTTTTATTCCCGACTTCGGCAGCAGATACGTTCCGTCCTTTTGCACCCATTCCGACGACGCGGCGTCTATCGCTATCTTAAAATCCTCGCCGGGCTTATAACCGGCGCGCTTTACGGCGTTTACGATAACCCGAAGCGCCTGCTCGTCCGTTTCAAGATCGGGTGCAAAGCCGCCCTCATCTCCGACAGCCGTTGCGCAGCCCATCTCCTTCAGCACCTTCTTAAGCTCGTGAAATACCTCGCTGCACCATCTGAGTCCCTGTCTGAACGATTTTGCTCCGAACGGCATTATCATAAATTCCTGTATGTCCACATTATTGTCGGCGTGAGCGCCGCCGTTCAAAATATTCATCATAGGCACGGGCAAAATATGCGCGTTTGTTCCTCCTATATATTGAAACAGAGGAATATCAAGGCTTGCCGCCGCGGCGCGCGCCACCGCCAGTGAAACGCCGAGAATCGCGTTGGCGCCGAGATTTGATTTGTTTTCCGTGCCGTCCATCTCGCACATTTTCATATCTATGGAGCGCTGTTCAAGCACATTCATTCCTATAAGCGCGTCGGATATTTTCTCGTTTACATTGCTGACGGCATTCTTTACGCCCTTGCCGCCGTAACGCTTGCTGTCGCCGTCGCGCAGCTCCATAGCCTCAAACGCTCCCGTTGACGCTCCCGACGGCACTATGGCTCTGCCGCAGGCGTTTTCCGTCTGCACCTCCACCTCCACAGTGGGATTTCCTCTTGAGTCCATAACCTCTCTCGCGAATACATCAATGATTTCAATATACTGTTTCATCTGTTTCCCTCCCGATTGATTTTTTATTTTTATCGTATTATTCACTTTTTCCGTTTATTTTATACGCAGGAAACTTAATACATTGACTAAATCTTGAATTGCGTGTATAATGTACATATACACAGGATTCTGATTTAAGGAGAAAGATATGTTTAAAATCACAAAAGACACATCGTTTTCTTTCCCCGCCCTTACCCCTCCGGTAAAGCACGCTTACGATATATTTATGCGCGACTTTACAAAGGTGTTCGGGCAGGGCTTTAAGGAAGGCGGCGACGTTACGATACATACCGGCTGCGGCTCTCTTGAAAGCGAGCAATTCAGCCTGACGGTTACCGAAAACAACATAAACATTGACTGCGCCGACGAGCTTGGCGCGGTCTACGCGGTGCTTTATATGAGCCGCGAATTTCTCGGCGTTGACGATTTCTGGTACTGGACGGAAAAAGAACCGAACAAGCGCAATGCCGTCGCGCTTTCATCAAGGGAATATACCTCGCCTTTGGCAAGGGTTCGTTACAGAGGTTGGTTTGTCAATGACGAGGTATGCCTTATAGGCTGGAGCGATGAGTACCCGCCGTCGCGCAAGGTTTGGGAAATCGTCTTTGAAACACTGCTGAGGCTCGGCGGTAATATGGTTATTCCCGGCACGGATTTGCCGAGGAACGGTCATCATTTTGACATCGCGGCGGAAATGGGACTTTACATAACGCATCACCACGCGGAGCCTTTGGGTTCGGAGATGTTTCTGCGAGCCTATCCCGACAAGGACGCGAGCTACGGCAAGCACCCTAAGCTTTTTGAAAAGCTATGGTCGGATGCCATAGAAAAAAACAAGGATAAAAAAATCGTATGGACGCTCGGATTTCGCGGTCAGGGCGACGCGCCGTTTTGGCATAACGACCCTAAATACACCACGCCCGAAAGCCGCGCCGCCGTGATACGCTCTGTCATAGACAAACAGTATGAGCTTTTATGCGAAAGAGTTAAAAATCCTGTGTGTGCGGTATATCTGTACGGCGAAATCACGGAATTATATGAGGCGGGATATTTAAAACTGCCGAAAAACTTCATAAAAATATGGTCGGACAACGGCTACGGCAAAATGGTAGTGCGCCGAAACGGCACGCACAATCCGCGCACTCCGTCGCTGCCGCGCGAGGACGGTATGCACGGTCTTTACTACCACGTTACCTTCCACGATTTGCAGGCGTCAAGTCATCTTACTCTTCTGGGTAACCCGCCGGAAACGGTGAACAGCGAATTGGACGAGGCATTTAAGGCGGGCGCGGATAAGTATCTGCTCTTAAACTGCGGAAATATACGTCCGCATATTTATATGCTAAAGCTCGTCGCGCAAAAGTGGAACGCCGGCGAGGTTGATATTGAGCAATTCAAGAATGATTTTGCGAAAAGGTATTTTGACGGCGACAGCGACGCTGTCGAATGTTACAACGATTACTTCGACGCGTGTATTAAATACGGCGAAAACGATGACGACAGAGCCGGCGACGAGCTTTATTATCACACCGCCAGACGCATATGCGTGGACTGGGCAAAGGGCAATAAAATGTCGGACGGGCTTGTGTTCGCGACCGGTGAGGTGCCGTTTCGCGAGCAAACAGAGTTTTTCGCGCGGCGGTGCAAAACGGCAATGGACAAATTCTCCGCGTTATGCGCCAAATGCGAAAAGGTAAAAAAGGAGCTTAAAAACAGCGTATTCTTTGAGGACAACATAATGTTCCAGGCAAAGCTGCACTTGAGCGGAGCGAGAGGCTTATATGCTCTGTGCCGCGCGTATGAGTATTACGAAAATAACGATTTGCCGCGCTGTTTTACAATTCTGACGGGCGCTATGGAGGAATTTTCTGCGGGAGTCACTCTCCTGGAGAGCGGCGAACACGGAAAATGGAAGAATTTTTACAGCTGCGACTGGCTGACGAATGTGCGCATAACCGTGTATGCGGTTGACAGTCTGCGCCGATATATACGAATGATTTCGGACGGTCCCGACTTCTTTGCATGGTACAAAAACCATTGCATACCGGAAACGGAACGGCAGATATACCTTGAAAATACCCAAAGAGAAACCTTATCCGATGACGAGCTGTCACAAAGGCTTAAGGAAAAGCTTTGGAGCGGGCACAAAGTCCGCGGAAAGGAGTTATCGTGAAAAAGATAATAGGAACAATACTTGCAGCCGCTTTATCAGTAAGCTCACTGACGGCTTTTGCCTCGGGAGCCATTCCCGACCACAAGGGAACAAGTATGGACGGAATAGACATAGGAACCGCGTCGCTTAATTCGACGGTTAAATCCTATTCGGATTTATTCAAGGAGGCGGGCGACCAATACGGTGTCGATCCGAATTTGCTTGCGGCTATATGTATGCAGGAATCCTCCGGAAGAAATTTAAGCTACAGAGATGATGGCAGCGAATATCCCGCTTGGGGCATTATGCAGATTGAATACACTCTTGAAAGCTCCTTTGCCGAGTTCGGTCTGCGAACCGCCGGCGAAGAATGGACTCTTGAGGACAGGCTTGACCCCGAAAAGGCAGTTCCGTTCGCGGCGTATCTTATCTCTCAGTCGCTTATAAGCTATGACTGCGATTATATGAAGATGATACAATCGTACAATTTCGGGCAAACCGTGCTTGACAGAATAATAGACGCCGTCGGCGACGAATGGCTCAGCGAGCGAATCAACGCCGCGCATTACGCCGACAACTGGCCTTACGACACATACGGCGACGCGGAGTATATCGAGCACGTTTTGAGATATTATCATCAGGATATTGATTACATAGGCGCAAAGGTACGCATCAACGGCGAGCTGCTCGCGTTTGAGGACCAGTACCCTCTGCTTGAAACAATCAACGGCAATACCTACACTCTTATTCCGGTAAGAGGCGTGAGCGAGGCACTTAACGCCGATGTGGAATGGGACGGCGAAAACAACACGGTTGAAATCCAAAAGGACGATATTGATATTACGCTGTTTATAGACAGCGACACCGCTGTTTTAAACGGCGAGGAGGTCGCTCTCGAAACGCCGGCAATGATAAAAAACAACAGGACAATGGTTCCTCTGCGTTTTGTGATGGAATCCTTCAATCTCAATGTAGACTGGGATCAGGACACGCGCACCGTTGAAATTACAAAGTAAAAACAAAGAGCTGTATCAAATTCAAATTCGATACAGCTCTCTTTAATTTTTATTCGCACTCATAGGCGAGTAAAAGGTCATAATTCTGTTCTTCCAAATCGTTTATCCGAATATACATTGTATATTGCTTGCCCTTTTCCACCGACACGCCGTCATCTAAGTCCACCGTCACGCTCAGCTTGTCGTTTTCCTTAGGGTTGACGTACTCGTCATCGAAATTTATCGCGCTTACTATGTCAATATTCGCTTTGTTGCCATCAACAGAGGTCACCTCGGCTATAGTTGTGTACACATCGAAATAATTGATAAGCAGATTTTTGTAATCACTTCCCGTTCCGTCCTTTAGGACAAATACAGGCGAATAATTTCCGAATATATCTATGTCATAGCTCGATATTAGGCACAACGGAGCGTAAAGAGTTTTCTCCGCCATCTCGAGCACCTCGCCCCTTGTCGCATCGCCCGCATAGTCAATATCCTGCGAATTATCTATAATTCCGACGGCATCTCCCCATGTTCTGTAGCCGCTCGGATAACCGCCCGAGGACTGCGCGTATACTCCGTATCCCACCGTTTCAACAAGCATTTTTATCGCCTGATCCTCGGTCACGTTTTCATCTGGTCTGAAGGTTCCGTCCTCAAATCCGTTGATTATTCCAATAGTCTGCGCGTACACTATGTAGCTGTATGCCCAATAATCCTCGTCCACGTCGCTGAAACCCACATTCTTCGCAAGTCCCTCAACGTCCTCATCGGAGATGCCGTACAACGCCACAACCATTTTTACAGCCTCTGCGCGGGTTATGGTTTCGTCCGGCTTAAATGTCCCGTCGGAATAACCCGAAATTATCCCGAGCTTTTCCATAAGCTCCGTGTCCGCCGTTGTAGGTAAGTCGCTGAACGCCAGCGCGCTTGTACAGGACAGCGCCACCGCCGCCGACAGTATGATACCAATTACTTTTTTCATTTTTGTTCCTCCTTGTTTTTTTGTATAACTTTATTATATTATACCCCCCCCCCCCGATTTTGTCAAGGGGTTTTGGAAGTTTTTCCCGCGCATGGTGAGCGGAATTGGCGGCGCGTCGGGCGGCCATAAGGGTCGCCCCTACGAGGTAAATTTGCGGCGTGGTGTGTGCCTGCCATACAACATTCCGCATAAAAAACGCCCCTCCGCAATTCGGAGGGACGTTTTAAGTCATATTTACTTTTTCAGCTCAGTCCACATTTGGTCGTAAATTGCAAGTGTGTCATTGTCAAGATTCTGGATATACTCGCCTGTTTCAATAGCCTCAGCCGGAGGATTTTTAGCAAGGTTCGCCGCGTATTCCTCGCCCATCAATTCAACAGCCGCCGTGTTGGGGCACATATACGGGAATTCCTCAAGAATCAGCGCCATATTTTCAGCGTCAAGCATAAAGTTTATAAACTCCATAGCTGCGTCAACATTCTTCGAGCCCGCGGGAATTGCCCAGTTATCCATAAAGAGATACGCGCCCTCCTCGGGGTATACAACCTCTATTGACGGAACCTCCTCCATTGCAAGCGCAACCTCCGCGCTCCATACGGACGCGATTGAACATTCGCCCGATATAAGCGCCGACTTGGGGCTGTCGGAGTCATACAGCTTTACATTCGGCTTGATTGAAAGCAGCTTTTCCTTTATTTCGGCAAGCTCCGTTTCGTCCGACGTACTCATACTGTAACCCAGGCTCTTAGCCGTCATACCGATAACCGCGCGGAAATCGTCAAGCAGGACAATCTGCGATGCATACTGCGGGTCGAACAAGTCGTCATACGAGGTTATCTCGCCCGTAACCATATCGGTGTTTACCGCGATTGCCTCAACTCCGCCGAGGTACGGGATTGAATATGTATTGCCCGGGTCATAGGACGGGTCAAGATACTGCTCGCCTATATTCGACAGGTTTGTAAGTTTATCAAGGTCAAGCTCCGCAAGCATACCCTGCGATGCCATTTGCTCAACCATATAGTCGCTCGGCTGAATAATATCGAACGCGTCATCGTCCTCGGATTTTACCTTTGCCAGCATATCCTCGTTTGAGGAGAATGTCGTGTGGTTTACCTTTATGCCCGTTTCATCCTCGAATTTCTCGATTACGGAATCGGGGATATACTCCGTCCAGGTGTAGATGTTAAGCGTGGTCGCGGTGCCGTCCGCCGTTTCTGTTGAACCGCCGCAGCCGGTGAGGGTAAGCGTTCCCGCCGCGATTACCGCCGCGGTCGCAAGTGATATTGCCTTTTTCGTTGTGAAAACTTCCTTTTTCATAATAAAAACTCCTTTTCTATTTATTTTTCTTAAAAAGATTACTTTGTGTTAATATAACGAGCACAATCGTGCCTACCAGTATAAGCGTTGACAGCGCGTTTACATCGGGCGCTACGCCGCTCTTTATCGATTCCATTACCTTTAACGGGAAGGTTTTTACCTGACCGTTTGTGAAATAGCTTACAATTACATCGTCTATCGAAAGCGTGAACGCTAAGAGCGCGCCCGCGCCTATACCCGGCGCAAGCACAGGCAGAGTGATATTTTTAAAGGTCGTGAGCCTGTTCGCGCCCAAATCCATACTTGCCTCCTCGATGGAGCCGTCATAGCCGGAGAGCCTTGCGCGGACATTGAAGATTACGTACGGCGTTGAAAATGTGGTATGCGCAAGCACAAGCGAAATCATACCGCGCGGAATATGCGTGTTCGAGAACAGCGTCAAAAGCGATATTCCCAAAACTATCTCCGGTATTACAACCGGTATATACAAAAGTCCGTCTATGACGCTCTTTCCGCGGAATTTGTATTTATACATTCCGACCGCCGCTATCGTTCCTATCGCGGTGGCAAGCAGGGTGCTTATCACGGCGATTGCTATTGTAGCTCCGAAAGATGCCAAAAGCGACGAGTTGTCAAATAGCTTTACATACCAGTCGAATGTGAATCCTTTCCACGTCAGATACGGCTTTGAGGTGGTCGCGTTAAACGAGTTTGCCACTATAACCGAAATCGGCAGGAACAGGAATATGTATACCAATGTGCAGAAAACTATTCCCGCAATCTTTTTTATTGATGATTTTATTCGTCTGCTCATTTATCACACCCCCAAATTATCCATATCGCCGCCGAGCTTTTGATAAAGCTTTACCAACAGCAGCGTTATCAGAATAAGTATAATGGACAGCGCCGCGCCCAAAGGCCAGTTGTTGCCGCTTTGGAACTGACGCTCGATAAGGTTTCCGATAACGTCCGAATTTCCGCCGCCCAAAATATCCGACACGAAGAAGTAACCCAAGCTCGGAATAAATACCATAATGCTGCCGGAGAATATACCGCTCATCGTTAGCGGGATTATAACCCGCGTAAATGTGGAACGGCTCTTCGCGCCCAGGTCGGCGGACGCCTCGAGCAAATTCTTGTCGAGCTTTTCTATAGCGGTGTAGAGCGGCAGTACCATATACGGAAACAGGCAGTAAAACATACCCAATATCGTCGCTCCGCGGTTAAACAAAAATTCAACCGGCGTGTCCGTCAAATTCATCATTATCAGCAGATTGTTTATCCAACCGTTCGTGCCCAAAAGCGTCCTCCAGCCGTAAATTCTTATAAGCGAATTTGTCCAGAACGGGATAATCACAAGCATATACAACAGCGCCTTATGCTTGGAGGTCGTTCTCGCAATCAGGAACGAGAACGGATACCCTACAACGATACATAACGCCGTTGTGATAAATGCCACGAAAAGCGATGTGCCGTAAATCTGAATATAATTCGGGTCAAGCAGACGTTGATAATTCGCGAGCGTGAATTTAAACACTACGTTATATCCCTCGTCAAGGCTGCAAAAGCTCATAATCAGTACATATATGAGCGGCACCGCCACGAAGAACGCGAGCCATAACGTAACCGGTCCGACAGTGGTTATTGCCGGCAGCGTGTTTGAACGGAAGGTATGTCTTGAAAGCTTAGCCATATAAATCCCTCCTTACCGCAAAACAATATTTTCAACCGCCTCGGCAAATACGTTATCATAAGAGCGTATAAGCTTGGCGTCGCCGTCTTTCCAATAAAGATATACTCTGCCGCCCGTGGGCAGCTCTTGACCGGCAAGACGCTCTATTTTTATCTCGTTTCCGTTTGAAAGAGTGACAACCGTTTTGAGTATCGAGCCTACGTAAATCTGCTCCTTAACGATACCCTCAAGATTAAATCCCTCTACCGGCTCCGTGGAATATAACATTCTTTCCGGTCTTACGGATATTACAAGCATTTCTCCGGCTTTGAAATCCTCGCGCGGAACCTCAAAATCGCCCGGTTCAATGTGTATACTCATTCTGTCGTCCGTAACGCCCGAGACAACGCCGTCGAAAAGATTGGTTTCGCCTATAAACGTCGCGACAAACCGCGTTTTTGGCGACTCGTAAATTTCCGCCGGTGTGCCGACCTGCTGCAAAACGCCCTCGTCCATTATGCAAATTCGGTCGCTCATCGTGAGCGCCTCCTCCTGGTCGTGCGTTACATATATAAATGTGATGTTCAGCTTTTTTTGCAGACGCTTTAATTCAAGCTGCATCTGTTTTCTAAGCTTTAAGTCAAGTGCGCCGAGAGGCTCGTCTAAAAGCAGCACCTTGGGTCTGTTTATAAGCGCTCTGGCGATTGCGACTCTTTGCTTTTGTCCGCCGGAAAGCTGTGAGGGATAGCGTTTCTCAAAGCCGCCGAGCTGAACAAGCTCAAGCATTTCGGTTACGCGTTCCTTTATTTCCGGCTTTTTTACCTTTTTCATTTTCAGTCCGTAGGCTACATTGTCGTATACCGTCATATGAGGGAAAAGCGCGTAGCTTTGAAATACCGTGTTTACGTCCCTTTCAAACGGCTCCTTATTGTGAATATCCTCGCCCTGCACGCTTATGCTGCCGCTTGACGGTTCCTCAAATCCGGCTACCATTCTGAGCGTTGTGGTTTTCCCGCAGCCCGAGGAGCCGAGCAGAGTAAGAAATTCGCCCTCGTATACGTCAAGGTTCAAATCCTTTACAACGTGATTTGAACCGTAGATTTTATTTACATTTCTGAGTTCAACAACTACTGACATAGCAAATCACCTCTTGTCTAAAGCGCTTTATCGTCGCGCTCGCCGGTTCTCAGCCTTACCGCGCCCGCAATATCTCTTATGAAAACCTTACCGTCGCCGACGTGACCGGTCGGAATTTTATCGCGCAGCTCGGTGATTATATCCTCAACCTCGCTGTCGCTTACAACCACCTCAACCCTAATTTTCGGCAAAAGATTGATATTGGTTTTAAATCCCTTGATTACGTTCACCGTGTTATCCTCGACAACACCCTTTTGAGTGCCGCAGCCCATAACGCTTGAAATCGTCATACCGCCGCATTGCTTTGCGTCAAGTATGCTTTTGAGCTTTTCAAGCTTTTCCGGACGTATAATGATAACCAATTCTTTCATAGATACCAGCTCCTTTACAAAACAAAAAACGGCAACTTGAGCTTTTAAGCCCCATTGCCGTTTTGCTGTCTGTTTTTTGATTTAACGTAATTGTAGCACTGTTGTATATAACTTTCAAGTAGCAGAAATGTTTATTTTTATACTCCTTTTGGAGTAGAAAAGAACTTTGTTTCCTGCACCTTGTTCATAAGCTGCAATCTGTTGTTGACCTCCGCTTTTCTGTAAATATTAAGAATATGCTTTTTAAGAGTATGTATGCTGATAACGAGTTTTTCGCTTATTTCGCTGTTTTCCTCGCCGCGCAGAATGTGTTCGAGAACGGATGTTTCGCGGTTCGTAAGACGGTATTTTTCGCAAAAGCCTCTTATGTCAAGCTCGGTGTGACCGCAGCGTTTTTCGTATTCGCTGTACAGCCTGAACGCCATATGGTCCTTTATCATATCCAAAATCATAATATCATCGTGGGTAAAGTCCTCCTTGCCTATCGAGCGGTAGAGCGTCAGAACGCCCAGAAAGCGTTTGTTCCGCGCGAAAATCATCTGCATCGCGTAATGCCAGTGATTTTTCAGATATATCTTTTTGTAATATTCCGAATTTATTCTGATGTCGTCGGAGATAATATCGGTTTCGCGGTATACTATACATTTGCCGCAGTAGAGAATACCTCGCGAATAATCAAGCTCGTCATATTTTTCCGCGTCCGTGCCGTCGCTGTTAAAGCCGACAAAATTATCCACTCCGACAGAGCCGTCGTCCTTTGCGAGATGAAAATCGGTGGCGTCGAAATCGAGAACCATTTTAAGCTGACTGATAAAATGACTTCGCATTTCGCGCTCGTCGGCGATGGTATATATCTTATATATCAGATTATTGAAAAACATCCAGTCGTTTAATTCGTGCACATTCATAATGACCTACTCCTCCCATAAAAAAAACGGAGACAGCACTAAAGCGTCTCCGTTGACCTCTGTTTTTATATATTATATACCCGTTTTTCAGATTTGTAAAGAGTTTTGTACCACTTTTTAAGTAAGGTATTGTCCCTATTAACCGTTTTTATCAATAATACAACTTATTTTAGCTCGCAAATATTGATTATGCGAATTGATTTTAATATAATTATGCCAAGCAAAATGAATGGAGGCGGTTTTATGAGAAAGGTAACGGCGGCGGCAGTGCAGATGAGCGTGACATGGGACAGAGATAAGACGCTCGACAAGGCGGAGCGCCTTATCCGCGCGGCGCGCTGTGACGGAGCGGATATAATACTTTTGCAGGAGCTGTTTGAAACTCCGTATTTTTGCCAAAATCACAATAAAGACTATTACTCCCTTGCATCATATACGGAGGAGAATCCCGCAGTATCGCGCTTTAAGCGACTTGCAAAGGAGATCGGCGCGGTTATACCCGTGAGCTTTTACGAAAAAAGCGGCAATACGGCGTTTAACAGCATCGCGGTTATAGACGCCACAGGTGAGCTGTTGGGTGTATACCGCAAGACGCATATACCCGACGGACTGCCGTATGGCGAAAAATTTTATTTTACGCCCGGCGACACGGGATTTAAGGTGTGGAACACGAAATACGGCAGACTCGGTTTCGGCATATGCTGGGATCAGTGGTTTCCCGAGGCGGCGCGCGCAATGGCGCTTATGGGCGCGGAGCTGATATTTTATCCCACGGCGATAGGCAGCGAGCCTATACTGAAAAAGGATTCTATGCCGCATTGGCGAAACACTATGTGCGGTCACGCGGCGGCGAATATGATTCCCGTAATCGCCTCCAACAGAATAGGCACCGAAACGGACGGCGAAAGCGAGATAACCTTTTACGGCTCGTCATTTATATCGGACAATCACGGCTGCGTAATAAAAGAGATGGACAGAGAAACCGAAGGGTTTATTTGCGCCGAGTTCGACCTTGACGCATTAGAGCGTGAGCGGCGCGAATGGGGAATTTTCCGCGACAGACGACCGGAATGTTACGGGATTTTAACGACGCACGGCGAACGAAGATAGGCTGTCAACGGTGAGTGGGTAAATTTTTTGTTTGTAGTGCTTGTGGAAGCGACGGTTCGTAGGGGTCGGCGCCCTCGACGATCCGTTCGACTTTGCAAAGCAAAGTCGAAATAATGCCGTTTTTGGTCACAAGAGGGACGTCGAGGGCGCCGTCCCCTACGAAATACCCTTCAACATAAGCAGCTCGCTAAACAAAAATTTAAAGCCGCCGTATCTCAACTCTAAACTCTAATATTAGGAGGTAATACATTATGTCGAAAAGAATTATAAACACAACGCCCCTTGCGGACGGCTATCGTATGCCGGGCGAATTTGAGCCGCAGGAGGAGGTTTTTATGATGTGGCCGTACCGCGGCGACAACTGGCGGGACGGCGCAAAGCCGGCGCAGGAGCAATACGCGAACGTTGCCGAGGCGATAAGCCGCCATACGGCGGTAACTATGTTTGTGACGGCGGAGCAGTATGAAAACTGCCGCGCGCGGCTCTCGGATAACATACGCGTAATCGAGATGTCCTATAACGACGCTTGGTGCCGCGACATAGGTCCCACGTTTTTGACGGACGATAACGGAAACCGCCGCGCCGTAAGCTGGGAATTTAATGCCTGGGGAGGTCTTACGGACGGCTTGTATTTTCCTTGGGATAAGGACAATGCGGCGGCGGAAAAAATATGCGAAATAACCCGCACCGATTATTACAGAACGGACGGCTTTGTGCTTGAGGGCGGCTCTATTCATTCCGACGGCGAGGGAACAATCCTCACTACCGAAATGTGTCTGCTGTCCAAAGGACGCAATCCGTCTATGTCAAAGAGTGAAATCGAAAATAAATTATGCGAATATCTCGGAGCTGAAAAGGTAATATGGCTCGGCGACGGCATAGACCCCGACGAAACCAACGGTCATATTGACGATGTTGCGTGCTTTGTGCGCCCCGGCGAGGTGTGCTGCATACACACCGACGATGAATCAAACCCGTTTTTCAGCGCGGCGGCGGACGCTCAAAAGAGATTGTCGCAAGCAACGGACGCAAAAGGCAGACGGCTCAAAATTCACCGTCTATGCTGTACGAAAAACCCGATATACATGGAGGGCGCGGAAACAATAGACTTCTCCCGCGGCTCGGCACCGCGACGAAACGGTGACCTTTGCATAGCGTCATACGCGAATTTTCTTATATGCAACGGGGCGGTAATAGTTCCGCAGTACGATGACGAAAACGACGCATTGGCTCTGAGGCAAATAGGCGCGATGTTCCCCGAATATGAGATAATAGGCGTCAGGACGCGTGAAATAGTCTACGGCGGCGGAAATGTGCATTGCATTACACAACAGATGCCGAAAGCGCGGCAATAATGAGGAATGATTGAAATTTTTGTTTGTGCGTGCAAGCGCACGAATGTATAATGTACAATTTACAATGACGGTGAGGATTTTAAGGCAAAGCCTTAAAATCCCTATATAAATGCTTTTCAAGGCTTTGCCTTGAAAAGCACCCTCATCCGTCAGCTACGCTGACACCTTCCCCCAAGGGAAGGCTTATATAAGCGCAGTTGCAAAAATTAGCCTTCCCCTGGGGGAAGGTGGCATTTGCATAGCAAATGACGGATGAGGGATAAGGCCCCTACGGAGTTACCAATAGCATAAATTTGTATAACGGGACGTCGAGGGCGCCGTCCCCTACGAATTTTTCAGCAAGTGTTACCAACTCAAACACAAATTTTAAGCTCAAAACTCTCTTGTAACCTCTGATTAAAAATTATTAATTATTTTCATCAGCTCCCACTTTGATGACGTGTTTGTTTTTCTGAAGATATTCTGCAAATGCTTTTGGACGGTATTGCGGCTTACGTCAATCATTTCGGCAATTTCATCATTGCTTTTATATTCCGAAACAAAGCTTAAAATTTCCGTTTCACGCGGAGTCAAATCGAATTTTTCACCAAATTCGGATACGTCCGCGCGGACAGCGCCGTCCGAATTATACAGCCGGTTCATAACCTTGTTAAGGTGCTGTCCCAATGCGCGCAGGTAAAACAGCTCGCTTTCGTCAAACGCGCCGTCGGTCTTTGTTCTGAATAGCGTCAAAACGCCGAGCAGCCGCTCATTGTATACAATGCTGTATTGAATGTTGTCGTATATGTGGTACTTTTTGTAGCAGCGTATATATATCGGGTCGCCGAGCCGCATCTCATCGGAACGGAGGTCGCTGTCACGAACGAGCGTCGGCTCCTTGCTGAGCGCGAGCCATAGGAGGTCGTCCTTATCGGCGCAGCGAATATACTCCTCCTCAGCCTCCGCAAAGCCGGCGGGATAACACATCGGCGCGCCGAATATCACGCCGCCCTCCGACATTTCCGCGGGCATAATGCTCGCATAGCTGAACGGAACAAGCATCTTAAGTCTCGGCAGAAAATTATTTTTTAAGTCCTCCTTTGTCTCTGAGGAGTACAGCTCATATACAACCGTGTTAAATATCAGAAAATCGTTTTTATACATAAAATCACCAACCTTGTTATTAAATTATAGCATATATTATACTTAAAATCAAGTATATATACTCAAAAATCGGTACAAATTTCTATAATTTAATAATTGAAATTGAGAATATAAGGCGATATAATACAGCTATAAACAGAGATGAAATACAAAGGCGTATTCGCGGCATTGTCACGAGTACGCCTTTTTTATCTCAAAAATGAAAGGAAGTAAGAAAAATGACTGATAAGGAAAAGGTATTAAAGGACGTAAACAAAATCATATCGCTTATCAAGACGGACAGCGATAAAATCTCGGAAGAGGATAAGAAAATGATTGTCGAGGACACTCTCGACCATTTTAACAACTATGTAAGCCCGGGTTGGCTCAAGTACAGAAAGTCGGTTTCCTCCGACTCCGAGAACGGCGCGGTTGTGGAATGGACGGACGAGGGCGCTTATTGTTACGGCTTAAACGGCGAAAGCGAAAAGTTTATCGACTGCCTCGGCGGATTCGGCATCTACACCTGCGGACACAGAAATCCCGAAATCCTCGAAACGGTAAAAGCGCAGCTTGACCACCAGGCACTCCATTCTCAGGAGCTTTTAGACCCGCTGAGAGGCTATCTTGCAAAGGCTGTCGCGGAGATAACTCCGGGCAATCTGCAATATTGTTTCTTCACCAACGGCGGCGCGGAGGCGGTTGAAATGGCGCTTAAGCTGGCGCGTATCGCAACCGGCGGACGCTGGTACATATCGACTGTCGGCGCGTTCCACGGAAAATCAATGGGTGCTATTTCCATGGGCGGCAAGGGCACATACAGAACGCCTTACGCTCCGATGGTTCAACAGGTTCAGCACGTACAGTACGGCGTCGCGGAGGACGTGAGAAAGGCTATCGTGAATTTGCAGGCGGTAGGCGAAAAAGTCGCGGCTGTTATCCTTGAGCCGATTCAGGGCGAGGCGGGAGTTATTGTTCCGCCGGAGGGATATTTGAAGGAGGTAAGAGAAATCTGCGACGAAACGGGCGTAGCTCTTATATTCGACGAAATCCAAACCGGTATGGGCAGAACCGGTACAATGTGGAGATGCGAGGCGGAGGGCGTTACGCCGGATATTATGACGTTCGGCAAGGCGTTCGGCGGCGGCATAATGCCGATTACCGGTATCATATGCGACCCCAAGATGTGGACTCAGGACCTTATCGACAATCCGTGGCTTTTAGGCTCGCCCACGTTCGGCGGAAATCCGGTATGCTGTTCGGCGGCGCTTGCGACAATCAAGTATATGCTTGAAAACGACATTCCGGGCGTATGTAAGAGAAAGGGCGAAATCCTTAAAGCGGGACTTGAAAAGATGGCGGCAAAATATCCCGAGATTATTCAAGAGGTACGCGGAACGGGACTTATGCTTGCGGTTGAGTTCCACACCTGCGATTTGGGCTACGAAACGGCAAAGGGACTTTTCGCAAGACGCGTTATGACCGCCGGTACACTTGTAAACGCCAAAACGATAAGATTTGAGCCTACCGCCGTTATCTCCGAACAGGATATAGCGGACGTAATTTCACGTATGGACGAGGCTCTTGCGGACACTAAAAAGGCAATGGGAGTTTGATATTAATTTGATATAAAGGAGAATATGACTATGGAACCGAAAAAAATGTACATAAACGGCGAATGGGTCGAGGGCAGCTCCGGCAAAACCACAAGCGCGATAAATCCCGCAAACGGCGAGGTGCTTGCCGAGATTACCTTGGGAACCGTCGAGGACGCGCGCAAAGCAATAGCGGCGGCAAAGGAATCCTTTTATACAACGCGCGAATGGCGCGATATGGATTCTCAAACGCGCGGAGATTATATTCTGAAAATCGCCGACGCGATTGACGCGGAGCGTGATGAATTCGCGAGAATAGACAGTATGGATCACGGCAAACCGTTAAGAGAGGCGGAGTGTGATGTTGACGACGCTATTCACACCTTCAGATATTATGCGAGCCTTATCAAAGCGCCCTACGGCGGCGTTTACGATGTAAATGAGGGTTTCGGAAAAATGCACTCCTTTACTGTGCATGAGCCTGTCGGAGTATGCGGACTTATCACACCGTGGAATTATCCTCTTCTTATGGGCGTATGGAAACTCGCGCCGGCTCTTGCCGCGGGCAACAGCGTTGTGTATAAGCCAAGCTCAAACTGCGTGCTTTCGAGTATAAAGCTTTTTGAAATATTTGAAAAGGTCGGTTTGCCAAAGGGCTGCGCAAACCTTGTATTGGGACCGGGCGGAACCATAGGCAACGAGCTTGCCGAAAACAACGATGTGGATATGGTTACGTTTACGGGTTCGACGGAGGTCGGACAGAGCATTATGCGCGCCGCGGCGGGCAACGTTAAGAAGATAGGTCTTGAGCTGGGCGGCAAATCGCCGAACGTAATCTTTGCCGACGCCGATATTGAGGGCGCGGTTGAATGGGCAATGATTGGAATTTTCTTAAATCAAGGCGAGATATGCTCCGCAGGCTCGAGAATTATTATAGAGGAAAGTATAAAGGACGAGTTCGTTAAGCGGCTTGCGGAGCGCGCGAACGCGATAACCTTCGGAAATCCGCTTGACAATCCCGATATGGGACCGCTTGTGTCGGAGAGCCATATGAACAAGGTTCTTTCGTACATCAAAAAGGGTATTGACGAGGGCGCGGCGCTTGTATGCGGCGGCGAAAGATATACCGAGGGTGAATGTGCAAAGGGATATTATGTGCGCCCGACTGTTTTTGACAACTGCACGGACGATATGACTATTGTAAAAGAGGAGATTTTCGGGCCCGTCGTAACTGTTCAGACCTTTAAGACCGAGCAAGAGGCTATTGATATGGCGAATAATACCGAATACGGACTTGCCGGCGCGGTATTCACCGCGGACGGAGCGAGGGCGCTTAGGGTTATCAAGGAAATCAGAGCCGGAATTACGTGGATAAACTGCTATAATCCCTGCTTTAACGAGGCTCCCTGGGGCGGCTATAAAAAGTCCGGCATAGGCAGAGAGCTTGGCGTGCACGGCTTGGAGGAATACCAGGAGATTAAGCAAATTAATATCAACCTCAATCCCGGAATTGTCGGCTGGTACGAGCATTGATGGGAGTGTTGGAAATGAAACAATTCAGTATCGCGCCGAAGATAATAACGCTTGATTCCTGCGGCGAATTTACAGATAAATTGGGCATAAACGAGAATGACCTTGTTATCACGATAGAGGTTACGTGGAGCGCGTATTTTAAAGACATTAAAGCCGGAACGGTAATTTTCATCGAGAATTACGGCTCGGGCGAGCCGACCGATGAAATGATTACGAGAATAGCCGCGGACATAAAAAAGCCGTACAAGCGCGTCATAGCTATTGGCGGCGGAACGGTTATAGACTGCGCAAAGCTGTTCGCGCTCGAAACGCTTTTACCCGTTACGGATTTATTCGACAGGAAAATTCCGGCTGTAAGGGACAAGAAGCTGATTCTCGTTCCGACGACCTGCGGAACAGGCTCGGAGGTAACGAACATATCGATTCTGGAGTTTAAAAAACGACATACAAAATTCGGTCTTGCCTCTGATGCGCTGTACGCCGACGCGGCAGTAATAGTGCCGGAGCTGCTTTATAAGCTGCCGTTTAAGGTATTCGCCGCAAGCTCGATAGACGCGCTTGTACATTCGGTTGAAAGCTATCTTTCACCGAAAGCCACGCCGATTTCAAGAATGTTTTCGCTTAAGGCAATGACGATGATTTTAAACGGCTACAAAAAAATCGAATCGGACGGCAAGGACGCGCTTAAAGCACTTCTCCCCGACTTCTGCCTTGCGTCTACTATGGCGGGAATCGCTTTCGGCAATGCCGGCTGCGCCGCGGTTCACGCGATGAGCTATCCGCTCGGCGCAGCGTTCCACGTTCCGCACGGAGAATCGAATTACGCGATGTTCACGGGCGTGTTCAAAAAATATATGGAGATAAACCCCGACGGCACGATAAGGGAGCTTAACGCCGCCATAGCCGCCGTTCTCGGCTGCGGTGCGGAAGATGTGTATGACGAGCTTGAGCGCCTGCTTAACGGCTCGATTTTGCAGAAAAAGCGATTAAGCGAGTATGGTATGATAAATGAAATGATTGAGGAATTTACCGATTCCGTTATCGAAAACCAACAGAGGCTGCTCGGGAACAATTATGTTTTTCTTGACAGAGCGGCTCTAATAGAAATATACGCTAAACTTATGTAAAGGAGTAAAAAAATGTCAGATTTAAGAACAGCCCTGCCGCAAATAAAAACCAAAACCCTGCCGGGACCAAATGCGCAAAGCATCATAGACCGCCGCGTCAAGGCGATTCCGAACGCGATTCGCTGCGGCTATCCGTTAGCCGTAAAGCGCGGCGAGGGAGCTATGATTGAGGACGTTGACGGGAATATTTTCCTTGATTGGGTAGGCGGAGTAGGCGTGCTGAACGTCGGCTACTCTCAGCCGAAAATGATTGAGGCGGTCAAGGCTCAGGCGGATAAATATTTTCACGTTATGATGAATATCGGCACACACGAGGGATATGTCGCGCTTGCCGAGGAAATGAACAAAATCGTTCCCGTAAGGAGCGAAACCAAGAAAACTATGTTTGTAAATTCCGGCGCGGAGGCGGACGAAAACGCCGTGAAAATCGCCAAGGGATATACAAAGCGTCCGAATATAATCGTATTTTCCGGCGCGTTCCACGGCAGAACGCAAATGACTATGGCGATGACGTCCAAAAAAGCGTATGCCTACGGTATGGGACCGTTCCCCGACGGTGTTTACCGCGCGGAGTTTCCGTATCTGTACCGTGCGCCAAAGGGATTTACGGAGGACGAGGCAATCGAGTATTACATAAAGCGTCTTAACGACGTATTCGAGGAATGCAGCGCGCCCGACTATGTCGCGGCGATTGTCGTAGAGCCTATCCAGGGCGAGGGCGGATTTGTTCCCGCGCCGATTGAATGGGTTAAGGCTGTAAGGAAAATCTGCGACAAGCACGGAATACTTTTGGTTGCGGACGAGGTTCAGACGGGTTTCGCGCGCTCGGGTAAAATGTTTGTTTCGCAGTATTGGAAGGACGCGGGCTGTGCGCCGGATATTATGACGTCGGCAAAATCCATTGCCGCCGGTATGCCGCTTTCGGCGGTCACCGCGTCGGCGGAGATTATGGACGCGTGTCCCGCGGGAACAATCGGCGGCACGTTCTGCGGCAACGCTATGAGCTGCGCGGCTGGACTGGAGGTTATTAAATTCATCAAGGAAAACAACCTCTGCGACAGGGCGCTTGAAATAGGCGGCAGAGTTATGGAATATTACCGCAAGGAGCTTAAGCAGTTCGGAGTTGTCGGCGACGTAAGAGGAATCGGCGCGTTCGTCGGACTGGAGCTTGTAAAGGATACCGAAACAAAGGAACCGTATCCGGAGCTTGTCGCGGCTATGGTAAAGAGAGCGGCGCAAAAGGGACTTATTATCGAAAGCGCCGGAACATACGGAAATGTTATCCGTTTCCTATGCCCGCTTGTAGTTACCGATGAGCAGCTTGAGGCGGGACTTGCGATTATGAAAGAAACAATGGCGCAGAGCCTTGAGGAATTGAAAAAATAAACCGGATTTAAAGCGGCGGCGGATTTGAGCTGCCGCTTTTTTTGTTTCGCACGGGCAGCCGGTAAAGTGATTTATGCAAAATTTTTCCGTCGGGCGTCAGCCTACCCATATAATCACACTGTAAATGCAGCCAAACACCGCGGGGCAACAATAAATGTATTTTACACTTTTAACATCTTGCAAAACACGCTCACAAATGATATAATTAACTAAATATGTTTGTAACGGAGGGATAGCGTGAAAAATGATATGTTCGGCAAGTGTGCGCTTACGCAGTTTGTGGGCGTCGGCGTATGCGATACCATCGGTCTTTACATAGCTAATATAGATGATGCGCTGAGGAAACAAATGTCTATCCCCGAAAAATTCCGTTCAATCGGTCTTATCGGCTCGCGCACGGGCGCGGGCGCGCAAATTCAGGTTGTTGACGACGCCGTAAAGGCAACCTCAACAGAGGTTATATCAATCGAAATCCCGCGCGACACAAAGGGTTGGGGCGGTCACGGAAATTTCATCATAATCGGCGGCGACACGCCGTCGGACGTTAAGCGCGCCGTCGAATTATCCCTTGAATACATCGATATAAATGCCGGAGAAATTTACATAAGCGACGCCGGACATATGGAATTTCAGTACAGCGCACGGAGCGGACACGCTGTAAATATGGCGTTCGGCGTGCCTATCGGACAGCCGTTCGGATTCGTATGCGCGTCGCCCGCTCCGATAGGTATGGTTATATCCGACATTGCTATGAAATCGGCAGGTGTGGAGCTTATTAAAACTCTCCGACCCGACAGCGGAACAAGTCACTCAAACGAGGTTATCATCATATTTACCGGTGAAACGTCAGCCGTCAAAACGGCGGTTAAGGACGCGCGTGACGCGGGTATGCAGCTTTTGCGCTCGCTCGGCTCAGAGCCGTTGTCCGTAACAAAGCCGTATATAAACTGAAATCCACGGAGGAAGGCATATGGACCCACACAATCAAAACCAATTATTAAATCAGCGGCTTTCAAGACTGCAAACGGAATTTATATTAATAGACCACGGATTATGCCCCGATTGGTCGCGCGAGGAGCATACGCGCAGGCGCGACTGCCTGTATCTTATTTTGGACGGCAAAGGGAAAATCACCGTAAACGGCAACACCTTTTATCCCGAAAAAAACGATATGGTTCTGCTGCCGCGCGGCTCAAGGGTTTCGCTCTACTCCGAAAACGAAACCTGCTACAATAAATATTGGTGTGATTTTATAATGTCGGTTGACGGCCGCTCGTTATTTGACGTTATAGATTTCCCGTATATGGTGCATTTGGAAAATATAGATTATGTGAAATCACTGTTCGACCGCCTCGACGCGCTGCATATACAAACGGACGCGGCGTCCGCGCTGATGATAAAAGCGTCCCTTGTCGAGCTTGTATCTATTTTCCTGAAAAACGACACTCACAAATCCACCGACGTTAAATCAAGCGTGTTTGCCGATGAAACGCGGCGGTTTATACAGGAAAATCTCGATTCGCATTTAACCGTGAAAGCCCTCGCCGACAAAATGAGGTATAACGAAAAATATTTTATAAGCCTGTTCAAAAAGCATTTCGGAACAACTCCGGCATATTATATCAAAACCGCGCGGCTTGAACAGGCAAAGCACGAGCTGCTTTATACCGACCATAAGTCCGCATACATAGTCAATAAAATAGGATATTCCACGGCGCAGAAATTTTCAAAGGATTTTAAAGCCTATACCGGCTTTTCTCCTATGAAATTCAGAGAATTGTTTAAGTAAAGCAAGGCTGTCGGCATAAAACCGACAGCCTTGAATTTATCTCAATTATTAATTTGTAAATCCTTCAGCAGTTGGTTGTATATTTCTTCCTGTTCCGCCCTGTAAACCATATATTCACATTCAAGCATCGCCTTAAAGTCGTTTATTTTTTTCATTTGGTCCGCGCTTTGGTAATGGAAATTCGCGTATTCCATATTCTGATACGCGTCGGCTATATCTTGATTTTCAAAGTCAATATGCGCCTCGCACAAAGTAAACAGCGCCGCCGTATCCTTATAGGAATCCTCCCAAATTTCCGTAAGGCGATCTCTCGCCTCATAATATTCCCCGTTTTCTATAAGTCTTTCCGCCGAGGTATATATTATATTTGTTTTTGCCGGACCAAACAAAAGCACGCCGAGAAATATCAAAATAGCAATCGCTGTAAGCACCGCTAAAACCTTTTTGCATTTATTGCCGAATGCTATTCCCTCTCCCGATTGCATAACGGGCTTTGGCTCTGCCGTATGTATTGCCGTTCGATTGATTGAATTTGATGAGCTGCTCGGACTGCTTGAGTTACCGCTATAAGATGAATTGCCGCCGTCAAACGCGCCTTGACTTCCGAGAATAGCTCCAATACGCACAATATCCTCAAGCGATGTGTGTCCCATTCCGGCTGCCATTCCCGCCGCCTTATATGGGTCGGGTTTGCCGTCCTCGCCTCGGCTTGCCTGAACCGCCGTCCATAACGACGCGTTTCTCTGTATTTTATTGAAAGTACTATGCTTATTTCTTCCCATATTTACCACGTATAATATAATTATCCAAAAAGTAAGGGTAATTATATCATTTCTCCTTCCTTTTTTAATGTTGTATAGAAAAGGTCAGCTACCTTTGCTATAATAAATATAGGCACTGTGGATTTGTTCATAATTTCTACAGCTTTGACTGGTATGAGGTGACTCAAACCACAGATTTTCGCCTTCATTGTTAATCAGTTAGTTAACGCTTTGACGTTTGTATTTGCGTGATTACATTGTCGGAATTCTTGTGGAAAACATTCAGTGCTTAAATCCATTTTCACTAAGGAGGTTTTTTAATGTACTTCATTGGTATTGACATTTCCAAGTACAAGCATG
Source organism: Oscillospiraceae bacterium Zagget12 (assembly GCA_001941225.1). Classification (GTDB taxonomy): domain Bacteria; phylum Bacillota; class Clostridia; order UBA1381; family UBA1381; genus Hominilimicola. Next base: position 31,721 of record MSHM01000035.1, read on the forward strand.
ACTGCTTTATCGTTTCAAGCGATGGTGAAACTCCTTTTGGGGTGTTTTCATTCCGGAATGACAAACAGGGCTTTGAGATGTTTCTTGACAGGTTGAATTCTCTTAATTCTTCCGAAGAAAAGAGAATAGGGTTTGAATCAACATCTCATTATTCATTAAACCTTATGTTATTCCTTGAAAACCATAATCTTACCTTTATGGAGTTTCAACCGGCTCTTATTAGTCAATACAGAAAAGCTCTAACGCTTAGAAAGACTAAGACCGATGCAATAGATTCTAAGACTATTGCTCGTTGGTTAATGAATGTTGATTACAAACCCTATCCACATTCATTTTACCACAATTATTCTCTAAAGTCACTAACAAGATTAAGATTTTATTTAATTAAGCAAAGAACCTTTTATTTAATCAAGCTTACTGACATTTTAGACCATATTTTCCCTGAGTTTAAGCCGTTTTTTAACAATAACCTCGGTGCTGCCGCGTTACATATCCTCGAAAAATACGGTTCTCCTATTAAAATTGCCGCAATGAGGACAACATCCTATGATGATTTGCGCCGAATTTCAAGAGGTCACTTCTCTATGCAGAAATTTCTTGAATTACGGGAGCTTGCTAAAAACACAGTGGGTGTCTCTAATCATATATTCGAGGTTGAGCTTTCCGCCATTCTGAGACTCTATTGCCAGCTGAACAGCGAAATATCTGCGATTGAAGATGAAATATCCCAATTAACACTGGAGCTTGACAGACCTATACTGACAGTTCCCGGCATAGGTATACAGTCCGCAGCTGTTATTCTCTCAGAATATGGGGATATATCCAAATTCAAATCTCCTGCACAAATGTTATCATTTGCCGGATTGGAGCCGGGATATTTCCAATCGGGGCAGTCCGAACATACAGGTCATATGGTTAAACGCGGTTCATCACACTTAAGATGTGCCATTATGAACTGCTGTTTGCTTTTAATTCAGTACAATATGACCTTTGCTGAATTCTATGCCAAGAAACGCTCCGAAGGCAAGCCGCATAGAGTTGCATTATCTCATGTCGCGAAGAAACTAATCAGAGTTATATACACTCTTGAAACAACCAATCAGCCGTTTGACGCAAGCAAGCTTAGATAATTTAGCCTTTTAAAAAAATTATCATTTGAAAGGCTTGTTTGCTATGCAATTCTTTTCTTAATTAAATTTTTTTCGTTTTTTTCGTTTTACCTCTTGACTTTTAATAGTTAGTCACCTC
>MSHM01000036.1 GCA_001941225.1 Oscillospiraceae bacterium Zagget12
TTTGGAAGGTGTCACCGGTTATTGATAGTGACAGTTTGAACCTCGCGAGGTGAATTTGGCGGCACGCAAAAAGGGCAACCACAATGGGCGCCCCTACGGTTTGCAGCCGTATTTACAGCACCATACCGAGTAACATTCCGACAAGTCTTACAAGTGCGGCGGCAATCCACGCAACGGCGCATTGTCCGATTACAACACCGAGCGCCCATTTCCCGCCAAGTTCGCGCTTAACCGAGGCAACGGCGGCGACGCAGGGCGTGTAAAGCAAGCAGAACGCGAGCAGGCTTGCCGCGCCGACGGACGTGAGAACCGACTGCAAAACGGCGATGTCGCCAAAGAGAACCGAAAGCGTTGAAACAACACTCTCCTTTGCCAAAAAGCCTGTGATAAGCGCCGTGGAAATACGCCAATCGCCGAAACCGAGCGGCTTAAATATCGGCGCGATAAATCCCGCAATCAACGCGAGAATACTGTCCTGCGAATCGGTTACCATATTTAAATGCGTGTTAAAGGTTTGCAGGAACCATATAACTATCGTTGCGATAAATATAACCGTGAACGCTCTTTGCAGGAAGTCCTTCGCCTTATCCCAAAGGAGCCGCGCTACGTTTTTCGCGCCCGGCATACGGTAGTTAGGAAGTTCCATAACAAACGGTATTGCCTCTCCTTTAAAGACCGTACTTTTAAACAGCAGCGCCACAAGAACGCCGACAACCATACCGCCAAAATACAGCGCGACCATCACAAGACCCGCCCAATGCGGGAAAAACGCCGCCGCGAAAAAGCCGTATATCGGGAGCTTTGCCGAACAGCTCATAAACGGCGTCAGGAGCATAGTCATTTTGCGGTCGCGCTCAGACGGGAGCGTCCGACACGCCATAACGCCCGGAACGGTACAGCCGAAACCTATCAGCATCGGCACAATACTTCTGCCGGAAAGTCCGATTTTTCGTAGAAACTTGTCCATAATAAAGGCGACGCGCGCCATATATCCGCTGTCCTCCAATAGGGACAGGAAAAAGAACAATATTACAACGTACGGCAGGAAACTTAACACACTGCCGACGCCCGCGAAGATTCCGTCGATAACGAGCGAGTGCAAAGCGGCGTTCACATTCAGGGCCGAAAGAGCCGCATCGGTTATATCCGTGAGAAGTCCTATTCCCGTTTCGAGCAATCCCGAAAGGCGGTCGCCAAGCACGTTAAACGTAAGCAGAAACACCGCCGCCATAATCACCACAAAGCACGGCAGGGCTGTAAATTTGCCCGTAAGCACGCGGTCAAGCCTTTCGCTCCTTATGCGTTCCTTGCTTTCCTTAGGCTTAACTATGGTCGCGGCGCACACGTTTTCGATAAATTCAAACCGCATTTCCGCAATCGCGGCGGAGCGGTCAAGAACGCGTTCCTTTTCCATCTGCGTCACTATGTACTCTATGCCCTCTTTTTCGCTGTCCGTAAGGCGGAGCTTTTCGGCGATGAGCGCGTCATTTTCGACAAGCTTTGTCGCGGCGAAACGGAGCGGTATTTTCGCGTCCTTTGCCTTGTCCTCAATAAGGTGCATAATCGCGTGCAAACAGCGGTGCACCGCGCCGGATTTACCCGACGCGCCGCAGAAATCCTTTCTGCCCGGATGCTCTTGATTTTTCGCGATGTGAACGGCGTGTGACACAAGCTCGTCTATACCCTCGTTTTTTGCCGCCGAAATCGGCACAACGGGAATACCCAAATGCGCCTCAAGCTCATTCACTCTTACCGAGCCGCCGTTTTCCCTGACCTCGTCCATCATATTGAGCGCCAGCACCATAGGAATATCAAGCTCCATAAGCTGCATTGTAAGGTAAAGATTGCGCTCTATATTCGTCGCGTCAACGATGTTGATAATGCCGCGCGGGTTTTCGTCAAGCACAAAATTTCTCGTCACAATCTCCTCGCTTGAATACGGCGACATCGAGTATATGCCCGGAAGGTCTGTGATAAGCGTGTTCTTATAGCCCTTTATCCCGCCGTCCTTTCTGTCCACGGTTACGCCGGGGAAATTACCGACGTGCTGATTCGCGCCGGTGAGCTGATTAAAGAGCGTTGTTTTTCCGCAATTTTGGTTTCCTACAAGAGCGAAGGTCAGCATTTCACCGTCCGGCAGCGGATCGCTTTCCGATTTGCTGTGATACTTGCCGCCCTCACCCAGACCCGGGTGCGGAATCGGTTTTTTACGTTCAATTACACGCACCTCGTCCGCGCTCTGTACGTTAGTGACGGAAATTTTCTCCGCGTCCGCAAGGCGCAGCGTCAGCTCGTAGCTATGTATGCGTATCTCAACAGGGTCGCCCATCGGCGCGTACTTTACCATAGTCACACGCGCGCCCGGGATTATGCCCATATCAAGAAAATGCTGGCGAAGTGCGCCCTCGCCGCCGACGGATTGAACAATTCCGCTTTTGCCTATTTCCAAATCTTTAAGTGTCATAAAATCATCATTCCTTATTTTATTCTATAAAGAGTATACTACATTTTCGGTGGACTTACAATCAAAATCGGTATATTTATTTCAAAATGCCTTGTCTGTAAAAAAATGACAATTTACGGTGGGCGGGCGACCACAAGGGTCACCCCTACGAAGTGAGATATTCGACAAAGCTTATTTGTAGGGGCAACCCTTGTGGTTGCCCGTATAAAAATTCCGGCGAACACTGTTCGGGGCGAACATCGTTCGGGGCGAACATCGTTCGCCGCTACGGAATGGGTCGTCGAGGCGCCGACCCCTACGAAGTGAATTTGCCGGCTGTGGTTGTAGGGGCGGGCATTGCCCGCCCACGGGCGCCCAATGGGCGCCCCTACGAAGTGAGATATACGAACAAACAAAAAACGGCAGTGGAAATCCACTGCCGCTTATATTGCGCCGTTTATTGGGCGTTATTTATTCCAAGATACGAGTACCATTGCAATGTCTTTTTGAGTCGATTTTACCGTCGCGGTTAAGGTCGTACTTGATATAATCTTCCGGATTAGTTGTCAAATCGCCCTTACCGAAATACGATACTACCGCCGACAAATCGTACAGATTGATATTTTCATCAGCGACAATATCGCCCGCGAGGAACGTAAGTGTCTTATAAACGCTGCTGTCGGCATCGTCCTTTGATATTACTACCATTTCATCGTCCATTACGTTATTCCAAACGGTCACGGTTGCCGTGCTATCGGTCGGAACAATCGTTGTGCGGTATGTGCGGTAGCCGTCGCCGCTGAACTCAAGCGTGTAAGCATAGTCTTGGTAAACATCAACCTGCGCCGTATAACCGTTATAGCCGGACAATGCTCCGGTTTCATCACCGTTATCCGCATAGGTTATCGGAATTGCCGTCTGTATCGGAGCGGTAAGATCGTCATTTCCAAATTCAACGGTTTCATCAACATCCACACCGGTTACCTTAACCTTCATCTGTGTATAATCCTTCGATTGCTCCTCAACCGCGTTCGGGAATACCACATTTATGGTAAGCTTTGACGGGTCAAGGCTTACACTGCCGGTAAGCGTTTGAGTTACATTAAGGTTGCTGTTTTCGGTGCCGGTTACGGTGGTGTTCGATGTGACATAGGTTCTTACTATATTATTGTCAACATCTGCCGTTTTCGCGGTCTGAACCTGATTCATCGTATAATCACCGTCAACGCCGAATGTAAAGTCGCCGACGCCGTTAAAGGTTACAATACCTATTGTAAGATACTCGCTTTGAGTTGCTCCCGCGGTCATTTCAGCCGTAACGTCCGAAGTACCGTTATTTGTCTTGCCGTCGATATTGAACTCGTATACCGTCGCGGTTTCGGTGCCTATCGTGGTATCGGCGGTTGTTATCGCTACAGCGTATTTGTACGAATCGCTGTACGGAGCTATTGTATATCCGATTTCGTCGTTATCAATCTCAAACACAAGCTGCGCCGACATAAAGCGGTAGATTTCGCCGTCGCCGACAAGGCTTATGTAATATTGGTCATCAGTGCCCGAAACAGGCGTATAAACAACGCTTATATTCTGCGCCGCCGCGTCGGTGGCGTTATTAGCCTCTATTGTCCAGGTCGAGAAACCCAGCATTGTTTCAACCTCTACTGCGCCGTTCGACACAGTTGTTGTGAAATACTCAATCTGACCGTCATCGGTTTTATGCGTTATACGAACCTTTGTGCCGTCGGCAAAGGTATTTGCGTCTATCGGAATGGTTACCGTAGCAGCTACGCCATTGAGGTCAAGCTCCTGCTTATCGGGTGTGGAACTGTTGTCAACAGTATACAGGATATACGGCTCGATGTCCATAGTAAGTACGCTGTTTTCATATTTGTAATTTGTCACCTCATCGCGGCGCGATATGGTTATGGTTGAAGGAGTCGTAGTCAGCGAATCGATATATTCTTCTGCAACATCTCTATACTTTATTCTTACATCATTGCCGTCTATCATTGTGCTGCCGGTATAAAGTATGTCGGTACTCTCAACTGTACCATTTTCTGTCTTATATGTTTCGTTATCGCCGATGTCAAGCGTATAATTACCGTTGAGATTTTCGGTGATGGATTCCTTAATACCGTTTACTTCATATATCAGCGAATTTTCCGTAATATCAATCTCGTAGCAATCCGCCGCAAGGTATTCAAACACATCAACGGAATATTTTCCTTGGCTGATTATGAGATCCGCGTTTGCGTCGCTCAAATTGCCCGCAATCGCAGCGGCGGTAATTTCTGTGTCGCCTCCGCCGATTTCAACGGTGTATGTACCCGTAGTTTCCATAGTGCCGATTAGGTTCAAATTCGGCGTTTCTACTACTGAATCAGTCAAGGTTGCGTTTCCGTTGCTCTGACCGATTACAGCTCCGGGCATTCCGGCGCTGTCGGCTGCAGCATCCGATGTTACGGTTGCGCCGCTGATAGTTACATTTCCGGCATAGCCGATAATGTAGCCGCTCTTTGTGGTTGCGGAGGCAAATGTAATATCGCTTACCGTTACATTTTCAATGGTTCCGGAGAATGAGTGACCCGTGATACCGCCGGCGAACCAGCCCTCAACGGTAACACCCGTTACTGTACAGTCCTTTATTACCGTGCCGTTCTCGGCAGATGCCGCGATACCGCCGGCATGGTTATATCTGTCGTTAGACGAAGTAATGAAACTGCTGTTCGCAACGTTCAGATTCTGTATAGTCGCGCCCGACGTCACACCGAACACGCCCGCATAAGCGGCGGAATTGGATGAAGTGGTTGCTGTATAGCTCATATTGGAAATGGTATAATTATTTCCCTCAAGCGTACCCTTGAACGGATTGGTTTCGGTGCCGACGGGTTCAAGTGTAAATTCCGCCGCGGATAGAGTAGCCGCGCCGAAGTCAAGGTCCGCCTTAAGATTTACGGTCTTGCCTGAGAATGTGTAGCCGAGAACATTTACCGCGTAGGCAAACATTTTCCACTCATCAACTGTGGATATTTCATACGTACCGTTGTTGATCCATGTTTGGCAGGCTGTGTCCTCGTCGCTCGTCTCGCGGTTACATACCGCATAGACTGTTGTGTCGCCGGTAAGAGTTATTGTAGCCGTGAGCGTGTATGTTCCGTCTGCATTTTGTGTATTTTCGGAAATTGCGCTGCCTGTGCCGTCCTTATTATAGTACCAACCCAATGTATAATTTCCGGAATAAGTTGAGGCAATCTCGGCTGTTGCCGTGATTTCAACGGTATCTCCGACATAGCCGCTGTATTCATATGGGAAATTATCGGAATTGTTTATTATTGTCGATTTTCCGTCCACAGTAACCGTTGCGCTTTGCAGCGTCACAACGTCTGTATCATAAGATGCAAGCGTAAAGCTTGCCGCTGTTCTGGTTACCTGATAGCCGTCATTGGCAACAGAAGTAATACTGTAGCCATACGGTACATAGGTAGTCGGATCTGCTCCGTAGACCGTGCAGGCGAGAATTTCAAGCGTGTCGGTTGTAGCTGTGATTGTGCCTAAAGTAACGCTGCCTGTTCCGACGCTGTCAGTAATTGTCAGCTTTCCGGTGCTTACCGTAAGTGTGTCAATCTCTGCCGCATATCCCGCAAGGTCAAGCGTTGCGGAAACATTGTTGCTGTAGGTAAGAGTTTCCTCATCAACATTGCGAATCAGCGTAACCGTGTCGCCGGCTACAGCCGCGGCAAGCGCGTCATTAAGGCTTGTATAGCTAGTTGAGCCAATCGTCGCAACAATCGATGTGTCCTCTATGACTTTATAAACAGCTGTGCCGTCCAATGTGTCTGATTCCGTTTTATAGCCCGCGGCACAGTATGCTGTTACATCTTCGCTGAATGTGCCGTTTGTCAGCAGCGTAACCGTGCCGCCCTCAGCCACGCTAAAGCAGCTGCCGGTTGCAAGAATTGTTGCATTGTCTAACGTAAGCGTGCCGCCCTCAGCCACGCTAAAGCAGGTGCCGGTTGATTTAATCGTCGTATTATCCACTGAAATCGCAGAATAAGCGCCGACTGTAATTCCGGTACAGCTGATACTGCCGGTTTTGCCCTCTGAGCTGTCCGTGATTGTGAGCGCATCGCCGATTTCTTCGTCTTCACCGATTTCGATTGTTCCGCAAGTGAGCGAATAACCCGCAAGGTCAAGAGTAACATCGGGACCCTCGACGCTAAGGTTACCGGCGTCAGCTACGTCATTAAGAAGTGTTACGGTCGCATTGTTGCTATCACTTGCCGCGGTAAGCGCCTCTTGGACGGTTTCGTAACTTTTAGTAGTGCCGCTGATTGTTGTCGTGGCGAGATATGTTTTTTCTTCAGCTTTTTGGACTGTCCATGTGCCTTCACCGGTATTTTCAACTTCTTCATAGCCGTCGGCTATTGTCGCACACGTAATTGTGCTTGGCTGAACGGCAAATGTACCGCCGCTGATGGTGATTTTTTTATAACTGCCGCTAAAATTAGCTTCTGTAAAATCTCCGCTCTCAATAGCAAGCAGAGCCGTGTTTGCATCAATTCTAATTGTTCCTATAATTTTAGAATCACCGCTGATTGTAGTTGAAGAATAACTGCCCAAGTACAGTGCATATGGGGTAGTTTTTGCCAAAGCTGAAAGTGTACTGTCTTTAATGGTCGCAGTAGCACTATGGCTAGAAATACCAGAAACTTTCATCGCACAGTTAGTGGTATTACCGGTATCAGTACAACTGACTGCCATACCATCAAGGTTTATCGTTCCTGCGTATGCATGTAAAACAGGATAACTACTGCTTTGACCTTTTGATGATTCAATCTTACCGTTTGATAAAGTCAATGTTGAGTATGTAGCATTGGAACTGCTATAATACGCACGAATAGTTCCCCTGTTATTGCTTGAGCTGTTATTATACAGGGTATATCCATTGAAATCAATACTATATTCGTCCGCGGTTGTCACACTAATCATATAACCTGTCGTACCGGTATATTCATATGTAAAATCACTGCTAAGGTAGTAGTTATAATTTGGCATAGTAAAATTAACTGTTGTACTATCACATACTTCATTAAAATTCGTGCCGTCCGTGCCGAAAAGCTCAAAAGCCGCCGCATTATCGGAGGTTTCTTCCGCGTCAAACAGCTCCGTTTCCGGTTCCTCCGGTTCTTCGGCGGGTTCTTCCTCCGCGTCAAACAGCTCTATTTCCGGTTCTGCCGTTTCTTCCGCGTCATTAAGCTCAACAATGCTTTCTTCCGCAGCCGCGTCCTCATCGTCTGCGAGCGCGGGCATTGCCGCAGTTGAAACAAGCATTGCCGCGGCAGTCAACGCCGCGAGTATTTTTTTCCTTAATTCCATATGTTTTTCCTCCTTGTTTGTATTCATTTGGGCAAAATTGCCCTATATACTTTAATTGTAACCCCCCCCCGATTTTTGTCAAGTGTTTTTTGTGTTGATTTTGGGATTTTTGGAAGGTGTCACCAGTCAGATATAGTGACAGTTTAAAAAAACGGCATATGCCGTGGTATAGAATAGGCAGGTTCGAGGCGGTTTAGCTAACCACATTCCGAACGAAAGACCCCAAAAACACAAAACCCGCATAAACACTTGATTTTCAAGCATTTATGCGGGTTTTAAATTTGGCGCACCTGACAGGATTCGAACCTGCGGCACCCGGAATCGGAATCCGGTGCTCTATCCAACTGAGCTACAGGTGCATATATGTATTTTAACATATGCCGCCGTTAATGTCAAATAATAAATCATCTGCGCGCAACACCGAACCGCCGCGTTTATGTGCGGTAATTACAAGCGCGGCAAATGTGTGAATTGCTCCGCAAAAGCCGCTTTTTTCGTCTTTAGTCACATTTATTTTATCCTCAAAGGGGCTTAAAGTCAATATATGTAACAAATTTATAAATTATATTTGACAGAAGTTTTAAAATGATGTATACTTACTTTAGTTTTAGTTGATACAAAACCACGATGAACAGAATACTTTTTTCTGTTAATACGAAAGGGGAATTTTAAAAATGACATTTGAACAGGCATTTTTGAAGATCAAAGAAAAGTTCGATAACGCTGACGCAAGCAATACTTCTGATTTTGCAATCCAGGTAACTTTCACCGACGAAGATTGCGGAGGCACATTCTATGCCGAAGTAAAAGACGGCAAGCTCGCTGTTGAACCGTATGATTATTACGATAATGACGTTGTTCTTGATATTACCAAGTCAGCTTTACTGTCGGTACTCGGAGGCAGAATGAGTCTTGATAAGGCTATCGATAACGGTGACGCATCGGCAAAGGGCGATGTTTCAAAGATAGCCGACTGGAAAAATACAATTAAAAAGGCGTCCGCAAAGCCTGCCGCTGCCAAAAAAGCTCCGGCAAAGAAACCGGCAGCTAAGACTGCCGCTGCTAAAACTACAGCCAAGGCGGAAACAATTAAGGAAGTACCCGCAAAAACCACTAAAACGGAAACAAAAACACCTGTTGCCAAAACGGCGGCAGCAAAAACAACAACTAAAACTGTTTCAAAGAAGAAATAACGCACAAAATAAAGACGGATTTAATCCGCCTTTATTTTTTTTCAAAAACCAATCATTCTTTTTTATCATCTTGACTATCGGCGCTGATTTTCTTTGTTTCAAGCCGTTTATACGTCCACTCGCGAATAAGCGTGTAAATCACCGATGTAAGAGGAATAAAGAACAACATTCCCGCCACTCCCATAAGGCTGCTGCCTATCGTGACTGCCGCAAGCACCCACAGCGACGGCAGTCCGACGGATTTTCCGACAACTCGCGGATAAATGAGATTGCCCTCTATCTGCTGAATTACAAGAAACATTACTACAAATATCAGCGCTTTTACGGGACTTACCATAATAATCAGAAAGGCTCCGACTATGCAGCCGATAAACGCGCCGAAAACAGGAATTAATGCCGTAAACGCGATAAGCACGCTTATCAGCAGCGGATACGGCAGGCGTATAATCGACATCACTATGAAAAACATCAATCCCAAAATGACAGCCTCTATACATTGTCCCGCGATAAAGCTCGAAAATGTTTCGTTGCTTAATTTTGCCACATAAATTATTTTGTCCACCGCCTTTTTCGGCAGCGCCGCGTTCATAATCATATTAACCTGGCGCAGAATGGTTTCTTTCTTTGCCAGAAGATAAAACGCGAAAATCATACCTATCACAAATGAGGTTATTCCCGATACAACGGCTTTTGCGGCGGTCAGCGTGCCGCTTACCACATTGCCCATTCCGTTTTTCAGAAAATCTATGCTCTCGGATAATATTTTATCTATATTGAAATCCAATTCCGAAATCCACTCGCTTATTCCCGCGTTATTTCTAAACAAATCCTCGGCGTATACCTGTACCTTCGGGAAAAACGTTTCCGCCGTTTTGACAAGCTCCTTTGTAGTGTCGCCTATCTGCGGCACCACTATCAGCATCACAGCCGCGATAACGGCAAGCACCGCGATAACGGTTATAAGAATACTTACCGGTCTTACGAATTTTTTCTTTTCGGTTTTGGTACTGCCGTCCGCGTTTTTCATGGTTTTCACACATTTGCCGAACAGGTGTTTTTCTATCGCGCGCATAGGTATGTTCAATATAAAAGCGATTATTCCGCCCAGTATAAACGGAAAAATTATTCCCCATACAAAGCTTATGCCGCTAAATACCTTATCCAAATTCTGTATCGCCAAAAATACAACCACGGTAAATAAAATTATTCCGCAGATTTTTTTCACATTTTCCTTTGTCAAATTCATTCCGGTTCCCACCTCTGCTATTAATAATTATACCATAACACCGGCGGGATATTTTGTCAAGAAATAAAATGTAAACTTTACAAAAAAACGAAATTTCCGCACGCGCGCGAAAATTTCGTTTCCGGTTCATATATTACGCGTTAGCCGCCGTCTTTCCCAGTTCGGCGCACTGCGCGAGAGCATCGTCATCGGGAGCGTCGTTAGCGATAACGCTGTCAATAACGAGCTTTGCGCCCGCGGCGTTTACTCTTTCCTCCCAGCTTCTCATCCATTCGCCGTCGCCCCAACCGTATGAGCCGAACAGGGCAATATTCTTTCCCGAAATACTTCCCTCTATTTCCGTAAAGAACGGTTCAAACTCGCTCTCCTCCAGCGTTTCCGCGCCCATAGCGGGACAACCCATAATCAACGTGTCATACCCTGCCGCGTCCGCCGCGCTTATCTCGGAAACCGTGAAAAGCACCGTTTCGGGATTTACCTCCTTTGCTCCGTCAAATACAGCCTGCGCCATCGCCTCGGTATTGCCGGTGCCGCTCCAATAAATAACAGCTGTTTTACTCATTATACATTACCTCCTGATAAATATTTAATAATAGGGTTTCCCCTGTTATTCTGTCTTTTACGGCGAATTTGAACGCTACGCCGCGCAAAATAATTGCTCAAGCGTTTTGCCCTCCATCATATGCCTTAATATAGCCATTCGACACGAACGATAGCGGCAAAACAATTTTTCCGCGCTGTCCGCGTCGGCGTAAACCTTCCATTCGCCCGTAAGCAGACAGCCCTCGTCCTTGTGATTTATAAATCCGTAAATATCGTGTATCGGATAGCCCAAAAACGCGCCTATCTCGTGCGGAAAATCTTTTTCACGCAGTCTTTCTCGCAATATGTCAAGATACTCGCTTAAAGAAAAGCTTTCGGGATAACCGCAATTCACCAAAAATTCCTTAATCGGCGGAGTATTCAGATATTCGCTCAGCTTTTCCCTGCGGTACGCCATAATCAGCACGCGCTTTTCACATTCACATAATATTTCAAAATAAATTCCGCGCTCGTTCATAATACCGTTAAGGCGATTTATCTCTTCCTTTGCTTTGGGATTTTCCTTTTTGCCGCACGCCATTATATTAGCTGTTTTTATTCCCGCCAAAGCAGGACCGCAATGGTATGCCAATAAATATTCTATCTTCATATAATCCCTCCTTCGCAAGTTAGTATTCGCAGTGAGAAACATAAAAATACTCGGTTAGTCTTTGCTAACCAAATATACTATACCACAACTTTCCTGTGTTGTCAATAGAGATTTTAAATATTTTTTACGCAAAAAAATCCCGATAAACCGGTGTTTATCGGGATTTTGGAAAATTCGTTAAATTATTTAATCATTGACGCAACTTCAGCCGCGAAATCGTCCTCGCGCTTTTCAAGTCCCTCGCCTGTTTCAAAGCGTACAAACTGCTTAAGCGTGATGTTTCCGACACTCTTAACGTACTTATCAACGGTTTCCTTATTTTCAGCCTTTACATATTCCTGCTCAAGAAGGCATATTTCCTTAAATTCCTTTGCAAGACGGCCTGTAATCATCTTTTCGATGATGTTATCGGGCTTAGACGCGTTCTTCGGGTCATTCTTTAGCTGAGCGATAAGAATTTCCTTTTCGTGATCCTTGTAATCCTGCGGAATATCGTCGCTTGAAAGGTACTTCGGATTTAGAGCCGCAACCTGCATAGCCACGTTTCTCAAACATTCCTTAGTCGCGTCGTTGTTTTCGGCATCTGCCTCAACCAAAACGCCTATTTTACCTGCCGCGTGGATATATTCCACTACAGCGCCTGTTGTCTCGATTCTTGCGAAACGTCTGATATTCATATTCTCGCCGATTTTAGCGATTTTTTCTGTAAGCATTTCGCCTATTGTGCTGTCGCCGCACTTCATAGTCTTAAGCTCATCAACGTCAGCGGGATTTGATGCCGCAACGGTCTTTGCAACGTCCGTAACAAAGTTCTGGAATTCCTCGTTCTTGGCAACGAAGTCTGTTTCCGAATTTACCTCTACAAGCACGCCAATGTTGCCGTCAACATACGCCTTTACTATACCCTCAGCCGCGATTCTGCCCGACTTCTTAGCCGCCGTGGCAAGACCCTTTTCTCTCAAGAATTCAACAGCCTTATCCTTGTCGCCGTCTGTTTCGGTAAGAGCCTTTTTGCAGTCCATCATTCCGCAGCCTGTCATTTCTCTGAGTTCTTTTACGTCTTTAGCTGTAAATGCCATTCTTTCTTCCTCCTATATATATTTTATGAAAATTATTCCTCAACAGTTTCGGTTTCCTCAGCCGCCGGAGTTTCCTCAGCTACGGCGTCCTCACCCTGTTTGCCCTCGATAATAGCGTTCGCCATTGTGGACGCGATTAGCTTTACGGCTCTGACAGCGTCGTCATTACCCGGGATTACATAATCAACCTCGTCAGGGTCGCAGTTTGTATCAACGATAGCAACTACCGGAATACCGAGCTTTTTAGCCTCAGCTATAGCAATCTTTTCCTTTCTCGGGTCAACTACGAACATTGCTCCGGGAAGTTTCTTCATATTCTTTATACCGCCGAGATACTTTTCAAGCTTATCTCTCTGAGCTTTTAGCTTGATAACCTCTTTCTTCGGCAGCATATCGAATGTGCCGTCCTCTTCCATAGCGTTAATCTGAGCAAGTCTTTCGATTCTCTTCTGAATTGTCTTGAAGTTGGTAAGCATACCGCCGAGCCATCTTGCGTTTACGTAGTACATTCCTACTCTCTCAGCCTCTTCTTTGATTGAGTCCTGAGCCTGTTTCTTTGTGCCGACAAAAAGAATGTCCTCACCGTTAGCGGCTACATCTCTTACAAAGTAGTATGCCTCCTCTACCTTTTTAACCGTCTTTTGAAGGTCTATGATGTAGATACCGTTTCTCTCGGTGAAGATGTACTCCGCCATTTTAGGGTTCCATCTTCTTGTCTGATGTCCGAAATGAACACCCGCCTCCAAAAGCTGTTTCATTGAAATTACGTTTGCCATTTTTTGTTTCCTCCTTGTTTTTTTGATTATTCCTCCATTCGCCTCATCTTATGCGAAGACCTCGGCAAAAAGGCAACTTCCGCACAATCCGCAAATGTGTGTATTTTTCATACCGAAATATTTTACCATATTATCTTTGAAAAATCAATACCTTTTTTAAATTTTTATGAAAAAACGGACCCGAAGGTCCGTTTTCTCTATAGAGGAACATATGTTATATATACACGGCGGTTAAGCCGGTACATACCTAAAATTATTATATATTATGAACCCGATATTGTGGTCATTGTCGCACTGTTTGAAGTACCCGCGTCGCAGTTTGAATCAAGCGTAAACGCATACGTTTCGGTGTCAACCGCACCGTAAAGCATATTGCTTGCCGTTGCGCCGTTTGTTGTAAGCTGTCTGATATAGTACGTTTGATTTGTCATATTCGGAGTGGATATAAGCACCTGACCAATGCTTGACTTCGTATAGTTAAACGCGCATATTACATTATTGCTGCTGTCAACTATGGCATAGCTGCCCGCGCTCACTGTTGAACCACTTGCGTTGCTTCCGCCGGTGGTATTGCCGCCCGGAGCGCCGCCGGAGTTAACGCCTGACGAAGTAGTACTTGTACCGTAACCGAGCTTTGCAGCAGTCTGTGAAAGCGAGCTTATTTCCGCCATACCCTCAGCGGCAATAGTAAGTACATAGCCGCCGGTAATATCCAATTCTCCGCCGTTGTCGTCGCCGAAATCTATTCCGTCGGCATTGGACGCATTGCAGCCGTTCACTATGGAAACACCGCCGGTGATAAGCAGACTGCCGTTTGAGTCAATACCGTCGCCCGTGCTTGTTATCGTCATATAGATATAGCCGCCGTCTATTTGGATATAACCGTAATTGGAGGCATCGTCGCCGCCCTGGTCTGTGCCGCCTTGACTCTCCTGTCCGGGGCCTCCGCCGCTGCTGCCGCCGCTGCTTTCGCCACCACTGCTGCTGCCGCCGGGAGCTGCCATAACCTCTACGGACGAGGTTGTCGCGGTATTGGGATTGTCACCCGCGCCGTTTATGCCGTCGTCGGTAGCGGTTATCAGCATAGTACCGTCATAAATATATATTTCCGCGCCCTCAAGTCCCTCGTAGGAATTTTCAACGGTTATCTCACCGTTATAGATTTTGAGGTACACGTCCGCGTGAACGCCGTCGTCCGAGCTTGTAACGTCTATAATCGGCACAGCGGTGCTGTCATTCTCATCACCGATAAATACCGAGCTGTTCGAGTGAATAGAGTCGTCATAGCTGTTCACGGTTATATTACCCGCGGTAATAGTAAGATTGCCGGACGCTTTAAGTCCCTTACAGCTCTCCGCGTCCTCATCATCTTCGACCTTAGTCGGATCTATTGCGCCGCCGGCGGTTGTAACGTTAAACGTTCCGCCGTCGATGTTTAGGTTGCACGACGACTGTATGCCGTCAAGTGTGGCATTTACCGTAATTGTGCCGTCCGAGATATTTATATCGCCGGCCTTGCACTGTATACCGTCCTCGGTGCTTGTGATGTCCAGAGTGCCGCCGGTAATGTCAATCTGACCCGCAACATATGCGGAAACTTCCGTTTCGTCCTCGTCCGCATATATAATTTCATTTACCTGTATGCCGTCCAAAGCCTTGGTAAGCGTAATATCGCCGCCGCTGATTGTGACATTCTTAACAGCCTTTATGCCGTCCTCGCCCGCCGACGCGGTAATAGTGCCGCCGCTGATTAGTATGCAGCCGTCGCCGTCAGCCGGAGTTTCGGCAGCTGTGCTGTCCTCCAGATACGCGATGCTTGACGCATTTGCTTTGAGAGCCTCGCCGGTAGCCGTTATGTCAAGCGTGCCGCCTTTTATTTCAAGCAAGGTGTCCGCTTGAATACCGTCATTTGTTCCGTCCGCATCGTCCTTTGCGTTTACGGTTATCTCGCCGCCGTTTATCGTAACCGTGCCGCCGCTTACATATGTGCCGTCCGTATCCGTTGACGGATCGTTGTTTGAGCGTATGCCGTCACCACAGGAGGTTACGGTAACAGAATCATTCTTTGCCGTTATCTTAACCGAATCATTACCCTGTATACCGTCCGCGCCCGCATCTACGACGAAAACGCCGTTGCCGATTTGAAGGTCGGCTTTACAGTGAATACCCTTGCCGCTCGATGATGTAGCATTAAATGTGTCAGTGTCAGCACTGCACTTTATCTCCATGTCGTTTCTAGAGTATACCGCCGCGGTGCTGTCACCTGTTGCGGTAAACGAACATTCACCTGTCGGTGTAAGGCTTATCTTACCCTTTGTCGCGCTGAAAGGCTGAGCGTCAGCCGTTGACGATGCAACGCTTACATTATCGAGAGTGATGTTTACCTCTTCGCTCTTGTCCGCTGCCGCAACTATAATCTGACCGTCAGTAAGAGTACCTTCTATTGTGTAATCACCCGCCGCCGATATGGTTACGGTTGAGTTTTCGTTATCCACTGTGACATTGCTTATTCCGGTTGCCGTTATATTGTTATCGGCAAGATGAATTATTCCGTCACCAGTTGATGTGCCGTAAATTAGAATATCGTTTACGGCAAACTCGCCGCCGGTCGCTCCTGTAAGCGTTCCATCATTCAATGTAGTAGTGCCATCCGGAACTATTCTTATATAAAGCGTTTCACATTCATCAGCAGTTTCTCCGAGTTCTACCTTGCTGAACGCCTCATAAAGCGTTTTATTGCTTGTCAGAGTATACGACTCTCCGACATCCGTAAATGTCGTGCCGTCCGTTGAATATTGCAGCTTATAGCTTGCGGGACCTTTCTTTGTCGCGCCGACCTTTGCCGATACCATAATATCGGTATAGTTTACGGTTGACAACGCGACCTGAACATAGGGTGATTCGCCCCATGGTGCTGTTTCGGACGCGCCGAGAACCGGTGTTAATCTCGGTGAAATTTCAAGCGTTTCATCGGTGTAATCCGTTGAGTTAAGCTCAAGTGCCGTTGGCGTTGTTCCGTCAACGCTCGCAGTTATCGCCGCAGAAACGCTGCCCTCGGTATTCTCGCCGGAAATTTCGGTTTCGGTGCTGTATCTGAACGCGGATATAACTCCCTCGTCAAGCTCCGGCAATCCCGACGATTCCGTTGTCGTAACGGTTATCGTAATATCGCCGTTTATTTTTGTTATTCTGTAAAGATTTTCCACGCCCGTATCGGAAGATCCTTTGATTGCATTGTAATTTTCCGTCGGCGTTACCTCTACGCTTGCAACCTCATAGCCATCGTCAACCACAACAAGGAAATTAATCTGTGGTTTGAGCGTTGAATCCGTGGTAACCTCGCCTGTATCGCTGTTTCTCGCTGATGTGGTTGTTACATTTGTTTCGTTCGCCGTTGTGTAGTCCTGGGTGTAATACACATTTATGGTTGCGTGCTCATCGGTCACAAATGTACCTGTATACGCCGTTGTATCGGGATTCTCCGTTTCGTCCGGCGTTTCCGTTGCATCGGGAGTTTGAACCGGCTCAAATGTCGGCTGACCGGTCGGCAAAAATGCCTCGCTCATAGGCTCAACCGTAAGAGCGCCGTTTTCGTCCGTTTTCCAAATAAATCCTTTAATTATAGTGTCCTCGGACACTGTCAGATTTTCAAACTCAAAGCTGATCGTTCCCGTTTCCTCCGCCGCTATCTCGTCTGACATTTCAATGCTCAAAAGAGCTCCGTCCGTGGAGTAAACCGCCGCTATGGCTTTGCCCGAAACGGTATCGTCCGCTTTGTTTACCGTCATAGTGACGGCGCTGTCCGTTTGAATGTCTGTTATTTCCGCGCTGTAATCCGCAAACGCTATGTTGGAAACCGAAAGCGTCATCGCGGCAGCTGTAAACAGCGCGAATACTTTTTTGTGAAACATACTTATCCCTCCGATTTTTATTCTTATATACAATATACGCTCCGTCGGCAGGGATTTTTGGGGTGGTTTTTCAAAAAATGACAAATTTAATTTTCATCGTCCTCGCGCGGCGCGCCGTCCCCTCTTGGCGCGTCAAAACCGTCCGCGTTTCCCGCGGACGGTTCGGAGCCGCCATCTATAGATTCACCGCCGTCATTTACAGCCTCACTCGAATTATGGCTTTCACCCTCCGCCGTGCCGCCGCTAAGCGGTGCGACGCTGTCCTCCATGGGTGAAACGACACTGTCCTGCGGTGCGGCGGCGTTATCCTGATTTACATTTGAATCGCTACCGCTTTCATCGTTTGAAATCAAGCCTCCGTCAAGTGCCGAATCAGTGGAATCCGAAGAATTGTCCTCGCTCGGAGCATTATCGCCGCTCGGAATATCATTCTCATTGTCGGCGCGATTATCCTCCGTAATATCGGTATTGTCGATATTGTCATTTTCGATATTATTGTCAGCCTCGGCATCAACACTCGGCTCGGCGTCCTTGTCGGACGCGGTTTGACTGTTCGAGTTTTTGTTTTCTTCGCCGCCGTTTACGGTCAAAGACTCATCAACGCCGCGAGATTCATCGTCAATATCGGGTTTATTTTCCTCAATTCTCACATCAGTATCGGTTCCGTTACTCTGCTCGACAGCGTCCTTGCCGCCGCTCGAAACAGGCTCATTATCATAATTTGCATCATCTTCGCGGTTATTATCAATCTCGTCAAACACCTGAGGCACATACACCGCGGAGGTATCGTCGAACAAATTGTTTTCATAATAGTCCTTATACGTAATCGGCACCGTGTTTTCCTGCGCGGCGATTTCTTCAATCTCAATTTCCTTTTCCGCGCTTTTGACTGTTTCAATAACTGTTTCCTCCATATTTTTGGTTATGGGAACAATATAATTATTTTTTGCTATGCTTTCCCTTATCGACGCGGCAGTCGCGCTTATATTCGATTTTGTTTCGGTATCGGACGCGTCCTTTGCGGCATTATCGGTCTGCGCCGACTCGTCCGCATCGGATTCCGCAAGACCGGCGAGTATTTCCTTGACGGACATATCGCTGAGCTTTTCGGCGTTTTCCTCAACACTGCCTCCGTTAAGCCTTGTGTATTCCTCTATCGCGTTTGCCTTTGCTATGGATACGCCTATTGAATTCGCGGTTTTTAAATCGCTCTTGTCCGCGCTTTGCACAACGACCTCCGCGCCGCTATAGACTCCGCTCTTTAAAGTGATATTGTTTATTCCGGAAACAACCTCCACAATAACGTCGTTATTATTTTCGTTTATATATCCTATTTCGCGTGAGGTCTTTATCAGCGCGTCAAGCGAGTCCTCCGCGCTCTTTCCCTTTACGCTGACATTTTCAAGAAGAGTATTCGCGTCGTCGTTAAGAGCCTTTACGTTGATAACTCTGTCGTAAATATTAACCGTCATTAAAAGGCTCGGATTTATATCCACGCTGACATATCCGGCAGGCGTGAAATATGAGCCTATGCCGCCGCAGATAACCAAAAAGCTTGCCGCCGCAGCCAAAACGCGACCCGTGCTCTGCGATACGCTTATTTTATCGCCCGCCGAGTAATTTTTATTCTTGATTTTTACAAAGTCGCCGTCCCTCGTAAGAAGTACGGCATATCTGCCCTTAACGGACATAACAACACCGCGCATAAGCTCTCACACCTCCTTTATGTTAAAGTATTCCGCAATCGCGGGGTAATCCTGTGTAACCGCTATAACCGCCGTTATTATGTATTTTCTGTGTCTTTCAAGTGTTTTTCTGTTTGTCTTTAAGCCCGCGGTAATTTCATTAATCGGAAGAATATGCTTTCGGATAACGGTATCCGTTAAATCCGGATTTCCGGAAATATATCTTACAGCGTCAAAACAAAGCCGCTTGGTTTTACGGCTCTTCGGCGAAACCTGCGCCAGCTCAAAGAATGATATACCGAATTTATCCAATTCAGCCGTGAGAGCCTCAATCTCCCACTTCAAATCTCCGCTGTCAGCCGCCGCCACGTCAAATTCCTTTATTTCGCCCTCGTCATTTTCAGCGGAGAGCGACGAAAACGGAACAGCGGCGTGCCTTGATGAGCGTCTTAAACCGTCGATTATCCTGTTTCGGATAACCACGGACGCAAAGGAAACAAATCTTCCCTTGCTGCTGTCATAGCTGTCAATCGCCTCGTTAAACGCTATCATCGCGGTTATAAACTCGTCATCGCTGACGGTTACGCTCCTTTTAAGTGCCTTGCTTGCAGAGGACAGTATAAAGTTTTGGTATTCGCTTATAAGTTCATTTTTCAGTTTTTCGTCTTTAGCGGCCAAAGCCACTCTGTCTTCTAAATTCATATTTTCTCCCGAAGGAATTATACACAATATATAATTCGCAATCTCTTACGTCAAAAATGGGGTTTCCTTATTTTTTATCGTTTTTACCGTTTGCCTTGCCCTTTTCAGAATTTTCACCCTGTATCTTGCTATAAATATTACGCCTCTCACAAACCAGTCAACCGTCATAGCTATCCATACTCCCAAAACGCCGAGTCCGAGCCAATTTGCCAATACTATGCTCGCGCCTATTCTGAATACCCACATAGACACTACCGCCACAATCATCGTGAACATAACATCGTTTGCGGCGCGGAGCGAATTCGGCAGCGCGAATGACACTCCCCATATCGTGCACGCGCATACCGCGTGATAAATAAGTATCGTCCTCGCAATCGAAGTGGTTTCCTCCGATAAATTGTACGCCCTGAGGATAAGCGGCATTGACAAAATCACAAGCGCGTTTATTATGAACATACATATATACAGTATCTTCAAAAGCCTTTTTACATAGAAATCTGCCTGTTTAAAGTCGTTCGCGCCCACGCACTGGCTTACCACCGTCAGCACCGACTGCGATATTGCCATACCCGGAAGTATCTGAAACATCGCGATTGTGTTGGATACCGCGTTTGCCGTTATCGCGGCGGTTCCGAACGCGGTTACTATGGTCAGCACCATTATTTTTCCGAGCTGGAACATTGAGTTTTCAAGCGAGTTGGGAACGCCCACGCGCAGTATTTTCTTTATCATTCTGCCGTCGAATTTTATGCGCAGCGGTCTTTCGATATGTATTTGCAGTCTTTGATTGCCGAGCCTTGCCGTTATTATAAACGCCGCCAAAATTCTTGAAATAAGCGTCGGTATTGCCGCGCCCGCTATTTCCATATGAAATCCGTAAATCAGAACAGCGTTTCCTATTATATTGACCGCGTTCATTATAAGCGACGTGGTCATCGGAGTTTTTGAGTCGCCCATAGCGCGAAACATCGCCGCGCCCGCGTTGTACATTCCTATAAACGGAATCGACGCGGAAACTATCAACAGGTATGTGTTCGCGTATGCCGCCACATCGTCCTCTATTTTTCCGAACACCGTGTGCAGTATGAAATTTCGGAGTATGTACACGATTATCATTATCCCCACCGCCGCCAGCGTTGTGAATAAAAGGGTTTGATTTGCCGCCCTGCACGCGTCATTTTCCTTTTTCATACCTATATATTGACCCGCCACAACGGCGCCGCCCATCGCGAGCGCGGTGAACATATTCACGATAAGCACATTCACGGTGTCAACAAGCGATATTGCCGAAACCGCCGCCTCGCCGACGCCCGCTACCATTACGCTGTCAACCAGTCCCACAATTACCGTCAAAAATTGCTCTATTATAAGCGGTATGATAAGCCTTTTTAAATCTGTATTGCCAAATAAATAATTTTTGGGTATTCGCGCCAAAATAATGCCTTCTTTCCTTTTTATCCTTTTAATTATAACACAAAAGAAGTAAGTTGTAAATTGTTTTATCCCTTTATTTTTCAGCACCCTTATTGAACATCGAAATGTGTTTCCTATTCATTCCCATAATCTCTCCACGCCTTTCCCCCCCCCCGATTGCACGTTGCCGCAAGAAAACACCAAAACAAAACCGCATACCCAAAACCAATAAATGGCTTAGATATGCGGTTTCAACTGGTTGCGAGGGCCGGACTCGAACCGACGACCTTCGGGTTATGAGCCCGATGAGCTAACCAACTGCTCTACCTCGCGGTATATATAATATAAGCGCCTCTCCGACAGTGCTATAATATTATAGCACAATATTTGAAATATGTCAAGCATTTTTTATAATTTTTATTATTTACCGTTTTCAACATATTTCGTCGGAAAAATACTATTGTTTTTATCTTCATTTTAGTGTATAATGTGAGTATATCTATTCAAGGGAGATGACAAACATGGATCGTTTGCTTGCCGGTTTGCGAATAAGATTAAGCAGACATCTTCCAAACGGCGTAATGCGCGTTATAAGACCGTTTTTAACGGTTCAGTTTATCGTCTTTATGTTAATGGGCATCGCCAATACGGCTGTATCGGTATGTACCGCAACTTTCCTTGACATTATTCATCGGAATTTTCTGTCTCCCGATAATATTCTGCGAATCCTCACGGAGCATTCGCGATTGAATTTCATTATCGGATATATGGTGAGCATTATTACGTCTTTTTTCCTTAATTCCAAATTTACCTTTCATCAAAAGCCTACTTGGAAAAAATTCGTTAAATTCCCCATAAGCTATATTCCGAATTTTATAATACAATATCTTATGGTACTGCTGTTCACGACGTTAAATTTGAATTCAACATTAGCGTATATATGCGCCGCGATACTGGGCACTCCCATTACCTTCGCCGCGATGAAACTTATGATTTTCAAACGCAGACAAAATACTTAATTTGAGGTGACTAATACTATGATTTCGCATATTTATTCCTGCGGGCTTTCCGGAATCAACGGATTTCCCGTATGCGTTGAAACGGATATATCGAACGGCTTACCCGCTTTTGACATAGTGGGTCTGCCGGACGCCGCCGTAAAGGAGGCTAAGGAGCGCATACGCTCCGCCATTAAAAACACCGGTTTCAGGTTTCCGGCAAAGCATATTGTAATAAGCCTTTCTCCCGCCGCTCAGCGCAAGGAGGGAACGGCTTACGATTTGCCGATGGCGCTGTCCATTCTTACGGCTACCGAACAGGTTTACGGCTCCGATACGGATAAAAGCGCGTTTTTCGGCGAGCTGTCCTTGGACGGCTCTTTGCAGCCGGTCAGAGGCATTTTGCCAATGGTCATTTCATCGTACAAGCAAGGCTTTAAAAACGTGTTTGTACCCGCAGAAAACGCCGACGAGGCTGCTGTTATCGACGGAATAAACGTATATCCCGTTTCGTCGCTCAAATCCCTATGCGAGCATCTATGCGGAATAAGCAAAATCCCCAAGCATACAATAGACCTCGCTGATTATTTTGCGGCGTCCGCGTCCGGCATACTTGATTTCTGCGACGTCAAGGGACAGGAAAACGTAAAACGCGCTTTGGAAATCGCTGCGGCGGGCAATCACAACGTGCTGATGATAGGCAGTCCCGGCACGGGCAAAACCATGCTCGCGCAGCGTATGCCCGGTATTCTTCCCGACCTTACCTTTGACGAGGCGCTTGAGGTTACAAAGATACATTCGATTGCCGGACTTCTTCCCGCGGACGAGCCTCTTATTATGCACAGACCGTTCAGAAATCCGCACCACACAATATCCGCGTCCGGACTTTCCGGCGGCGGCGCGATACCGCGTCCCGGCGAGCTTTCTCTCGCGCACAACGGCATACTTTTCCTTGACGAGCTGCCGGAGTTTCGCCGTGATTCGCTTGAGGTTCTGCGCCAGCCTCTCGAGGACGGACAGGTAACCATATCGCGCGTAAACGCCACACTTACATACCCATGCAATATTATGCTGATTGCAAGTATGAATCCGTGCAAATGCGGCTACTTGGGCGACAGCCGCCGCCAATGCACCTGTACTCCGAATCAAATAAACCAATACCGCAGCAGAATATCGGGACCGCTTTTGGACAGAATCGATATTCAGGTGGAGGTCGCTAATGTTGATTATAAGGATTTAAGCTCAACAAGCAAGAGCGAAACAAGTGCAAAAATAAAAGAGCGCGTAAACAGGACGCGCAAGGTGCAGATTGAACGCTACAAGGATTTGAACATATATTCCAATTCTCAGCTGAGTGCCGGAATGATAGACAGATTCTGTCCGCTCGGCGAGGAAGAAAACAATCTTTTAAAAGCCGCGTTTGACAATCTCGGCTTAAGTGCGAGAGCGCACAGCCGCATACTGAAGGTGGCGCGCACAATAGCCGATTTGGAGGGTGAGGAGAAAATAAACACCTCTCACATTGCCGAGGCTATACAATACAGAAGTCTGGACAGAAAATATTTTGAATAACACAAAAAAGGCTGCCACAGGGCAGTCTTTTTTAATGCGGCATTGCCGCATAGCTCCTGTCTATCGTGATGACGCAATAATACGACGGATATTTCTCCGCGACCACATTGCTTATAAAATTTTTAATTTCCTTTTTCCCTATTTCCACAGCATACGGAACCACACAGTCGAAAATTACATTCGTATGAGTGGGACCTCTGACTATTCTCAAATCGTGTATCGTAAGACGCGAATCGAGATTTTTAATCTCATGGTTTATCCATTCGCGCAGGTCGTTGAGCTCGGAATCCGCGGTTGAAATCGGGTCGAAATGCACTATCATATGAAGTCCGTCATTATTAAGGAAATCCCGCTCGATATTATCTATAACGTCGTGGCTTGCCATCACGTCGTCCTCGGCAGCCATTTCCACATGCACGCTGGCAAATTGCCTGCCCGGACCGTAGTCGTGCATCATCAGGTCATGCGTGCCCAAAACGCCGGGATAGCTCAAAATCTTATTTTTAATTTCATTCACCTGTTTTTCTTCAGGTGCCTTTCCCAGCAGCGGGTCAAGCGTATCCTTTACCAATCCGAAACCGCTGTAAAGGATAAACAGCGCAACCAAAAGTCCCATCCAGCCGTCAAGCTCCAGCTTTGTAAAATGTGAAATTACAGCCGCCGCCAGAACCGCCGTTGTGGTTATAACGTCGTTTCGGCTGTCCGCAGCCGTCGCGATTAAGGTTTTGGAATTTATCTTTTTTCCCATACGCGTATTGAAAAACGCCATCCATAGCTTTAAAAGTATCGAAAACACAAGCACGCACACCGTAACGGCGCCCAGTTGCACCGCCGACGGATTAATCACCTTATCCAAGCTGCTCCGAAACAGCTCCACGCCGATTAGCATAATGAGCAGCGCGACCATAAGTCCCGCCAAATATTCATATCGACCGTGACCGTAAGGGTGCTCCTCGTCCGCAGGACGGCTCGCAAGCTTAAAGCCAAGCAAGCTTATCACGCTCGACGACGCGTCGGACAGGTTGTTCACTGCGTCCGCCGTTATCGATACGGAACCCGAAACTGTTCCCGCGATAATCTTTCCGATAAACAGCACCGCGTTGCAAAGTATTCCGACGACGCTCGAAAATTTTCCGTACGCTCCGCGCACCGCGGGATTTTGGACATTCTCACAGTCCTTTATAAATTTTTTGACAATTATGCCTGCCATTCGCTTTCCTCCGTTATCATATTTACAATATTCTATGCCGCGCACTGCGGCGTTTATTCGCTCTTCGCTCCGTTTTGGCTTCAATAAGGGGCTTTGCCCCATCATTCAACGTTTCAGTGGCGGATGGTTGACTTACTTGCAAATCAACGCCGCCACTGAAAAAAGTAAGTGGAACCCGCCGCCTATAGAGGCGGGGACATCTTACTTTTAGTTATTATACCATACAAATCGCTCGTTAGCAACTTATGGCGTGCGCAATGTTTTTTACCGTAAGATAACATTTGTTTGATAGGGCGACCGCGAGAGTCGCATTTGCGAGATGAATTTGCCGGCTGCGGTTGTAGGGGCGGGCACCCAATGGGCGCCCCTACGAGGTGAGGGACAAGTACACAATAAAAAACAGCAGCGGAAAAATCCGCCGCTGTTTTCATACAAGTCGACATTTCATTTAATGTCTTCTTGGAGGACACTATTTATTTATCCCATGATACTAAAACCATTGCGATGTCTTTCGAATCAATCTTACCATCACGGTTAAGGTCATACTTAGTGAACTCAGATGCCGCGCTTACTGTATTTGTCTTACCGAAGTAGGACACTACCGCAGACAAATCGTAAAGATTGATATTGTAGTCCATTACTATATCGCCCGCAAGGAATGTTACGTCATTCTTAACGCCGCCCATTGCGTCATAGCTTTCATCTATAACAACAGTATCTTCGCTGTCCATCACGTTGTTCCATACGGTTACTGTCGCGTCGCCTGTCGGAGTTATTGACGTTCTGTATGTGCGGTAGCCCGCGCCGACAAATTCAAATGTTGTCGCGTAATTCTTGGGCACGGTTGTTGTTACGATATACGCGTTATAATCCTCGCTGTCTATCGTAACCTTGTCATATGTCACATTTGAAACGCCGCTGCCGAGATAGATTGTATCATCGCCAAGGACATTGCTCAAATTAATCTGCATATCGGTATAATCCGCGATTTGCTCATCAACGCTGTTCGGGAATACCACATTTATTGTAAGGTCTACCTCATCAAGCGAAAGCACAATATTTGTAAGCTGTGCCGCGATATTAAGGTTGCCGCTTGTCGCGGTGCTTGTCGAGCCGCCCCCGGTATAGGTTTTAACTATATTGTTATCCACGCTGTCTTTAACAGCCGCCTGAACCATATTATCACTGTAGGACGAGTCAACACCGAACGAATCCACGGTGCCTACGCCTGTGAACGTCACAATGCCTATAGCAAACGCCGTGCCGGAAGTAACGTTTTGGCTTGCGGCGGAGGTGGTGTCCATATTAAACTCATACACAGTGCCGTCGGCGGTAGATGATGTAGTCATAGACACGCCGTTATCCGTCACCGGCTCAATCGTATACGCGATAGCGTCGGAGGATTCAAGGTCAAACATAAGCTGCGCCGCCATAAACCTATAAATATCTTTGTCACCTGTAACATTGATATAATACTTGCCGGGAACCACATTGCTCTGAGCGTCCGTATACTCGCTGAAAGTTACGTTTATATTCTGAGCCGAATTATCGCTTGTGGTGCTTAAAAGTACCATT
Organism: Oscillospiraceae bacterium Zagget12; assembly: GCA_001941225.1. Lineage (GTDB taxonomy): Bacteria > Bacillota > Clostridia > UBA1381 > UBA1381 > Hominilimicola. The sequence continues at coordinate 26,372 of MSHM01000036.1, forward strand.
TGCCACTCCGAAAAGCCTTTGTCCGTGGTGTAGGTCAGAGTTCTGTCAGTGGTGGCTGTAGGCAATAAATACTCTACATTGCCGCCGTAGGTATGCGCCGCCTGTACGCTTTCAAGGCTGCCGCTCCACGCCGTTTTAGCGTCGTCCGGAAGTGTAACGGTAACATTCGCCTCTATGCCGGAAAGGTCGATTACCTCGGTTTCCGTGCTTATAACAGTGTTGCTCTGATCCTTTAGCGTGTAGACTATAAGCGGCTCTATCTCGTATGTGAGCTTGCCGGTTGTGCTGTCATAGCCGCCGACAAAGGTGTCCTGTCTTGCGTATTCAACAGTTACCACATCGCCATCGGTGATACCGTCAATATAATCCTGCACCATATCGGCATAAAGATTACCTATGCCGGTCGCGGTGATTGCGTATGTATCAGCGGTAACGCTGTCCTCGGCATCGTCTGTTGCCTTAACATTTGTGCCGCTTGTTCCCGCGGTTGTTTTTATGGTGTCGCTCGAAACGACTTCACTGACGCTCTTTATTGTGTAATCGCCGCTCTCGCCGTCGCCGCTCTCCACGGCACAATCCGCGCCGTCAAGAACGAGGTTCGCCAATATATCGTCAAGTGTTGCGGTTGAATCGTCAGACAGTGTCACCGTCGCGCCGCTTGTGAGGTGGAGAAGTCCGTCGTTATCGACGTAGTTCGACGCGCCCTCGGCTACGCTTGAGCTTACCGTGTACGATATGCCGTCGATTGTGACGGTTGAACCGGACGCAAGGTCGATTGCGTCTTCAGATTCAGCGGTGGTTGTAACCGTTGTATATCCCGTTGTGTAATCAGTATTGTTTGAATTAACGGTAAATTCCACCGTCGCGCCTTGCTCAACCTTTATAGCCGAACCGGACGATGAGGAAATCACACCGCAGTCAATAGTCGCCTCTGCACCGGATTTAAGGTCTATCGCCGTTCCCGATGTATTCATTATGCTGTAGCTGTAACCGCCGTCAGTCGTAACATTCAGCGTACCGCCATCTTCTACCGTAATAAGCGCAACAGAATCATCGCCTGATGTCTTCGAAATATTAACATTGCCGACTGTCAGTTCACCGCCGTCTTTAACAACAATGCCCTTTCCGCTTGCAAACTCTATATTTCCGTCCGCGCCATTACCGTTGGAAGTGTTTTCTGTACCTAATCCATATCCGTTGCCGCTTAGAGTAAGTGAGCCTTCAACGGTTACATCATCATTAAATTGATAGGTGATATTCGGTCCCGATGCATAGTTATTACTACTTTGGTCAAGGACTACATTTGCACCGCTACCTATTTCCATTCCATTAAATGTAAGATTAAGATCTGAGTATGTTGATGTTGATGGATAGTATTTATCAATAGTAAATGTACCCGAATGTGTGATAGTAATATCATCCGACTCACTTGCTGCCACCGTTTCACCTGTTCCGTTGATTGTCAATTTACCTATAGTTTCAGCGTTTGCGTAATTCCTGTTTATTTTAATAGTTAAATCCGCATTAGGATTTAATGTATACGATACATTATCACTATCTGTTATTGTTCCGGTGGAAATGCTGTTTAAAACAGATGTAACGGAATCATAGCCATAATCATCACTTATTTTTGATATGGTTTTTTCTTTTTGTGTGCCATTTTGTTCTATGATGTATCCAAACAGCAACCAAACATTTTTATTTGTAGTGGCAAAAGCCGTAACAGAGCACTGAATAACAAGAGAAATGCATAATACAAAAGGTATAAGTATCTTATATATACGTTTCATTATAAACACTCCTCATTTACGGATTTATAGTAATGCAGCCAAGCATAGTTCCGTCAGCCTTATATGCTGAAACCGTGACTATTTGTGCGTTCTTAACGCCGCCGCCTACAGGTTGATTTGTTTCTTCATCTATTTCCGATGAAACATACAAAGCATACACATCGCTACCTTCCATATTATCGGAAATTCGATAATAATATTTGTCATTATATGAATATACTTTATAATCATCGTAATCTTCATAATCGCTGTATATTGTAGTTTCATATGTGCCTACATCACTATCAGCGAAGCCGTAAACCTTTAAAGTCGGCTCGAACGTATCTGTAGTAAAGTCTGTTTTACCTATTTTTTGCTTTACCGTATATCTGTCGGTACCATCAAATGTGTTGTTGGTTTTTTTCCAAAGGTTCACATATGCGCTTACAGCTATAACATAATACTCGACATCTGTTTCAACATCTGGACGCGTAATCACAACAGATGTAGAATCTTCGGAATCAAGAGTTGCTTTAAATCCATCTAAAGCATTGCCTTCATAAAGGTGACCGTCCCCATAATCCTCACTTTCCGTTAAAATTTTGGAAATAGAGAATGTTGACGGAATGCTGTCTGTCGAATCTGTAATTTCGGGGTTCAATACGCTTTCTACTTGAGTGGCAACAGTTCCGATGCCGCTGCTTGCTACAGGTGCAACAAGATAGCTTGCCGCACTTGTTCCTCTGATTGTTCCATAGTTTGCACAGTCGTTAATTATTAATGTCGAATTAGTCAGTTTTGTTTCCAATCCGTAAGAGTTTCCAAAGAACATACCCGCATATTGCATTGTAATGTCACCGTAGTTTACACAATCTGTGAATGTATACGTCCCAACATAAAGCGGATAATAGCCATGGAATATCGCACCATAAATGCTGCCGGAAATATTAGCCTCATTGACGCATTTTTCCATTGTGAGTCCGCCATCGGAAACACAATAAACGAACGGTGAATAATTTGACTGATCGAAACCTGTCAACGAAATATCACCTTTAACCGTTATATTTTTCATTACAAGTTCATACGTCTTGCCACCGTATGATGTCGGCAAGAATGTAATAAATGATGCCGAACCGCCTTCGTTGGTTTCATCGTTTATGACGTGTTTAAATGTCAAGTTTTCGATAGTTCCTCCTGCAATCGCATAAATAAATGAGCAATTATTGGGAATACCCGTGATAACAGGATATGTGCCGTCTGCTTTTTTTACTCCTGTAATTGTTCCGTAGAAATACTTAATAACGCCGTACCATTCATCAACAGAAATACTGCTTAAATCCAAGTCACCTGTAATATAGAATGTACTTCCGGAAAACCACTGTGATTCAGTGATTGCCTCAAATTCTTCCAATTTGCTAATGGTATACGTTCCTGCGGATACCGCAGCAGTGCTTGCGTCCGCTGTCATTGCCGTTGCCGGTTCTGCTACCGGCACTTGCTGTACCTCACCGTTAGGCAAAGTAATCGTTGTCGGATATTCATCCGCTACAACTGTTTCGTTTGATACATCTGCCGCGAATGCCATTGTGCCGAGGCACATTACAGCCGCGAGCAGACCGCTTATAATTTTTTTCATAAGCTTATCCCTCCTTAGAATTTGATTTTTGCAGCTTTAAAGCCTTATCCGCGCCAAATCTCCCCGCCCGACGCGTATACAACATAATCTTAATTATGTTGCAGTATATTACCATTATATGCGTGCCGCCGCGGATTTAGAACTGTTTGTTCGACATCTTTCAATAAAAATAAGCACGCCTTTAAGACCAACGCTTAAATTAAAAAAAGCGGTTGGTCTGATTGTTGTGTAAAATTGAAGAAATTTACAATTATTTTATGTAAATATTAATAAGATTTGCATTTTCCTATTGACATTATTCCAAAAATATGGTATATATATTATATGTAGCGGCGGAGCTTATGCAACATAATTAAGATTATGTTGTATTTTTTTGCGCTCAATAAGCCTTACCATCTTCCTCAGAACATTCCTGTGAGCGCTGCTGCTTTCAAGTGTGTATATCTTCGTCGTGTTTATGTTGGAGTGTCCCAGGACGCTCGCAAGCTTTACAAGATTTTTTTCACCGCGTAGAACATTCTCGCGAACAGGTGACGGAAATTGTGCGGAAATACCTTCTTTTCCGATACACCCGCCCTTTTGCACAGCGCTTTCATCTCACGCCAAATATTCGTCCTGTTTACCGGCTTGCCGGTGCGCGTGATGAATATGCAGCCGGATTTTATACCGAGCTTTTTTGCGTACTGTAACAGCTCCTTTGCAAGGGTTTCCTCTATTAAAATCGTCCGAGTCTTGCCCTTGTTGATTATTACCGCCTCGCGCCTTTGCGCCGCCTCCACCGTTATGAATTTTAACTCCGATACGCGCGCGCCCGTTGCCGCGAACGTCCGCAGCATATAGTACAGTCTGCCGTTCCCCGCCGCGCTGAGCAGTTTGCCGTATTCACGCGCGGTCAGCTCCCGCTCCTCGTCCGCAAACGAAAGCGTTTGTATTTTCTCCGGCTTTAGGCGGCAGTCCTGCCTGCCTATAAATTCAAAAAATTTGTTCAGCGCAGCCACTGCCACGTTCACACTCCGCGCCGCGCGGGTTTCAAGCAACTCCGCCTTGTACTCCATCGCCGCCGCTTTGTCAAGCGCGCGAAAATCAAGCCAATTCGCAAATGCCGCCGCCTCCGTCCGATATTTCGCGACCGTAGCCGCCGCGCGCTCCTCGTTCGTTAAATGCCCCTCAAAGCTCCGCAGCTCCCTTTCCGTAATTATCATATGAGCGTCCTCCCCATTTTTTTGTTTGCTCATATTATTATACCCATTTTTTTCGCTTTATGCCGCATGGGTGTGAGGTGAATTTGCCGGCGGGTGACGAATGAGGGGTGGGCGCCCAATGGGCGCCCCTACTAGGTGGATTTGCGTACACACAAAAACGGGCGGCCGCAAGGGTCGCCCGTAAAAGTTATTCGGTTTCTGTTTCCTCCGAAGTATCGGTTTCTTCCGACGAATCGGTTTCATCAGAAGTGTCGGTTTCCTCCGTATCTTCATCGGTTTCGAGGTACCACGGTTCCTCATAGCCGTCCTCGTTAAGCTCATATTCGTGAGTTATACTTGCCTCAAGAACCTTTTCATAGTACCATGTGTCCTCCTCAAGGTCATTGAACGGGTTGAAGTCCGTAGTGAGCAGGTATTCCAGGAGCGGAGTTCTGCCCAAAATCAGATTGAATACCGTCACAGCCTCAGCACGGCTAAGCTGCGCGTCGGGTCGGAATGTTCCGTCCTCATAGCCGGTTATATATCCCGCGTTATAAAGCGCGCTTACATAGCCGTAGCCCCAATGCTCATCGGTTATATCATCAAACGGTATCTCGGAATAATCCGCGTCAAGACCTAAGTAATAGGTAATCAGCGTGCAGAATTCAGCTCTGGTTATCTTGCCTTCGGGCATAAAGCTGCCGTCCGGATAACCGTGTATTATACCGTTTATGCTCAGATATTCAACAGCCTGAGCCGACCATCTGTCAGCCGCAACGTCCGGATATTCCTCGCCTGTCGGAACGTAATCGTCCTTTGCGTCGTCCTCCATAATTCGGAATATAATCTGCGATACTTCTTCTCTTGAAATCTCGTTTTCAGCTCTTACGCTGCCGTCCGGATAACCGGATATGTAAGCGATATGCTCACCCGCAATGTTGGGTTCCTCGGTAGGCTCCGGTGTTTCCGTAGGAGCGACTGTCGGTGTAGCGGTAGCCTTTGTACTGCTGCCGCTGCTGGCTTTCGTGGTCGAAGTCGGCTTTGGAGTGGTTTGTTCAGCTACGGTGTAATTATACTCAGCCGTATCGCCGCAAAGCTCATCGTCCTCGCTTTTAACAACGTATGCGGCTTTTATAGTCGTGTCGTCGTCAAGAGTCAGAGTTTCGCCGTCATACAATATACGGTTCGGATTGTCCGGATTGGTCGGGTCGCTGCCGTCGGTCGTGTAATAGATGCCTATGTCGTCATCATCGGGATAAGCGTTAATCAGCGTGTAGGTCGTGCCCGACGGGTAATCTACGCCCTCTTCGAGAGTAGTTGTCGGAACGCCGAGCGAGTCTTTATTTACGAATCTGTACTCAAAGGTAGCGCGGCTGTCCGAAATTTCCGAGCCGTTGTCATCAACAAGCCATGCCGTGATTTTCAGACCGGTCATTGAGGACGTTACCATAATAGGCGTGTCGTATTCCTTCTGCGACGCGGAATAAACGGTTGTTCCGTTTTCCAGCGTGTATTCGTAATAATACATAATTGTCGCGTCGGAATTGTTGGTAACAAGCTCTATACCGTTGGAGTATGGAGTTGTGGTTATTTCCGACGTGTAGAACACGCGTCGCGTGTCATACGGACTTGCTACGGACACTGTTCCGTATGCAGATGTGGTATCGATTATGTAGTATACGGCGGTAGAATCGCTGTATTTTGCGTCCGTGGTCAAGTCGTCCTCAACTATATACGCTCTCAATGACGCGCTTTCCGTTATTTCTATTGTCTGACCCGTATATCTAACGTCAGCCGAGTCGGTAGCTTTTCTATAGTAAATAGTATAATTTCTGTCTGACGGTACGCCGTCGGGAACGGACAGAACAACCTCCAATGTGTCGGAGTATCTGCCGGATACCGGCGTTATAACAGGCGCGGGCGGTACAAACGTGTATACATAGCTTACAATGCTGCTGTACTCACCGTTCTTTTCCGCGCGTATGTTCAATACGGTATCGTCATCAACCGCTATCGGAGTAGATGCGTCGTAATCGTGCCATGTGGATTCGGTCGCGGTCTTATACTGTATCGTTGCGCCGCTTGTTATGCAGTACAGGCTTACGGAAAGAAGATTTCCGTTTTCATCAAGGATTTCCTCGTATTCGCCGGAATCCTTATCCGCGTAAGGCGCGGCAATATCTCCGCTTGCCGAAATTGTGTAGACACTGTAGTTTTCGCTGCTTGTTACGCCGTCCTTTTCGCACGAAATTGTCAGCTCAATCTTATCGGTAGGCATACTATAAGAGGTGTTTTCATCACCGAGACGAGTTGTCAAAGCCTCGTCTGCATATGCCTCACCTGTTGCGGGGTCTATATAGAACACTCCGTCATCGGGCGCAGTAAGCGTATTTGTAAATCCGGCGTTGCTCTCGCCTATCGTATATGTAACCGCGCTGCCCGGCACTGCCACAACTCTGAGCGGGTTCAAATCTCCCGATAATACCGCACTCGGCGGAATTTCCGGTGCCTCGGGCGTTATTGTATAGCTGAATACGCCCAAATCACTTCGAATACCGAACGCGTTTACCGCAACTGCCTTTATAATCGTCTCGCCGATAAGCGGTATCTCATCGCCGGCGGTATAGGTAACCGTTTCATCATAATATCCGATATTCGGGTCACCCTTGGGGTACTCGCCCTGGCTCGCGTACGCGACGGTGTAATAAATCGTCACGCCGTCCTGAACGGGCAGGAACTGCGCCGTATAGGTATCGGTACTGCCGTTTTCGATTATATACACTCCCGGGTCGGGCGTGATTACCGGCTTAGCCGGTCTTGAGCTTATTACATCGTAGGTTTCCGTTACAACGTCCGAATACTCACCCGTTGTGGGATTGTATGTAACGGCATTAATCTCGGTATACGCTGTGATGGTTTCAACAGCGCTGTCGCCTGTTACTTCTATTCTAGTTGAGCTTGTTTTCGGATCGCTGCCGTCGGTCGTATAGTAAACGATATAATTCTTCTCCGGACACGGATTGTATATCGCGACTTCACCGATTGAAACAAACTGCTCCGATTCCGGTGAAAGAATCGGCGCGGACGGCTTTATTGTATACTTAAATGTATACGGTTCGCCGTACGTCTCCGTATCAGGGTCATACGATACCGCGATTATAGTTGTACTTTCGTCCAACTCAATCGGGTTTTCCGGATCGTACTTCTGCCTGGTAGAGCTGGTTGCCGGATCGGTGCCGTCGGTCGTGTAATAAATATCGCGTCCCGTCGGCGAGGTAAGCTCAACAGCAATCTCGTCCTCATATGTGCCCGCGGGCGGATACGCGTCTACCGCGTCGTCCGGCGTAGGCTCGATTATGTAGGTTTCATATGTTACATCACTGTATATGCCGTTGTATTTCGCAACCGCGCGAACCGTAGTCGTTTTTGAAACGGTTATCGGTTCCGAATAAATCATTCCCGACACGCGCGGGTCGGTGCCGTCTACGGTATAATAGATTGTGGCTCCCGCGGTTTCGGTGGTAAGCGTCACGTCCACGGAGCGCAGATAATCGCCGCCGTCAGGACTTATCTCTACATTGGCAGGTTTAATTCCCAAATAGTATGTGGAAACATAGCTTAGTTCACCGTCCGTATTTATGGTGACAAGTCTTACGGTGCGCGTTTGGTCTATATATAGGGAATTATATGTTTTATCAACCATTACCCAGTCCGTTTCCGCATCTGTTCCGCCGTAATTCCAGGTTATATCATCAGTTGAAACGCTTGTTGAATATGTATAATAAACCTGGCAGTTATCGGCAATAGTGTTTCCGCTGCTCGCGTATATGGTGCTGTCGGACACGTATACGGTATACGGATTCGCAGCGCTGTACACCTCCGGCACCAAATTGGTATTGAGAGCCGTGGTTTCCCAGAACAGCTTTGGCGAGGACGGACGAATTGTGTAGTCATACGTCCTAACCGCGCTCACGGTTCCGTCCTGCCTTTGTGCATAACAGGTTATTGATGTGTTGCTTGTAATGGTAATCGCTCCGGTATACTCTTTATATGTTGTGCCGCCGTCCGTGCTGTAATATATGGCGCAGTCCGGCTCATCTTCAACCGTAAGCGTTACATCGACTGTATCTTCATATTCGCCCGGGTCCGGACTTGGAACCGGAGCGTCCGGTTTGAGCTTGTTCTTGATATTTATGGTGTGGTATCCGTTATTAACCACGCTTAAATCGAAGTTTACCGGATAACCCGATACGTTCTTGGAAAGCAATTCAAGAGAATAGTTTTCCTGGGTATCGTTTGTTTCGATAAACACCTGGGTTGTACCCGTTTTCTTCGGAGTAAGCGGCAGCGCGCAGATGTTATACCACGAATCATCGCCGTCAGCCTTTTGCGGCAGCCAAATGCCGTTGAAAAGCACCATCATATAAGCGGTATTATAAGTCGTGCCGCTTATGGTTTCCGTTCCGGTGCCGTACCCTTTTACATAAAAGCCCAGGGGAACATCAAAATCTTCAATTTGAGTACTCGTTCCGTTTAAATCCTCAGCGCTTATATTGGTAGTATATGCCACGCTGCAGTCCAAAGGATATGAATTGGTGCTTTCCACCAAATCGAAATAGTTCGGGTCATAGTAAAATTTGACTATGTATCCGTTCATATCGTACTGCGGTTGGGTATGCTTTTCGAGGTCCGTGGTACCGGTTTCGTCATAATCGCCCTTGTTCGGATCGTCAACCGCCAAATAGACCTTTGCATCCTCGCCCATATAGACTGTGGTTACGTTGCCGCTCTCGGTATCATTCGCGCGAACGTAAACATTACGCATCGCTTTTTCATTATCGGTATAAGCCGATGCGGTTAATGCCGCAAAATTACTTGCAGCCATAACGGCGGCGGTAAACAGCGACATCAGTTTTTTAAATTTCACAACCTTCATCCCCTTTAATCTAATCACAAATGTTGAATGTTAATTCATAAGCTCAAGCAGAGCCGCGCACATTACAGCCGTTTCCGCTCTTGTAGCGTTGCCCTTGGGATTAAGCTGTCCGTCAGAACCGTGTATCACTCCCGCCTGCACCATAGCAGCCATTGCCGCCGCGGCGTAATCCGATACATTGTCCTTATCGGTGAAATCATCAAGCGCGGTCAAATCATCAACCGCCTCAATGTATCCCGCGTCAAGGAATGCGCGGTAAGCAAGAGAGATTAAATCCTGTCTTGTAACGCTGTTTTCCGGCATAAACTCCTCGCCGTAGCCCTGAGCTACTCCGGCAGCCTTAGCCTTGCCTATCTGGTCATAATAATAGCTGTCCTCAGGTACATCGGAGAAGTTTTCCGTGTACTCATTGTCTATTGAAAGCATATTCACAAGAATTATAATGAAGTCGCCGCGCTTTATGTTGTTCGCGGGTGAATATGTTGTGTCGCTTGTTCCGTTTATGATACCCTTTTCCTTTAGCGTGTATATAGCGTCCTCCGCCCATGAGTAATTTTCAAGGTCGGTGAAGTATTTGTTGTCGGTGGTATCTGTGTCCGTGCCGTCCGTTGACGGAGTCGGTGTTTCACCCGGCTCGGGTGATGCCGTAGCGGTTGAGGTCGACGTGGACGAACCGCCGCCGCCACCGCCGCCACCGCCGCCACCGCCGGTGCTTGTACTTGTGCTTGTGGTTGCTGTCGGCTTAACGGTTGCCGTAGCCGCAGGCGTTGCCGTAGGCTCGGTTTCTGTCGGTGTGTATACCGCCAAAAGTATATTTAAGTCGTATCCGTCGGTCGTGCCGTCGCGGTTGAAGTCGGTAGCGTAGCTCTCGAGGTTGCTGTTGGACGAAACATTTTCATATACGTTCATAAAAGCGTCATAGTCATCCTGGTCAACATCGGAATCGCCGTCAACATCTCCGGGCATAAAATCTTCGTCTGTAAACTCAACAGTTTCGTCAAATGTCACGCCCGTTTGGGTTGCCGTAATATATCCAATACCGCTAAGCTCAACGGTGTATGTATGTCCCGCTATTAAATCGGTGGTTACTATAAACACAGGGATTGTGCTTGTAGCGTCGCGGTGTCCGCCCTTGGATATTGCTATATTGTTAAGTATTGTGTAATACTGATAGCTCGGGTCGCTTTCATCGGTAATTTTCAGCTCAATGCCGCTGCCGACATAGCTGCCGTCCGATGATGCGGCTGAAAAGGTTTTAACCGTATTCATTGTCAGCTTTACCTCGGCTGTAACAGCCTCATTTGTGGTATCACTTCCCGTTGCCGTTACGGAAACGGTTTCCGTCGGGTATACCTTACTGCCGTTTATAGAGCCGGCTATATACCATGTATCCTCAAGATTATTGAGCTCCAGCTCCATTGTGTCGCCGGCATCGCCCTCAAAGGTCAGCACGAACAAATCCGCCGTACCGTTTGTACCGGTTAAATCCATACCGGCGCTTATATCTATCAAGCCCATTTTAACGCTATTTTCCGCGTTTGATGACGCCGCGTTCGGAGATATTACGGTAATATCATCGGTATCGCAAAGGTACCTTATACTCTTGTACGAAAAATCTCCGCTGAAATCAAGATACATTTGCAAAATCGAAACATCGCTCGGAGCGCCCTCGACGCTGACCATTATTTTCGTTTCACCCTCCAGCACTGTGGTATCCGTCGCGGTTATATCGGTAAATTTCACGGTCATTGTGTTATCCACGGCAATAACCGGTATCATCGATGCAACCATTGATACGGTGACCAACACCGCAACTAAGAATTTTTTCATCTAAAACTCCCCTTTTTCTGTTATTTTTGGAATGATTATTCCGTCGCGCTAATTCCCATAAAATCCAATCTCCACATTCAGAGGAATTACCTATATTATATAATTCGCAGCTATTTATGCCAAAATCGGGACTTGTTAATTTTACCGTTTGCTTTGACGATATATTAAATTAAGCAAATTTTATGTAATTATACACCACTATACTTTATATTATACACGAAAATATCTTTTTGTCAACCTCAAACAGTGCTAAAATTAATGTTTGTTTCAAGTATAATTAAGCATATTTCGGAATATTATCCGAGGTGTTTTGGTTTGATTTTGCATTTTTTGCTCGGTTTTATGATGAACATACGTTCATACGTTCATTTATAGGTCATTTTCAACAAAAATTTCTTTACTAATTATCCATTTATCACAATTTAAAAGTAAATTAAAGCGTGATATAATATTATAGATAGAAAAAAACAAGGAGGCGTAAATATGAATAAACAACCGGCTGTCCATTTTAAGGGGACAAAGGCTCAGGAAACCGAATTAAAGGAGTTTATTGAAATCGAGAAATCGCAGCCCGGAGCGCTTATGCCCGTATTGCAGAAGGCTCAGGAGATATACGGCTATCTCCCGATCGAGGTGCAGGGTATGGTTGCCGAGGGACTTAATATTTCCTTAAGCGAGGTTTACGGCGTTGCGACATTTTACTCCCAATTTTCTCTTAACCCCAAGGGTGAGCACCGCATAAGCGTCTGTCTCGGCACGGCGTGCTATGTAAAGGGCGCGGATAAGATTCTTGAGGGACTTGAGGAGAGGCTCGGGATTAAATGCGGCGAATGTACGCGGGACGGAGTTTTCTCGCTTGATTCCTGCCGATGCGTAGGCGCGTGCGGTCTTGCTCCGGTAATGATGATCGACGAGGACGTTTACGGCAGAATGACCGTTGACCAGATTGACGACATACTTAAAAAGTACACAACAAAGAAAAAGAAGAAGTAAGGGAGGAATATGAATTGCTTAGTGTTGAAGAATTAAACAAAATCCGCGAAAATACGAAAAACATCGTTTCAATGCGTGATGAAAACGCGGAAAACAATTCGGGCTATAAATACCAGGTGCTTGTGTGCGGAGGTACGGGCTGTCATTCCTCCGGAAGTCAGAAGGTGCTTGACGCGCTGACAGAGCAGATTGCGGCGCACGGGCTTGAAAAGGACGTTAAAATCGTGCGTACCGGCTGTTTCGGTCTTTGCTCCTTAGGTCCTATAATGATAATTTATCCGCAGGGATATTTCTACGCGAGAGTTCAGCCGGAAACCATTCCGGAAATTGTCGAGGAGCATTTGATTAAGGGAAATGTTGTAAAGCATTTGCTTTATGAAAGCACCGTCTGTGAGGACGGAACGGTAAAGCCGCTCCAGGAAACGGATTTCTATAGAAAACAATTAAGAGTTGCTCTTAAAAACTGCGGCGTTATCGACCCGGAGGATATTGAGGAATACATAGCGACGGACGGCTACCAGGCATTGGCAAAGGTTCTTACCACAATGACGCCCGACGACGTGGTACAAGTGCTGCTTGACAGCGGACTGCGCGGCAGAGGCGGCGGCGGTTTCCCGACCGGACGCAAATGGGCGTTCGCAAAGGCGTCCGAAAGCGACCAAAAATATGTGTGCTGTAACGCCGATGAGGGCGACCCCGGCGCGTTTATGGACCGCTCGATACTTGAGGGCGACCCGCATACCGTGCTTGAGGCGATGGCGATTGCCGGCTACACCATAGGCGCGAACAAGGGTTACATATATGTCCGCGCGGAATATCCCGTGGCGGTAAACCGTCTTAATGTAGCGATACAGCAGGCAAAGGATTACGGACTTTTGGGAGAGGGAATTTTCGGAACGGACTTCTCCTTTGATATAGAGCTTAGGCTCGGAGCCGGAGCGTTCGTATGCGGCGAGGAAACGGCGCTTATGACCTCAATCGAGGGCAACCGCGGAGAGCCGCGTCCAAGACCGCCGTTCCCTGCCGTTAAGGGACTTTTCGGCAAGCCGACAATTTTGAATAACGTGGAAACCTACGCGAATATATGTAAGATTATTCTAAACGGACCGGAGTGGTTCGCGTCAATGGGAACAGAAACTTCGAAAGGTACAAAGGTATTCGCCCTCGGCGGCAAGATAACAAACGTCGGACTTGTTGAGGTTCCTATGGGAACAACCCTGCGTGAAATCGTCGAGGAAATCGGCGGCGGCGTACCGAACGGAAAGAAGTTCAAGGCGGCTCAGATGGGCGGTCCGTCCGGCGGATGTATTCCCGCCTGTCATATAGACGTTCCGATAGATTATGACAATTTGATTAAGCTCGGCTCGATGATGGGCTCGGGAGGACTTATAGTTATGGACGAGGACACCTGTATGGTGGACATCGCGAAATTCTTCCTTGAATTTACGGTTGACGAATCGTGCGGAAAATGCACGCCGTGCCGTATCGGAACACGCAGACTTTATCAGCTTATCGACAAGATTACCAAGGGCGAGGGCAAGCTGGAGGATTTGGATAAGATTAAGGAGCTGTGCGCGCATATGCGCTCAACCTCACTGTGCGCGCTCGGTCAGTCAACGCCGAACCCCGTTATTTCAACAATGCGCTACTTCAAGGACGAATATGTCGCGCACGTTAAGGATAAAACCTGTCCGGCGGGCGTATGTAAGGATTTGATGTCCTACGAAATTGTTCCTAAGCTTTGTAAGGGTTGTACGCTCTGCGCTAAAAACTGTCCCGTTGACGCTATTTCCGGAACGGTTAAAAAGCCGCATAAGATTGACAGAAACAAATGTATCAAGTGCGGTCTGTGCATGAGAAACTGTAAGTTCGGCGCGATAATCAAGAAATAAGGGAGGAAATAAAATGGTAACTTTGAAAATAAACGGCATCAGCGTTACTGTGCCGGAGGATTATACCATTCTTCAGGCGGCAAAGGAGATAAATGTTGAAATTCCCTCCCTGTGCTACTTAAAGGATGTAAACTGTATCGGCTCATGCCGCGTGTGCGTGGTTGAGCTTGTGGAAAGAGGAAGGAGCCGTCTTGTTCCGTCATGCGTGTTCCCCGTAGCGGAGGGTATGGAGGTTTATACAAACACTCCGGCGGTAAGAACATCGAGAAGAACCACTATCGAGCTTATTCTTTCAACGCATCATAAGAAATGTCTTTCGTGCGTAAGAGGAAACAACTGCGAGCTGCAAAAGCTTGCATTCGACTACGGTGTTGACGAGGACAGATTTGCTCAGGAAGAAATAAAATACGATATAGACGACCTTTCGCCGTACATAGTGAGAGATAACAACAAATGTATTATGTGCCGCCGCTGCACGGCAGCCTGCAATAAGGCTCAGACAGTCGGCGCGATAGGTGAAATCGACAGAGGATACAAGGTACATATCGGCTGCGCCTTTGAAAAGAGTATGGGCGAGTCCGTATGCGTTGGCTGCGGTCAATGTATAGTAGCCTGTCCCGTCGGAGCGCTCAGTGAAAAGAGCCAGATTGACGACGTTTGGGACGCGATTGCCGACCCGAATAAAAAGGTTGTTGTATTCACCGCGCCGTCGATACGCGCGACGCTCGGCGAGTGCTTTGATATGCCTGTCGGCACAAACGTGGAGGGCAAAATGGTAGCAGCAATCCGCCGCCTTGGCGTGGACGCCGTGTTCAATATGGACGTTACGGCGGACTTGACGATAGTCGAGGAGGCGACCGAGCTTTTAAACCGACTTGAAAACGCGCACGATTTGCCGATGTTTACAAGCTGTTGTCCCGGTTGGGTAAAATTTGTTGAGCATCAGTATCAGGACTTTATCCCGAATCTCTCAACCTGTAAATCACCGCAGCAGATGTTCGGCGCGGTGTTGAAAAATTATTACGCGCAGAAAAAGGGAATCGATCCGCATGATTTGTTTGTTGTGAGCATAATTCCGTGTACCGCGAAGAAGTTTGAATGTACGCGTGAGGAGGAAAGCGCTTACGGTTTCGCGGATGCGGACGTATCGCTTACCACGCGTGAGCTTTCCAAGATGATTAAGGGCGCGGGTTTGAAATTCACCGAGCTTAACAACGAGAAGTTTGACGATCCGTTTGAGATTGCAACGGGCGCGGGCGCGATATTCGGCGCAACCGGCGGAGTTATGGAGGCGGCACTTAGAACAGCCGCGGATATACTTGACGGCGGCTCTAAAAAGATTGAGTTCAAAGAGGTAAGAGGAACGGATGGAATCAAGGAGGCGGAGTACATGCTCGGCGGCAAAAAGCTTAAGGTTGCCGTTGCATCGGGACTCGGCAACGCGAGAAAGATTTTGGACGGAATAAGAAGCGGCGAAAGACACTATGATTTTGTTGAAATTATGGCGTGTCCCGGCGGCTGCGTAAACGGCGGCGGTCAGCCCGTACAGGGCGACAGCGTAAGAAATTACGTTGACCTTAAAACGCTCCGCGCAAAGGCTCTCTACGATGCGGATAAAAAGCTTAAATTCAGAAAATCACATCTCAACCCCGTTATTCAAATGCTGTATGACGAGTATTTCGACGCGCCCGGCAAGCACCGCGCGCATAGACTGCTGCATACCACATATGTAAAACGCGATAAATATTAATAAATCAAAACAACGGCATATCGCAACAGGGCGATATGCCGTTTTTTCAATGCACAATTCTCGTTACAATCCGAGTATCTGCTTTTTCTTTTTGTCAAACTCATCTTGAGTAATAACTCCCTCGTCCAACAGCTCCTTACATATTTTCAGCCTGTCCGCTCCTCCGATTTTAACGGTATTCGGCACTGCCGCGGACTTTTCCCTTTTCACGGCAAATTTACCGCCGCTTAACCACAATCCCGCAAAGAGATACGCCGCTATTTCTATGATGTCAAAAATAAGAGTAACGCCGCATAATTTAAGAAACACCAAAAATGAGTTATCATACGCGTACAAAAACCACCAAATATAATAAAATATACTGCTAATTAAAAGCAGCGCCGCCGGTAAAAACCAAATCCTTTGAGCGATTCTTTTAAAAGCACTGACCTTTGACGCTATTGACGGAATACAAAAGGCAACTGTCAAATATGTCAATGCCGCCGCCGCAAGAAAATCGATAATGCAATAAAGAAAATATGTAGCAGTGCTGTCTATATATGAAATATATTCAATCGCAAGGTACGCACTCAATATCGTCACCGCGCCCGCAGCAATTACCTCGGCTATATGCTTTTTCGATAAAAACATGGTAATCGCAAAAACCAAGCAAAATCCCGCATCAATAATTTTCTCAATACAATATTTAATATTATATGTAACCGACCAAAACGGAAGATTGTGTTGAACGAATGGAACGTAGCGGCTAAAGAAACTAATGCAAGCAAATGCCGCCAACAGGGCGAAACAAGCTCCCGCAATAATTGAATATATTCTGTTTGTATCCTTTATCATTTTTTATTCCCCCCATTACAACAGTTTAAGTAATTGTTCTTTTTTTGCAGCAAATTCCTCTTCGGTAATTACGCCGCTGTCTGTAAGCTCTTTATACTTTCTCAGCTCGTCAGCCGCGCTTTGCGCAGATGTCGCTTGATACACCGGCGAATCGGTTTGAGCGGCGTTTTTGTCGGGAATAAGACTGACATGGATAATTGCCACAATAAACAGCAGCCATCCGTAAAGCCACCAAAGTCCGAAATTATATCCTTTTTTCTTTGCAATCGCAGCCGGAATAAATCCGAGCCCCGCCGCAATTATTAAAGATACAAGTGAATATACAAATAAATATTCAGCCATTTAGATTAACTTCTTTGTATTTTTTAATTTATTAACATTATATTATAAATTTCGGTATATTTCAAGTTATTTCAAATATAAAGCAGAAAGCCGTCGATTTAAGCCGCCGCGCAAAAAGGTAATACTCATATTTCAGAGTATTACCTTTTTCAATCCAAATTACTAAGCTATGATTTTTAAATTATTCCGTTTCGCCGGCATTATCTGTTTCACTGCCGGTTTCCGTTTCGCCGCCCGTGGTATCGGCGGTTTCCTTTTCGAGCTTGATATTATCGTAATACAAATCGCCGCCCGCGGTTCTCATCAGCTTAATCTGTTTAATGCTCCTTGTTCTGTCCGCTGTGAAACAGCCGTTCGCCGAAATCACCGGTGTTGCGGTCGAAATATCCAAATCGGCGTTATAGCTGTCGCCGTGCGCGTAGTACGATACTATAACAACGTCGTTATCCAAGTCGCCCTCAATAACAACTCTGTACCATTTAGCGTCCTCAAGCGCGGTTTCCGAAAGCTGAGTCGCTCCCGTTGTGAAAGAGCTGTTCTGATTCGCGCTGAGCAAATCCACCGATGATGTTGTATATACCGCGTCATAATAATCCATCATATGGAAGAATGAGCCGCTTGTGTCGTTTGCGGACGACTTGCCGGTTGTCGCGTCATAGTCATGCGCGGCGTTGTCAAGATAGGTTCTGAAATATCTTCCGTAGCCTGATGGGTTTGTTGTCTTGTCGATATACATATCATATGTAAGCTTAAAGCAGCCCTCGGTTATAGCATCATTAAGCACGTACTGAACCGCCTTATTTACAAGATAGAGCTTAGCGGTATCATTTCCGCCTATATCGTCGCTTGTTTCAACAGCCGTTGTGCCAACGGTGCCGTCCGATGATACTATCCATTTGTTATTTTCAGTATCATCTGCCATCAGGAAGTTTTCGCTTGACGTGAATACCTCCTCATATGTTACGTCGGGGTTAATCGTCGGCGCAATAGTCGGTGTGGGTGTAGGAGTTGCTGTAGGCGTAGCTGTGGGCGCAACTGTCGGAGTTGCTGTGGGCGCCGTTGTAGATGTTGCCTCCGCCGTAGCTGTCGGCGCCGTAGTTTCGGTCGAGGTTGACGGAGCAGTTGTCGCAACTGCTCCGGATTTACGCTCCGCCGTGTCCGCTATCGGCTGCATACCGTCAACGCTGTCCCAAAGGAACATCTTTACGTTATACTCGGTCGGGTCGTTTGTAAATGTAATGCTTTCCTCGCCCTGTATTATGCTTTCAGTATTGTCTACGGTCATTGCCGTTCCGGCTTTAACCTCAACCATAGTGCCGTCCGCGTCATAAAGCGCGCCGATTATCCGCGCTGTTTCGCCGGAATAATCAACCAAATCATAATCAACATTGACCGCGTTATCGGTAATTCCGGTTATCGTAATCGCCGAGAAATCGGGGATTTCCTCGCCCTCTATAAACTGCGTAACCTTGATTGAATCGATACCGTTTATGTATTCCCAATCGGAGGTACTGCCGCCGCGCTCAAATCCGAATGTTACGGTGTCAACCGTTGCAGTATCGGAAAGGGCGAAATCAGTATAAGTGTCAACCGTCTTGCCGTCAAAAACCAAAGATTTAATCGTGTTGGTTGACGTATCGAATATAACCTTTACGTTCTTTGTATATGTGTTCTTATCAGCCTCGCTGAACAAGCTCTGCGTTGAATCGAATGTATATGTACCGTCCTCTTCCGTCAAGCCGTTATAGCTTGCTCCGCCGTCCGTGCTTACGAGAACATAATATCCTCCGCTTGCGTCCGTCATTGCGCCAAGACGCAAATCACTGCCGAATTGCAGATATTCACGGTTTGCGGCTCTGCCTGTTGACGCGCAGAAATACCAATCTATATCATATGTTACGATTGCGTTGTCCTCAAACTCAAAGGTCTTTGACGCCGTGTATTCCGCGCCCGGCTTTGTCGGGTTATAATATACGCGGTCATTGGTGCTGTCATATGCAAGCTCCGCCGTATCGGTTCCGGTCTGTACCCAATCTTCCACCGTTGAGGAGGTCATCGGAACATTAGTTGTACCCGATTCATATACCGCCTCGGTTTCTCCGCTTATGGTCGTTTCATATACATATGAAAGGTTGGATATTGCGGGAGCTGCCTTTATTGTTCCCGTGCCGTCCTGAGTTGTGTACAGCTGCAATGACGCAAGGCTTGCGCCGTTTAAGCTGAATGATGTGGTATATTTTCCCAATTCATTAGTCCAATCGGAATCCGTACCCGCGATTGTCGCGTTGCATACATCATTATTATAATCAAACTCGAGCGTTACCATCCAACGCTTTGCACTTCCCTGAACATATCCCGAGCTGTCTACAACCGTTGTCCAGCTGTTTATCAGTCCTACAGCGTCGGTATCGCCGATTTGGCTTGTCAGCGTACCCGCGGAGGACGCATAAGGCTGTTCAACAGTCAATATATTGTTGCCGTCCGCATCAATCAGCTTTAAGCCCATTGTATACTCGTGACCCGTCCAGTTCCAGTTTGAACCGTCATATTTTTGACCGCCCGTAACAAGATGGAAATACAATGTCGCTTTATTCTCGGAGGTCGTTTCAAAATCCTTTTGAATTGTCGCGCCGGTTGCCGCGTCATTAAGCGTAAGCGTCGCGCTTGAGGCGGTGTTGTTATCAAGCGAAGTGTTCGCGTCCGAGTTTTCCGGATTGAAGTGGAACGCGCCGTCGCCGGTCATATCGGTGGAATCAATCGGCTTTACCTTTACGATACACTGTGCGCTCTTTCCGCTGTCCTTATTTGTCGCGGTAATCGTGGTTTTGCCGTAGCTTACGCCGGTTACAACGCCGTCCTCATCGACTGTCGCAATGGTTTCGTCCGCCGATGTCCATGTAAGGCTTGTATCCGTCGCGTCGGTCGGCTTTACAGTCGCGCTGAGCGTCTTTGTGTAACCCATTCCGATGTCTATGCTCTTCTCAGCAAGCGTAACGCTCGTTACCGGCGTTGAATATACTTCAACGGTACAGCTTGCGCTGATTGTTCCGTTTGTATCGTCCTTTGAGGTTGCCGTAATTGTTGCGGTTCCATCGCCCACGCCCTTTACTACGCCGTTTGCGACGGTCGCAACGCTTGTATCGGACGAAGTCCATATTATGCCCTTTGTTGTCGCGTCGGTCGGAGTGAGCGTCGCGTTTAGGGTATAGCTCTTTGTCCTTTCAATCTCGATACTGTTCTCGGAAAGCGTCAGTCCCGTTACCGCGACTTCCTCGCCGGACGAATATGTAACATTCGTGTAGGCAACCGCCGGTGCGAGATAGTTAAGAGTCGCGCCGCTTTCGTCCGTGGCAAGAGCTGCGGAGCCTACGTAATAGCTTGTGTGCGTCGGCTGATTGTACGCGACGTTCTGCCATGCTACCGACATACGGTACTGGCTGTCATGCATAAGCGTTGTCAATCTGTACTCGGTGGGTATGGTTGAGGTGAATACTCTCAAATATGCCTGCTCCGTGGACGAATCCTTGTTTATCGGCATTATGATTTCCTCGCGCCAATCGCCCCATATATCCGCAACAAGCGTGTAGTTTCTCTTTGTATAGTTATTTGTACTGCCGCCGGTAAGCGTGTAGCCGTCGCTTTCACCCCAAAATCTTGTTGTTGTGCTTGTTGCCGCATCGTACTTTTGGATAATATTCGCGTCAAGCAGCTCGCGTCCCAAATCGCCGTCCCAATATACAAGGAAATTATCAAAGCTTCCTTTTCCGGCTGATGCCGGCTTCGGCTCATTTGACCATGTTCCCGTATCTTCATCATATGTGGGAACCATACCGGTAGGATTTACAGCCTCGCCGTTGAGATCATAAATATAGTGCAAGCCGCTGCTCCAACCGAGTGCAAGCGCATTTGAATGCTCCGCAGCATAAGCATCGTCTATATTATCCATAACACCTCTGCCGTTATCGTCGGAAGTTGTCAATAAGCCCGAATCCCAGAAATGCTCGCCCGTAGCCGGATTTCTTAAATCCTGTGCGTAATAACTATAGCCCTCACTTTCCTCCTTAACGGAGAATACTTCCTGCTCACCGTCATTATTGAAGTCGCTCATATGGATAGCGTCGCCGTGACCCAACTGTGTATTGCCCATAACTGTTTTTCCGTCATTATCGAGTGCGGCGGAGCCGTAAACTATTTCATCACAGCCGTCACCGTCTATATCGCCTATCGAAAGGTTATGGTTGCCCTGTCCGTATAATGATGATTCTCCGCTTGATGAACCGACATACTGCCATTGCATTGTGAGTGTGCTGCCGTCCCAGTTATACGCGCGTATTACCGCGGCTTTATAATATCCGCGGCACATAATAATGCTCGGTGTAACGCCGTCAAGATAAGCTACACCCGCAAGGTATCTTTCACTGCGGTTAAACTTACTGTCACCCCAGGTTGAAACCGTGTCATACGGAATATATTTGGTTGTGGCAAGAGCCGCGCCCGTTTCACCGTCAAATATTGTCAAATACTGGGTATAGGGATTTTTACCTTTCATTCCGCTTACCGAACCGTCACCGACAAACGATGCCGTATTGTCAACATTTCGTATTTCGTCTGTATCGCCTACCTCGGATACATAGTTACCCTGTCCGTCAATCGTGCCGGGAGCGGTTTTCATTGCTATCTCGGATTTTCCGTTGCCGTCAAAATCGTATACAATAAACTGCGTGTAATGCGCGCCGGCGGTCACGTTCTGACCGAGGTCTATACGCCACATATAGCCTTCGTTGTCGGGATCAAGCTCATACGCGTCTATGTAAACATTGCCGGTATAGTCGGCGCCCGCGCTGTCCTTTGAGTCGGTCGGGTCCCACTTTAAAACAAGCTCGTAATCACCGTCGCCGTCAAGGTCGCCTACGGAGCCGTCATTCGCGCCGCCCTCGTGAGAGCTGTCGTAAGTATAATAATATGACGTGGAGCCGTCACCCATTCTTTCAACAGGGTCGGGTCTTACTATAGGAATATCAACATATGTAAACGAGTTTGCAAGGCTGGTGTATTGGCTCGTCGCGGCAACGTGATTCGTTCCCGGAGTTACCGCGGTTTCACCGGCAACATCTGTAGCCGATGCGCCCGCTTTCACTACCTTGTATGTGTCTGATTTTGTTCCGTCCTCATCAACATAGTTTGTACCCGATGCGCCGGTTGTGGTAGTGAGATACTCATCATTTTTGTAAATATCATACTCCTGCGTTTCAAGAGGCTCATCACCCAACAAACGCCACGACAAATAAACACCCGTAGCGTCTACATTCTGCGAATCCTTTGTACGATATGTAGCCACCAATCCGCGGTTCAGTTTCTCCATTTTGCGCTGCGTAGTCTGATACGTCGGCGTATTCGCCTCGGCTGACGCGGCTATAGGCACCGCGACAAGCGACGCCGTCATAGACGCCGAAAGCAAAATGCTTAAAATTCTTTTCCTCATCTCTTTCTCTCTCCTTCTGAATTTATATATATAGTAATATTTTACAACATTTTGCGATTTTTCTCAATACAAAAAAACAGTGTATTTGTCGTAAAACTATACAAACTTTTCTTCATTTTTTTGTGCAAATTCACCTTGTTTCAATATCAACGCCGGTGTAATAGTATTTCAAGATTTCCTCATAGCCCATTCCCTGCGACGCGAGGTAATTCGCGCCGTACTGGCTCATACCCACGCCGTGACCGTAGCCCTTGACGGACATTGTTATATTGCCGTTTTCGCGCGTCAGCTCCACATTCGCGCTTGAGAGCGAAAATATATTCCTAAGCTCGCTGCCCTTTATATTAACTCCGCCGACGTCAAGCGATATAATTCCGCCCGCGTTTGAGCGGTTTATATTTGACACAAGCTCCCCTGTCCAGTCCGTGCCGGAGATATTTTCATCTATTTTGTTCTTAAATTCCTCCTCGCTGAGCGTCAAGCTGCTGCTGTACTTTGGCGAAAGTCTATCACCCTCGCTCTCGACGCTCTGCAAATACGGAATATCGCTGCCCCACACGTCAACTGCCGCCTCGGTGTTTCCCGATGAGGTAGAATGAAAGACAGCCGATATAATATTGCCGTTATACGTCATTATCCGCCCCGAGGTTTCCTCAACCGCAGCGCTTATTTTGTCCCACTTTTCGTCAGCGGCGGCGCCCCAGCTTTCCCTGCGCTCCTCCTCGCTTATATACGCCTGGCAATGCGTGGAATCGGTGCATATTGCCGCTCCGTTATGCCCCTCCGCTATGTTTCCGTTTGCCGCGTCCTCGATGCGCGAATACAGATATGTCCGCGCCGCAACCGCCTGTGCCTTTAACGCCTCGGTTTCAAAATCGGCGGGCATTTCCGCCGCGACCACGCATTTTAAATATTGATTTATGCCCATATCCTCGGCGCGTCCCGCGTCCGCGACGTACACGCTCACGCTGCCGCTTTCAAGAGAGCCGGTGTTTCCTTCGCCGCCAAGTCCCACAAGCCACACTATCGCCAGCGGCAAAAGCAGCGTTGTGAATATTACTATCGCTATTATTAACAATATCTTTTTCATATTCTCACCCACGTTATTTTATGCGGCTTTGCGCATAAAAAGAACTCCCCAATAGGGGAGCTCTTTGGTTAAGCATTATTGTTCTTCGATGTGTGTATCGTTCGAGTACAAGAAGTCTGTGCTGCCGTCTATAATATCAGCTACACTGTCAAGCAAATATGTTCCAATCTGCGTGCCGAGTTCCGCTGTATAGTGGTTGTGGTCAACGTACCAGCTCTGAACAATCTCAAGAACAGATGTGTGTGATGTTTCGTTCGCTGCGTTATACGTGTCTAAATCCAAACTGTTGAACAAATCATCGCACCAGTAGCCAAGCTCTATTATGTTCAGCTCTTTCTCCTGAGCAATCTGTCTTAATACACCGTTGCGGGCATCTGTTCCGCGGTTACAGGTGAACACGCCCGTAGTGCTGTTATAATTGCCCACGTGACCGTTTACAGGTCCCTGTGCCGTCGCGGTAACAATTACCGGAATAGCGTCTCTCTCGATAATCGCCTGTGCATAATACTGACTGAGCAATGTATAATATGCGGATCCCTCGTTTGTTTCCTTTGAGTTGATACCCATATTAACGGTTACATAGTCACCCGGGCAAACATTCAGAAGAACAGATTCAACTCTTCCCTGGTTGTAGTAGTTTACGGAATCGCGTCCAGCCATACCGTGATTGTAGAAGGCTGAAATTCCGCTCGGAATCGTAACATCACCGTTTACTACGCAGTTACCCCACGAGCATGCGCCGCTTGAGTTATTGCTTGTTGTCGAGTCGCCTATAGCATATACTGCCGGTTTTGAATTAGGCGTCTTAGCATCTTTCTGCGTAATGCTTACGCTCGAAAGTGTCGAGTCGCTCGCGAATGTTAGGTCAAGGACTCCGTCGCAGACAGCCACGTCGAACGATGTGCCGCTCTTTGAAATACCCGTTGTAGCGGTTACGCTTTCAACAACCTCGGAGGTGATTGAATCCGATGTTGTGTCAACCGAAACGGTGTAGTTGCCGTTGGGAACGGTAACCTTAAATCTATAGTCGTTGCTGCCCGTTACGCTGTTGCTGCTTGCAGTTACAACACTTGCGTCCGCAAAGCCGTAGCCGAGCTTTTCGCTGTAGGAATCGGTTGTTACCTGCGTGTAGCTTGTATCTGCGGGCTCATCGGAACCGAACGCGAACGACAAGCCGTGGATTGTAACCTTAACCGTTCTTGAAAGCGGAGTTACGTCATTATTTGTTGCCTTGATGTAAATTACATTTGATTTAGCCTCGCTTGTTACCGTCAATACGCCGTCTGCAAATGTTACGCCTGTAGGCATATTATCTGTAATGTCGCTTGAGTTCTTATCAAGAACAGTGTATGTGATTGTAGCCGGTGTTTCGGTAGCGTTTCCGTCATCGTCCACAGCGTATTCCGTCTTATTGCCGCTCTTATTAACCGTGTACGCCTCAAATTCGGCTGTTACGGCATCTTCGCCTGAGAACGGTATTGTCATACTCGATGTTGACTTAGCGAAATTAATCGAGTTGCCTGTTGTTGTAAGCATTATTGTCTTATCAACCGAAACAGTACCGCAGCGCGCCGTTATTGTTACCGCGCCCGCGGGAGCACCCTTTGAAACCGTCAGCGTTGCGTTTTGGCTGTCCGTCACGTCAAGAACGATTGTTTCATCATCTGTGTCGATTTCCCATGTTACCTCGCCTGTTACGTCAAATCCGTTCAAATCTGTAACTATAGCCGCAAGCTCTGCGGTAATACTCTCCTCAGATGAAGGCTCCTCATATACGCCTACCGAGGTCAAAGGTTCCATACCATCAAGGCTATCCCATAAATAAACCTTTGCTGTTTCCGAAACCTCATAATTTTCAACCGTAGCCACACCTTCGGTAAATGTCAAAGGTGTAACTTCAACGCCGCTTATAACACCGTCGGTGTACTCAGCCGTTATAAGATCCGCAGTCTCTGCATCTGCTAAGCTTACTGTAAGCGCTTTTGTTTCCGTGCTGTAGCTTAGTATGCCGTCGTCGTCAAGGTCTACATCGGTAGCTGCTACGCCTGTCGGTACGGATATAGTATCCGTATCGGAATTAACGGTAATAGCGGCAGCTGTCGGAGTATAAATCTTAAATTTTGCAAGGTCTACCGGATATGTACCCTGGAAACAGAAATATTTCTGGTCGCTCGATGCTGTGTCAAGCAACTCCGTTTCCGTCTCGCCGACAAGTGTGCCTTCTTCATCATATACCTGTACCCATAAAGTATCTGTGCTTTCATCAGCCGAAACAACAATTCTGAACCAATCATCGGAATTCAATCCCGAAATCGATTCGGTTCCGACCGTCAATGTTCCGCTTGCATAGCTTGCGGTCCATGACGGGTCATTCGAGGTATTGTTCGGTGTAGTAATATAATGACCGAACGCCATTGATGTACCCGTAAATCTTACCGTCATATCAACAATATACTGGCTTGACTGATTTGCAAGCTGATATACGCCGACCGTCGAGCCGCTGCCGCCGTTCGAGGCGAAACGCAAATACTTTGTGCCGTCATCATCTTTTTCAAGCGTCAATGTTCTTGAGTCGTTTGAACCGTATATTGACCAGTTATTAAGAACAAGGTCTTGACCGGTTATAGTATTTGCCGTTGCGGTATAGCCTACCAATGCAGTGGCATAGTCCGACATATCTTCGGGATAACCCGCCTCTGGTGCAATATTGCCGCCGCTGCCGCTTGCGCCGATTACCGCGAACGGTGTTGAAATCTCTATGGATTTCTCTAAATATGTAACCTTAGCCACAACCTTACCGAACCAGTTTGAAACGCCGTTTCTTACATTGAAATATACTGTGGTATCGGTATTTGTGGGATCACAGCCGTCCGTGCCGTATCCGGTTCCTTCCGCCGCCGTAAGAGAAATATATCCGTCCTCGCCTGTTTCGTCACCTGAGCCGTCAAGACCGACAACAGACCAGTTAACGGTTAAGCCTTCAACACTCGTTAAATCGCTGCCGTAAATACCCGATGCCTTTATTGTTATCGGATAATGTGCAGCATCCTCGGGCTGAGATATTTTTTGATTCAGTTCAGATGTGAATACTACCTTTGAAAGAGTTTCCTCAGAAAGCTCGCCGAAGTCATCATCATCTGTTGTTGTTCTTACAAGAATATTATCAAGTTTCATAACGCTGTAATGTCTGCCCGAGCAAAAATCAACACCTGTAATGGAATCGATATTTCCGTTCATAGGAACAATAGCCTGTTTAAGCACTGCCGCACCGGTTGAGTCTGTAATCGTTACACTTGCAAGACTTCTTGTTCTGTCAGCATAAATCACATAATGATACCATGCGCTGTCTGTATAGGTTGCCGTCGTTGTATCTATATCATTGAAATAGCAATCATTTGTTACCGCCTGCATAGTTACCTTAAACAAATAATTAGATGTAACTCCTTCATTTGTCGGATGTGAGCTGCCGGTGCTGACTGCGAATACAACATCGCCGTCTTTAGTTGATTTAGTAAGCGCCAAATCAAATTCCATTATATATTCATTATAGCTGCTTACATCAACGGTAAACTCCGAATATGCACTTCTCGTATTCTGAGAACCGCAGGTGTACTGAGCGTACTTAGAATTATCCGTGCTCAAGCTTATGCCCTCGGCATAATAATCCGATTTCCAATAATCTCCTATTGTGTCCGCCGTGACTGCCTCGTAATCCTGCGAATAAAGCGTTGTGTACGTTGCAGTTTCGCCGGATTCACCTTCCTCGGTTTCGCCGGATTCGTCTTCCTCAGTTTCGCCTTCCGTGCTTTCACCGGATTCGCCGTCCGTACTTTCGCCCGACTCGTCTGTCATAAGCGACACTGTCGGATTTTCGGCATCCTCATCGGCGCTTGCCGCCATCGGCAATGCCGTAAAAGAGCCGATTGCCATTGATAACGCCAATATCAATGACAGCAATTTCCTTTTACTTTTCATTTTGAAATCTCCTCTCTCTTTTGATTAAAGTTAATCATTATAAGATAATTATACTATAAACTTTTTGTTTTGTACAGTCTTTTTTGCAAATTGAACAAAGATTTTCTATATTTTTAATTTTTTTATTTTTTTCTCGAAAAACCCTTGACAAATTCTTTTTATGTTGCTATAATAATACCGTTGTTCGCACCTGTGGCGGAATTGGCAGACGCGCCA
>MSHM01000037.1:0-159 GCA_001941225.1 Oscillospiraceae bacterium Zagget12
GACGTGGATAGATTTGTATTGCTTGCAACCACTGGAAAAAATGCTAAAAACATATCCTTTTCGTTGCCGTCCGGCAGAAAAATCCTTCCAAGTTCAATTCAGTTGTAGATTAGTAATCTTTTCAATTTAAAACGATGAGTTATTTATTCACCTCCGAAT
>MSHM01000037.1:167-6791 GCA_001941225.1 Oscillospiraceae bacterium Zagget12
GGCACCCCGATAAAGTAGCCGATCAAATATCGGATGCTTTGCTGGATGAGTTCTTGGCGTATGACAAGAATTCGAAAGTTGCTTGCGAAACCCTTGTTACAACCGGACAGGTTGTCTTGGCTGGAGAAGTTAAATCAAGTGCGTATGTGGATGTGCAGGAAGTGGCACGTGGCGTGATCGAGAAGATTGGTTACACGAAAAGCGAGTACCAGTTTGAAGCGAAGTCATGTGGTGTGTTCTCTTCTATCCATGAGCAGAGTGGCGACATCAACCGTGGCGTAGAGCGTGCGGATCCCTATGAACAGGGTGCCGGCGACCAAGGTATGATGTTCGGTTATGCTACTAATGAGACTGAGAATTACATGCCTTTGGCGTTGGACTTATCTCATAGTTTATTATGGGAATTGGCGAAGATCCGTAAGGAAGAACCGGATTTGATGCCTTATTTACGTCCGGACGCTAAGAGTCAGGTTACGATTGAATACGATGATAACGGTAAGCCGTTGCGTATCGATACGATTGTGGTATCCACGCAGCATGATGAGTTTATCGGTCCGAAAGGTATTTCACAGAAGGAAGCGGATGAGGCTATGCAAAAGAGGATCGCCTTAGACGTGAAGAAGATATTGATACCTCGTGTGAAGGCTCAATATCCGGCTCATGTACAGGCTTTGTTTAATGATAATATCATTTATCACGTGAACCCGACCGGTAAGTTCGTGATCGGTGGTCCTCACGGTGATACCGGTTTGACCGGCCGTAAGATCATCGTGGATACATACGGTGGTAAAGGTGCTCATGGTGGTGGTGCTTTCTCAGGAAAGGACCCTTCTAAGGTAGACCGTTCGGCTGCTTATGCCGCTCGTCATATCGCTAAGAATATGGTTGCCGCCGGTGTGGCGGATGAGATGCTGGTACAGGTGTCTTATGCGATCGGTGTGGCTAAACCGATGAATATTTTCGTGAATACTTTTGGCCGTGCGAAGGTGAATATGACAGACGGAGAGATCGCCGCTAAGATCTGGGATATCTTCGATATGCGTCCGAAAGCGATCGAGGAGCGTTTGAAATTGCGTAACCCGATTTATTTCGAGACCGCTTCTTATGGTCATATGGGACGCAAACCCCAGACGGTGACGAAGACATTCTCTTCCCGTTATTTGCAGAAGCCGGTTATTTGTGATGTGGAGTTATTCACATGGGAGAAATTGGATTATGCAGATAAGATCAAGGACGTGTTTGGTCTATAAAAAATAAGTGGAAAAAGTAAGCTGGCTTAAATGGCGAAGTATGTTAAGATACTTTGCCATTTAAGTTAAGATACTTAGCCGATGAAGTTAAGATACTTTGCCAAGTATGTTAACTTACCCTTCCTCTTGGAGCATTTCTACTTCTTTTACTTTCCTGAACAGGTCGGATGCGAAGATGAAATCGTTCAACGCTTGGTTATTAGAGGTGATTACTTGCTCTTTTGTTCCTTGCCATTCCTTCACGCCTTCCTTAATAAAGATGATATTATCACCAATATTCATCACGGAGTTCATGTCGTGGGTATTGATAACGGTCGTCATATTGTACTCCACCGTAATGTCGTGAATCAAATCATCGATCAATAGAGAAGTCTTGGGGTCTAGTCCGGAGTTTGGCTCATCGCAGAACAGGTATTTAGGATTTAGGGAGATCGCTCTTGCGATGGCGGCACGTTTCATCATACCTCCACTGATCTCGGAAGGATATAGATGTCCAGCCTCGGACAGGTTTACACGTTCCAAACAGAATTCCGCACGTTTCCTGCGCTCTTTCGTTGAGTCTTTAGAGAACATATCTAAAGGAAACATTACGTTTTCCATTACCGTCATGCTGTCGAATAAAGCGGAACCTTGGAACAACATACCCATTTCCCGGCGTAGCATATTTAACTCATGCTTGTTCATCGTGATCAAGTCTCTGCCGTCATATAATATCTGTCCGGTGTCTGGTTTCATTAACCCGATGATATTCTTGATCATTACCGTTTTACCCGAACCGCTTCGTCCGATGATCAGATTCGTCTTACCATCCTCGAACGTCGTACTTATATCTTTCAAGACGGCACGTCCATCGAAAGACTTCGTTATATTCTTAACTTCGATCATTTTTAAGTAAGCATTAAATGGGTTAATATTACGTCGGCAAGTAAAATCATGATACTGCTCATGACCACGGCATTCGTACTTGCCTTACCTACCTCTAGGGCGCCTCCCTTTACGTTATAGCCAAAATAGGCGGCGATGGATGAGATGATGAACGCATATACTACGGATTTGATAATAGAATACCAAATGTAAAACTCGTTGAAGTAGAATTGCAAACCGTACTCGAACGAGGAAGGAGTCATTCCCGTACTCGTTGAGTAACTGGCGAATATGCCGCCCATGATACCGGTGAACATACTGAAGATAACCAATACCGGAATAAAGATCATCAAACCGAGCATTTTCGGAAGGATCAGGAAATTGGCGGAATTAACACCCATGATTTCCATGGCGTCTATCTGCTCGGTGACTCGCATGGTCCCGATCTCGGAAGCGATATTACTACCTACTTTACCCGCTAGGATGAGTGCCATGATAGAGGAAGAGAATTCCAGCAAGATAATCTCACGGGTGGTATAGCCGATCGTAAACTTAGGAATCAAGGGGGAACTGATATTCAAGGAGATCTGGATGGCGATAACCGTACCGATAAATACTGAAATGATAACCACGATCCAGAGAGAGTCGACACCCAGCTTATATATCTCTTTTATCAATTGTTTGAAGAACATGCTCCATCTGTCAGGTATTGATATGGATTTCCCCATCAACATGACATATTCTCCCATTCTATGTAACGCTTTATTCATTATTTTCTTGATTACTTATCTGTTCCAGTCTGCAAATATAACTGAAATATGTCAACTACTGTTCACTGTTTATGATTTGTTTTCACGTCAGGTACCGTGTCCCTTCGTCCATACTAGCCTGGATCGGGTAGGAGAGGATGAAGCTGTTACTTTGGAAATACTTGTTCAGATAGCCGGGGATACGCGGCATTACGGGGTCGTAGGAATAGCCTTCTTTCCGGCTGAAGATCACCCACATGCTGTCGTCCGCTTTCACATCCCGGAACACGATCAGGAAATCATCCCAGTCGCTGAAGTTTACATATGATATTTCTCCCGCTCTTTTGGCGAAGAGTTTTTTGATGGCTTTCAGCGTATCCTCCGAACCGTAGAACACGACTTTTGCCCCGGTATTCTGCAACACGTTCCATACCCGGTTCATGACCGGTATGAAGCCGATTTCTTTTTCCGCCCGGTCCGGCAGGATAATCAGGTGGCGTTTGATGGTGGCCAGCGGCTGTACCGGTTTGTAGATGAAGGTCGTTACGCTGCTGTGCTGTAATACGTTTTCAACAATATTTCCCAGGAATGCAGCCGGTATGTCCTTTTCCTTATGTAGCCCGAGGACCAGGTCGGTTATCTCTCGTTCCTTCACGACGCTGGTAATGGCGTTGGAGATGCTCAGGTCATAGCGGAGTAAACCTTTCAGCCGGGTGTCGGTGGCCGCGGCGGTATCGACGGCGGTCTGTAATACCCGCTTGGAGGATTTCAGTGTTTTGTCGTCCGAATTCTGGTTGTCTATCACTTTGAGAGCATATAACCCGCTGGTATTTGTTTTTGATTTTATGGCAAGGCTGAGGTTGACCAGTTCTTCAACCGTCTCCTCATTGCTGACGGGGATCAGGATATGTTCGTCCTTCGTATCTTTGTCGTCTGTTTCCTCCCCGGATTCCTTCATCGCTATATTATGCGCTCCTTTCTGGGCGGAGAAGGAGGCGATGGCGCAGGTCACCAGGATCATCAGGATCGTACCGTTCAGTACGCTCTCATTCAGGAGCCGTATGGGAGCACCGTTGGCATCGGTTCCCAGGATCACGTTATACCCGACCATGACGGCCGCCAGTGTAGCTGCCGCCTGGGCGTTGCTCAGTCCGAAAATAACACTCCGCTGGTCGACCGACAGCCGGAAGGTCTTTTGTGTCAGCCAGGCTGCCGCGTATTTTGCCGCCGTAGCCACGATGATCATGACCATACCGACCTTGATCGTTTCGAAGCTGGTAAAGAAAGCCCGGTAATCGATCAGCATCCCCACACTCAGCAGGAAGAAGGGGATAAAGATTGCGTTCCCGACAAACTCTACACGGTTCATCAGCGGCGAACTCTGCGGAATCAGCCTGTTCAGGGCCAGTCCGGCAAGGAAAGAGCCGATGATTGCTTCCATCCCCGCTAACTGGGCAAGGAATGCACCGAAGAACACCATCGACAGCACGAATATATATTGCGAAATATTATCGTGTACCCGTTTGAAGAACCACCGTCCGATAAAGGGAAACACCAGTAACACAATCAAGGCAAAAATAACGATGGAAACGCCCAAGCGTATCCAGAAAGCGTTGTCGGCATTTCCTGTCGCCATCCCGACAATAATTGTCAGCACCAGTAAAGCCAGCGTATCCGTGATCATGGTCCCACCGACGGTAATGCTGACAGCATTGTTTTTGCTGATCCCCAGCTTGCTGATGATCGGATAAGCGATCAGTGTATGGGATGCGAACATACTGGCGAGCAGTACGGACGTCTCCATGCTGAAATCAAGCACCCATAATCCAACGACCGTCCCCAGTATCATAGGGATCAGGAACGTATACATCCCGAATACAAGGCTTTTCCCGCTATTCTTCTTAAAATCCCCCATGTCTATTTCCAGTCCGGCCAGGAACATGATATAAAGTAACCCTGCCGTCCCCGAAAGAATGATACTGCTGTCGCGTAGGACAAGGTTAAAACCGTTCGGCCCGATAATGGCTCCGGCAATGATCAGTCCCAGCAGGTGCGGAACCCTGAGTTTATTCAACAGGAGCGGGGCCGCCAGGATGATCAGCAGTATCAGTAAGAACTTCAATACCGGATCAGCCAGCGGGAGGGTGAAATCTATGTTTGAGAGTAATATCATATCTATAAAGATTTACATATCTTGCATTGATAATCCTTTTATATCCAGCGTATAATGTGCCAACTGTTTTTTTATTGTTGCAACCTTTTCGTATAGAAGGGCTATATTTACCTTGTGAAAATTTCGTTTGACTTCTGCTATTAACGCCTTGTTCTCGAATCGGTTGAGGGCGATAAGGTCTATTTCATTCTCACCTTTGTTGTCCCAGTAATTTCCGATATCCGTGATGTCTTCACTTTCAGCTATCATATCCCTGAAATAGCGTTCCAGGATGTGCCCGCTGTATTGTTCGTAATTTTTTAAGATGAATTGTTCTAGCATATTGTTTTTTCCCAGTTCAATCATTGACAGATTCGGGAATATGAAACGGAACCAGAACATCAGGTAATTATCATTCAGGCACCAGCGACTGTTGCGGCTTTCCGGTTTTGAAAACATCGGTTTGTTTCTGTTGATCAGGGAATATTCTTTTTCGAGATTAGCCAGATAGGCGCCCGTATTTTTTCCAATGATCGAATCTATTTCACTTTGGCTGGTCTTTCCGGAAGCTATTAATTGTAAAATGGAAAAATAAGTAGCATATTCGCGTCCGAACTCTGATATCAGTAAATCACGTCCTTCCGATAAAAAAGGAGAATCCGGTCGAATGGTATAGCGGATCATTTGATTGAAAGTGACAGCTCCGGCTTCCATTAGTAAAGCTACATATTTAGCAACACCGCCTGTGATAAGATAAAAGGCCAAAAGATCTTCCGGGGTATATTCCGGATTATAGTCTTTCAAAATTTCTTTGATTGTAGAAATTCTGAAAGGCTTTAAAATGATTTTTGAAGTAAGGCGCCCGAATAGAGGTTCTTTGTTATTTTCAAAAATTTTTTTCATCATGGAATATATCGACCCGCAAGCGATGAAATTTATTTTTGCCTGCTCCTTGTATCTATCCCAGATATTTTGAATATCACTGAAAATGGAACTGTTAATGTTGTCAAACTCCTGAAATTCATCGATGATCAGTGTGAAATGTGTTTGAGTGGCGTATATCATCAGTTGTTCGAATAAAATACGAAACTCAGTTACGTTTCCGAAAATCTCCAGTTCCAGACTGTCTTTTATTTCCTGCTGGAATTGCTCACACAGAAGGACTTCGCTTTTACGTGAAACAAAGAGATAGAGAAACTTTTCACCTTTCATGCTTTCGAGCAATAAAGAGGTTTTACCGATGCGCCTGCGTCCCACCATCACCGTGAAACAAGCAGTGTTTCGTGATTGTTTATTGATATCCCGGAGTAATTCCAACTCTTGTGTACGATCGTAAAACTTCATGACTTTACTGTTTTAATGATCATTAATTTAATGGCTGTTACATTAATGGCTATTACAAAGGTAGCTATTGTTCTTTTATAATGCAAATGAAAACCATTATTAATAGTTGATGAAATTATTCGATTTGAATAATTTGAATTAAATAATTATATTTGCTGAAAAGATCGAGTATATGGCAAAAGTTGTAAATCCCTTTATCGTAACCGGTAAAATAGAACCGGAATATTTTTGTGATCGTATACAGGAATCGGCTCGCCTGATAAAG
>MSHM01000038.1 GCA_001941225.1 Oscillospiraceae bacterium Zagget12
CATTATTGAATTTAAATTATACATATCAACTCACCTCTGCCTTATTTTAACCTGAAATAGATTAAATGTCAACAACATCTACCGTTTTTCTTTAAAATAGTATAATAAAGCGAAGGAGAATTTATATGCGTAATCGTTTAAAAGATTTAAGAGAAGATAAAGATTTAAACCAAACCAAAGTTGCAATAATTTTAAATATGTCACAAACAGGATATTCAAAATATGAAACAGGCGAAAATGATATTCCCACAAATGTTTTAATTAAGCTTGCAAAATTCTATAACGTGTCTATTGATTATATTTTAGATTTAACCGACGACCCGACTCCGCCAAAACGCAAATAACGCCGGCATTGCGCCGACGTTATTTTTTAATGTAGCTATATTACGGAGTATTTTTACTCAAATCCACTCTGTTTCTTTTTCCTCCCATTATGAAGGTTTCAATATTCTTGAATATTTCGTCCATACATCTTACGCGCGCCTCATAAGCGCCCCACGCCATATGCGGCGTGAAAATTACATTATTTTTATCAAGAATTCTGTTATACGGGCTTTTCGAGGTCATTGGCTCCTCCGAATACACATCAATGCCCAAACCACCTATTTTGCCGTTTTCAAACGCCGAAACAAGTGCCTCCTCGTCCGCCACGGCGCCCCTGGAAACATTTATGAATATTACGCCGTTCTTCATTTCGGCTATGCGCTTTTCATTTATCATACCCCTCGTTTCCGCCGTAAGAGGCACATGGACGGATATAATATCCGAAACGGCGCAAAGCTCTTCAAGGCTCAGGCAATTATAACCCTCGACCTTCTTATGAGGATTTGCGACAATGTTTACGCCCATTGCGCCGGCTATGCGTGCGACCTGTCTGCCGATATTTCCAAGTCCGATTATTCCCCAGGTCTTACCGGAAATTTCGTTAAAATACGGTTTCAGATGATTCTGCACTCCGCCGATTGTATATCTTCCGCTTTTCACGTATTTATCAAACTCGCCCAAATGCGTCATAAGCGACAGCGCCATCGAAACGGTAAGCTGCGCCACGGAATCGGTGGAATATCCGCGCACGTTGCACACGCCTATCTCTTTTCTCCAGCAATAATTTATATCTATATTATCGTACCCCGTCGCCGTAACGCATATCAATTTAAGACTTTTTGCTCGGGCAAGATTGCTTTCATTCAGCGCTATCTTATTGACGATTATAACCTCGGCGTCCTTTATTCTTTCCTCAAGCTGTAATTGAGAAGTGGTCTGATAAACCTTTACCTCTCCGAATTTTTCAAACTGAGAAAATTCCATATCCGCGCCGAGTGTTTTTGCGTCAAGGATTACTATTTTCATAATCAGTCCTCCTTGTACAGCAGAGCGTTCAGCTTTTCCCACACGTCCGGATAACGCTTTTTCAAATTTATGGGCGCGAATTCCCTGTTTACAAATCCGTGTCCGGTTTTGCCCTCGGTCATAAGTTTCATTTCCGGCAGCTTATATACCTCATAGCCGAACTCGCAGCGCGCCACGCTAAGCTTTGTCAGCTTGCACTTAACAACAGCCTCGTCCTCATATTTAAGTCCGTGATAATATTTTGCCGCGGTTTCCGTAAGCGGAAGAAGTATGCCCATATTTTCCATTTCGGTATAGGTCATACCGCTCTTCTTTATAAAATCGGTACGCGCAACCTCAAACCACGGATAGTACCTGGAATGATGGACTATTCCCATCATATCGGTTTCCGCGTATCTTACCGTCAAATACGATTCACTCACAAAAGACATTTATTTTCTCCCCTCAAATTTTACACGAATTTTTCTCGGCAAATCAAAGAATTCTTTCGGTGCCGGAATATACCAATCCGCGTTTTGCGTCCATTGTAATTGTCGTGCCGCTCTTTAGCACCTTGGTAGCTCCCGGAGCCGCGACGATTACAGGTATATCCAGTGCCGCCGCAAGCACGCTCGCGTTATTCGCCTCGCCTGTTTCCTCGGATATAATACCCGCAGCCTTTTTCAATGTGGAAATCATATCCTTTGTGATATTATTTGTTACGACTATATCACCGTCGCAGAAATTCTTCTTCAGCTCCTCGCAGCTCGTCGCGACGCACACATTAGCCGTCGCTCTGATTGCGTCAAGTCCCTTTCCGCTTACAAGAATATGTCCGACAAGATGAACCTTCATTATATTTGTTGTTCCGGCAACGCCCATCGGCATACCTCCGGTGATTACAACAAGGTCGCCGTCCTTTATGATGCCCGTCTTTTGGGCACATTCAACCGCATGGTCAAAAAGCTCGTCGGTATTGCTCCTCGCCTCACTCATAATAGGCATTACGCCCCACGAAAGATTAAGCTGGCGGCGCGCCTTTACACTCAACGTCGGAGCGATAATCGGGCAGGACGGTCTGAATCTCGAAATTTGCATAGCCGTTCCGCCCGAATAGGTAAGCGCGATTACCGCCGCAGCGTGCAAATCGTGCGCAGTAGTACAGGTGGCATGGCTTATGGCGTTGGTGACGTCCATACGCGAATCGAAATTCATTCTTTCAAGGCGCTTAACATAGTCAATGTCGTTTTCCGTTCTTTCCGCGATTGACGCCATAGTCTTTACCGTTTCAACAGGGTACTTGCCTATCGCCGTTTCTCCCGAAAGCATTATCGCGCTTGTTCCGTCGTAAATAGCGTTGGCAACGTCGGTTGTTTCGGCTCTGGTCGGTCTTGGATTTCTTATCATAGAATCAAGCATTTGAGTTGCTGTTATAACAACCTTACCCGCTCTGTAGGTCTTTTTGATAAGGCTTTTCTGTATAACCGGCAAATCCTGCATATCTATTTCAACGCCCATATCGCCGCGCGCTACCATTATTCCGTTAGACTCACGGATAATGTCGTCAATGTTTTCAACGCCCTCGGCATTTTCTATCTTTGCTATTACGTTTATACTCCTGCCGCCGTGATGCTGGAGCAGATTTTTTATCTCCTTTACGTCGTCGGCGGTTCTCACGAACGATGCCGCTATAAAGTCCACGTCCTGCTCTATTCCGAACAGTATATCGTCAACGTCCTTTTCGCTCATATACGGCATCGAAAGCGATACGTTGGGTATATTCACGCCCTTTTTATTTGAAACTACGCCGCCGTTTTTTACTTGGCACAGAATCTTTGTACTCTTTACGCTGAGTACCTCCATTTCAATAAGTCCGTCGTCTATAAGAATTCTGTTTCCGGCTCTTACGTCCTTGGGAAGATCCGCATAGGTGATGGAAACCTGGTTTTCGTCACCCTCCACGTCCTCCGTGCAAAGAGTGAATTTCTGTCCCTCCTTAAGCTCAACCTTTCCGTCCTTAAATTCCTTTATTCTCACCTCGGGACCTTTGGTGTCAAGAAGTATGGCAACGGGAATATCAAGCTCATCTCTGACCTTTTTTATGCGGTTTATTCTCACGAGAGCCTCCTCGTGCGTGCCGTGCGAAAAATTAAGACGCGCCACGTCCATACCGCTCAGCATTAAATCTCTCAGTACCTCCTCGCTGTCCGTAGCGGGACCCATTGTACAAACAATTTTAGTTCTTCTCATACGCTTTTCTCCTTTTCTTCAGATTGTCCGAATTAATTAATTTAAATCCACAAAAGGGCAGACATAGTCTGCCCCTTATTTTCCGCATTACACCGATAATTTTTTAGCCAAATCAACAAGCTGCTGAGGCAGTTCCTTTTTCATAGCAAGACCTTCCTCAATATCAACGTCAACTATTTCGTGATTTCTCATACATACAATTCTGTTCTGCTTACCCTCAAGCAGCAATTCAACGGCTTTGCCGCCCATCTCGCTTGCAACAACTCTGTCGCGCACGGTCGGGCTGCCGCCTCTCTGAACGTGACCCAAAATGGTGGCTCTCGATTCAATACCAGTCTTTTCCTCGATTTCCTTTGCCATCTCGATAACGCCGCCTATGCCCTCGGCAACAATTATGATTGAGTGCTTTCTTCCTCTCGACTTACTCTCAAGAATCGGACGAAGAATGTCCTCGTCAAAGCTCCATTTTCTCTCGGGCACAAGAATAACCTCCGCGCCGCAGGCGATACCCGCCTGAATCGCGATATATCCCGCGGCTCTGCCCATAACCTCTATAATTGAGCATCTCTCGTGGCTCTGAGCCGTATCTCTTATCTTATCGACAGCGTCCTTAACCGTGTTAAGACAGGTGTCATAACCGACGGTATACTCGCTGCAGCTTATATCATTATCTATTGTGCCGGGCAGCGCGATAGTGGGAAGTCCCGCCGCGCAAAGATCTCTCGCGCCTCTGAAGGAGCCGTCGCCGCCGACAACGATAAGTCCGTCCAAACCAAACACCTTTGCTATATCAACAGCTTTTTTCACTCCCGCCGGTTCCTTGAATTCAAGACAGCGAGCCGTCTGAAGAATGGTTCCGCCTCTCTGAAGTATTTCGGAAACGGATCTGGCATTCATTTCCACCAATTCCCCGTTAATCAAACCGTTGTATCCGCGTCTTACGCCGAATACTTTCAAGCCGTAATACGAGCCTACTCTGACAACGGCGCGGATTGCCGCGTTCATTCCCGGAGCGTCGCCGCCGCTTGTCAAAACACCGATTGTTCTTACGTTCTTGTTTTCCATAATTTTAAATCCTCCCGCGAAAGTTAAAATAATTCGTTTTCAAAAATCAAATCCTGCGCCGTTTCCAATTCGGTGCTCGGTACAAGCACCTCATAGCAGCCGCCTTCTCCTTGTCCGCAGCTGTTTGCGCGTCTTAATTTGGAAATGACTCTGTTTGTTAAAAGCACATCAACCAACTTTTTTGATGTTTCCATTGACTGCGATACATAAACTACCGTCCACATATGTTTACCTCCTGCCGTATCGGATACAAAATCCTTATCTCTCACCCGACACGAGTTTGCCGTGTTTGGTATATATCTCAGCCGCGCCGTTTATTTTTATTGCCGATGTAACCTCTGTAAACTGCGCTATATATACCTCGCCCTTGTCAAGCTTTTCGGTATGATGAAATTTAGTGTCCCTGCCTCTTGTAAGTCCTATAATATTGACACCGTTCTCAAGCGCCTTTATCACAATATAATCGTCCATATTCATTACCTCATATGTTCCCGTAAAATACTACATCTGTGAAAATTACAGCCCTCAGGCAATAAATTTCGGATATATATAATATAATATAGCATTTTGGAGAATTTTGCAAGAGTAAATACATTAAAAAATTTATTTACTCTTAATAATGTTTTGGTTATTTTTCACTATTTTATTCTCACATTATCGTCACCGAATATGGTTTTTATATCATACAGGGCGTTTTGCGTGCCGTTAAACCACAATCTGCGCGGCACCGCAGCCATTTTCTTTGTGTCCTTAAAAAACAAGCGCACCTCCATATCTCCTTGGTACGGCGCGAGGCTTTCATAAACCGTTTTCAAGGTTTCCTCGTTTCTTGTTTCAAGCCGGATATAAAGCCTCTCGGGCTCCTTTTTTGAAGAGAGAGCCTCGTCCAAAATTTGAACCGACTGCATTAAAAGCTTTGGCTCCTCGTCCTCGCGCACGGAAAGCCTTGCCGAAACAGCCACAAGATTATCCTCCTGCAAAATCGGTGAGAATTCCGTGAAAACCTTGGGAAATACTATACATTCCACACTTCCGTATATGTCCTCCAGTGTGATAAACGCCATCTGAGCATTCGCGCGGGTGGTTTTGTTTTTCCTTGACGCGACAGCGGCACATATGACTATCATATCTCCGTCCTTAATGCCTCCTTCGGCGGCGTGGTAGTTGCCGTCGTCGTCGCGGTGTACACTGGTCAAAATATCGCTTATATTATATTTCGTAAGTTTTTTTATTTTATCCGTATATTCCTCCATAGGGTGTCCCGAAAAATACAGACCCGTGGACTGCTTTTCCATTTTCAGCAAGGCTTTTTTGTCAAGCTCGGGAATATTGGGAAATTCCATTTCAGTCTGCTCGTCCATAGCGTCAAACAGCGACATCTGACCGGCGACATTGTCACGCGCATCTCTTGCCGTTCCCTCAAGCGCCTTTTCATATACCGCCAAAAGCTGAGAACGCTTTATGCCCATAGAATCAAACGCTCCGCAGTAAATAAGTCCCTCAAGGGCGCGCTTGTTCATATCCTTGCCCGACATACGGTCTATGAAATCGGCAAAGCTCTTAAATTCGCCGTTATTTTTACGCTCGTTTACAAGATTTATTATCATCGCGCGTCCCACGTTCTTTATCGCGGAAAGTCCGAAACGTATACTTCCGTTTTCAACGGTAAAGGTGTCCTCGCTCTTGTTTACGTCCGGCGGCAGACGGTCTATATTCATATCCTTGCAGTTGGCGATATAATGATTGATTTTATCAAGGTCGTCTATGCTCGATATCAGCGATGCCATATATTCAACCGGATAAAACGTCTTTAAATACGCCGTCTGATACGCCACGAACGCGTATGCCGCCGCGTGGGATTTGTTAAAAGCGTAATTCGCGAAGTCGTTTATCTCGTCAAATATCGCGATTGCCGTGGATTCGTCAATTCCGTTCTTTATGCAGCCGGGGATTTCACCGTCCTCGCTGCCGTATATAAAGTTTCGGCGCTCCACCTTCATCGCGTCCGCCTTTTTCTTGCTTATCGTGCGGCGCATCTGATCCGCCTTGCCGAGCGAATATCCCGCGAGAACCCTCACGATTTCAAGCACCTGCTCCTGATAAACCATACAGCCGTAGCTCACGTTTAAAATTCCCTCAAGCAGCGGGTGCTTGTAAGTAATCTTATCGGGATTCTTTTTATTTTCTATATACCTGGGGATTTGTTCCATAGGTCCCGGGCGGTACAGAGCTATTCCCGCGATAATATCCTCAAAGGTTTCGGGGCGCAGCTCCTGCATAAAGGACTGCATTCCGGCGCTTTCAAGCTGGAATACTCCGTCCGTATTTCCCGAGGAAATAAGCTCGTAAACCTCGCGTTTGTTATAGTCTATGTTGTCTATATCGAGGTCCGTTCCCCTTGTTTTTTTGATTATCTTTACGGCGTTTTCTATTACCGTCAAATTCCGAAGTCCCAAAAAGTCCATTTTCAAAAGTCCGAGACTTTCCACGGTATCCTTTGTAAACTGCGTCGTTATAAAATTATCGGCGTTAAGCTGGAGCGGCACATAATTCACTATAGGCTCGCTCGTTATAACCACGCCCGCGGCGTGAGTGGACGCGTGGCGCGGAAGTCCCTCCAGAGCCATAGAGGTTTCAAGCAGCTCTTTTATTTTCGGGTCGTTTTCATACAGAGCCTTAAGCTCGCCGCTTATGTCAATCGCCTTTTTTATGGTCATTTTCAAGTCAAAGGGTACAAGCTTTGCAACCCTGTCCACCTCGGCATACGGAATATTAAGCGCGCGGCCCACGTCGCGTATGGCAAGCTTTGCCTTCATCGTACCGAAGGTTACTATCTGCGCGACCTGTTCTTCACCGTACTTTTTCACAACGTACTCTATTACCTTTTGCCGTCCCTCCGGCGCGAAGTCAATATCAATATCGGGCATACTGACACGCTCGGGATTTAAAAAACGCTCGAAAATAAGTCCGTATTTTATCGGGTCAACCTTGGTTATTCCCAGGGTGTAGGCAACAATACTGCCGGCGGCACTTCCGCGTCCGGGACCCACCATTACTCCGTTATTATTCGCAAAATGTATAAAATCCCATACTATAAGGAAGTAATCCACAAAGCCCATACTTTTTATAACGCCCAGCTCGTAATCAAGGCGCGCGCTCAGCTCGTCGGTCACGGGCGAATAGCGCTTTTTAAGTCCCTCGCGGCATAATTCCGTCAAATACTCAAAGGCGTCCTTTCCGTCGGGAACGTCAAACGCGGGCAGATGCCTTGTGTTAAAATCAAAATCAACACTGCACCGTTTCGCTATTTTTTCCGTGTTTTCTATCGCCTCGGGCGCGTAATCAAAGAGCGACGCCATCTCCTCCGGCGATTTTATATAAAATTCCTCGGTTTCAAACCTCATTCTGTTAGGGTCGTCAACCGTTTTTTCCATTTGTATGCACATCAGGACGTCCTGATATTTCGCGTCCGCTTTGGTGAGGTAATGTATATCGTTCGTGGCGACAAGTCCGACTCCCATTTCCTTTGAGAGCTTTATTATATCAGGTATTATTCTTTTTTGGTCGCTGATGCCGTGATCCTGTATCTCGAGAAAATAATTATCCTTGCCCAGCACGCTTACATATCTTTCAACGATTTCCTTTGCGCCGTTATAATCGCCGCGAAGAAGAGCCTTAGGCACCTCGCCGGCAAGGCAAGCGGAAAGGACGATTATTCCCTCGCTGTACTCCCTCAAAAGGTCAAAATCGATTCTCGGCTTATAGTAAAAGCCGTCTATATACCCGCTTGAAACCATTTTGATAAGATTTTGATAACCCTTTTGATTTTCGGCAAGAAGTATAAGATGGCTTGTTTTATTGTCAATATCATGCTCCTTGTCAAAACGAGTTCTCGGCGCCATATATACCTCACAGCCGATTACCGGATGTATGCCCTGCGCCTTTGCCTCTCGGTAGAAATCCACTGCTCCGTACATCGAGCCGTGGTCTGTAATAGCGCATGAATCCATGCCAAGCTCCTTGACGCGCGCCACTAATTTTTTAATACTCGCCTCGCCGTCAAGCAGGCTGTATTCCGTATGCGTGTGTAAATGACAAAATTCCATGCGTTTTTTCTCTCCTTTTTCTGTAGATTTTTTTGGGGGGATTCGGGCAATGCCCGCACCTACCGGCACCGCGCCGCGAATATGGCTTTAATTCCGTTTTCAATCAAATGCTGTCCGCTATTTCCGTTATCCTTGCAAGGCGGTGATTTACGCCCGACTTGCCTATCGGCGGATTTGTCTTTTCTCCAAGCTCCTTTAGGCTGTCCTCCGGATATTCCTCTCTCAAATCGGCTATTTCCTTAAGCACGTCGGGAAGATTATCCCATTGCTTTGCGTCTCTTATCTTTTTAATTGCAAACAGGTGCTTTGACGATGCTTTCGCCGCCTTATTCGTATTGGCGTTTTCACAATTTACGCGCCTATTTACCTCATTGCGCATTTCCTTTTCTATTTGAACCGAAAACAGCTCGAGCGCGAAATGCGGCGCGCCCATATATCCCAATATATCGGCAATCTCCTCGCTGCCCTTAATGTACACAACGTGATAACCCTTACGATACGTTATCTTTGAAGTGAAACCGTCCTTTGCCAAAACGGACTGCAATCGCTTTGCCTGTTCCTCGTTTTTTGTGTCAAACTCCATATGATAACCCTTTTGAGGGTCGGTAACGGAGCCGCCTCCCAAAAACGCTCCGCGCACAAAGGACGCGCGGCAACACGAAAACGGTATATCGCCCCTGAGCAATATACCGCCGAAAATATTTTCAGTTTGGTGTATATCATCTATGCCGATACGGTATACTCTGGGCATTTTCCGTATCTCGGCATTTATGCCGAACCCCTCCGATATGTCGCGGGAAATTCTTTTTGCCACGCTTTCGTTTTCTGTCGAAAACCTGACGCCCTCGCCGCTTATTCCGCCGCCGAACATCAGTGCGCCCGTAAACTCGGACACGGCACAGCTTTGGCATTTATATTCTGTTTTGCAAAGTCGCTCTTTTATTTCCGACGAAAAAGACATACGAAACTATCCTTTCATCATTTATTCTCAAAATAATTCACATCGCCGCCCAAACGCATAATCGTTCTCGCAAGACGGCTGAAATTATGGCGTATTTTATCATTACGCACAAGCATAAGATTACCCTGAACGAGCTTTGAGCGCGTAAGTATCTTAGCCGCGTCGATTTCGACCTCATACG
Source organism: Oscillospiraceae bacterium Zagget12 (assembly GCA_001941225.1). Lineage (GTDB taxonomy): Bacteria > Bacillota > Clostridia > UBA1381 > UBA1381 > Hominilimicola. Next base: position 9,893 of record MSHM01000038.1, read on the forward strand.
CGTTTTCCTCGGCATATTTCATTTTCAGACTTTCGGGAATTATCGCGTTGTTTGCTATAACAATATCGGCAATTCCCTCGTAGGAATGGCGTTCAATAGCCGCGAGATGGTCGTTTGCGGTATAGCCCTCGGTTTCGCCCGGCTGGCTCATTATATTGCAGACGTAAATCTTAACCGCGGCGCTCTTTTTGATTGCCTCGGCAACTCCGTCCACCAGCAAATTCGGAATTATGCTTGTATACAGGCTCCCGGGACCGAGCACTATTATATCCGCCTTTTCAATCGCCCTTATAACTCCGTCAACGGGTTTGGGCTTTTCCGGATTTATCATAAGCCTGACTATGCCGTTTTGAGGACCGTCGTGATGCACGCCTATATGAGATTCGCCGTCAATCACCTCGCCGCTTTCAAGCAGGGCGCTCAGCGTTACAGCCTCGTTTGTCACGGGATACACCGTGCCGACAACTCCGGCAAGACGGCTGAATTTCTTTACCGCCTCATCAAAGCTGGACGATGTTTCGTTAAGCGCGGCAAGAAACAGATTACCGAGGCTGTGTCCCTTTAAGCTGCCGTCCTTGAAACGAAAATTGAGCAGCTCACCCATAACGGGGTCAACCTCCGCCAAAGCGCTGACGCAATTCCTCACATCGCCCGGCGCCAACATTCCCAAATCGCTCCTTAACATTCCCGAAGAGCCTCCGTCATCGGCAACGGTTACAACGGCTGTTATATTGTGAGTATGTAATTTTAAACCCTTGAGCATAGTGGAAAGTCCCGTACCTCCGCCTATTGCCACTACCCTTGTATCAGAAATCATAGCTAATCTCCATTCCGCCGCCTCGGGCAGCCTATGTTCTATTCTCTGCCTATATCCCTGTAGGTTACATTCACCTTATAATTACAAGACTTCAGATACTCCGCGAGCTTATTAGTCATTGTTACGCTGCGGTGCTTGCCGCCCGTGCAGCCTATGGCGATGCTTAGGGATATTTTACCCTCCTCTATATACAGAGGTATCATAAACGACATCATATCCTCAAGCTTTTCCATAAATTCAACCGACGTGGGAAATCCCATAACATAGTCCTGAACCTCTTTGTCATTACCTGTTTTATGCTTTAGCTCGTCAATGTAGAACGGGTTCGGGAAACATCTCACATCAAACACCAAATCGGCGTCAAGCGGCATTCCGTATTTAAATCCGAATGCCATTACGTTTATTTCAAGTCCCTGCTCGCTGTCCTTCGGAGCGTAAATTTCTTTTATTTCCTGCAAAAGTCCCTGCGTGGTCATTCTCGACGTGTCTATAACATAATCCGCCGCGTTATACAGCGCGGAAAGCATTTCCCTCTCCTGTTTTATGGACGCCAAAAGTCCGTTGGAGTTGTCGAGCGGGTGCTGACGTCTTGTTTCCTTATACCTCTTTACAAGAGTTTCATCGTCCGCGTTAAGATAAAGCAGCTTGCAGTCATATCCCTTTTTCTTCAGGTCGTTTATCTGGAAAAGCAGCTCGTTTATCATATCGCCCACGCGTATATCTATAACGAGAGCAACATTATTGAAATTGCCGTTTACGGACGAAAGCATTTCCGAAAATTTAGGTATCAAAACGGGAGGCATATTATCTATACAGAAATACCCCATATCCTCCAAATACCTTATTGCTCTTGTCTTGCCGCTGCCCGACATTCCCGTCACTATCGTATACTGCATTGTCTGTCTCCTTATCGTTCGCCTATAAGCCGCACCTCCGGCTGCAGCTTTACTCCGAACCTTTCCTCCACCGTTGTTTGTATATGCTCAATAAGGCTGAGCACGTCCGCGGCGGTCGCGCCGCCTTTATTCACCACAAATCCCGCGTGCTTTTCGCTTACTGCGGCGCCGCCTATGCTGTAGCCCATAAGTCCGGCGTCCTGGATAAGCTTACCCGCAAAATATCCCTGCGGACGCTTGAAGGTACTTCCCGCCGACGGCTGCGAAAGCGGCTGTTTATCGCTCCTTCTTGAATTAAAATCCGCCATAAGCGCTTTTATCTCGTCATAATTTCCCTTTTTCAATTTGATTTTGCAGGACAAAATTATGTATCCGCCCTGTTCAAACATACTGTGCCGATAAGAAAAATCAAGCTTGCCGGCGGTTTCCGTCTTTATCATTCCGTCGGGACAGATAAAGGTCACACTTTCGATTATATCCTTCAGCTCGCCGCCGTAGGCTCCGGCATTCATATAAATACCGCCGCCGAGCGTTCCGGGTATTCCCGCCGCGAATTCAAATCCGGTAAGGCTTGCCTCCAGTATTTTCTTTGCCAGCGCGGACATCAATATTCCCGCGTCGGCGTAAACATCCTCGCCCTCGATGCGGCATTTTGACATTCCGCCGCCTATGTGAATAACCACTCCGCGTATGCCCTTATCGCTCACAAGCATATTTGAGCCGTTACCCATTATCATATAAGGCGTGCCGGTATCCTTGCAGAAATGAATAATCTTTTCTATTTCAAGAGCGTTTTGCACATTCACAAACGCGTCCGCCTTTCCGCCTATGCGAAAGGTGGTATGCGCGCTCATCGCCTCGTCAAAGAGAGCATTGTCCGTGACGGACATAAGTCTTTCTCTGTCTATCATATATACCTCCAAAATTCAATAAAGCACCCTGCGGCGCGTTTGGGCGGATTAAATATGCCAGGTGAACAGCTTTTTGCCCTTTTCCGCCATAAAATCCTCAAAGGATTTTAAATCCCTGTTTATTATAAGCTTTTCCGGAAAAGAGATTTCCTTAAGCATATCGAGCGCCCTGCTGTAATTGCCAAGGTCAAAGGTGATATGCGCGTCGGAGGAAACTACAATTCCGACCTCTTTTTCCTTGCATATTTCGGCGATTTTTCTGCAATTCGGAATACTTGCCTGTCTTACGTAAAACGAATGGTTGTTTATTTCCATCAGCTTATGATTTTTCTTCGCCATATCTATTATTTTTTCGTAATCATACGCGAAAGCGGGCGCGCCGCTATGGCATATAACGTCTATAAGCGGATTATTGACTATGCGCTCATACGCGCTCGTGTGATCCGGAGCGCCGCAGTCCTTATAGCACGGAGTGTGTATGCTGGCGTTTACAACGTCAAGCTTTTTAAGTATGTCGTCGTCCATATCGATATTGCCCTCAAGGTCAAGTATGTTCACCTCGACGCCGTATAAAATCTTAACTCCGTAAATTTCGCGCGGCACATTTTTTAAATTCAGAAAATGCCACGGGTGCGCGCCGTCCGGTATAGCCGGAGCGTGGTCGGTAATCGCAATAGCCTCCATTCCCTGCTCGGACGCGTATTTTGCCATTTCAAGCACCGTTGAATAAGCGTGCGTGCTTGCCAATGTATGTGTATGTGTGTCAAATAGTATCTTCAAAATTATATCTTCCTTATCATAGATTTAACTGACTTTCCATATGGCTCATCAGTCTGTTGTTCAGCTCGACGGCGGCATTGTATCCCATACGTTTCTGTCTGTTATTCATAGACGCAACCTCCACGATGACAGCAAGATTTCTGCCGAGCTTAACCGGTATCGTAAGCGACGGCACATTTATGCCCATTATATTGGTATACTCGTCAACCATTCCGAGCCTGTCGTACTGCTTGCCTTCCTCCCACGGCTCCAAATGGATTATCATATCGATATTTTCCGTATCCTTTACCGCGCCTATTCCGAATATCTCCTTAACGTCGATTATTCCTATGCCCCTAAGCTCCACAAAATGGCGGATAATTTCGGGTGAGGAACCGACGAGCGTCTTGTCGGAAACGCGCTTTATTTCAACGGCGTCGTCCGCGACAAGTCTGTGACCTCTCTTTACAAGCTCGATAGCGGTTTCGCTTTTGCCTACGCCGCTTTCGCCGAGGATAAGAATACCCTCGCCGTATACCTCGACAAGCACGCCGTGGCGCGTGCGCCTGGGAGCAAGCTGCACGTTAAGATAAGCTATAAGCGCGCTCATAAAAGCGGAGGTGGCGCTCTCGCTCCTCAAAAGCGGTACATTGTATTTCTCGGCAAGCTCTGTCATTTCCGGAAATATCTGCAATCCGCGCGTTATAATAAGCGCGGGAATCCGCTGCGACATAAGTCTTTCAATTTTTTCGGCTCTCTCGTCGGCATGGAATTGATCAAGGTAGGTAAATTCAACCTTGCCCATAATCTGCACTCGGCTGCTGTCGAAATAGTCAAAAAATCCGACCATCTGAAGTCCGGGTCTGTTGACATCGGCACTGGAAACCATTACCGATTCAATGTCCTTTGTTTCATAAAGTTTTTCAAGTTCAAATTCCTCTATTATTTTTGTAAGTGGAATTTTATATTCATCAGTCATCATTTGCAACGTCCACCTTTCACGACATTTTCATAAAATCCTATAATATATTATACCCTATACAGAATTATTTTTCAATAAAAATTATATAAGTTTTACTCTATATTTACGTATTTTATATGCAGAAAAGCATAATTTTTAAAAAATTTAATAAAAAAACAATAAAACTCTTGCAATCTTCCGAAGTTTATGTTAGAATATCTCTTGATGTTTTAGTAAACGTGTCAGGAGGTGTAATAAAATGGCAAAATGTGATGTTTGCGGAAAAGGCGTTTCTTTCGGTATAAAGGTCAGCCACTCTCACAGAAGATCTAACAGAACCTGGAAACCTAACGTAAGAAAGGTAAGAGCGGTTGTAAACGGCTCTGTAAAATCAATTCACGTTTGCACTCGTTGTCTGCGCAGCGGAAAGGTTGAACGTGCGGTTTGATTGCACTTGGAATAGGGGCAGCTTGCTTGTCGCAGGCTGTTTTTTTCTTGCACGGTGACAGATGATTAATTTTTTAAGTATTTTTTGTAATTTAAATTGCTTTTTATTGGTTTTTCTGTTATAATAGAAAAGAATAGAAATTGAAGGGGTGTACTGATTGGAGAAACTCTTGATTAAGGGTGGAAACAGACTTTGCGGCGAGGTTACCATCAGCGGCGCGAAAAATGCCGCCGTCGCAATATTACCTGCCTGTCTCCTCGTGAAAGATACGTGCAGAATTGAAAATCTGCCTGATATAAAAGATGTAAAGCTGTTTCTCAAAATTTTGGAACAGCTTAATGCTGATGTTAAATATATAGATAAAAACACTGTTGAAATAGATTGTACCAACGTCAATTCGTATATTCCGTCGGGCGACCTTACCCGCAGAATGAGAGGTTCAAGCTATCTTATGGGTGCGCTTTTGGGAAGATTTTTGCGTTTCAGCGTAGATCCTCCCGGAGGGTGCGATTTCGGAACGCGTCCCATAGACCAGCACATTAAAAGCTTTGAGGCTCTCGGCGCGGATATTGACACATCAAGAGGCGTAATAAACGGCAGCGCCGCGTCTCTTACCGGCGCCAATATTTTCTTTGACGTGGTTACCGTAGGCGCGACTGTAAACGCCATTCTTGCGGCAACCTGTGCGGACGGCATCACCGTTATCGAAAACGCAGCCAAAGAGCCGCATATAGTAGACCTCGCGAATTTCCTGAACAATATGGGCGCGAACATTCGCGGAGCGGGAACCGATACGATAAAAATAAAAGGCACTAAAAATCTCCACGGCGGAACCTACGCGATAATTCCCGACCAGATTGAGGCGGGCACGTTTATGATTGCCGCCGCCGCCACAAGAGGCGACGTTATACTGAGAAACGTAATTCCGCGCCATCTTGAAATAATAAGCGCAAAGCTCATTGAAACAGGCGTTAAGGTGAGCGACGGCGAGGACAGCATAAGAGTTTGGGTTGATGAGGGTACCGTATTTAAGCGCGTAAACTTTATAGCGATGCCGTATCCCGGATTCCCCACGGATATGCAGCCGCAGCTTGTAGCGTTCCTTACAACCATTCCGGGCACAAGCACCGCGCGCGAGGGCGTATGGGAAAACCGTTTCAGATACGTAAACGAGCTTAAGCGTATGGGCGCGAATATCCGCGTAGAGGGAAAGCTCGCAATTATAGACGGAGTCGAATCGCTTATGGGCGCGAACGTAAAAGCCACGGACCTGAGAGCCGGCGCCGCGATGATTATCGCCGGACTTATGGCGGAGGGCACAACGGAAATAACGGACATTTATCATATCGACAGAGGCTATGAAAACTTCGAGAAGAAGTTTATAGGAATCGGCGGAAATATACAGCGTATACAGGTCGTCGATGACGACTCTGATTAATAAAGCAGTACACAAGCCTGCGCGACAAGGTCGGCAGGCTTTGATTTTGGGAAGGTTAAAATGGCATTTACATTTGTTTCACTTATAAGCGGCTCATCGGGAAACGCCGCATTTGTTTCGGACGGCAAAACAAATTTACTTATAGACTGCGGTATGTCGGGCGCGAAATTAAAGGAGGCGCTGCGCGCCATTGACGCCGCGCCGGAGAACATAACGGCGCTGCTGCTCACTCACGAGCACATAGACCACACAAAGGGCGCCGGCGTTATATCAAGGCGCTACAATATCCCCATATATGCGACGGAGGGTACGCATACCGCGATGGACATAGGCAAAATAGACGACAATAACATAATGCTTGTGCGCGAAAACACAGATTTTGAGATAGGCGGCATCGGGATAAAGCCGTTCGCCATTCCGCACGACGCGAAACAACCCGTGGGTTACTGCCTGTTTTCGGGCGGAGAAAAATATTCCGTCGCCACGGACATAGGAAATATGAACGCGGATATTTTAAGCAATATCACCGGCAGCAAAAAAATTCTTTTGGAGTCAAACCACGACATTGAGATGCTGAGATGCGGCTCTTATCCGTATCCTCTAAAGCGCAGAATACTCGGGGATTTGGGACATCTTTCAAACGAAACAGCCGCAAAAACGGCGCTGTATCTTGTTCAAAACGGCACGCGCCACATTATGCTCGGACATCTCAGTATGGAGAATAACCGTCCCGAAATAGCTATGCTGGAAACATATAATCTTCTGTCGCAATCGGGCGTGAACGTCGGCTCCGATATGACTTTACAGGTCGCGGACAGGTACAAACCGACTTTGTTTTGAAAGGAAACGGCGCAATGACTGTAAATATTATATCGGTTGGAAAAATAAAAGAGAAATTTTTCACAACTGCGGTTGAGGAATACTCAAAGCGGCTTTCGCGGTTTGCGAAGATTAACATAATAGAGGTTGCGGACGAGAAAATTCCGGACAATGCCTCCGCAAAAGAAATTGAGCGGATAAAAGAAAAAGAGGGCAAAAAAATCCTATCCAAGCTCTCGCAAAGCTCTTTTGTAATTACTCTTTGCATAGAGGGTAAGGAGCTTTCCTCCGAGGAGCTTGCCGAAAAAATCGCCGCCGTATCTATGACGGCAAGCAACATCACATTTATAATAGGCGGCTCGCTCGGTCTTTCCGACGAGGTAAAGGCAAAATCGCATTTCCGTCTGAGTTTCGGGAAAATGACGCTACCGCATCAGCTTATGCGCGTTGTGCTGCTTGAGCAGATTTACCGCGCGTTTAAAATCAACAATAACGAAAGCTATCACAAATAAGGCTTAAAAAACGGCAAAACCTCGAAGGCTTTGCCGTTTTATTTATTTGCTTGTTGTAACCGTAATATTTTTTCCGTCGCTTTTCATTATTATATCGCCGTTCAAATCGGTTCTGTAAATCTGTGCGCCCGCGTCCTCAAGGCGGCTTAAGGTGTTGTCCGTCGGGTGACCGTAGGAATTGTCCTTTCCGACGCTTATAACGGCATATTGCGGCATTATCTCACGCAGGAACGGATATGATGTGGACGTATCGGAGCCGTGATGTCCCACCTTTAGCACCGTGGATTTCAAATCCGCTCCGCTGTCCAAAATTTCCTCCTCCTCGTCGCGCTCGGCGTCGCCCGTGAACAAAAACGAAGTTTCGCCGTAGGTTATTTTCAGCACTATGGACGTGCTGTTTGTATCCTTGCCGTCCTCGTCTATGGGTCCCAAAAATTCAACCGTGCTGCTGCCGAGTAAAACGCTATCACCCGCTTGAGGATTCTCAATCTCAAGTCCCTGATCGCTTACTTTTTTCTTGAAATTCGTATACGCCTTTGAAGTCGCCTCGGTTTCGGGCGCGTATACGTGTTTCGCCTCCGTCACCGACAGTGCGCCGGACAGACCTCCCACATGATCCTCGTGCGCGTGCGAACACACCACATAATCAAGCGTAGATATGTCCTGCTTTTTCAAATACGCGGCAACAACATCACTGTCGGCTTTGTTTCCGCCGTCTATCATCATCGTTTCACCGTCGCAGATTACCAGCGCGGAATCCGCTTGACCCACATCTATATAATGCACCTCAAACCGCGAATTTTCCGGCAAATCCGATGAGGCGTACGGTGCGGAGCAGGCGCATAGCCCCAATGACATTATCGCCGCAGTTATAATACTTAAAAATCTTTTCATTATCTTTCCCCAATGTTATCGATTCGGGCGAACACTGTTCGCCCCTACAAGGTTTTTGACAAATCTTTTCAATCCGCAGCTTGCCTGCTTTATATCCAAAAGCAAGGGGCAAAGCCGCTTATTGAAAGAAGAAGGCATACAAGGATCGATTTCCTGTATGCCTTTATTTTTGATTTTAATTATTCGCCTTCAACCAATCGCTTTGTGTCAATGGCTATCATAAGTTCCTCGTTTGTCGGAATAACAAGGGTCTTAACCGTTGCGTCATCTGCGGAAATATCAACCGTGCCTCTTGTGTTGTTCTTGTCCGCGTCAATCTTGATACCCATAAATTCAAGTCCGCTTACAATGGCTGCTCTTGTCGCCGCGTCGTTTTCACCGACACCCGCCGTGAATACTACGGCGTCAATACCGCCCATAGCCGCGGCATACGCACCTATGTCCTTTTTAACCTGATATGAGAACATATCAAGGGCGAGCTTTGCTCTTTCGTTGCCGTCCTTCGCCGCCGCGGATAAATCTCTGAAGTCCGAGGAAACGCCGGAAATACCCGAAACGCCGCTCTGCTTATTCATCATTGAGTCAACCTCAGCCGCGCTCATACCCTTTTGATTAATCAAATATGTAACAACCGCCGGATCCATCGAGCCTGTTCTTGTACCCATGGGCACACCGTCAAGCGGAGTAAATCCCATAGAGGTGTCAATGCACTTGCCGCCGTCAACAGCCGTGATTGATGAGCCGTTGCCAAGGTGACACGTAACTATTTTAAGCTCCGACGCGGGTTTTCCCAAAAATTCCGCCGCCTTTTGCGACACGTATTTGTGGCTTGTTCCGTGGAAACCGTATTTTCTTATTCTGTCCTTTTCGTAATACTCATATGGGAGCGCGTACATATACGCTTTCGCCGGCATTGTCTGGTGGAACGCTGTGTCAAACACGCCTACCATCGGAGTATTCGGCATAATCTTTTGGCAAGCCTCAATACCGATGATGTTCGGAGGATTGTGCAGCGGCGCAAGCGGCGTGCACTTCTCAAGCGCTTTCATAACCGCCTCTGTTACCATACACGAATCCGCAAATTCCTCGGCTCCGTGTACAACTCTGTGACCTACCGCGCCGATTTCGTCCATTGACTTGATAACGCCTATCTTTTCGTCAACAAGCGCGTCTATAACCATCTGAATCGCGTCGCCGTGGTCTTTCATCGGCTTTTCGATTTTCGTCTTTTCGTCCTTTAAAACATTCGTATGCTGAAGATTTGAGCCTTCAATTCCTATTCTTTCACAAAGTCCCTTAGCAAGCACCTTTTCATCGTCCATATCGATAAGCTGATATTTGAGCGATGAGCTGCCCGCATTTATTACCAATATTTTCATATTAACATATTTCCTTTCAGATATTATTTTTGTTTGTTTTTAGCGCCGAGTTCACATATATCGGCTGCGCGCCGCGTACGCTTGTACGCAAGCTTGCAAAAATCGCTTGGGTGCGGTTATGCGCTATGTCTAAATTAAGCGTTAGATTGCGTGCATAAGCCTTTTTCTTTGTAAGTGCCGCGTACGCTTGTACGCAAGCTTGCAAAAAAATGGCTTAGGTGCGTGATATAACGCTTAATTTTGTGCCTGAATTGCGGTAATCGCAATAACCCCCGCAATATCCTCCGCGGAGCAGCCTCTTGACAAATCGTTTACGGGCTTGGCGATACCCTGGAGAACGGGTCCCAATGCGTCAGCCTTGGCAAGTCTTTGAACAAGCTTGTAGCCGATGTTGCCCGCGTCAAGGTTCGGGAATATAAGTACATTCGCGTTGCCGGCAACGTCCGACTCGGGAGTCTTTGACTTCGCCACGCTGTCGATAATCGACGCGTCAAGCTGCAATTCGCCGTCAAGCTTTAGCTCGGGAGCCTTTTCCTTGGCAAGCTTTGTAGCCTCTTGAACCTTTTCAACAAGCTCGCTCTTAGCGCTGCCGTATGTAGAATATGAAAGCATAGCCACTCTCGGCTCGCCGCCGACAAGCTGCTTATATGACTCCGCCGATGAAATTGCGATTTCGCTCAACTCGTCCGCTGTGGGATTTTGGTTAAGAGCGCAGTCGCCGAAAAGGAATGTGCCGTTATCGCCGTATTCGCAATCGGGAACATTCATAATGAAGAACGCCGATACAAGCTTTGTGCCCGGAGCCGTCTTTAAAATCTGGAGCGACGGGCGAATTGTATCCGCCGACGAGTGAACCGCGCCCGATACCATACCGTCCGCGTCACCCTGCTTAACCATCATAACCGCGTAATATGACGGGTCTTTTATTGTTTCCGCCGCCTGCTCGGGTGTTACGCCCTTTTTCTTTCTCAGCTCATAGAACGCGTTCGCGTATTCCTCGTTCTTTTCGCTGTTTTCGCTGTCAACAATCTCAATACCGTCAATATCAAGATTTTCCGCGTCCGCAATAGCCTTTACCTTATCCGGATTTCCGACAAGGATTACCTTTGCGTAGCCCTCTTTCTTTACCGTTTCCGCCGCCTTAAGGGTTCTGATTTCCTCGCCCTCGGCAAGCACTATTGTTTTGATGTCTTTTTTAGCTCTTTCTTTAAGCTGTTCTACGAATGTACTCATCAGTCAAAACTCCTTTTTTTACTTTATTAGAATTTACCTTATTTAATTATATACCTTTTTTTCTCTGTTTTCAAGTAATTATACCAAAAAAATAGCGCGGACAAGGAATTTTCTTATCCGCGCTGCTTTCTTTTTAAATATTATTATTAATAAAATCCTTAACGTCTTTAATTGCCTCATCTATGGTCTTTTCAACCGCGGCGTCACTTCTGCGCTCCTTATACTCGACAATGCCCTCGCCGCACTTTTTGCCAACGACAATTCTTACGGGAATACCGATAAGGTCTGCGTCCTTGAATTTAACGCCGGCTCTCTCGTTTCTGTCGTCAAGAAGAACTTCAACGCCCTGCGACTTCAATTCCTCGTAAATTTTCTCGGCTGTTTCAACCTGTTCGTCTATCTTGCTGTTTACGGGAATAACCATCGCCTGATACGGCGCGATTGAAACCGGCCAGATAATGCCGTTTTCATCGTTATTCTGCTCGATTGCCGCCGCAAGGCATCTCGTCACTCCTATGCCGTAGCAGCCCATAATAACGGTTTTGCTCTTGCCGTCCTCGTCAAGATACTTAAGACCGAGCGCGTCCGAATACTTTGTTCCGAGCTTGAAAATATGTCCCACCTCTATTCCCTGAGCGGTCTTTATCGGCTTGCCGCACCTCGGGCAGATGTCGCCCGCCTCGATGACGCGTATATCGGCAATTTCGGTCGGTGTGAAATCCTTGTTTATATTCGCGTTCTTATAGTGCATATCCGTTTCGTTCGCGCCGATGATGAAGTTTTTCATCATTGCGACCTCTTTATCGGCATATACCGGAATATCAAGTCCGACAGGTCCTGCAAAGCCGACCTCGGCATTTGTAAGCTGCCTTACCATAAACGGCTCCGCAAGCTCCAAATCATCTGTGCAGCCGACAAGATTTTTCAGTTTTACCTCATTTACTTCCCTGTCGCCCCTTACCATTGCCGCGATATATTTATCGTCCGCCTTATATATAATCGTTTTCGCGAAGTTATATGCCTCGGCGTTCATAAACGCGACAAGCTCCTCTATTGTATGAGCGTTCGGAGTGTGAATTTTCTCAATGTCAAAATCGCCCTCGTCGGACGGCTTTTCCTGCGGAATACACTCCGCTTTCTCATAGTTTGCCGCGTAGCCGCATTCGTCGCAGTATGCGATACCGTCCTCGCCGACGGGAGATTTAACCATAAATTCCTGACTGCCGCTGCCGCCCATCGCGCCGCTGTCCGCGTCAACTATGGTAAAATCAAGACCGAGGCGGTTAAATATTCTGCAATACGCGTCGTACATCTTCTTATACGACTTGTCAAGTCCCTCCTCTGTAAGGTCAAAGCTGTACGCGTCTTTCATAACAAATTCACGGCTGCGCATAATACCGAATCTCGGACGTCCCTCATCACGGTACTTATGCTGAATTTGGTACAGCGTCATAGGGTATTCCTTATATGAGCGCACGCCGTCTATAACGGTCTGAGCGAAAAGCTCCTCATGCGTGGGGCCAAGGCAGAAATCTCTGTCGTTTCTGTCCTTCAGCTTAAACATACTGGGACCGAATACCTCCCATCTGCCCGATGTCCGGTACGCCTCGGCGGGCAAAAGCGCCGCCATCAAAAGCTCCTGCGCGCCCGCGTTGTCCATTTCCTCACGGACTATATTTTCCACCTTTTGCAGTGTCCTTAAACCAAGCGGCAAATATGAATATATACCGGCGGCAAGCTTTCTGATAAGTCCCGCTCTGAGCATTAATTTATGGCTTGTTATTTCCGCCTCTGCCGGAACCTCTCTCAGGGTTGGCATAAGCAAATTTGACATTCTCATTTTTATGTTCTCCTTCTATTAGTATTTATCGCTCTTAATCAGCGTTCCGATACCTGTTTTTGTGAAGATTTCAAGCAGCAGGCAATGCGGTATGCGTCCGTCTATGATATGCACGCCGGCAACTCCGCCGTCTATCGCTTTAAGGCAGCCAAGCACCTTCGGTATCATTCCGCCGCTGATTGTGCCGTCGTTTATCATTTTGTATATCTCGTTTTTATGCACCTCATAAATGACTTTGCCGTCATTGTCCTTTACTCCCTCAACGTCCGTAAGCAAAATCAGCTTTTCAGCCTCGACCGCCTCCGCAACAGCCGCCGCTACGGTATCGGCGTTTATATTATAGCTGTTGCCGTCATCGTCCGTGCCTATCGGAGCAATTACCGGTATGTATTGGTCGGAGGCAAGCAGGTCTATAAGACAATGCTTGATATGCACTATATCGCCGACATATCCTATATCGACCTTTTCGCCGTCAACCTCCGTATACTGCTTTTTGCACTCTATAAAGCTGCCGTCTATACCGCTTATTCCCACGGCTCTGCCGCCCTTTGTGTTAAGCATTGCGACAATTTCCTTATTCGTTTTTCCTATAAGCACCTGCTGCGCCGTTTCCATTGTTATATCGTCCGTGACGCGCAAGCCGTTTACAAACTTACTCTTAACGCCGCGCTCGTCAAGCGCCTTTGATATATCGGGGCCGCCTCCGTGCACAACTATCGGATTAAGTCCGATAAATTTCAAAAGAGTTATATCCTCCATAACGGAGTTTTTCAAATCCTCGTTTATCATCGCGTTTCCGCCGTACTTTACCACAACGGTTTTACCCGCAAATTTCTGTATATACGGCAGCGCCTCTATAAGTATTCCAGCTTTTTTTATTAATTCCTGCATTTTTTACACCCTCTGATATTATAAGTAAAATCCCGCGTTGGCAAGTCCGGTCTTTTCGTCCAGTCCGAAAAGCAAATTCATATTCTGAACAGCCTGTCCCGCCGCGCCCTTTACAATGTTGTCAAGCGCCGACACAACAACGGCTCTTTGTAGTCTTTTATCATAGCATACGCCTATATCCACAAAATTTGAGCCGGCAACGTGCTTTGTTTCGGGCAAATCACCGTTTTCCTTTACCCGCACAAAAAACTCGTCCTTATAAAATTCCTTATACATTTCGGTAAGCTCCTGCGCGCTTGACTCTCTGTTTAGGTTTACATAAATCGTGGAGAGTATTCCGCGTTTTTGCGGAATAAGATGCGGCGTAAATGAAATCATTATCTTCTCACCCGCAATGTTGCCCAGCTCCTGCTCTATTTCCGAGGTGTGGCGGTGGTTTGTTACCTTGTACGCCTTGCTGTTTTCCGTACATTCGCAAAAGCTGTACGGCAAAGCCGCGCTGCGTCCCGCGCCCGTGACGCCAGACTTCGCGTCCACTATTATATTTTTCGTTTCGCCAATCTTGTTTGCCAAAAGGGGCGCCGCTCCGAGTATGGAGCAAGTCGTATAGCAGCCCGGATTTCCTATAAGCCGAGCTTTCTTTATTTTATCTCTGTGCAGCTCCGGAAGTCCGTAAACAGACTCCTTTAAAAGCTCCGGTGACGAATGCTTTTCGCCGTACCACTCCTCATATACCGCCGCGTCGTCATAACGGTAATCTCCGCTTAAATCTATAACCTTAAGTCCTCTTTCCAAAAGTGACGGGATAACCGTCTTTGACGCGCCGTGCGGCAGCGCCGTAAACGCCACGTCACATTTTGAAACAGCGTCAAGGTCAAGCGTTTCACATTCCTTTTCAAGAATATGGTTGAAATTTTTATACACATCGCTTATTTTCTGTCCGGCAAAGCTCTGCGAACCGAGTATTTCAATACTTACCTCGCTGTGATTTGTCAAAAGCCTTACAAGCTCAATTCCCGCATATCCCGTTGCTCCGAGAACCGCCGCCTTTATCATTATAAATCCTTCTTTCCTATCTTTTAGTCATACAAATGAATAAATATCCGTTGTATTTCATTGTTTTAAAGTGCTATCTTATTAATTATAGTACATATTTTTCGATTTGTAAAGGGTAAAATGCCACATTATTGTAATACGCTCTTAACAAAAATCACGTTGAAATGTTACAGTTTTGTCTGTATAATGTATAATGAGAATTATGTAAACAAATATACTTTTTGGGGGTGTGGTGTTGAAAAACAGAATATTCAGATTTTTGTCCGTATTCTGCTCAATTATAATCGCAATATCCTGTCTTTCTTTCAGCGGCGTAAGCGCGGACGAGCCGGTGGGCAAAATGTCCTCCGTATACGCGTATGTGCTGAATGATTATTTATACACATACGGAGCGATGCACACCGAAAACGCCGGCGATTCTCTGACGGACGACGGCTCCGGCACATTCGCGCCGAACGGCGTTATATATGCCGAAATAATCAACTTTGACGCGAACGAAAGTCCCTACCTTGTGATTTTTTTAGCCGAGGCACAATACAATGTAGCATCGTGCCACGTATGGAAATATAATGATGAAACGGAAATCGCGGAACGCATTGCCGTTCTCGATTCCAATTACAGCCTTTTGGGACAGGGCGAAACAGGTGTTTTTTCACTTGGATTCAGCAATGAAAAGCGGTATATAATCTTCCAAAGCCGCAAGGATAATGAGCTTGTCGGCGCGGATTATTACACCGCGATAAACGGCGATGCCTTTGAATACGTCAACGAGCCGTCAGTATTGAATGTTGTGGACGTTATGGATTTCGGCTGTGATTATTTCCATTCCGGAATCGATATTTCCAAATATAACAAAACCGTAGGCGACTTTTTCGATGACTCGAAAAACTCCGCCGCGGACAGCGTTACATATGAGGATATTGCGGAGCACCTCAGCGATGAGGACGAAGGGCAGATTGAGGCGGTACTGAAAAACGTGACAAGCTTTACGGATTTTGACATCGCAAATTATACTTCTATGGAGGAATACAAAGAGGCTCTTAATATCGAGCCGAACGGCGACAGATTTTATTTGATTTCGGAGGTGTACGACCTCGACGATGAGATATATTATGTTCGCTTTTCCACCGACCGTTCGTATTATAACTACGCGCTGCTGCGCAGAAGTGACGATGCCGAAAACGGCTACCAAATTTTAAAGGTCAGAACGGACTGTATACCGCTTTCGGACAGAGAGCTTAAACAAATAAAATCCGACTATGACAAAAATACCCTTTTATACAAAAAGGCAAAGGGTTCGCTTAAGCTGAACAAAAAATCATCCAACGACAAGCCTGCCGAGTCGAAGGCTCCGCTTATTCAGATTGAAAAAACCGTCAGCAGCCGTACAAGACTTCCCGCAATTTGCATCGGCGGCGGTATTGCAATAGCGCTTTTAACAATTTTATGGGTGTATCTTTACAGCGACAGTGATTGATTTTGCAGAGGTTATATAAAAGGTCATACTCATTTCGGGGTATGACCTTTTTTGTGTTCGAGAGCGTAAACGAGCCAGTAGCAAAAAAACATCGGGTCTTTTACGGTTTCCTTACAAAATTCAGTATAAATTGACAACGGTTGTGATTTTATGGTAGAATATAAGCGTCGGGGAAACCCGACA
Source organism: Oscillospiraceae bacterium Zagget12 (assembly GCA_001941225.1). GTDB lineage: Bacteria > Bacillota > Clostridia > UBA1381 > UBA1381 > Hominilimicola. Next base: position 26,407 of record MSHM01000038.1, read on the forward strand.
TACATAAG
>MSHM01000039.1 GCA_001941225.1 Oscillospiraceae bacterium Zagget12
GAAAAACGGCTGTGAATAGTAACGTTTTTTTCAAATGATGAAAAAAGTGCTTGACATTTCTAATGAATTGGTATTATAATAGCGGAGCGAGTCAGCCAATGGTTCACTTCATACGGGGTCTTAGCTCAGCTGGGAGAGCATCTGCCTTACAAGCAGAGGGTCATAGGTTCGAGCCCTATAGGCCCCATGGAATCAAAGTTCTTTACTCTCGAGTATAAGAACCATATATGGCGGAATAGCTCAGCTGGCTAGAGCACACGGTTCATACCCGTGGTGTCAGTGGTTCAAGTCCACTTACCGCTACCATATTGAGTGTTCTTAGAGGATTTCCTATGGGAACACTCTTTTTGTATCTTGCGCAATAATTTTTTATACGCAAAAATCCATATTACGCAAAGGCTGAAATACATAATAAAATCAGCCTTTGCAAATACGGATTTCAGGCTGTCGGCACGTATATCAACTGATATATATGTCGACAGCAAAAACCAAAGGTTTAACGCGGCAACGCAAATTTTAATCTTCTTTTACGTTAATTATCACTCCGACGGACGGCTTGGGATACACGCTCACCGTCATTTCCGGAAGTCTTTCGCCGGCGGCGGTTATATTTCTGATTTGCTCAACCCTTACCGGATTTAAAACAAACATTATGTCATAATCTCCGTTTTTAACCCCGTCATAGCAGGCGTTATAGCTCCTCGTAGGCGTTACATATTCCTCGTATTTTTCCTCGTCTATATGGAAAACGTCCTCGATAATAAGCTTATTGAGTGCCACTATGTCAAGCTTGCAGTATTCCTTGGTCATTTCGGGGTATACGTCCTTCTTTATGTGGTCGTTATCCGTAAGTACCATTCTGTAGAAATAATCGCCGCCGCAATACGCCGCTATTCTTGTTTCGGACTTAACCGTGGCGATTTGCTTTACCATAGTCTGCACAAAGGTTTCATCGTTGGAATCAACTATTATCTTTTCAACCTTAAAATAGTCCTGCGCGTTGGCGATAAAAAGTGACTCGCTGAAATTTCTCGGTGTTTTCACTCCTCTATGCACCGGCAGCGATACAAGTCCGTCCGAACGAGAGTTTGAAAGCGACATCATCATATAATTATACGGCTCGTTGCCCGTGTGATTGGGATTGTTTGCTTTCATATAATTTCTGTACTTCAGGCAGGTTTCATATCTCGTCTGACCGTCCGTTATATACAGCGATATATCCTTAAACTGCTCGACTATGAAATCAATCGTCGGCTTATACGATATTTTCCACAAGCGCTGCTGCACGTTGTCATCGGAGGAAAATTCAACGTCGGGTTTTTCCTCGCGCAGCTCGTTCATCAAATTGAACAAGTCCTTTTCCTGCTCCTCATAGAGGCAGCTTATCATACTCATATCGGCATTGGTCGCCGCAAGCAGCTCATATCTGTCGCCCATTGAAACCTCGTGGAGCTTTTCGCACGGCATTATAACTCCGCTGCCTATGTCCTCAAGCTCGACAAGCACCACAAAGCTGGTATTTGAATAAAACGTGCCCGCCATATCTATTGTCTGCTCGTACATATATATAACAGGCTCCTCGTCGCGCACAAGCACGCCGTCCTCTATCCACTTATCCAAAAAGTTTTTCGCTCTTGTGAACGTATTGTCGCTAGGAGTGTCGTCCTCATACATTTCACCCGAGAAAAGACGCACCGAATTATATTTGCTCTTTTCATAAAGCTTGGCTCTATCTTCCTTGGGCATATTGTAATAGGGCGGTGAAATAACCGAGCCTAAATTTTCAATTTTTTCCGAATTATATCTATATCCTCTGAATGGTTTTATTTTTGCCATAATATACCGTAACCTTTCTATATCAACAGTTAAAAAAACTTCTAAATATCCTATTGTATATATAGTGTATAATACTATTCTTAATTCGTCAATATTAAATTTTGTTAAATTTTCTTTACAACGTATTTTTTTCAGTTTTACTCATTAATTCTCTGTTTTTTAGATTGTATTTTGTAGAATAATAATAGTGAATCTAAAAAAGGAGGTAAGAGAAATGCACAATTTTTCGGGATTTATGAAGGGTATGGCAACGGGACTTGTGGTCGGAGCGGCTGTCACTATGATAACCGATCCGATGTCCGAGCGCGAGCGTCATAAAATCGCCAAAAAGACCGAGGGCATATTTAAAAATATCGGTTCCGTGATAGACACTACCATGCATATGATGAGATAGCGTAAAAATTCGCGCTTTTGAATTGTTTTAAGAAAACCTCTATGGTATAACGGTGAGCGGCTTTGCGCCGCAGAAAATATATCATGGAGGTTTTTTTGGTAATTCAAATTTTTATAGCCGGCAATTATATTTCCGGAGCCAGATAATGCTTTTCCTCAAGAGCCTTTTCTATAAGGTCAAGAGTTTCCTCGCTGTCCGCTTTCACGGTGTGATAGTGATAACCCGATGTAATATTCATAAGCGGCGTGGATTTTCCGCTTACCAGTCCGTCTATACATTGATGCACATTTCGTCTTGACGAAATATTAAGCTTTGCCTCGATTTTTCCGTAAACCCTATGCCAAACAAACACGTCCAATACCGTTCCGCCTATATCCACTATCGTGGTAAGCTCGTCCTCTGTCTGCTCGTTTGTGTGATACACCTTGAACACTCTCGTGCAGGAGGCTGTATCGTTTAGGATATATCCCCTGTTTGTGGAAAGAATTTCATATCCCGCCGCCTTTAAAAGCGCGATGTCCTGCACTATGACCTGTCTGGACACATTCAGCTTTTTCGCAAGCGCACTGCCTGATAACGGCTCATCATTCGTTGTTATAAGCCGTATAATTTCCTCACGTCTTTCGACTGCGTTCATATCATCAACCTCTCTTAAACAGCATGAAGATTTTTAAGCGACAAATCCATAATAGGCGCCGAGTGCGTAAGAGCTCCGCTTGAAATATAGTCAACTCCTATATCCGCAAGTCTTGCCGCGTTTTCCTTGGTCACATTTCCGCTGCACTCCGTTTCCGCCCTGCCCGCGGTGAGCCTTACCGCCTCTTTCATATCCTCGACGCTCATATTGTCAAGCATAATTATATCCGCGCCCGCATCAAGCGCCTCTTTAAGCATATCGAGATTTTCAACCTCAATCTCAATCTTTCTTACAAACGGAGCGTATTCCTTTGCCATTGCGACAGCCTCTTTAACTCCGCCCGCCGCGCCGATGTGATTATCCTTAAGCAAAATACCGTCGCTGAGATTATATCTGTGGTTATATCCGCCGCCGACCTTTACGGCGTACTTTTCAAATACGCGCATATTCGGAGTTGTCTTTCTTGTATCGAGCAGCTTTGTTTTGCCGCCCTTTAACAAATCGACTATCGAGCGGGTATAGGTCGCTATTCCGCTCATACGCTGAAGATAATTGAGCGCGGTTCTTTCGCCCGAAAGCAGCACTCGTATATCGCCTCTTACAATACCGATTTTATCGCCGTTTTTTACAAAGTCGCCGTCCTTAAAGCTGAGCGTAACCTCTGTTTTCGGGTCAAGCAGCTCAAAGACGCGCCTAAAAACATCAAGTCCGGCAATAACTCCGTCCTGCTTGCATATGAGGTCCACCTCGCCCAATTTGTATTCGCGCATTACCGAATTTGTGGTTATGTCCTCGCTTGTGATGTCCTCTTTGAGCGCGCTTAAAATCAGCTTGTCCGCGTTTAGCTCCATTGTTATATTATTCATGCTCTTTTCTCTCCCTCTCGATTTCTGTCTTTACCGCCTTTTTATATTTATCCTCATAGTTTTTGTACATATTGCGGTCGATTTCGATTTCTCTTTCGCCGCCGCTTTGCGTGTAAGTATCGGATATTCGTCCCGCGGCGCGTTTCGCGAATACAAGGCTTTCAAGCAGCGAATTGCTCGCGAGACGGTTTTTGCCGTGAACGCCGTTGCACGCCGTTTCTCCGACCGCGTACAGCCTGTTCATTGAGGTTTTGCTGTATTTATCCACGTCTATTCCGCCCATAAAATAATGCTGAGCCGGCACAACGGGAATACATTCCTTGGTTACGTCGCAGCCCTCCTCAAGGCAGTGCTTATAGATATTCGGAAAATGATTTTTCACGGTTTCGGTGGGTATGGGTTTCATTGACAGCCACACATAGGGCTTATTGTCCTTTTTCATTTCCTTATATATAGCTGCCGCGACCACGTCCCTGGGCAAAAGCTCGTCCACAAAGCGCTGCATATGCGAATTGAACAGCACCGCTCCCTCACCTCTTACGGATTCCGATATGAGGAAACGCCTGCCTTTCTTTGTTGAATACAGGGTTGTCGGGTGGATTTGTATGTAATCTATATTTTGCAGCTTTATTCCGCGATTTAACGCTATCGCGAGAGAATCACCGGTAAGATGGCGGTAGTTGGTGGAGTGCTTGTAAAGTCCGCCTATTCCGCCGGTGGCAAGCACGGTATAATCCGCCTGAATATCGGTGTACACGCCGTTTTCGTCATATCCGATTATTCCGAAACACTCATTATTTTCCTCTATGATGTCCACCATAGTGAAATGCTCGATTATCGTTATATTTTCTCTTTTGCGCGCCGCCTCCAAAAGATGCGAGGTTATCTCCTTTCCCGTTATATCCTCATGGAACAGTATTCTCGGCGTGGAATGGGCGCCCTCCTTTGTATAGGCAAAGCTGCCGTCCTCATTCCTCTCAAAACGCACTCCGAATCCTACAAGGTCGTTTATAACATCTCTTGACGAGCGTATCATTATATCCACGGACTGCTTATTGTTTTCGTAATGTCCCGCGCGCATTGTGTCCTCAAAATAGCTGTCGTAATCGTCCTCGCTTTTCAGCACGCATATTCCGCCCTGAGCAAGAAAGGAATCGCTCCTGTCGGCATCGTCCTTTGTTACGATTGTTATTTGCTTGTCCTTCGGAAGATTGAGCGCGCAGTAAAGTCCGCCGACTCCGCACCCTGCGATGACTATATCTGTTTTCATTTTTATCTCCTTATTTAGCTGTTTCCAACATTCTGTCAAGCGGCGCAAGTGACCTCAATCGCTTTTCCTCGCTTATTTCAACCGCGTTTTCTCCGGTTTTGAGAACGTGACAGACCTTTTCGAGCGTGTTCAGTTTCATATTCGGGCAGAAATGCTTTGTTCCCGCAAAATAAAATTTCTTATTCGGATTTTTTTCTCTCAGCTCGTATCCTACGCCGCTCTCGGTGCAAATTATAAATTCCTCGTTATCGCTCGCCGTGGCGTAATCGATTATTCCCGAGGTGCTGCCTATGTAATCCGCAAGCTTTAGGGTTTCCTCCTTGCACTCCGGATGCGCGAGCACAAGCGCACTCGGATATTTTTCCTTTATTGCCCTCACGTTATCGGCGGTTATGGAAATATGGACGTGGCAAAAGCCGTTATTCAAAATAACATTTTTCTCCGGTACCTGCTTTGCGACGCGTCTGCCGAGATTTTCGTCGGGAATGAAAAATATATTCTTATTCGGCAGTGATTTCACAATCTTAACGGCGTTTGAGGAGGTTACGCACACATCGCTGTGGCATTTCAGCTCCGCGGTTGAATTTATATAGCAAACAACCGCAAGGTCGTCATATTTTTCGCGCATTTCCTCTATCTTTTCAATATCCGCCATATGCGCCATAGGACAATCCGCAGACATATCCGGCATTAACACGGTTTTTTCGGGATTTAGTATTTTGGCGCTCTCGCCCATAAACGATACGCCGCAAAACACTATCGTGTCCGCGTCGGTGCTTTTTGCCTGCTTTGCAAGGTAATATGAGTCGCCTATGTAATCGGCTATAGCCTGCACCTCGTCATTGACGTAATAATGCGCGAGAATAACCGCGTTTTTTTCTTTTTTTAATCTTTCTATTTCTTTGGTAATCTCATTCATTTTACATATATCCCCTCTGTTTATTTTTATCAGTATACCACTTATCATTACACCTGTCAAGACAGGTGTTAAAACTGTGTGTAAATCGCACAAAAAAAGAGACAAAACCGTTCGGGTTTTGTCTACAGTATGCGCTTGTTTCAAAAGGAATTGTTTTTCAAATATTCGTTAAGCCTTGTAATATGCCGGCGCGACAGCTCCGTTATTCCGTCGTCAAGTCTGTAGGGCTTAGCGTTTAATATATCCCGCGCGACGCTTTCCGCGTCAAAGCCGCGCGGGTGGTATACATTTCCTTCAAAACCCATATCGGACAGCACCTCCGCTGTTTTATCGGAATATGCCATAGGCACGAACGGTATGCCCATTCTCGCGGAAAGTATAATCGAATGGAGTCTTACCGCAAGAATAACGCCGCACCGTTTCATTGCCGAAAGCATTGACGGAGTATCCGTATAATCAATTCTTTCAAGCATATCCCCGCGCGCAGAGGCGCTTATAATTTTTTCCGCCGCCAAAGCGTCGTTTTCGCTGCCGGAATCAAAGCATAGCAATATCACCTTTTTGCCCGTGTATTCTATGTATCCGTCCGCAATCCGCGCCATCTCCTCTGCGGAGGCGCTGCTATGCACCGCAATGCCGAGCGCTCCCTCGCTCTTTACGCTCGGTATCATCTCATCGGGCAGGGAAAATACCATATCGGGATATTTTTCGCATTTCACATTCGGAATATTTTTTCTTATGTAGTCATAGGAAAAGGTGTCGCGCACAGTGATGAAATCGTACTCGCTTATATGGCGTTTTATTACCCTTTCCACCGCGCTGTTTATAAAAGGACTTATATTGCAGTTTATAACGGCTCTCACAGGCGCGGTGTTTCTTTCGCGGCGCATATCGCGCAGGCGGTAGAGTATGCCGAGATTGTTATGTATCAAAAAGCCGGAACCCGTCACCTTTAGATAACAGTCAAAGCCGCCGCGTTTCTCGGTGTACTTGACATTATTAAGTTTTATTTTCGGTGACGATATGAACAGCTCGTGTTTGCGCAGTCCGTCCGCGGCAAGGGAAAGCATCAGGTCGTCGCCGAAATTACCGTCAATATATCCGTCCAACAGAATTTTCATTTTATTCTCCATTCCATCTGTTACTGTACCTTTTTGCAAAATTCATCTTGATATTAACAGGCATTAAATACATCGCCGTAAGAAATATTCTATGCTTGAGCTTGCATTTTCTCGCAAGCGCGTTTTTTATATATTGTTTCAGTGCGCGGCTCGAGAGCGTCCGCCTTGCCGCAAGAGTATGCGTATCGACGCAAAATCCGGCGTTATATATAATTACCATAGCCGCCGTATAGGATACCGCGCTTTTCATAGTTTCATCGGCATTGGCACTGTAATCCGCAAACAAATCGCATATCGCCGCAAGCCGCCGCTCCGCGCCGCTGTGAAAATGACTGCTCTCGTTCTGATAATAATTATAGTACGGCTCGGATATAAAGCTTATTCGCTTTATGTGGTCAATAATTTCCAGATTAAACAGTAAATCCTCGGAAAAATATTTTCTTGTATCACGGAACTTGACGCCCGAATCATCTATCATTTTTTTGCGGAATAATTTGTTGCACACCTCGTAGCTGTGGCGGCAGGTTGAAAAATACTTATCCGTGTATTCTCCCTTGTCCGTTATATCCACGGTCGCGTCAAACGGCGCTAACTGAACCGTTTTTTTGCCGTTCGGGTATATGTCCGAAATATTACACTGGACTATGTCGGCATTTTCCGTTTTCGCTTTTTTGTACATTACCTCAAGCATTTCCTTTTCAACCGTATCGTCCGAGTCAACAAAGGCAATATATTCCCCGCTTGCCGCCGCCATACCGGTATTGCGCGCAATTCCCTGTCCGCTGTTTGCCTGCGAAAGCACGGTTATTCTTTCATCGTCAATACTCTCCGCGGCGGACAAGGTATTATCGGTTGAGCCGTCGTTCACGATGATTATTTCAATATTTTCAAGCGTTTGACCGCGCAGACTTTCAATGCACGCCGCTATTTCCTTTTCCCTGTTAAACACGGGCACTATGACACTTACCGCTGTATCCATATGAATTAACCGATTCCTTTCACAGAAATTCTTTCAATTTTAATAATACCACAAATAATTTTTTTTGTAAATATACTTTGAATTGACGTACAATCAAAATTATGTTATACTTATATTACTGACTATTTTGCAAAGGAGCGCGGAAGTATGAAACCAATACTTAGTATTATTGTACCCGTCTATAATGTGTGCGCTTTTTTGGAAAAATGTCTTGACAGTATTCTCGCTCAGACCTTTAAGGATTTCGAGCTTATAATAGTGGACGACGGCTCCACCGACGGCAGCGGCGAAATATGCGACGCTTACGCCGAGAGGGACGGCAGAATTAAGGTCATACACAAAAAAAACAACGGCGTTGTAAGCGCGAGAAAAGCCGGCATAGCCACGGCATCGGGAACGTATGCGGGTTACGTGGACGGCGACGACTGGATAGACCCGCGTATGTACGAAAAAATGATTTTCTATATGCTGAAATACGACTGCGACCTTGTAATGTGCGACATCGCTCACGAGAGCAAGGCTTTGCCGCTTTCATCGGGCACCACCGTGATAAATCTCGAAAAAGGATATTACGGAAAAGAGCGCATACGCGAAAAAATACTGCCCAATATGATTTACGCCGGTGAATTTTATAAGTTCGGGATTTATCCGGTTATTTGGAACAAGCTGTACAAGCGCGAAAGGCTGATAAAGCACCAAATGGCGGTTGACGAGCAAATCAAAATCGGTGAGGACGCGGCGTGCGTTTACCCGTATATTTTCGACTGCGGCGGCGTTTACTTTATCAAGGATTTATCGCTGTACCACTACAGACATTCGGGTAATCAGATGACCGCTTTGTATGATAAAAGCTATTTCGACAGGTTTAAGGCTCTGTACGACTTTTTTTCGCGTTCGGAGCTTGCCGCGTCGCCATACTCGGGTCAGCTTGATTATTACTACGCGTATATGGTTAAAAACACGATAAGCAACGAGCTTAAAAAAGGGAACCACATTCCTTTCGGAGCAAAGCTTAAAAATATAGAGAAAATATCCGAGTTTGCCTCGGAAAAGGGATTTATTGACAAAATTAATATTTCCTCATTTCCGCACAAGCTGTATTTCAATCTTATTAAACGCAAAAGGTTTTTCTTGCTTGCGGTGGGAATATCCGTAACCAGATTTATTCAAAAGATTTTCGGGTGAATTAAATGAAATCAAATAATCTGAAGTCCGGCTTTATACTTTCGTATGCGGCAATTTTTATTCAAAGCATAATAAGCATTATTTACACGCCCGTTATGATTCGTTTGCTTGGGCAAACCGATTACGGGCTTTTGCAGCTTGCCGTTTCGACCGTTTCAAACCTCGGCATATTGAGTTTCGGTTTCGGCAGCTCGTATTTGAGATTCTATTCAAAATACAAGGCGTCCGACGACGCACGCGCAATATCCGCGCTGAACGGTATGTTCGCGGTTATTTTTACCGCCGTTGCCGTTATAGCACTTATCGCGGGTGGAATTGTGACCTTTAACACGGATTTAATTTTCTCCAACACAATGTCTGCCGGAGAATTATCCTCGCTTAAAATACTGCTCGGAATAATGACGGTAAATCTCGCCGTGTCGTTTCCCTGTACCGTATTTGATTCCTACATAATGTCGCAGGAGCGGTTTTCGTTTCAGAAAGCGCTTACCATTGTTACCTCGCTTTTAAATCCTTTTCTTACATTACCTCTGTTGATTTCGGGAAAGGGTCCGGTGTCTGTGGCGGTATGCACAACGGTAATAACGGCTGTGCGCCTTATAGCAAGTATGATTTTCTGCGTAAAGCATCTTAAAATGACGTTTATATTTACGTTTGATAAATCGCTTTTTAAGCAGCTTTTTATTTTTTCGTTTTTTGTGTTTTTAAACATAATCAGCGATCAGATAAACTGGAATGTTGACAAAACCCTGCTCGGAATTATAAAGGGCTCCGAAAGTGTGGCGGTTTACTCCGTCGGCTCGCAGTTTAACAGCTATTTCCTGACATTCTCATACGCACTTTCATCTCTGCTCTCTCCGAGGGCTTACTCGCTTGTTTCAAAAACCAAAGACGACAATCTGATAACAAAATTTTTTGCCGAGTTCGGAAGATGGCAGTTTATTGTAATGGGTTATATTTTTATGATATTTCTCGCGGTCGGCAAGCCGTTTATGCGGCTGTGGTCGGGCATTGACAGCGATATTCCGTATTTTACCGCGCTGCTGTTGATTTCGCCGCTGCTTATAACGTCAATACAGTCAATCGGAATTGAAATTCAGCGCGCAAAGGATATGCACCGGTTCCGCTCGGTTCTTTATATTATGACCGCTTGTATAAATATAGCCTTGAGTATTCCTCTTTGCGTAAAATACGGCGCACTCGGCTGCGCGGCGGGTACCTGCGCGGTGCTTGTTATCGGCAATATAATTATAATGAATGTCTATTATCACAAACGCGTGGGAATTAATATTTTTTATTTTTGGCGTGAGATTTTTAAATTTGTCCCATCTCTCGTTCTTCCCGCGGTTTCCATTATACTGATACGGCATTTTATATGGGAAAATTTCCTGTCGGTTATCGTATGCGGAATTGTTTTTTCGATTATATATGCCGGCTCGGTATTCCTTTTCGGGCTGAATGATTCCGAAAAGAAATTGATAGTAAAAAGAAAAAAATAGCTTGCGGCTTATTTTTTACCGCAAGCTATTCATTTTCTACAGATTGGCTTTTAGAAATTCTTCCACCGCGGCAGACGCCTCGTCCTCGTCGCTGCCTTCAACCGTTATCTTTATCGTTTGTCCGCTTTTTACGCCGAGTCCCATTACCGCAAATATCCTCTTTGCGTCACCCGTCTTTCCGTCCTTTTCAATCGTGATTGACGATTGGTATTTTGCCGCCTCTTTCACAAGAATACCTGCCGGTCTTGCGTGTATGCCCTGCGGGTCGGTAATTGTGTAATTAAATTCTTTCATAATTATTTCTCCTTGTCTTTATTATTTTAGTATATCCTTGTTTTAATAAAATAATTATGACAGTAAGAAAAATTTTTCAAAAATTTCTTTCACGCTACAGCACAA
>MSHM01000040.1 GCA_001941225.1 Oscillospiraceae bacterium Zagget12
TTCTTATATAATTATATAGCAAATTTCCATAAAAATCAAGGGTATTACCGCAGTTTATTTAAACGATTTGATGATAAAAAATCGAAAAGAACGGCGGTTTGTTCAAAAATCAGACTTTTTAACCACTGATTTTTAATGTTGTAATATGTCGGTAAATATTATATAATAAATTCATAATAATGTATCGTGGCGTGCAGCGTAAATTCCGCCGCGAAAAAGAAAGAGAGGAAGTTTTAAAGATGAACAAAAAAAGAAAACTTTTGTCGCTGTTGACGGCTCTGTCGATAACGGCGACCGCGTTCGCGGGATTTGCAATTCCGGCAAGCGCGGACGAGGTTGACGATGACGTCGAAACGTCGGAAATCGTTGAGCTTGCGGACACAACCGACGGCGACACGACCGACGGTGATACAACCGACGGCGATACAACCGATGGCGATACTACCGACGGCGATACTACCGACGGCGACACGACTGAAGATAATACAACCGAAGACGATACGACAACGGATTCCGGAACAATAGAGGATTGGGATAACTCAATTAGTATAAGCGAGGATTTCGAGGACGACCCGGAAGACGGCGAGGGTTATGCATGGAATGTTACAACTACAACCGACTGGGGTGCAACAAACGGCGTTATTTCACTAACAGCCAACAGCGGTAACGATATTCTTACATTCTCTCAGGGCGTGGGCAGCAAATCAAAGGATATTAAAATGTCTTTTAATTTGGGAACGATAAAGGGCTTTGGTCAGTCTGAGGCAACATGGGAAATGATATTCACAACAACTGACGGTACCGAGATGTTCAAGGTGCGCCTTGTAAGCGGCGGCTGGGCAAGAACGGCATCGCTTGTTGTAGGCGATGAGGTACAGGCGACAAGCTACTCATTCACCGATTCCGCGTATACGGCGATTAGCTTGTACGTTTCATTCGGCGCAGACGGCGGAAAAGTAACATTGGGAGATGTTTCCGCTGATTTTGAAACAGGCTCGGATTTGGGAACAATATCGGTTACAAAGGACAGCGTAACGGACTGGGACAGACCGTATTTGCTTGATGATTTGACAATTCAGACGGTTGACAAGGAAAAGGTTACGTTTAATATAACATCTTCAGAAGATGGTGAAAGCGTTGAAGGCGCTGTACTTACAATAGGCGATGATGAATACACGGTTCCTGCGAGCGGCATTGTTGAGGCGTATTACCTCACGGGTACATACAGCTACACTTTAAAGCTTGCAAAGCATAATGCTGCGGAGGGTAGCTTTGAAGTGGCGAAAGCCGGAGAAACTGTAACCGTAAATAAATTTACGAATATTGCAGAAGATGTTACAGCACCGGTACTGATAAATGCTTTATATGATTCAGAAACAAATGCGCTTAAGAGCGTTAATGTTTCAAATGTCACACCGGAAAACGGCGAATATGTTATTTCAGACGCGGCAGACACTGAGGACGGCGTAACGCAGAAATATATGATGTGGACTTCGCTCAGCGAGATGGAGCCGGTCGGCGAATTTACGCAAACCTCTCAAGAGGCATCAAACGAATGTGATATAGAGCTTGAATATGTTGGAGAGGCTGTTCCTACGAAAATAGTAATAGACGGAGGAGATGAGTACATCTATCTTCCGGAATCGGGAACGGTTTCATCAACAGCGTTCACGGCTACGGTATATGATAACGCGGAGCTTGTTATGGAGGACGCGGAGGTTGAATGGACACTTCCGGGACAGCCTGACAGCATAAGCATCGATAACGGCGTTATAACGCTGTCATCAGAGTATCCGCTTACGGACGATAACGGCGTTGACGTTACAATAAGAGTTACCGTCAAGGATACCGAGGTAAGCGAGGACACAACGATTCATATTCACAATATCGCAAGAGCGACTACCTGGGATATTACGGGCCCGGCGGTAATTAAGGACGGCAGTGAGGCTGAATATTCGGTTTCTAATGTAAAGGATCAATACGGAAACGATTTCACAGGTGAGAATACATATACATTAAGCACCACGGAAACAAGCGCGACTGTAGACGGAATGAAGATTACACCGAATATCGGTACTTCACGTACAGCGGAGCTTACGCTTACTGTTGCGTCCGACGCAGACGCTACAAAGACGGTTGACAGAACAGTAACGGTTTACGGTTACGATTACTATGAGCCGGGCACGGTTGAATCCACCTACGGCACACCGAGAATGGAAGAAGTAAACGGTGTAAGCTCGGTTGTATGGCCGAAGAGTGCGTCGGCAAACGCTACAACAACCATTACTTTGCCGACTCCTGTAGAGCTGTCGGCGGGAAGTGCCAAGATGATAACCTTTGACAATATCGCTACAACGAAAACGGTAGGTTCACAGGAAAGAAGTTTGACCTTTGTAAACTCCAACGGTGATACCGTTATCAGCATTGACTTTGCGGGAGAAAGCGTTGTTAAGGATTGGAGCAAGGTTGACGGAAACTACACGGGTACGGAAATAGGTAAGCTGAATGCTCTTAATGAATCGTCAAGCGCGGTATTCGTGCTAAAAACGGATTCCGTGGGAACTACATCGGCGGTATTGCAGTATAACGGTTCAACGCTTGCCGAATATGAAATCGGCGAGGTCGGCGATATTGCGGCGTATAAGCTTACAGGCGGAAACGGCGCTCCCGATGATAGACTTCTTACTCTTACAAATCTTATAATATCCGATTCCGATGTGGCAGAGGTTGAAATTATAGGTGATGATTATCTTGCAAAGATTTCGGGCTTTACCGCAACGAAGAAGTTTAAGGGTTCAATCTTCTCGCAGTCCGAGGGAGAAACCTTCACATGGTCGGTTGCTGACGCGGACGGAAACGAGATTAGCGGAGTATCAATAGATCAAACCGGTACGCTGTCGGTAGAGGATACCGTAACAGCCGATACGGTTGCGGTTATCTCATACACGAGCAGCTTAAGTACAGAGGAAAGTCCTAAGCTTGCGACACACGAAGTTACAATTAAGGATTTCGCAAATGTAGCATCATTTGAAATAGACGGACCGATAGCTGTCAACGCGGGCGACACCGTAACATACGTGGCAAAGAACATCGTTGATGAATACGGCGACACCGTTACAATGAATGTAACCTACGCTTTGACAGAGGGCGAAGGCACTATAGCTACAATAGATTCTGAAACCGGCGTGGTAACAACAACAGGAACATTGGGCAGCTACACTGTTTCCGTAACAGTTGGTAACCCGGATAAAACAATGACTCTCACGAAGACGGCTACCGTTGCAAACTACAGCGCGGTAGGCGATGCGACAGGCGACAGTGTAGAGGTAGATGTATCGGTACTTGCAAATTACGACGATGACACTGAATATCTTGTAACGACGGCAACAGCTGACGGAGTTATGGTAAGTCAAACCAAAACGACGGCAACAAACGGCAAAGTTACGGTTGATACAACAAACGCCGATAAATATGAGGTATCTCCGATTTACTCATACAGCGACGTTGGCAATGTAGCATCGGGCAAGGAAATTCCTCTTTGCGACGGCTTGTATGATTTCACATTCAAGAAGTCAAACGGTACAAGAGCCGATATATTTGTAAACAGTTATATGGTTGGTCAGAACGTAGACCAGTACGGTAAGGGCAGATCAACATCAGGCTCATACTATACGGCTAAGGACGTAAACGTAGAGGGCGGCAGCGCGGTAGTAACAATGAAGGATAACGACTCAAATATGGATTCGATTGTTATTAAGAAAGCGCCGACTATCGTTAACAGAAAAACTCACGTTTATATTCTCGGTGATTCGCTTGTAGCTAACTACTACGGTACATTTGCCGATGAGGACGGCGACGGCATACCGACAGCCGGCGATGCTCAGACCGGTTGGGGTCAGGTGTTTGACCTGTTTGTAACGGACGATATGAATGTGACAAACCTTGCTGAGAGCGGAAACTATGCTACAGGCTTGCAGTCGTCAACATTCCCGAGCGTTCTTGCAAATGCAAAGTCGGGCGACTATATGATTATGGAATGTGGTTATAACGATAAGAACTACAGCAGCGAAAGCGCTATGGCAACTGCTCTTGAGGAAATCGCTGATGATTGCGCGGCAGCGGGAATTACATTGATTCTTTCAACGCCTAACTTCGGACCGGCAAGGAGCGATACGGACAGCGCAAATGTTGTATTCGGTCCTAAGATTCTTGAGGTAGCTAAAGAGAAGGGCGTTCTCGGAGTAAACCTTTCGGGAATGGGTTATGCTGAATACACGGCAATGACCCGCACGGACAAGGCGGATTATTGGGCGCAGAACTTCAATGTTTATTATGACGGCGCTCAGCAGGATAATCTGCACCTGTCATACTTAGGCGCGATGAAGAACGCATCATATGTTGCTCAGGCTATTTATGACGCGCAGAACGATACCGAAAATACCGAATTGGCTGAGGCATTGGCAGGTCTGAAGATTAATACTCAGGCTTACGATATGACGGATTCGGAGGGCGAAACAATTACAATTCAGGTAACAGCGGAATAATTAATCAAACGAAATACACACTCTTCGGAGTGTGTATTTTTTTGTTCATATTTTATTTAAAAATTTAATTTCAATTTTAAGGTTTATTTAAGAAAAAGGAAGTATAATGAAAACCGAAATAGAGGAAAAGAAAAATATTCCGATACCGATTAAAGGAAAGGGGATTTTAAAATGAAAATAAAAAAGAAAATCATTAGCGCCATAGTGGCAATGTCGCTCGCGGCAACGCTCACCGGCGGCTTGGCGTCCGCGGCGGACAGCGGCATAACGGTTATATATGACGGACAGACGGTTGAATTTGACGTTCAGCCCGAGATTACGGACGACAGCGTTATGGTTCCGATGCGTACCATATTCGAGCTTTTCGGCGCAAAGGTCAAGTGGGACGGCGATACGCAGACCATAACGGCAAAAAAGAAGTCAAAGACGATTACTATGACAATCGGCAGCAGCGATATAACAAAGAATGACGAAACCTACACCTATGCCGCATCTCCTATGATAGAGGACGGCAGAACGCTTGTTCCGATAAGAGCCGTAGGCGAGCTTTTGGGATTGGACGTTGATTGGGACGCGGACACCAATACCGTTACGATAACAACTCCGACCGATGAGGACGACGATTCCTGGAAGGAAAACACCGGCACAATCGACCTTGACACGCTTGAAACCACCGGCGACGGCGTAAGCGTCGAGGACAATGTAATAACGATAACCGAGGGCGGCGACTTTGAGGTTACCGGCACCCTTGAGGACGGTCAGATAGTAATAGATACCGATGATAAGGTAAAGCTGAGATTATCCGGTATGAGCCTTACGAACACAACCGGCTCGGCGATATACGTTAAGAACGCGGATAAGGCGTATATCACCTTGACCGAGGACACCGAAAACGTGCTTACGGACGGTGAAACCTATACAAGCGGCGACGACAACGAAAAAGCGTGTATTACCTCGCGCGATAATCTGGAGATAAAGGGCAACGGCTCTCTCACGGTAAACGCCAATTACAATCACGGCATAGACAGCTCAGACAGTATTGAAATTTCAAACGGCTCTATCACAATTAACGCGAAAAACGACGGTATTCACGCGAACGAAACCCTGGCGGTAAGCGGCGGTACGCTGACCGTTACGGCTGAGGGCGACGGTTTGCAGGCTGATGAAATTGTTGACATCACCGGCGGTACATTGGATATTACCACCACCGGCGCTGTAGCGTCATCGTCCGGTGAGAGCTTTGGCGGTATGGGCGGCGGTCAAAGCGGTATGGGCGGCAGAGGTTCGCAAATGCAGTTCGGGGAGCAATCCGATACGCAAACCGAAATGACCGACGAGGAAATTCAGTCAATGCGTGAGGAAATGCAGCAGCAATTTGAGCAAATGCAGACCGCCGAAATCGAGCAGGATAATAGCGAGGACGTTACAAGCAAGGGCATAAAGGCGGATTGGCTGCTGGATATTTCCGGCGGTGAAATCACCGTAAATTCCACGGATCACGCCATTCACTGCGCGTCCGACATTAATATTTCCGGCGGCACAATAACGCTTGCGTCCGAGTCCGGCAAAGGTATTTCGGCTCACGGCGACCTCGTAATCGATGACGGAGAAATAACGATAACCAAAGCGACCGAGGGTATAGAATCAAAGCAGATTATGACGATAAACGGCGGCGATATTGATATTACCGCAAGCGACGACGGTTTGAATGCCGGCGGAAACAGTATGGATAATATGGAGGAAAGAGTAAGAGATACCGAGCGTTTTGAGCAGGCTCAGTCCGAGGATAGCGAGTACACGGACAGCACCGAGCAGACTGGTGAGCAAATGACGCCTCCGGAAATGTCTGACGGCACCGCAAACGGTGATATGATGCAGCAAAGCGGCGGCATGCAAGGCGGCAGAGGCGGCATGGGCGGCGGTCAAATGATGCAGCAGGGCGGACAAATGACGATTCCGGGAATGCAGGACGGCAGCGATATGTCGGATATGCAAAGCGGCGAGCAAATGACGCCTCCGGATATGTCCGGTGACTTTGCGGGCGGCGATACGGCACAGCAAGGTGGCGGTCAAGGCGGCGGTATGCAAGGCGGTATGGGCGGCAATGATTCAAATGAAATCGACAGCGACCATCATATTCAGATAAACGGCGGTAATATAACAATAACGGCGGACAGCGACGGAATAGATTCAAACGGCTCGATATGTATCGAGGGCGGCACAATACTGGTGAACGCGCAGGCATCGGGAGCGGAAAGCGCATTTGACGCGGACGGAACGATTTTGTTCAACGGCGGCACAATTATGGGCGTAAGCGGACCGGGACTCGGCGAAACACCGAGCAGCTATTCGGCTCAAAATTCGATTATTGCTTATACCACCTCAACCATTGCCGCGGGCAGTGAGGTAACCATAGAAAATTCCGACGGAGAAACGATATTTGAGTTTACCGCGACAAAGGGCGGAACGGTTATTATGTTCTCGTCCGACGAGCTTGAAATCGGCGAAACATATACGGTTTACGTGGGCGGCGAAGAGGTCGGCAGCGCGGAGATACAGGATGTCGTAACGACGATAGGAACCGCTCAGAGCAGCCGCGGCGGCGGTCAAGACGGCGGCGGAATGAACGGCGGTCAAGGCGGCGGCAGAGGCGGCATGGACGGTATGACCCAAGCGCAGTAGGACTTAAATAGGATAAAAGGGTAATTTAATATAGCTATAGGATAAAAGGGTAAAATACAAAATAAATCCGAAAGGGGCGCGCGCCCTTTTCGGATTTAGGCGGTTGATAAGCTTGTCAGCGGCTAAAAAGGGCATACAATGCCCTTTTTGAAGTTACTGTATGAATTTAAATTCCGTCACATCAAAAAGACCTGAATCGGTAATTCGTATTTCGGGAATTACCGGCAGGGGCAGGAATGAAAGCGACAAAAACGGGTCGATTTTATCGGTTATGTTAAGCGTCTTTGCCGCGGCATAGAGCGCGTTATGCTCCTTTGTGACCTCGGCGGCACTTTTTGATGACATCAAACCGGCAATGCCAAGCTCCATAAATGACAGGATTTTCCCATCGGAGCATACCGCGATGCCGCCGCTGTTTCCGAGAGCGTTGACGGCTAAAGCCATATCGGCGTCATTGTCGCCGATAACAATTACGTTATGGCTGTCGTGGCCGATTGACGCGGCAACCGCACCGTTTTCGATGCCGTATCCGACAACGTAACCGATGCCCTTACAGCCGGTATTATGGTGGCGTTCTATAACGCAGACCTTTGACAGCTTGTCCGATTTATTGACAGTCACTTTTTTGGTGGCTATGCTTTTGGGAACAAGCTCAATGGCTGTTATAACGTCCGGCGGATTGTCCGCAAAGAAATCGGGACTTATTTTGGGAAGATGAACGGTGCGGGTAACCTTTGACGCGTCGGCTGTTTCGCAGTCGAAAAGCGCCGTGCCGTTTTCACATACGAGTACGCCGTTTTTATAAACCCGCGCTATGGAGCCGAGGCTTATGTCGTCCGCGACAACAAGGTCGGCTATGTAGGACGGAGCGACGGCGCCCTTGTTTTTCATACCGTACATCTCACAGGCGTTAAGCGTCGCCATTATTATGGCGTCAACGGCGTCAAGACCGAGTGAAACAGACTTGCGTATACAATGATCGATGCTGCCGTCGCGGATAATTTCGCCTATAAAACGGTCGTCGGTGCAGAAAGCGCATCTTCTGAGAGTATGAGGAGTAACTCCGCCTATAAGCCTTGCCACATCAAGGGACAGCGTGCCTTCGCGCAGCAGGACATACATTCCTTTGCTGATTTTCTCGGTCATTTCCTCGACAATGCCGCATTCGTGGTCGGTTTTGATTCCGGCGCAAATGTACGCGTCAAGCTCGCGACCGGACAGGAGCGGCGCGTGGCCGTCGATAATATCCGAGCAGAGCTTGCCGAGCGTTTCACTGTCGCAGGAGAGTATTCCGGGATAGTTCATCATTTCGCCTATGCCGAAAAACTCGGGCGCAAGGCGCTTTGTATCCTCTGCGGTAAGCACAGCGCCGCTATGCTCAAAGGGCGCGGCGGGCACGCAGGAGGGCAGCATAAGATTGATGTCGAGAGGAACCTTTTCGGAGGACTCCTTCATAAAGCTAAGTCCGTCCTCTCCGCATACATTCGTTATTTCGTGCGGGTCGGCGATTACCGTGGTTATACCGTGCGGCATAACCGCCTTGGCGTATTCGCCCGGAGCGGTCATAGACGATTCTATATGCACATGCGCGTCAACAAAGCCGGGCATTATATATTTCCCGCTTACATCGGTTTCGTTTTTGCCGCTGTAAGTGCCCACACCGCATATTATGCCGTCCTTTATCGCGACATCGGCTTTCCTGACACCGCCGGTAAAAACGTCGATAACACTGCCGTTTTTCAAGATTAAATCGGGCTCGGTATGCCCCATGGCAGTGCTGATATATACATTGGGTTTGCTCATTTTAATCACCTCATATGTATTATACAACAATTTTAAACAATTTACAAAGAAAATATGAATAAAGTGTAAATTTACATTTTTATGAAGTTATATTTGTTGACTTTGAATATAACGGGTGGTAAAATGTTTAAGAAATCAATACTTTGCCATATGCATGGGACGCATATGGAGCAAATGCCCTTGGGGACGGCTATTTTGCAAAAGACAAACGAAAAAAGGATACATAAAGCGCAAATCGGTCAAAAGATAAGCGCACACTTAGTTATATTATTGTTTTCAGGCGCGCGGCGTTTGAAAGGCAATGGCAATATAATATAAAATCAAATTTTAAGACATCGTTGCCGCCGGCGGCAGCGATTGTACGAAAAATTTGAAAAAGGCGGCTTGCATAGCGCAGAGCAAAGCAAGCGGTCTGCAAAATAATCGCTACAGGAGGTAGAACAATGGCAAAGTCAAAGAAAAAAGATGTTGCGGAAATACCCAATACCGCGGCAGAAAACGAGGAAAACGCATTTGCCGAACAGTTTGAAGAGAACGAGGAGGCTCCGCCGCAGGAGGGTTTCAGCGGCGAGGAGGACGATGATGCGGAGTACGCAAAGTACGAAAAGGAGCAAAAGAAAAAGCGCCGTAAGAAGATAATTATAATCGGCGCGGCAGGACTTGTAGTTTTGCTTATCGCGGGAATCTTTATCATAAAGACGATTATTGATTCTAAAAACGCGAATCAGATAAACTATACAGATGTTGCGGTGTCAAGACAGACTATTTCTAACACCATAACCGGCTCGTCCTATGTTGAGCCAAACGATTCGTACAGTGTTATGACTATGACATCGGGTGAGATTACGGCGGACTACTTCAGTGAGGGCGATACCGTTTCAAAGGACGATAAGCTCTATCAGTTTGAGGACGACGACGCTCAGGACAGCGTTACACAGGCTGAGAACAGTCTGCTTACGGCTCAGCAGAATTACGCTGACGCGGTAAGAAGTAAGTCGGAAACTATTCAGTCCAACAGCAATAGTATGAAGAGCGCGCAGAACTCTCTTGAAAAAGCGCTTATTTCACTTAACGAGGCGCAGGACACCGTTGACGATCAATACGTAACGGCGGACTTCTCGGGCAAGGTAAGCTCGGTAAGCGTTAAAGAGGGCGACGAGATAAATAACGGCTCGGCGATTGCTACGATATACGACGATTCTACGATGAAGATAAGACTTCCGTTTAACGAGTACGACGCGGCGGGCTTATATGTAGGCGCGGCGGCGGAGGTTTCTGTCGTAGGTACGGGAGAAACGATTTACGGAACCGTGACGGACGTGTCAAACGCGGCAGTTGCGTCAAGCTCAAACACAATGGTAATATACGCGACGATTGAGGTTACAAACCCCGGCGCGCTTGATGAGGACGATACGGGAAGTGCCGTTGTAAACGGCGTGGCGTGCGCGGACACAGCAAAATTTGAATATAAGAGCGAAAAGACGATAACATCGAATGTGTCCGGCACCGTTAAAAATCTTTACGTAGACACCGGAAGTTCTGTATACGCTGGTCAGCAGATTGCGTACGTATATTCTGAATCGGCTGAAAATTCGTTGAAGTCGGCACAGCTTTCCTACAGCGACGCTATATTGTCGATGCAAAATCAGGTTTTGAACGATAATACGTATTCACAGGATTCACAAATACTTTCGGCGCAGGTTTCGCTTGAAAACGCACAGCTTAATTTAAAGCAGGCACAGGAAAAGGTTGAGGATTACACCGTAACGTCGCCTATCGACGGAACGGTTGTTACAAAGAATGCCAAGGCGGGCGACACAATAGACTCATCGAACAGCTCCGAGGCACTTTGCGTAATCTACGACCTGTCGTGCATTAAGCTCTTTATAGAGGTTGACGAAACAGAGGTTGGACTTGTAAAGGTAGGACAGAAAGCGACAGTTACCGCATCGACCACGGACGACGTATTCGAGGGTGAGGTTATAAAGGTTCCGGTTGACGGTACATATTCAAACGGTGTTACGACGTATTTGGTTGAAATTCAGGTTGACGAATACGGCGATCTTCTTCCGGGTATGAATGTTGACGTTGCAATAACCGTTGAAGAATCGATTGATACTCTTGTAGTACCTTTGAACGCGGTCAACAGCGGCGACATAGTATTCGTTAAGGATACCGGCAAGACATATGAAAACGACGTTACCGATTTGCTCAATGCCGGCGCGGATGCGATAGCGGAGGCTGCGGAAAATGCCGCAGATGAGAAATCGGACGGTAAGGATTCTAAGAATGATGAAGCCGATTCCGATGCGGAGCCTTCGGCAAGCGGAACACCCGAACGCGGTGAACGCGGTGAACGCGGCGGAATGCCTAACACAAGCGGAGCACCTGAGGGCGATATGCCTGAGGGCGGAATGCCTTTGGCAAGCGGAGCACCCGATATGAATGAAACCGGCGATTTGCAGGCGGGCACCGAATACGCGGCAGGAGCAAGCGAAGATGATGAAGATGACGGCGTCTTTACGATAGATTACTCAAGTCTGCCGAGAAACCTTGAGGTTCCCGACGGCTACAGAGCGGTAGTCGTTGAGCTTGGTATAAACGACGACGATTATATAGAAATACTTTCGGGTCTTGATGAAGGCGACGAGGTAAGAACCCTTGATACTATGTCGTCCAGCGCGGGCGCGTCGTTCGGCGGCGGCAACAGCGAAGAAAGCGGCTTGTCCTTGCCTATTAGCGGCGGAATGTCCGGCGGCATGGGCGGCGGAATGTCCGGCGGCGGCATGGGCGGCGGAATGTCCGGCGGCGGCATGGGCGGCGGCATGCGCTAAACCGGAGGTGATTTGAATGCCTACACCATTGGTAGAAATGAAGGACGTTTACAAAATTTATCATATGGGCGACACGGACGTTCACGCGCTTGACGGAATATCGATGACGATAAACAAGGGCGAGTTTGTGGCAATAGTCGGACAGTCCGGCTCCGGTAAATCGACCTGTATGAATATAATAGGCTGCCTTGACGTCGCTACAAAGGGCGAATATAAGCTCAACGGTCGTTCCATAAAGAATTATTCGCAAGACGAGCTTGCGGAAATAAGAAATAAGATGCTCGGATTTATATTCCAGCAGTACAATCTTTTGACAAAGCTTACCGTGCTTGAAAATGTTAAGCTCCCGCTCCTATACGCAGGACTTAAGGAATCCGAACAGAGAAAGCGCGCTTTAAAGTCGCTCGAGAGAGTCGGCTTGAAGTCAAAGGCGGGTAACTACCCGTCCCAGCTTTCCGGCGGTCAGCAGCAGAGAGTATCGATAGCGAGGGCGCTTGCGGGCGACCCCTCGGTTATCCTTGCCGACGAGCCTACGGGCGCGTTGGACTCGAGAACGGGTCGTGAGGTAATGCTATTCTTGCGGCAGCTCAACCGCGAGGGCAACACAATTATTCTTATAACACACGATAACTCAATCGCGGCAATCGCAAAAAGAGTTATAAGAATAACCGACGGCAGAATAGTTTACGACGGTCCCGCCGAGGGCGATTTGACAATAATGCATCAGCACGGTGCCGGCGAGGAATCCGTTGATGATGAAAAAGCAAAGGGGGCGACTTGATTGTTTGCAAAATGTTTTGAAATGGCGCTCTCAAGTGTCCTCAGCAATAAATTGAGGTCGGCTCTTACGATGCTCGGTATCGTAATCGGTATCACGGCGGTTATCGCTCTTACGAGCCTTATGTCCGAACTTACCGGCACCGTTACCGAAGCCTTTGAGGAAATGGGAATGGAGTCGATAATGGTTTCGATACAGAGCCGTGCATCGACAAAGACACTTCCGATAGAGGACGTTGAGGAGCTTATGAATGAAAATTCGGATATTATCGCCGGATTTTCACCTACGGTATCTATGCCGGCATATATGAAAGATCCCGAGGATAACAGCACAATATCCTCAACGGCAACCGGTATAAACGAGCAGTATCTCTCTCTTAAGGGTTATAACATAGAGTACGGACGCGAGCTTACCTATATTGATATAGAGCGTCAAATGAAGGTCTGCATTATAGGCACGTATGTCGCGCAGAATATGTTCGGCGGCGACGCGCTGGGACAGACGCTCCAGATTACGGGTACTCCGTATACGGTAGTCGGAATTATAGAGGAGCAGGACGACTCAACCGAGGGTTCGTCCGATGACGTTATCTATGTTCCCTACACGCTTGCGATGCACACAACCAAAACAAACACCATCTCAAGCTATGTTATATACACAACCTCGCAGGAAACTGTTGAGGAGGCGGAAACCTTGATAAAGAATATGTGCTATAAGGCAATCGGTGACGATGATTATTATACCGTTACGGCAATGAAATCTGTTGCGGACAGCTTGATGGAAATCCTTGAGCGAATGCAGCTTATGCTTATAGCTATAGCGGGTATTTCGCTTGTGGTTGCGGGTATCGGAATAATGAACATTATGCTTGTTTCGGTAACAGAGCGTACAAGAGAAATAGGTATCAGAAAAGCGCTTGGCGCAAAACAGGGAAGTATACTTACGCAGTTTGTAATCGAGGCGGGTATGCTGAGCTGCGTGGGCGGAGTTATAGGTATCGTGCTTGGCTCGATGCTCGCAATATTTGTCGGAAATCTGTTGGGAATGGAAGTTTTGCCGACAGCGTCCTCAATCGCCGTATCGTTCTCGGTATCGACGGCGATAGGAGTATTCTTCGGCTTTATGCCCGCGAGAAAAGCAGCGGTATTGAACCCGATAGATGCTTTGAGATATGATTAATTAGGAAGGAAAATGTATATGAAAAAGATAATTTCTATTATACTGACAGCCGTGATGCTGATAGCAGCCGTTCCGGTAATGGCAGATTGGGACAATGACGAGGATATAATGTCACTGCTGTCGGAATTAAATATAATGGTCGGCGACAGCGACGGAAATCTGCGCTTGGACGATTACGTTTCCAGAGCGGAATTCGCAAAAATCGCGGTAGCGTCGTCAAGCTACAAAAACACCGTAGCGTCGGGACTTAAGGTATCGCCGTTTAAAGACGTTACCTATAGTCACTGGTCGGCTGCGTATGTAAAGGCGGCTGTTTCTGCGGGAATTGTTTCCGGATACCTTGACGGAACATTTAAACCCGATAACAGTGTTTCCTATGAGGAAGCAATTACAATGATACTTAAGGTATTGGGATACACCGATGATGATTTCGGAGTTTCCTATCCTTACGGACAAATAGGTCTTGCGGAAAATCTTGAGCTTACAAAGAATGTGGACGCGGTTCAGGGCGAGGCGCTTACAAGACGTCAAGTGGCAAACCTTGTATATAACGCGCTAAACACCAAAATGAAGGATTCCTCGAGTAAGCTTATCACCATTTTCGACTGCGAGGTTATAGAGGGCGTTACGATTATAGCGTCGCATAACGAGGACAGCTCGCTCGGAACCGATAAGATATACACAACTGCGGGAACATATGAGTTTAACGATAATTTCGACAGCGATTATGTCGGCAGACGCGGAGATATAGTTATAAAGAACGGCGATGATTTCGTTTCGTTCACACCGCGCGACCAAACGGTGGAGGAATACACGGTTACAAACGTAATCGGTTCGGATACAATCCTTGACGGAGATATGTACGATATAAACTCAAACACTACCGTTTACTATAAGTCAAGCACGCTTACATACGAATCGGCGGCGTCGGAGGCGTCTGCGGGAGATACGTTCAAGCTGTTCAAGAATTCAAGCGGCAGCGTTGATTACTGTATGCTGATTGCGCAGTCGTCGCAGCTTACAACGTCGGATTCCGTTAAGAAATATATCATCTATTCACTGCTTTCGGACGCTGTTATATGCTATAATAACGGCAGCTTTGAACAGATAAATATTACGGACGGAACAACCTGCTATAAGGACAGCACAAAGAGCACATACGGCTCCGTAAAGAGCAGTATGGCAATGGGCGATATACTTTACGTAAAGATGAACGGCAGCAGCATCGACTATGTAAGCTATGAAGAGGGCAATATGGAAGGTCCTATCAGAGTTACAAGCTCAAGCTGGTTGTCTAACTTCACAACCAACGGTTCAACCGCTATAATGCGCAACGGTACAAAGGTAACATCATCGGATATTCAGACGAATGATATTATCTATTACAGCGAGGATCTGAATATGATACTTGCTTACACGGATAAGGTAACGGGTATTTATGAAAAGGCATCGCCCACAAAGGATTCGCCGACAACAATTACCGTTTCAGGCACAGAGTATACAATAGAGAGCGTAGAGGCGTTCAACGCGCTGTCATCAAGCGGCGACATCGCTTACGGCGATACGGTAACTCTCCTGCTCGGCAGAACCGGCGAGGTAGCGGGCGTAATAAGCGGAAACGACACAAGCATCACCGCCACCGGATTTGTTATCGAAACGGGTAAAAAGGACTTCTCCAACTCGGACGGAACGACATATTCAAGCTATTACGTAAGGCTTGTCACACCTGACGGAACCGAGAACGAATACACAACAAGCTCCGATTGCAGCTCGCTTAAATGCGCCGTTGTACGCGTAACCTTTAAAGACGGAAAAGCAAACCTGTCAAAACAAACAGGATATAATTCCGTATCGGGCAAGGTAAGCTATTCAAAGGGTACAATAGGCAGTACGGAGCTGGCTGACGACGTTAATATTCTTGACACCGTCGGCACATACAGCGATGATGTTGCGATGTATTCCAAGATTTACACCCAAAGAATCGACGGCGTAACAATAAGCACATCAAGCGTATTGTATTATTCAATGAATACAGCCGGCGAGATTGACGAGCTTATACTCAGAGATGTAACGGGCGACTCTTATGATTACGGTCTTGTTCTGAAAGCCGACACGACAAATAAGTCGTACACCATAGATATAGACGGCTCGCAGAGCACATACACAACGTCCTTCTCGACAAGCACCACGGGACCGTATAAATTCAGAATGGACAGCTCGGGAATTGATTATATGATAGCGCTTACGCAACATTCAAGCAATATAAGCGAGCTTACCACCACAACGGCTACAATATCAAAGCAGGAGTATCTTTTGAGCGATAAGGTTGTTGTATATGAAAAGACGGGAGTCAGCTCATATATGAAGATAAGCCTTAACGACGCAATAAACGGAGATTACAGTAAGCTTACCGCGTATTACGATAAGGCTCAGACCTCCGGAGGAAGAATCCGTGTTATAATAGCTCAGTAAATTCAAAAAAGGCGTTCACATCTGTGAGCGCCTTTTTTCTGTTGATAAATTGCCAAAGACGGAAATGTTACAATATGTTACAAAATGTTACAGAAGATTAAAAATAAATAAATTAATAAGTCAAATTATTGACATATTCGGGTCTTGATATTATAATAAGGGGTGTGGAAAAATATCGAAAATTGCTATCCTGCATATAAAGGCGGTATAAATAAATGAATTCTGTTTCGTATTGCTTACGCAATCTGTCCGAGAAGTCAAAGCTGCGCCGAATGGAGCGGTTTATTCAGCATGGAAATACCACCTGCCTTAAGCATACAATCGCGGTGGCATATTACAGCGTAAAGCTGGCAAACTTTTTCGGTATCGAATATAATAAGCACGCTCTTATACGCGGCGCGCTGCTGCACGATTATTTTCTGTATGACTGGCACGACGGAGCAAAGGGCAGAAAAATACACGGATTTACTCATTCCGCAGCGGCTCTTTTTAATGCCGAGAGGGACTATTTGCTCACCGATATTGAGCGCGATATTATAAAAAAGCATATGTTTCCGCTTACACCGGTTCCGCCGATGTGCCGAGAGGCGTGGATAGTATGCGCGGTGGATAAGCTATGCACGCTGTATGAAACCATTAAAAGACGGGACGCGTACTATGCGTTGGAAACCAAAAGAATAGGGGACTATGCGGAATTGTATAATGAGATACGAATGATTTGATTGGGGGAGATTAAAAATGAATATATGCCGATATTTCCTGTGTTTTGCCGTATTCAGTTTTATAGGCTGGGCATATGAAACGGTATATTACACAATACAGCAGAGAAGATTTGTAAACGGCGGATTTTTAAGCACCTGCTTTTGTCCTATATACGGAATAGGCGCATTGCTTGACCTTATCCTGCTCGGCTGGATTGAAAACTCGTTCCTGCTCTTTTTGGCGGGAATGTTTGTGACAGGCTCTTTGGAATACTTCGTTTCATATTTACTGGAAAGACTGTTTCACAAGCGTTGGTGGGATTACACAGGTTGGCCCTTGAACATAAACGGACGCGTTTGCATTTTCGGAGTGACGGCGTTCGGATTGTTCACGGTCGCACTGATTAAGGTTATTTTCCCGTTTACGATGGAAATTATAAATAATATGGGAATTTTGTCCGTATATATTATGTCGGCGGCGGTGGCGTTTGTAATGATAGCCGACACGATAAAAACGATAAAGGATATGGACACCTCAAAGCTTTGGTATGTCGAGAAACAGTCGGAGATATTCTCAAATATCAAAACAGGTGAGGAAAGCGGCGTTGTGAGAAGAATAAAGGACGCGCTGAAAAGATAAGAAATAAAGCTGCCCATAGGTATATCAAAGGATATATCTGCGGGCAGCTGTTTTTATTGCCTTGACCCTTTTATGTCAAAGCCGCGCATAACCTCTTTGCGTTTTTCTATCGCGTATTGGGTGTAGTATTTGTGAGTGACCTCGATGTTTTTGTGTCCCATAAGCTCAGCCACCATTTTTATATCCACTCCGTCGGCAATCATATTGCAGGCGAAAGTACGCCTCAAGGCGTGCGGACGCGCCTTGTCGGGATCGTATATTCCGACGGTGTGACAGTATTTTTTCAGTATTTTTTCAACTCCCTGCGCCGTCATACGCGTGCCGAGCCTGCTTATAAAGAGGGCGTTGTCCTTTGCCTTTTCGTTTTCTGTTCTTTCCTGCATATATGCGAATAATTCATTTTCCACCTGAACCGGCATAAAAACCTCCTGCTCGTCGCCGCCCTTGCGCGTGACAACGAAGGACGAGGTGTCAAAGCAAACATCGTGCATATCGAGATTTATAAGCTCGCTTACGCGGCAGCCCGTGCCGAGGTAGGCGGTAAACAGAGCGATGTCGCGCTGTTTTCTGTTTTTGTATTCTGCAAGGTCGCGTCCGGTGTAGTATTTTTCGCCGTTATAGATAACGTCAAGCAGATTTACGGTTTCCTGAGTTGTGAGCGGACGTTTCATCTTTTGATGCACCTTTTTGAAATCCACCTTGTCGGTAATGTTCTGCGAAATGAGGTCGTTTTTGTAAAGGTACGCGAATAATCCGCGTATGCCGGACAGCTTGCGGTTTATTCCGTAGGCGCTGTTTCGGCGCACGCGCTTTACGTGCTTGCCGTCAATGGTTACGGTGTCGGTTTCATATTCCTTGAGGTACGCGGTGAATCCGTTTAAATCGCGCAAAGTTACCTGCTCCATATGCTCCACCGTGAAATCCTCCGTGTTTGCTACGTCCTTAAAATGAAATTTCTGCAAATATTCAAGAAAGGTTTTTATATCGATGCTGTAGCCTATCTGCGTGTTTATGCTTTCGCCGTTGTAGGCGATTTCTATGTAATCGAATACAAAATCGGGAAGATTTGAAAGAAAATTCATAAGCTTGGTGTGCTTGCTCATAATACCATCTCCTATAGAGCCATTATATAATGAAATCAAATTCAATGCAAGCGTTGTAAAAGAAAAATAAAGTACTTTTTTTTGTACTTTGCTTGTGTTATAATAGAATAAATACGATGAAAGGATATATTCTTATGGGTATAAGTATTATAAGAGGCGCAATTTCCTCCGGCAAGAGCAAGATGTGCCTTGACGAAATTGAAAAACTGCATAAAGAAAATCCAAACGCCAAATGTATAATGATAGTGCCCGACCACTATTCATACGAAACGGAAAAAAAGTTTGTCGAAAAATTCGGCGGAACGGGTTTGAATAATATAGAGGTGCTGACATTGCGCCGTATGGCGATAAATAATCTCAGTATGAATCAGCTCTGTCATCTTACCGAATCGGGAAAGCAAATGCTGATATATAAGGCGGTGAACGCCGCCGCGCATGAGCTTGGCGATGCGGACGGTATGGATATGAAACTCATAACGGCAATGCGGCGGCAGGGATTTCTTGACGTTATGGCGTCGCTTATAAGCGAGCTTAAGAGGTATCTTATAACGCCGCAGATTTTAAAGGAGCGTATGGACGGCTCCGAAGGCAACGCCACATTAAAAAATAAGCTGAGAGTTCTTTACGCGGTGTATGAAAAATACTGCGCCTATGTGGAGGAATCGCAGTGCACCGACAGCGAGGACGATTTGTATATGCTCTCTCGGTGCATTGAAGATACCGATGAATTTAATGATAATACATATGTTTGGGTAAACCGCTTTGATAAGTTTATGCCTCAGCAGATAAGCGTTTTGGAGGCACTCCTCAAAAAGGGCGTGCATATGACAATCAGCGTGTGCTGTCCCGTCGCGGAGGACGAAACGGAAAGGGAGCTGTATATTCAGACGGAAAAAACCCTGGACAGCGTAATGAAATTGGCGGAGTGCTACGGACTTGACGGAGAGTACCGCGCGGGAGCGGGCTTGTCGCATTTAAGGGATAAGCCCGATTTATACAAGCTTTTTCGGTATTGGACGGAGGACTTTGTATATGATGAAAAGCCGAGTAATTTGGCGCTGTTCCAAAGCCGCGACACCTACGGAGAAATAGAGAGAATAGCGTGCAGGATCACGGATTTGGTGCGCGACGACGGCTACCGTTTCCACGACATCGCGCTTTTATGCGGAAATGAGGAGGAATACCGCCATCTTATCGAGGCGGTGTTCACGGAGTATGAAATACCGTATTTTACCGACAGAAAAATAATACTCAGCGATCACCCCATAGCAATGCAGATTTTGTCACTCTTTTCGGTGATAGACGAGGATTGGAGCTACGATTCGGTATTCCGCTGTCTGCGCGCGGGATTTATATACAGAAAGAAAACTGCGGGCAAATACACCTTTTATAATCCTATCAATCAGGACGAGGTTGACGCGCTTGAAAATTTCGTCTTGAAATACGGAATACGCGGCGCGAAAAGATGGCTCGGCGAAGAAAATTGGTCGGGCGCGAACGATATAGTCGCCGCGGCGTTCGGCTTGGAGGAAAATGACGCGGCGGACGAGCGGATTGAAAGGCTGCGCCGCGAAATATCCGCGCCGATTGCCAAATTTGCCGAATCGGTAAAGGGCAAAAAGACGGCGGCGGAGTTTGCCGAGGCATTATTTGAATATCTCGGCGACATACACCTTTACGAGGGACTGAAAACGGATATAGCCGACTTCAAGAAAAAGGGAATGGTAAACGAGGCGGAGCAGTTTACAAAGATATGGAATTTAATCCTTGACGTGCTCGACCAAACTACAACCGCTCTTTCCGGCGATAAGATAAAAATAGACGAGTTCGCCGAGTATATGAGCGTGGGACTTTCAAAATGCGAAATACGCACAATACCGTCCGGAATTGACCGCGTGTATGTGGGAAGTGTGGAGCGCAGCAGCCACGCGAACGTTAAGGCTATGTTTGTTGTCGGCGCGAAAAACGGAACCTTTCCAACGAGCGTAAAATCAAAGGGATTTTTGTCCGATAATGACAGAAACATTCTTAATGATGAATACGGAATAACAATAGCGCCGGACACCAAACGAAAAACGGACGAGCAGTATTTTAAGGTTTACCGCGCTTTATGCTCGGTAAGCGATAAGCTGTTTTTAAGCTATTCCGTGCAGGACGAGGAGGGCAGACTTCAAACGCCGTCGCATATGATACTGGATATATACCGCAAATTCCCGAATATGCGCGTTTCGGATAATCTGATTTCCGACGCGTCAAAGGACGGCGTGTATATATCGTCGCCGAAAGCGACTATTCACAAAATGCTTATAAACCGCTCATCAAGGTATGACGGGCAGAAAAATCCGCTTTGGGATATTGTGTACGATTGGTATAAGGAAAGCCCGCGCTTTCGCACGGTGCTGTCGCTTACGGAAAGCGCGGATTATTATAACCGGCGCGGTATAATGCTTGACAGCGATATTGCCGGTATGCTTTATAACGGCAAAATAATCTACAGCGCAAGCAGGATAAACACCTTTGCAAGCTGTCCGTTCGAGTATTTTTTGAAATACGGCTTG
This sequence comes from Oscillospiraceae bacterium Zagget12, assembly GCA_001941225.1. GTDB lineage: Bacteria > Bacillota > Clostridia > UBA1381 > UBA1381 > Hominilimicola. The sequence continues at coordinate 21,295 of MSHM01000040.1, forward strand.
GGCGCGCGCGAAAGGGAGGAATGGCAGGTAACGCCCGCGAATATGGGAACCTACGCGCACCGCGTAATAAATGATTTTTGCGTTGCCGTTGAGGACGGAGCAAAAACCAATGCCGAAAAAATAGACGCGTGGCGCGCGCTTGACGATGACAGACGAGAGGAAATTTTAAGTGGCATCATAAATACGACGTGTGAGAATATGCTCTCATCAGACGTCCGCGATAAGGAGCGCACGGCGAGCATATTCAGGCGAATGGGTAAAACGGTGTCCGACGCGGCAAAGCTTGTGCAGAAAAGCCTTTCGGCGGGTAATTTTGCCGAAAACGGTATGGAATGTGAATTTGAAATCGACTTGACGGAAAATGTCGCACTGCGCGGACTTATAGACAGGATAGACACCTGCGAAACGCCGGACGGCAAATCATATATGCGCATAATAGATTATAAAACCGGCAGGACGGAGTTTAACATCGTTAATATCGCCGGCGGCTACGATATGCAAATGGTTATATACGCAATCGCGGCGGCGCGGATAATGAGGGACAACGGCAGGAACGCGGACGTGACGGGTATTTATTACACCGCCGTGCGGAGCAAATACAGAAATTTAACCTCGAAGATTACGGAGGAAAATATAAAGCAACAAAATATCAAGGATATGATTCTTGACGGAGTGACCTTCGCGTCCGAGACGGAGGAGGACCGCGCAAAAATGATTTACAGTATGGACAACGGATTTTTTAAAAACGGAGAAAGCGTTTTCACCGGCGTGAAAATAGATAAGTACGGAGAAATAAAGGGCATAGGCAGTCTGGACGAAATCAACGGACTTATGGCGCACGTAAGGGACACGGTTATAGATATGGACTTGCGCGCGAGAAACGGCGAAATAGGGCTTAAGCCCTACAATCCAAACGGCAGAGGCGGAGTGTGCGACTATTGCTCATACAGCGGAGTATGCAAATTCGACGAGAATAAAAAGGAACCGCGCGTTCCGAAAGGCACTCCCGAAGGAATTTGGGAAACGATGAAGGTTAAAGGAGCGGCCGCGAGAGGAGTGAAGAAAAATGGCGATGTGGACTGACGCGCAGAAGAAAGCGATATATGAGCCGTCCGGCGAGGGCAATATATTTGTATCGGCGGCGGCGGGCTCCGGCAAAACCGCGGTGCTTGTGGAGCGTATCGCAAATATGGTCACCGAAAAAAACGTACCCGTTGATTCTCTTTTGGTTGTAACCTTTACCGAGGCGGCGGCAGCGGAAATGAAGGAGCGAATTATAGACCGCATAAATCAATCATACCGCGGCGCGCTGAAAAGCGGCAGCGCAAGGAGCAAATATTTCAAGGAGCAGATGCACCTCACCGCGAACGCGGACATCAATACGATAGATTCCTTTTGTATGAACGCGGTAAGAAATAACTTTCATATACTCGGCATCGACCCGAATTTCAGCATTATCGATAAAAAAGAGGGCGAAATGCTGATGGACGATACGGTGTCGGAGATGTTTATGTCGCTGTACGCGTCCGAGGATGCCGAGGATAAGGAACGCTTTACAAGGCTTGTAAGCACATACGCGTCAAACCGCGACGACGAGGGCTTAAAGAGCATTGTATACAAGGTGTATAATTTCATACAGTCCTTTCCGGAGCCGTTGGAATGGCTTTGCAAAAAGGCGGATATGTACAGCGCGGATATGACGGAAAGCGTATGGGTACGGGAAATAATCCTAAAAAGACACGTAAACAAAATAATAAACAAGCACGAGCGTTTCTGGGACGAGCTTACGGAGCAAATGCTGTCAATCGTATCCGAGGAATGCGGCGTCGACTTTGAAGATGAGCCGGTATACGAGGCTATAGGCGAGGCGGCGGATTACTGGGGCAAGATATGGAAAAACGTGTGTATGTGCCGCGAGGCTGTGCAAACGCTTAAAAAGGCGCAGACATGGGAGGATTTTTACGACTTCCGCGAAAGGTATATAGAAAAGAAATCCTTTCTCGGCAACGCGATAAAAATCGTGCCGCTAAAAAAGCAGGCGTCCGACGAGGAATGGCAAAAATTCTACAACGAATATGACTATATGCGCGACGATTTCCGCGAGGAATGTATGATTCTTCCGTCCGAGAGCAGGGAGGATTTTAACAAAGAGCTGCATTCCGAGGAGCTTAAGCAATCGGTTGACGATATTGCTTGGCTTGTAACGCTGTTTTCGGAAAAGTACGAGGAAAAGAAAACAAAAAGGAACGTAAAATCCTTTTCCGATATAGAGCATCTGACCTACAGGCTGTTTCGCGATAATGAAAATATACGCGGCGAGTACGCGCAAAAATACGAGGAGATACTCATAGACGAGTATCAGGATACAAACAGCTTGCAGGACGCGATATTCACGCTTATTTCAAGGGATAATAAAAATATGTTTATGGTCGGCGACCTAAAGCAGAGCATTTACCGTTTTCGCGGCGGCGACCCGACCGTGTTCAAGGGTAAAAGCCGCCTGTATGCCGACGGAAAGCAGGGCAAAAAAATAATGCTTTCCCAGAATTTCAGGAGCCGCCGAGAGGTTCTCGAAAGTATAAACGCCGTATTCGGCGCGATGATGTCGGACAATGTCGGCGATGTCGAATACAACGATGATGAGGCGCTTAAGCGCAGCGCGGAAAGAGAATGTTATATTGACGGCAAAAATCTCGAGAATGAGGAAAACATAAAAAACGGCTACAATTCGGAATTATACAAAATTGCCGTTGTAAAGGAAACTTCCGAAACGGACGAGGAAATCACCGCCGAAACGGCTGAGGCGGCGTGTGTGGCGGACAGAATAAGGGAATTGATTGACGGCCGCTTTCAAGTCAGCGCCGGAGGCGGCGAATACCGCGATATACAGTACCGCGACATAGTTATTCTGATGCGCTCGGTAAAAAGCGCCGGCGTTATGCGCGATATGCTTGAAAGCCGTGCTATTCCGGTCTATGTGCAAAAGGACGAGTATTTTGAACGCCGCGAGATAAAGCTGATGCTCACCTTGATTTCACTTATAAATAATCATATGCAGGATATACCGCTTGCGGCGGTTATGCGTTCGCCGATAGGCGGCTTTACGGAGAACGAGCTTGCTCTTATCAGAGCGGAGCATAAGGGCGGCTCCTTTTACGGTGCGGTAAAGCACTATAAAGAGAACGGCGCGGATATGAACGCAAAGGAAAAGCGTTTAAAGGATAAGTGCCGCCGTTTCTTTGACGACCTTGACCGTTGGAGAGGATATGTTAAAATCAAGTCGATAGCGTCGCTGATATGGACGCTGTACGAGGAAACGGGATTTTATGACTTTATGGGCGCGTTGGAGGGCGGCGAGGAGGCTCAGGCAAATCTAAAGCTGCTCTATGAGCGCGCCAAAAGGTATGAGGAATCGGGTTTTAAGGGAATATTTAATTTTATACGGTATATCGAGCGTATGGAAAGCCGAAACGACGATATAAGCGGCGCAAGACTTGTGAATGAAAGTCACAATGTTGTCAGAATTATGACTATACACAAGAGCAAGGGACTTGAATTTCCCGTGGTGTTCCTTGCCCGCACAACAAAGAGAATAGCCTCGGGCGGCAGCGGCGCGGACGGCAGAATACTCCTCCATAAGGATATGGGTATCGGAATTGATTATTACAATTACGAGGATATGTATTGCAAAAAGCTTATCTTCAATAAATACATCAAGGAGGAGATTGACGCGGAGAGCCGCTCCGAGGAGCTGCGCCTTATGTATGTCGCGATGACGCGCGCGAAGGAAAAGCTCATTGTCACGGCGGCAAGGGCGTATAAAAGCAGGGAGGGCTGCGAAAAGGCGCTTTCCGCGTTAAAGAGCAAAAAAGACAAAAACACGCTGAAATATATCGACGCAAAAAACGCGAAAACATATTCCGACTGGATAATACCCGCTGTCAGCAGCAGAGGCAGATGCTGGAACGCGTATGAAAGAATTGTTTCGTCCCTGGAGCACGAAAGCGGCGCAAAGGCTCAAAAAGAGGATATAGTAATTGAAAATCCCGAGGAAATACGCTCCTTGGTACGGAAAATACTTGAATTTAAGTATAAGTATTCCGAAAGCGGAGCCATTCCGTCAAAAACCTCCGTTACCGCCATAAAGGAAATGGAGGATATGGAGCATACTCACGAGGACGACCCGATATATATGGTTCGCAAGCCTAAGTTTTTGCAAACCGAAAAGCAGGGCGCGCAGATAGGTACCGCTCAGCATCAGATTATGGCGTATATCAATATAGAAAAAATGCGCTCGATTGATAAAAGCGAATACGAGAGCTTTGCGGCGGAGGAAATAAAGCGAATTGCCGCCGAAGGACAGATAGAGCGGGATATTGCCTCCGATGACAAAATTATCGATATGCTGTGCGCGAATGTATGCGCCTTTTTCAAGAGCGATATGGGCAGACAGGTGCTTAATGCGGAGCGCGTGCATCGCGAACGTCCGTTTGAGATAGAAATATCCGCGCGCGAATATGACGGCAGTCTTGACAGCGTCTATGATGATGAAAGGATTGTAGTTCAGGGAATTATCGACCTATATTTTGAGGATAAGGACGGCAATATAACTCTTGTGGACTACAAAACCGACAGATGCTCCACAAGGGAGGAACAGCTTGCCGTCGCGGCAAGATATAAAAAGCAGCTCGAGCTTTATGAAAGGGCTATGGAAACGATATTAAAAAAATCGATAAAAAATAAATATTTGTATTTATTTTCGGCGCGAAGTGTGGTAGAATTAGATTGATAATTTCTTTACGAGGTGAATACGATGGCGTCATACGGCAATTTCAATATGAACAAGAAAAGGAAGGGCAAAAAGGTTATAATTACCGTAGTATGCGTTGTCGTGCTTTTGCTTGCGGCGGTGTTCGCGATAGGCATCATCGCCGGAGGCGGCGGTGAGGAGGCGGAGAGAATATCCTCCGCGGTACAGGAGAATACTCAGCTTAAGCAGCAGATAAGCGAGCTTAACGACGAGATTGAAAATATGCAAGCCGTGATAGACGATCTGCGCGCGGAGCTTGACGCGCGCCCGACTGTCGCGCCCACTCCGTCCGAAACGGCGCCCGCCGCGTCCGCCGAGCCGACGAATTCTCCGTTGTCAACAAATTCGCCCCGCGCGGGCTTGAGATAACGCGTATCTTGTACAAATGCCTTTGCGGGTCTGCAAAAAAAAAGCATAAAAATAAAAGATTAGTCTTGACAAACTTTTTTTACTATGCTACAATAAAAAGGAGCAAAGGTGTTTCTTCCGTAGGGATAGGAGCGCCTTTTTATAGTATTGGATTTTGATATTATAAATGAAAGGAAAATCGTTATGCTGACAAAACAGGATATTTTTGATTTGGTTGAAGAAGAGGACGTAAGGTTTATACGTCTGCAATTTACGGATATGCTCGGAGCTATGCGGAATATGGCAGTCACAACGTCAAAGCTTGAGGACGCGCTGAATAATTTGTGTATGTTTGACGGCTCGTCGATAAAGGGATTTGTAAGCGTTGAGGAAGGCGACCTTTATCTGCACCCCGACCTTGATACATTTTCGATTTTTCCGTGGAGACCGCATCAGGGCAAGGTTGCAAGGCTTATATGCGACGTGTACACGCCCGACGGCAGACGTTTGGAAAGCGACCCGAGATATATTCTGCAAAACGCCGTAAAAGAGGCGGAGGAAATGGGCTACAGCTTTGAAGTCGGACCCGAATGTGAGTTCTTTCTGTTTAATACGGACGAAAGAGGAAATCCCACCGTGGAGCCGCATGACAACGCGGGATATTTTGACCTTGCCCCGCTGGATAACGGCGAAAACTGCCGCCGTGAAATATGCCTTACCCTTGAGGAAATGGGATATAAGGTTGAGGCGTCGCACCACGAAATGGCGCCGGGACAGCACGAAATCACGTTCAGATATGACGACGCGCTAAAGACGGCGGACAGAATAGTAACCTTCAGAACGGTTGTAAAAACAATCGCGAAAAGGAACGGACTTCACGCCACGTTTATGCCAAAGCCTATGGCGGGCGTAAGCGGCAGCGGAATGCACCTCACAATGTCCCTAAAAAAGGACGGCAAAAATGTTTTCTATAATGAAAGCGACCCTGCAAAGCTTTCGGATACCGCGGCTAAATTTGCGGCGGGACTGCTTAAATATACGCCGGATATGGCGTGCTTTACCAATCCCACGGTAAACTCATATAAGCGTTTCACGCCCGGATATGAGGCGCCGTGCTATATATCGTGGTCGGAAAGCAACAGGAGTCTGCTTTTGAGAGTGCCGTCCGTTAAGGACGGTCAGGACGCGCGCATAGAGCTGCGCTCACCCGACCCGACGGCAAATCCGTATCTTGCGCTGGCGGCGTGCCTCAAAGCCGGACTTAGGGGCATAAAGGACAACGAACAGCTGCCGCCGAGCATAGATGTGAATATATACAGTCTTTCAGACAAGGAGAGAGAATCTCTGGGAATAAAGAGTCTTCCGATAAGTCTTAACGAGGCAATAAAAATTGCAAGAAAATCGGATTTTGTAAAAGAGCTTTTGGGAGAAAAATTCGCCGCAAGTTATTTTGAATCAAAAGAACAGGAATATGGAGAGTATCGTCAGACTATAAATCAATGGGAGATTGAAAAATATTTGATAGCTTATTAAATTTCCCGATAAGGAGGGGGTCAGGCGGTGGAGCGAGTAGTACTGGCATTTTCAAAAGACGCAACGGCTGATAAAATAAAAATGATGCTTGACGGCAGCGGCTATGATGTTTATACGGTTTGCCACTCCAAGGCGGAATTGCTGCGTTCCATAGCGGATATTGACGAGGTGCTTGTAATTATGGGTTATAAGCTGCCCGACGGTGTCGCGGACGACGTTTTTGACGACCTGCGGGAGGGTCAAAAGCTGATGAGCATAGTCAAAGCCGACAGGCAAAACGAAATATATAATGAGGATATTTTCGTTGTTACTCTTCCCGTAAACAGGCAGACTATGATAAATTCCATAGAAACCTTTGTCGGAATTATAGAACGCAGAAAGCACAGAGTAAAGCGGACGCCGGAGGAGGAGAAAATCATAAACGACGCGAAAGCGTATCTTATGGAAAACCATATGATGACCGAGGAGCAGGCGCATCGTTTTATACAAAAACGCAGTATGGACATAGGCGCCAAATTTATCGATACGGCAAGAGCGATATTAAATATTTAATACTTAATTTACGGAGGATAATATTAACAGATGCAGACATTTAAATTTTCAAAAATGCACGGAGCGGGAAACGATTATATATACGTAAACTGCTTTGAGGAAAAGGTTGAGGATATAAACGCCACAGCGAAGGCTGTCAGCGACAGGCATTTCGGAATAGGCTCGGACGGACTTGTGCTTATATGCCCGTCGGACAAAGCGGATTTCAGAATGGATATGTATAACAGCGACGGCTCACAGGCGGAAATGTGCGGAAACGCCACGCGGTGCGTGGGTAAGTACGTCTATGACAGAGGTCTTACGGACAAAACGCAAATTACGCTTGAAACGCTTGCGGGAATTAAGGTTCTCGACCTTAACGTAAAGGACGGCGAGGTTGAAACGGTATGCGTGAATATGGGAAGTCCGGAGCTTATTCCGAAAAATATTCCCATCGATTCCGAGCTTGACCGTTTTATAAGCGAGGACGTGGAGGTTCAAGGCAAAACGTACAAGGTAACGGGCGTGTCGATGGGAAATCCGCACGCGGTCACGTTTATCGACGATACCGACAGTCTTGAGATAGAAAAGCTCGGTCCCGACTTTGAAACGCATAAGCTGTTTCCGAGAAAAATCAATACCGAGTTCGCCCAAATTGTTGACAGAAAGACAATAAAAATGCGCGTATGGGAAAGAGGAGCGGGCGAAACGCTTGCCTGCGGTACCGGCGCCTGCGCGACGCTTGTCGCGGCGAGCCTGAATAATCTTACCGACGACGAGGCGGATATTGTACTTCTCGGCGGAACACTTCACATACGCTGGGACAAGACCGAAAACAAGGTATATATGACCGGTCCGGCAAAGTTTGTGTTTGACGGAGTAATAACACTGTAAATTATATTTGAAAGGATAAATGAAAAATGGCAAAAATTAACGACAATTATTTAAAGCTGCCGGGAAGTTATCTGTTCTCGACAATCGCTAAAAAGGTTGCCGCGTATTCGGCGGCAAATCCCGATAAGAAAGTTATAAAAATGGGTATCGGCGATGTTACAAAGCCGCTTGCGCCCGCCGTTATCGAGGCTATGCACAAGGCGGTTGACGAAATGGGCACCGCGGAGGGATTTCGCGGCTACGGACCCGAGCAGGGCTATGACTTTTTAAGGGAAAAAATAGTTGAAAAGGATTATAAGGCAAGGGGCATAGATATTGCCGCCGATGAAATATTCGTTTCCGACGGCGCAAAGTCAGACTGCGGAAATATCGGCGATATTTTCTCCGTTGATAATAAGGTAGCCGTATGCGACCCCGTATATCCCGTGTATGTTGACACAAACGCGATGGCGGGCAGAGCCGGCGACTTCATAGGCGAGCGTTGGTCAAATCTGTATTATATGCCCTGCACCGAGGAGAACGGCTTTATGCCGCAGCTCCCGACGGAAAAGGTCGATATGATTTATCTTTGCTTTCCCAATAACCCGACGGGCGTAAGCGCCACAAGGGAACAGCTTAAGCCGTGGGTAGACTACGCTAAGGAAAACGGCGCGGTTATCCTTTACGACAGCGCGTATGAGGCGTTTATAACAAATCCCGACGTGCCTCACAGTATATACGAAATCGAGGGCGCGAAAGAGGTTGCCATTGAATTCCGCAGCTTTTCAAAGACTGCCGGATTTACCGGTACAAGATGCGCTTACACGGTGGTGCCGCACGAATTAAAGCTTGACGGGGTTGAGCTTAACGGTCTTTGGAACAGACGTCAATGCACAAAGTTCAACGGCGTGCCGTATATAATTCAAAAGGCTGCGGCGGCTGTTTATTCCGACGAGGGCTATAAGCAGACAAGGGACGCTATTGCGTATTATCTTGAAAACGCGAAGATTATCCGCGAGGCGCTCACGGAGGCGGGACTCAGCGTGTACGGCGGCGAAAACGCTCCGTATATCTGGGCAAAAACGCCGAACGGTATGAAGTCTTGGGATTTCTTTGATAAATTGCTTGAGGAGGCAAATGTGGTAACAACTCCCGGCGCGGGATTCGGACCGAGCGGAGAGGGATATATAAGACTGACAGCGTTCTCTACTAAGGAAAATACCATAAAAGCAATGGAAAAAATTAAAGCAATTTTGTAAAATATACAGTAGACAAAACCGAAAATATATGTTATACTATGTTTTAGCGTAAGATAACAAAATATTTTCGGCGAAACAAGGGCGTTTCGGTTGGTACATATTCTCTTTTTGGATATATGTGCTAATTGGAGCGCCTTTTTGGTTATAACGTGAAAAATAAACTGCGCGGTAAGTTGCTATGCAACTTAGCCCAAAGGGCTTGACTGCAAAGCAGTCAACACTTACTATTATTCAAGACTAGGAGTATATTTATACGCCGTCGTCTTTCATAACAGCAATCTGCTTGTTTCTTTTCCGCGTTATGATTTGTGCCGCCGCGAGGCGGCGGAATGGCGATTAAAATGAGTGAAAGGATTGAAGGAAATGGAGTACAACGGATTACCTGAGAAACAGGGTCTTTATGACCCGCAATTTGAGCATGATGCCTGCGGTATAGGCTTTATCGCCAATATTAAGGGTAAAACCTCCCATGACATTATAAATCAGGCTATTCAGATTTTAAAAAATCTCGCGCACCGCGGCGGTGTCGGCAGTGAGCCGGATACGGGTGACGGCGCGGGTATTCTTATTCAGATGCCTCATACCTTTATGGAAAAGGTATGTAAAAATGAGGACATTAAGCTCCCGAAAAAGGGCGATTACGGCGTAGGTATGCTGTTTTTGTCGCCGGACGAGGATACAAGAGCCGAGAGCCTTAAAAAGCTGACCGCGATTATAGACGGCGAGGGTCAAAAGCTTTTGGGAATAAGAGAGGTTCCCGTTTACGAGGTATGTATCGGCAACAGCGCCCGCGAGGCAATGCCGCATATCGTTCAGGTATTTATCGGCAAAGGCTCGGACAGCCTTGACGCGGACTCCTTTGAGAGAAAGCTGTATATAATAGGAAAGATAGCGGAAAAGGAGATAAGAAAGAGCGGAATCGATAATTATTTCTATTTCGCGTCGTTGTCCGCGAGAACGCTTGTTTATAAGGGTATGCTTACGCCCGATCAGGTAAATGAATTTTACCTTGACCTAAAGGACGTTGATATGAAAACCGCAATCGCGCTTGTTCATTCGCGTTTTTCAACCAACACGTTCCCGTCGTGGGAGAGAGCACACCCGAACAGATATATTATTCATAACGGCGAAATCAACACGATACGCGGCAATGAAAACTGGGTTAAGGCAAGGGAAAGAATGTTTGCCACACCCGAATTTGAGGGCGATATGGATAAAATTCTGCCCGTTATCAATGAGGACGGCTCAGACTCCGCAATGCTCGACAATTATCTTCAATTCCTGCACCTGTCGGGATTTTCTCTGCCGAGAGCGGTTATGATGACCATTCCGGAGCCGTGGGAAAACAATAAGGATATGGATCCCGCTCTGAAGTCGTTTTACGAGTATCATTCCTGTATCACGGAGCCGTGGGACGGCCCCGCCGCGGTCGCATTCACGGACGGACGTCTTGTCGGCGCGACTCTTGACAGGAACGGTTTAAGACCGGCGCGTTACTACGTCACTTCTGACGATATGATTATTCTTTCGTCGGAGGTCGGTGTTACCGACATCGACAACGCGAAAATTATAAAGAAAGAGCGTCTGCACCCGGGTAAGATGCTCCTTATCGACACGGAACAGGGCAAGATTATTTCCGACGAGGAGATAAAGAAAGAGGAGGCACTCCATAAGCCGTATGCGGAATGGGTAAAAAAGACGCTTGTAGAGCTTGACGACCTCCCCGCGGACACCGGAAAAACGGGCGACACCTGGCACGACCTTGTGCGCCGTCTTAAGGATAACGCAAAGGGCAATGTGAACGAGCATCTTCTATTGAAGAATTTCATCGTTCTTGAAAATATGTTTGTGAACCGCGAAAACAGCGAGGATACACTTCCGCTTTTGACGCGCCAAAAGGCGTTCGGATATACCTGGGAGGATATAAACACAACAATTAAAGCGATAGTTGAAAAGGCTGACGACCCAATCGGCGCAATGGGTACGGATATACCTCTTGCGGTGCTTTCGGAAAAACCGCAGCTTTTGTATAACTACTTCAAGCAGCTTTTCGCGCAGGTAACGAATCCGCCTATCGACGCAATCCGCGAGCAGATTGTAACCTCAACCTACACGCTTTTCGGCTGCGAGCAGAATTTGCTTACATCATCGGAGCTTAACTGCCGTAAGGTAAGAGCACTCAGTCCGATACTGACGAACGAGGAGCTTAAAAAGCTGAGAAATATCAACCTTGAGGGATTTAAGTCAATCACAATTCCGTCGCTCTTTAACAAAAACCAGGAGAACGATATGGAAACGGCTATGGAAACAATCTTCGAGGCGGCGGACATAGCTATTGAAAACGGATATAATATAATAATACTTTCCGATAAGGGTATAGACAAGGATAAAGCACCGATTCCGGCATTGCTTGTGGCATCGGGACTGCATCATCACCTTATAAGGCGCGGCACAAGAATGAAGGTTTCAATCGTTCTTGAATCGGGCGAGCCGAGAGAGGTACATCATTTCGCCTGCCTCATCGGCTACGGCGTAAACGGCGTGAACCCGTATATGGCATATGAGGCTATAGAGGAGCTTGTCAATGATAAGCTTGTGGAGTACAGCTATGAGGAGGGTGTAAAGCGTTTCAATAAGGCTTGCACCAAGGGCATAGTAAAGGTTATGTCTAAAATGGGTATTTCAACAATTCAGTCGTACCAGGGCGCGCAGATATTCGAGGCGCTCGGCATAGCGCAGAGCGTTGTTGAGAAGTACTTCACGGGCACAACCACCAGAATAGGCGGTATCGGTCTTGAGCATATTCAAAAAGAGGTGCTTTTGCGCCACGCAGAGGCATTTGATAAGGTAAGCGGCAAAAAGGCGCTTAAAACAGGCGGCGAGTACAAGTGGAGAGCAAAGGGCGAATATCATATGTTTAACCCCGAGTCAATCTACAAGCTGCAAATGGCGTGCCGCACAGGCAATTATAAGCTGTATAAGGAATACGCCAAGGAAATGGACGAACACCAGCAGCACCAGTGCACAATCCGCGGTATGCTTGATATAAAGACGATAGATAAGCCGATTGCCATAGATAAGGTTGAGAGCGTGGAAAGCATCGTAAAGCGTTTCAAAACGGGCGCGATGTCATACGGCTCGATTTCGCAGGAGGCTCACGAGTGCCTCGCGGTCGCTATGAACAGGCTCGGCGGTAAGTCGAACAGCGGCGAGGGCGGCGAAAATCCGGAGAGATACATTCTTGACGAAAACGGCGACAGCCGCTCGAGCGCGATTAAGCAGGTCGCGTCGGGACGTTTCGGCGTTCATATTCATTACCTTCAGAATGCAAAGGAAATTCAGATAAAAATGGCGCAGGGCGCAAAGCCGGGCGAGGGCGGACATTTGCCGGGCGGCAAGGTGTACCCGTGGATTGCAAAGGCAAGACATTCAACGCCGGGCGTGGGACTTATCTCACCTCCGCCGCACCATGACATATACTCAATCGAGGATTTGGCTCAGCTTATCCACGACCTCAAAAACGCGAACCGCAACGCGAGAGTTACCGTAAAGCTCGTTTCCGAGGCGGGCGTCGGCACAATCGCCGTCGGCGTTGCAAAGGGCAGAGCTGACGTTATCCTTGTATCGGGCTATGACGGCGGTACGGGCGCGGCTCCGAGAACCAGCGTTCGCCACGCGGGACTGCCGTGGGAGCTTGGCGTTGCCGAAACGCATCAGGCGCTTTTGATGAATAATCTCCGTAACAGAGTTGTTATAGAAACGGACGGTAAGCTTTTGACCGGACGCGATGTCGCGGTCGCGGCGCTTTTGGGCGCGGAGGAATTCGGCTTTGCCACGGGTCCGCTGATTTCGATAGGCTGCGTAATGATGAGAGTATGTAACCTTGATACCTGTCCCGTCGGCGTTGCCACGCAGAATCCGAAACTCAGAAAGCGTTTCTGCGGCAGACCGGAATACGTTGAAAACTTTATGCGCTTTATCGCTCAGGATTTGAGAGAGTGGATGGCAAAAATCGGCGTAAAAACGGTTGACGAGATGATAGGACACGTTGAAAGACTGAGCCAAAAAACAATCGAGGATAACTGGAAAGCGAAAGAGGTTGACCTGTCGTCACTTCTGTACCAGCCGAAAATCTGTTCGAACGATTATGAGAGATACCATAACGTGATGCAGGATCACGAGCTTTATAAAACTCTCGATATGAACACATTGCTTAAGCTTTGCGAGCCGGCTATAAGAGGCGGCAAGAAGATTGAGGCAAAGCTTGAAATAACAAATATAAACCGTGTAACGGGCACAATACTCTCCTCGGAAATCGCGAGAGAGCACGGCGAAGAGGGACTTCCGGAGGACAGCATAAAGCTTTGCTTTGTGGGCAGCGCGGGACAGAGTTTCGGCGCGTTCCTTGCTCCGGGCGTCACAATGAGGCTTGAGGGCGACAGCAACGACTATATCGGAAAGGGACTGTCGGGCGGCAAGATTGTCATTGTTCCTCCGTCGGACGCCGTATTCAATCCGAGCGAAAACGTCATCATAGGCAACGTGGCGTTCTACGGCGCGATAAAGGGCGAGGCGTATATACGCGGCACCGCGGGTGAGCGTTTCTGCGTAAGAAACTCCGGTATGACGGCGGTTGTCGAGGGCATCGGCGACCACGGCTGCGAGTATATGACCGGCGGCTGCGTCGCGGTAATCGGCAAAACCGGCAGAAACTTTGCCGCGGGTATGTCGGGCGGTATCGCGTATGTCTACGATAAGGACGGAAACCTTGAGCGCAGCTGCAACAAGGAGCTTGTATCCCTTGAGGGTATGGAGGATAAGGACGCGGCAAGGCTGAAGGAAATGCTTGAAAAGCATTTTGAATACACCGCGAGCGACGTTGCGGAGAATATCCTAAACAACTGGGACAGCGAGCTGGGCAGCTTTGTAAAGGTAATTCCGAATGACTATAAAAAGGTTATAACCGTTCTTGAAGAGGAATTGGAAAAGGGAACGGACAGAGATGAGGCAATGCTGATAGCATTTGAAAATGTAACAGGTAAAAAGGTAGAGGTAGCGTAAGGAGGATTGTAACAATGGGAAAACCAACAGGATTTTTAGAATATAAAAGACAACTTCCCGAGGACAGACCTCCGAAGGAAAGAATGAAGGACTGGGACGAGTTCCATACGCATTTCGACCTGAAAACCCTACAACTTCAGGGCGCGAGATGTATGGACTGCGGAGTGCCGTTCTGTCATACGGGTAAGCAGATTGGAAGAACATCTATAGGCTGTCCTTTGAATAATCTTATTCCGGAGTGGAATGATTTGGTGTACAGAGGCGATATGGACGAGGCATACAGACGTCTTTCGCTCACAAACAACTTTCCGGAATTTACGGGCAGAGTTTGTCCGGCGTTATGCGAGGGCTCATGCACGCTTGGTATGCACGACCCCGCGGTGACTATAAAGAATATCGAGTGTCACATTATAGATACTATGTTCGAGGAGGGCAAGGTAAAGCCGAGAATACCCGAAAAATCGACCGAAAAGCGTGTCGCGGTAGTCGGCAGCGGACCGGCGGGACTTGCGTGCGCCGACCAGCTCAATCAGATGGGACACAGAGTAACCGTGTTTGAGAGGGCCGACAGAGCCGGCGGACTGCTTATGTACGGTATTCCGAATATGAAACTTGACAAAAGGGTTGTACAACGCAGAGTTGAGCTTATGGAAAAAGAGGGAGTTACCTTTAAACTGAACACGGAAATCGGCAAGAATTATCCGGCTGTAAAGCTGGTAAACGAGTTTGACGCGGTTGTGCTTTGCTGCGGCTCCACAAAGCCGAGAGCGCTTACCGTTGAGGGCGCGGACTTAAAGGGTGTGCATTACGCGGTGGATTTCCTCAAGGCGAATACAAAGAGCCTGCTTGACTCAAACCTTGAGGACAGAATGTATATCAATGCCGAGGGCAAGAATGTCATTGTTGTCGGCGGCGGCGATACGGGTACCGACTGCGTCGGCACGTCTATAAGACACGGCTGCAACAGCGTTACTCAGCTTGAAATAATGCCGGAGCTTTCCGAGGAAAGACTTCCGAGCAATCCCTGGCCCGAATGGCCGAGAGTTAAAAAGACCGATTACGGTCAGGAGGAGGCAATCGAGCTTTACGGACATGACCCGAGAGAATACCTTACCACGGTCACGAAAATCGAGGGTGACGAAAAGGGCAGAGTTAAGGCTGTTCATACGGTAGAGGTTGATTGGTCCACGGGCTCGCCCGTTCCTGTAAAGGGCACGGAAAAGGTAAGACCATGCGAGCTTGTTCTTATAGCAATGGGATTTTTGGGACCCGAGCAGGAGCTTTTAAACCAGCTTACGCTTGACACCGACGCGAGAAGTAATATTCACGCGAGCGAGGACGATTATAAAACAAGCCTCAGAGGCGTATTTGCGGCGGGCGACTGCCGCAGAGGTCAAAGCCTTGTTGTATGGGCAATTCGCGAGGGACGCCGCGCGGCTGACGCGGTTGACGAATTCCTGATGAAGTAAACAGAGATAAACCGCAAGTAAGTTTGCCGTTAATATGAGAGCCTGCCGCAAAGCGGCAGGTTTTTTGTGCGAAAGAATAACACTTAAAAAGATTTGCTTTTATTTTTTAAAGATATGGACAAAAAGTCCGTAAAAGGTGTATAATATGCTATGAGGAACAAAAACGGTGGTGAGGGTTAAAAGTGAATGATAAGAATTCTCATAAAAATCATAGGCAGAGAATGAGAGAGGATTTTAGAAATACCGGTTTTGAGCATTGGCATGAGCATAAGGTGCTTGAGTATCTGCTGTTCCGCGCGCGTCCCAGGGTGGACACGAACGAGCTTGCGCATAATCTTATAGACGCCTGCGGAAGTTTTGTGGACGTATTCAGAGCGCCCAAGGAAAAGCTTACGGGCATACCGGGAATAGGGAAAGAAACCGCTGAGTATGTAAAAGAAATGGGCGAGTTTGTGCGGTATTACAACGGAAAGAGGTTTGACGCGAACAGGCTTGTTTTGAACAGCGAAAATTGCGAGAATTATCTTCTTAATCTGTTTGACGGAAAAGAACGGGAATACTTTTATATGGTTTGCCTTGACGCGAGAAACCGCATATTATACCGCGACCTTATTTTTGAGGGCAGCTTTGAAAGTATGGATTTGGACATTTCAAAAATAATCAGACTTGCCGTAAAATGCGACGCGTCGTATGTTGTGCTTGCGCATAATCACCCGAGCGGAGTCGCGAAACCTTCCGCCGCGGACATATCATCTACGCAGATGGTGGAGGGCGTGCTGCAAATGTGCGGCATAAGGCTGCTTGACCATATAATTGTCGCGGGAGGAAAATGCGCGAGTATGAATAAATACCTCAGAGCAAACCGCGGAAAATAACCGCGCGCGGTGCCGGTTATCGGGTTAATTTATACAAAAGAATTTTGATAAATTATGGTATATTTGGCGGTTGATAATATTGACTTTATCATATTGATGTGGTAATATAAAGTATCGTAGGAATAATCATATATACATATATAAATAAATATATAAAAAAACAATACAGGGGAGGCAAAAGAATGGCTAAGGTTGCAATAATGGGCTACGGTACCGTCGGCAGCGGTGTTTATGACATCATAAAAAACAATGCGGACCGACTCAGCCGCAATGCGAACGGAGAGGAAATCGAGCTGAAACATATTCTTGATATTCGCGATTTTGACGACCATCCCGAGAAAGAGCTTTTTACAAAGGAATTCAACGATATATTGAATGACGGCGAGGTAAGCGTTGTTGCCGAGGTAATGGGCGGACTTCATCCGGCGTATGAATTCACAAAAAGCCTTTTGGAGGCGGGAAAGAGCGTTGTAACGTCCAATAAGGAGCTTGTCGCCACATACGGCACGGAGCTTTTGGAGATTGCCCGCGGGAAAAATGTGAATTATCTTTTTGAGGCGAGCGTAGGCGGCGGTATTCCGATTATAAGACCTATGCATCAGTGCCTTACAGCAAATAATATATTGAAAATAGCGGGAATACTTAACGGTACCACCAACTATATCTTAAATCAGATGATTAAGAACGGCAAACCGTTTGAAACGGCTCTTAAGGACGCTCAAAACAAGGGCTTTGCCGAAAGAAATCCCGCCGCCGACATCGAGGGTCACGACGCGTGCAGAAAGATTGCAATATTGGCGTCGCTTGCGTCCGGCAAAATGGTGGATTACAACGATATAGACACCGAGGGTATTACCGCCGTAACTCTTGACGACGTTAAATACGCGGACGAGATGGACGCGGTTGTCAAGCTCATAGGCTACGCGGAGTTTGATAAGGACGGAAAGGTTTATTCTATAGTATCGCCGATGGTGATAAAGAAGGACAGCCCTCTTTCGGGCGTTGACGGAGTTATGAACGCCATTATGGTAACGGGCGACTGCGTGGGCGACGTAATGTTTTACGGCGCGGGCGCGGGCAAGCTCCCGACGGCAAGCGCGGTTGTCGCAGATATTGTAGATGCCGTTAAGCATAGTGAAAGAAGTAAAAAAATATTCTGGGAAAAGCCGTCGGAAAATATTATGGCGGACAGGGATTCAAAGAAGTTCTCATACTTTGTGAGAACAACGGATTCCGCCGAGAATGTTCAGAAAATATTCGGAAAGTGCGAGTTTGTGGACAACATTGTGGATAATGAATCAGCATTTGTAACATCGCCTCTTACGCGGTCTGAGGCGGAGGAAAAATTGGAAAAGCTGTCAGATGTTGTGACAAATATTCGCGTAATGGCATAATGATAAAATTAAGAGTACCCGCGAGCAGCGCGAATATGGGAGCGGGATTTGATACTCTCGGAGTGGCTGTGGGCTTGTATAACCGTATAATGATTGATGAAATCCCCGAGGGACTTCAGGTAATCAACAGAGATACTCAAAGCTTTGTGCCGAGGGATAAAAACAATCTCATTTACCGCGCTATGACAGAGCTTTTCGCTCACGTAGGGTACGAGCCAAAGGGATACCGAATCGAGCAAAACAGTCAAATACCGATGACGCGCGGATTGGGCAGCTCCAGCGCCTGCATAATAGGCGGAATGCTTGCCGCGAATATTATTTCGGGAAGAACGCTTTCATATGATGAAATAATACACCTCGCGGCGAAAATGGAGGGGCACCCCGATAATGTGGGTCCGGCTTTGTTCGGCGGGTTTTGCGTGTCGCTTACGGACGGCGATAAAACAATAATTAAAAGCAGTAAAATAGACAGCAATATAAAATTCGCCGTTATAATTCCCGATTTCTTTGTCGCGACCAAGAAATCGAGAAAGGTGCTGCCGTCAAAGGTGGACTTCAAGGACGCCGTTTACAACATAGGTCACGCGTCTATGTTTCAGGCGGCGATGCTGTCCGGCGATATGGAGGCGCTCGGTATGGGCGTTAAAGACGCTATGCATCAGCGTTACCGCAAGAATTACGTGGACGGTATGGAGGATATATTTGAAAAGACGTATTCTCTCGGCTCACACGCGACGTATTTAAGCGGCAGCGGACCGACAATACTTTCGGTTTTGAGCGGCGGCTATGAGAAATTCAGAGAGGGTATGCGCTCTTATTTCAGAGAAAACTCTCTTAAATGGAAATGTATGATACTGCCGATTGATAATGTGGGTGCGGTAGTTTCGGTTATTTAGATAAAAAGGAAGGGAAATAAAGATGGGACTTATAGTTCAAAAGTATGGCGGTACTTCCGTTAAAGACGCCGAAAGAGTAATGAACGTCGCAAGACGCATTACGGACGCGTATAAGGAAGGAAACGATTTGGTTGTTGCGGTCAGCGCACAGGGCGATACCACGGACGACCTTATAGAAAAGACAAAGGAAATAAATCCCAAAGCGTCAAAGCGCGAGATGGATATGCTCCTTTCAACGGGCGAACAGATTTCAATATCATTGCTTGCAATGGCGATTGAAAAAATAGGCTGTCCGGTGATTTCGCTTACCGGTTGGCAGGCGGGAATGAAAACCGACTCCAAATACGGCGCGGCGAGAATAAAAACCATAGACACCGAAAGAATACAGACCGAGCTTGACAGAAGAAGAATAGTTATCGTCGCGGGATTCCAGGGAATAAACAAGTACGACGATATAACCACTCTCGGCAGAGGCGGCTCGGACACGTCGGCAGTCGCGCTTGCGGCGGCGCTGCACGCGGACGTATGCGAAATTTATACGGACGTTGACGGCGTATACACAGCCGACCCGAGATTTGTAAAGAACGCGTATAAGCTCACCGATATTTCTTATGATGAAATGCTTGAGCTTGCGTCACTGGGCGCGAACGTGCTCCGCAACAGGAGCGTTGAAATGGCAAAGAAGTACAATGTAAAGCTGTCGGTAAGATCAAGTCTTAATAATAACGAGGGCACATATGTTAAGGAGGTAGAACAAGTGGAAAAGATGCTTGTAAGAGGTGTGACAAGGGATAATGACGTTGCGAGAATCGCTCTTTGCGGCGTGGAGGATACTCCGGGTAAGGCGTTTACGGTGTTCAGAATGTTGGCTAAGCACGGAATCAGCGTGGACCTTATCATTCAGTCAATCGGAAATAACGGCAAAAAGGATATAAGCTTTACGGTTACCGAGGCTGACCTTCAGCCTGTGCTTGACCTTCTTGAGGAGAATAAGGCAATCGTTAAGGCTGATGAGGTTAAGTGGACAAAGGACGTTTCAAAGGTTTCGATAGTAGGAGCGGGAATGGTTAATAATTCCGGCGTTGCGGCTACAATGTTCGAGGCTCTTTATGATGCTCATATAAATATCAATATGATTGCCACATCGGAGATAAAAATATCCGTTCTTGTTGACAGAAAGGACGCAGAGGCGGCGGTTGTTGCGATTCACGACAAGTTTATGCTGAAATAATATCGATTCAATAATAGCTCGAACCACAAGGGCGTGGCAGTTGACGGATATTGCATCTATTTTCTGTACTCGCATTTGTGGTTCGTACTGTAAATAGAGGAGAAAGCCAGTGGAAGATAAAATTATAGGAAGAAATCCGATTCTTGAGGCAATCCGCAGCGGCCGCGGTATAGAAAAAATCCTTGTAAAAAAGGGCAAATACGAAGGCTCCATAGTCCCGATAATAAAAAAGGCAAAGGACGCAGGCATTGTTATTCAAGAGGTAGACAAGGCAAAGCTTGACGCGGCTGCCGAGGGCGGCAATCATCAAGGCGTGGTCGCGTATGTAAGCGCGCATGAGTATTCGAGCGTAAACGATATACTTGACAGAGCGAGGGAAAAGGGCGAGCCGCCGTTTGTTATCATATGCGACAAGATAACCGACCCGCATAATTTGGGCGCGATATTGAGAACGGCGAACTGCGTCGGAGCGCACGGCGTGATTATACCGAAAAGAAATTCTGCGGGACTTACCGGAGTTGTCGCAAAGACGTCTGCCGGAGCTGTGGAGTATACTCCCGTGGCAAAGGTCACAAATATCGCGTCGGCCATAGATTCTCTCAAAAAGGAGGGTCTGTGGATAGCGGCGGCGGATATGGACGGCGAAGAAATGTATAAAATCGACCTCAAAGGCGCCCTGGGACTCGTAATCGGCAGCGAGGGAGAGGGCATAAGCAGACTTGTAAAGGAAAAATGCGATTTCATCGCGAGTATCCCGATGTCGGGCGAGATAAACTCTCTTAATGCGTCGGTCGCGGCGGGCGTGCTTATGTATGAGGCGCTCAGACAGCGCAGAATCACGGAATAATCTAAGGATAGGAGAACAGACGAATGAAAGCGGTAGTTACAGTTATCGGAAAAGACCAAAAAGGAATAATTGCAAAGGTAAGCAATATTTTATACGAGAACGACGTGAATATCCTTGATATTTCACAAACGATAATGCAGGATATGTTCACAATGATAATGCTTGTGGATTTTGAAAGCGAAACGGTTACGCTAAAGCAGGTGGTTGATAAGCTTGAAGAGGCTGAAAAGGAAATCGGACTTTCAATACACGTGCAGCGTGAAGAGATATTCACATCAATGCACAGAATATAAGGGGAGGGAAAATAGATGATAAATCCCTTTGAAGTAATCGAAACCATAAAGATGATTGACGAGGAAAACCTCGATATAAGAACAATCACGATGGGCATATCGCTTAAAAGCTGCGCGGGACCCGACGTGGACACGGTATGCGAAAAGATTTACGATAAAATCACGACCTACGCCAAGGACCTTGTTAAAACCGGCGAGGATATTGAGGAGCAATTCGGTATTCCGATTATAAACAAGAGAATTTCTGTGACGCCGATTGCAACCCTTGTGGACGCCCTCGAAAATCCGACGGTTGAGAAATGCGTTAAAATAGCAAAAACGCTTGACAGAGCCGCAAAGACGACGGGAGTTAATTTCATAGGCGGCTACACGGCTCTTGTGCATAAGGACTATACGAACGGCGAAAGAATACTTATAGAATCCATTCCGGAGGCGCTTGCCTCAACCGAGCTTGTATGCTCAAGCGTGAATGTAGGCTCCACAAGAGCCGGCATAAATATGAACGCCGTAAAGCAGATGGGTCAGGTCGTAAAAAAGGCGGCGGAGCTGACCGCCGATACGCAGGGCTTTGCCTGCGCCAAGCTGGTGGTGTTCTGTAACGCGGTCGAGGATAATCCGTTTATGGCGGGCGCGTTCCTCGGCGAGGGCGAGGGCGAATGTGTAATAAATGTGGGCGTTTCGGGTCCGGGCGTTGTGAAGTGCGCTCTTAAAAAGGTTAAGGGCGAGGACTTCGGCGTCGTTGCCGAAACGATTAAAAAGACCGCGTTCAAGATTACGAGAATGGGTCAGCTTGTGGCACAGGAGGCATCGAAACGTCTCGGAGTGCCGTTTGGAATTGTCGATTTATCGCTTGCGCCGACTCCGGCAGTCGGCGACAGCGTTGCATATATACTGGAGGAAATGGGACTCGAAAAGTGCGGTACGCACGGCACGACAGCCGCTCTCGCTCTGCTTAACGATGCGGTTAAGAAGGGCGGAATTATGGCGTCGGGCTATGTGGGCGGACTTTCGGGCGCGTTTATCCCCGTAAGCGAGGACGCGGGAATGATTGCCGCGGCAAAGGACGGCGTCCTCACAATCGAAAAGCTTGAGGCTATGACCTGCGTATGCTCGGTGGGACTCGATATGATAGTTATACCGGGCGATACAAGCGCCGAAACGATTTCCGCCATTATCGCGGACGAGGCGGCGATAGGTATGGTAAATACAAAGACTACCGCAGTCAGGGTAATACCCGCACCCGGAAAGTCGGAAGGAGATGTTGTTGAATTTGGCGGATTGCTCGGAACGGGACCTGTAATGCCCGTAAAGGGATATTCCAGTGCCGAGTTTATAAACAGAGGCGGACGTATACCGGCGCCGCTGCAAAGTCTTAAAAATTAAAAATTCCGAAAAAAGAAAGGGATGTTTACAACAATGGAAGATTTGATTATGAAAATAATCGACATCGAGGACAGAGCTCAGGAGGTCATTAAGGACGCGAAAATGGCGGATAAGGAGCTTGATAAGCGTATTAAGGACGAAAGCCGTAAGCTCCACGATGACATCATCAGAAAGATGGAGGCGAAAAACGCGACTCTTCGCGAGATGGAGGAAAAGGACGCCGATAAAAGGATTGAGACTGTAACGCTTGATATGGAAAAGCATTTGTCCGAGCTTGAAGGAAAGTATGCTGAAAATAAAGACCGATGGGTAAACGATATAGTGGAAAACATAATCGGCAGATAAGAGGTAATGATAATGAGTGTGGAATACAGTGCGGTTGCCGCAAAGCTGAAGGCAATGCATTCAAAATTTCTTACCTATGAGGACTATGAGGAGCTGCTCGCAAAAAAGAGCGTAAACGATATTTGCGGTTATCTCAAGACCACCGCGGGATACGGCGAGGTTCTGTCCGGCGTAAACGAGCGCGACGCTCACAGAGGCGCGATGGAGGTTCTGCTGGACAGTGAGCTTGTGAACGAATATGTAAGGCTGTATAATTTTATGGACCATTCAAAGCGCTCTCTTATGGAGCTGTGGTTTATGCGTTATGAGGTGGAGTTTTTAAAACGCGCGATACGTCATATATACACGCACGAGGAAAACAGCGACGATGAGATTGACCGAGGAAAATTCAACGCCTTTTTTGAAACTCACACAAAGATAAACCGTGAGGTAATGATGAACGCGAAGTCCTTGTCGGACTGCATCGAGGCGTGTAAGGATACACCCTTTGCAAAGACGTTGCAAAGAGCGGAAAATCTTGACGCGGACTTCTTTTCGATGGGTATGATGCTTGACTGGCGGTATTACTCCGCGACATGGCGCGCGATAGGCAAAAATCTTAACGGCGATAAGGAAAAGCTGTTTAAAAAGCTCATAGGCAGCGAGATTGATATGCTTAATCTTATGTGGATTTACAGAGGAAAGAAATATTTTAAATTCCCGAATGAAATAATTTTCACGTATATTCTGCCGATACGCTACAGAATTTCGGAGGAGGTTATGCGCCAGCTTGTAAACGCCGAAAGCATTGAAAAATTTACGGATACGGTCAACCGCTCAACCATATACGGCGCGTTGTTTGAGGGCTGCGGAGAGGGAAGATTTCCCGAGGAAAATTACAGGTATATTTATAATAAATTATCCAAAAGCATATTCGTAAATCACAGCGAGTCTATGGTTGCGGTATACACGTACTTAAATTTAAAGGAAACTGAGCTGAAAAATATTACTACCATAATCGAAGGGATAAGATACAGTATTAACACCGAATCTATCCGCGGACATATCGGTATAAAGTAGAGGAGGGATAAAATGTCAATAACTAAGATGAAAGCCGTGACAATATCCGGTCAGATAACCGAGTTTGACACTATCGTGGAAAAGTATGTATACGGCAGAGATATTCATCTGGAAAATGCTATGTCTGTTATTACCAACAGAGGCAGGCTTGAAAGCTTTGAGGACAATAACGAGTATGATATGATTGCCAAAAACGCACAGAGCATTATAAAGCTGGCAAATTATACCGTCAAGGATAAAATAACCGCGCCGGAAACGACAACGCTTAAGGAAATGCGGGATTTTCTTGATGATATAAATATTCATATAGAGGCGGAAACAAAGCAGGACGAGGAGCTTACGGAAAAAATCAACGCGAACGACGCGGCGATAGCACAGCTCGATTTGATGCAGTCGGTTGAGGTGGACTTGTCGAGAATTTTGAATTTTGAATTTATCCGCTGCAAATTCGGGCATATTCCGAAGGCGGGATATAAAACGCTTGTAACGTATCTTGACGACCTCGAAACCTTTTTTGTAAAAACGGCGGAGGACGCCACCGACGTATGGGGATTTTATTTCGCGCCGCTTTTAAAGGAAAGGAAAATCGAGGAGGTTTTCAACTCGCTTTATTTTGAGCCTGTCGATATTTCGCGGGAATATGTCGGCACTCCGTATGAGATAAAGCAGTCGCTTGAAAAGCAAAATCGGGAGCTTAGAGCGCAAATTGAGGAAAACAGCAAAAAAACCGCCGATATGCTCTCAAGCATAGCCGATAAAATTTGCGGCATATATAATCTTGCCCGAAAGAGGCATCAATTCGCCGAGGTAAGACGAAACGCGATACACGGAGATATGTTCTTCTATGTGGTCGGTTGGATGGACGAAAAGAGCGCCAAGGCGCTTGAAAAGGAAATCACCGCGTCCGGCGATACGGTGATGTTCTATATGGAAAATCCCGAAACCGTCAGAAACATACAGCCGCCGACCAAGCTCAAGAACAATCCGGTGTTCAAGCCGTTTGAAATGTTCGTAAAAATGTACGGACTTCCGAGCTATAACGAAATCGACCCGACCGGAATACTGGCGGTAACGTACATTTTGTTTTTCGGTATAATGTTCGGCGACGTCGGACAGAGCCTTGTGCTCGCCATACTGGGCTTTATAGTATACAAGGTAAGAAAGTGGGACCTTGCCGGAATAGTCGGCTGGGTTGGACTTTCCGGTACCGTGTTCGGATTTGTGTACGGCAGCTTTTTCGGTGACGAGGAAATAATTCCCGCCCTGTTCCATACGCCGTCGCTTAATCCTATGAATCAGATAGCGCTGATGCTCGGCGGCACAATCGCGATGGGTGTTATTATAATTATATTCGGTATGGTACTGAATATTATAAATTCCGTAAAGAGCCGTGACAAGGGCGAGGCTCTCTTCGGGCATAACGGCGCGGCGGGACTTGTGTTCTATTTAAGCGTGCTGCTGCTTGTCGGAAATATGTTCCTGTCATGGGGAATACCGAATTTTGTATTTGTAACGCTTATAGTGATAGCACTGCTCGCAATGTACTTATGCGAGCCGCTCGGAAAGCTTGTAAACGGCAAAAAGAACTGGCTGCCGAAATCCGGTATGTTCTTTGTGGAAAATCTGTTTGAAATGTTCGAGGTTGTTTTGAGCTTTTTCACAAACACAATCTCGTTCCTGAGAATAGGCGCGTTCGCCATAGTCCACGTCGGTATGATGATGGTTGTGGCGATATTGTCCCAGGGCGGCGGAGTAGGCGGAGTCATCGTGCAGATAATCGGCAATGCGCTGGTTATGGTGCTTGAGGGACTTATCGTCGGAATACAGGTTCTGCGTCTTGAATATTACGAAATGTTCTCAAGATACTTTACCGGCCGCGGCAGGGAATTTACATCATTGAAGGATAAATAAAAATGTATTATTGGAGGTAATCAAAATGTTAATGAAAATATTATTCGCCTTAATCGCACTTACAGTTATAGTACCCGTAGTATTATACTACAAGACAGGCAAGAGAAAGGGCAAGGAATGTCTTTTGATGAACGCGATTTCATTCTTTTCCGTTCTCGGCGTCGCGGTGATTTGCACGCTCGGCGGCGGAGTTACCGCTCTTGCGGCAGGTGAAACGGCAGGTCTTACGGTAGGCGAGGGACTTAAGTTTATCGGCGCGGCTCTTTCAACGGGACTGAGCGGCGTCGGCGGCGGTATCGCCGTTGCGTCTGCGGCATCGGCTGCTATCGGCGCGATGAGCGAAAACGAGAAAATTATGGGTAAAACGCTTATATTCGTTGCTCTTGCCGAGGGTATCGCTCTTTACGGTCTTGTAATTTCTATACTTATCCTTAATAGCTGACAAAAATCAGCCCGAAAGGAATGACGGTTTTATGAAAATGTATTTAATCAGCGATAACATAGACACGCAAATCGGTATGCGACTTGTCGGTATTGAGGGCTGCGTCGCGCACGACGCCCAAACAATTACCGAGGAAATAAAAAAGGCTGTCGAGGACCCCGAGCTGGGTATTCTGATATTCACGGAAAAGGCGGCTGCAATGGTAAAGGACTATCTTAATAATCTGAAAATCACGCTGCATACTCCGCTGATAATAGAGATACCCGACCGTCACGGAAGTCGTGATATTGCCGGCAGTATCAACAGTATGGTTCAGGAGTCTATCGGCTTAAAGCTGTAATTGGGAGGTAAAAAATTGTGGACAGCAATAATTTAACGGAAAAACTGAATAATTTTACATCTCTTGTGCTTAAGGACGCTCAGGATAAACGCGATAAATTGCTTGATAATGTGCAGAGAGAGTATTCGGAAAGGCTTGACGCAAAGGAAAACGAGTATTTGCAGGACGCGTATGAGCATATACAGCAAAATATTCAGGATTCGCAGAAGGACGCGAATGAGCGAGTTCTTCATGCGGAGCTTGATGCAAAGAAAAAGCTTATATTAAGACGCGAGGAAATTATAAACGAAGTAATGAAAGCGTCGAGCGAAAAATTGGTTGAATTTATAAAAAGCGGCGAGTATGAGGAATGGCTGCTTTCAAAAATCGAAAAGGCATTGTTCGAGGTGGGAAAGGGAGCAAAAACCATTTATATCTCCTCCGACGACATTAAGCTTAAGGGAAAAATAGAACAAATTCCGGAAACGTCAAGGCTGACGGTTGAGGCATCGCCGGAGCGCGACTTTATCGGCGGCGCGAAGGTGCTGAACACGGACAGAAAGGTTTCCGTGGACTATTCGTTCAAGGAAATGCTTTCGGAGCAGAAACAGAAATTCCTGCAAACGAGCGGGTTGGCGCTCAGCTAAGACAAATGAAAGGGATGAGTTTAGATGGATAATACAGAAGGTCAGATATTCGGTATAAACGGTCCGGTTGTAAAGGTAAAGGGTTCGGATTCCTTTGAAATGCAGGAAATGGTATACGTCGGCGACGAGGAGCTTATCGGCGAGGTAATCGGCGTAACCTCCGATACCACCGTTGTTCAGGTTTACGAGGAAACAACGGGACTTAAAAAGGGTGAAAAGGTTGTCGGCACGGGCGGACCGCTGTCAATAACGCTTGCTCCGGGCATACTTTCCGATATTTTCGACGGTATCGAAAGACCGCTTAAGGAAATAAGAGGCATTTCCGGCTCATTTATAGAGCGCGGAGTAAAGGTTAATAATATTGACGAAGAAAAGAAATGGAAAGTGCAATTTAAGATGAGCGCCGGCGACTACGTCACCGCAGGCGACGTTATAGGCGTGACGCAGGAAACAAGCCTTATCGAGCATAGAATAATGATTCCGCCGAATGTAAAGGGCAAGCTCGACTGGATTGCTCCGGACGGCGATTATACCATAGCGGACGTGATTGCAAAGGTAAAGTACGATGACGAGATTATCGACATCACAATGAAACAGAGGTGGCCGATAAAGCAGGCAAGACCGTATTCAAAGCGTCAGCCTATTTCAAAGCCGCTTGTGACCGGTCAGAGAGTTATGGACGCGATGTTTCCGCTGGCAAAGGGCGGCACCGCGGCTATTCCGGGCGGATTCGGAACGGGAAAGACTATGAATCAGCATCAGCTTGCGAAGTGGTGTGACGCCGATATTATAGTATATATCGGCTGCGGAGAGCGCGGCAACGAAATGACGCAGGTTCTTGACGAATTTTCGGAGCTTATCGACCCGAAATCAAACAGACCCCTGCTTGACAGAACGGTACTTATAGCAAACACCTCAAATATGCCGGTTGCGGCGCGTGAGGCGAGCATATACACGGGCGTGACCATAGCGGAATATTACCGCGATATGGGTTACGACGTGGCTCTTATGGCGGACTCGACATCGCGTTGGGCGGAGGCGCTGCGTGAAATATCGGGACGTCTTGAGGAAATGCCCGCGGAGGAGGGCTTTCCGGCTTATCTTGCGTCAAGACTTTCGGCGTTTTACGAAAGAGCGGGTTATGTGACAAATCTTAACGGAACGGAGGGCTCCGTTTCTATTATAGGCGCGGTATCACCGCAGGGCGGCGACTTTTCTGAGCCGGTAACGCAGAATACAAAGCGTTTTATCCGCTGTTTCTGGGCGCTTGATAAGTCCCTTGCTTACGCGCGCCATTATCCGGCTATACAGTGGCTCAAC
The DNA here is from genome assembly GCA_001941225.1 of Oscillospiraceae bacterium Zagget12. GTDB lineage: Bacteria > Bacillota > Clostridia > UBA1381 > UBA1381 > Hominilimicola. The sequence goes on from MSHM01000040.1 coordinate 50,141, forward strand.
AGCTACAGCGAGTATATAGACGACCTCACCGACTGGTACGCGAAGAATGTATCTCACGATTTTATCGCCAAGAGAAATAAGATTATGGCGATATTGCAGGAGGAATCGAGCCTTATGGAGATAGTTAAGCTTATCGGCGCGGACGTTCTTCCGGACAGTCAGAAGGCGACTCTTGAGGTTGCGAGAATAATCAGAGTGGGATTTTTGCAGCAAAACGCGTTCCACGCGGACGACACATATGTTCCTCTTGAAAAACAGAATAAAATGATGGATATAATACTTCTGTTTGACAAGAGAATAAGGGAATGTGTCGAAAAGGGCATAGTGCTTTCAAAGGTAAGCGAAAGCGGAATTGCCGATGATATAATAAGAATTAAGTACAGCATAGGAAACGAGAACATAGACGCTCCGTTCCACGAGCTTGCAAGAAAAATCAATGAAACATTTGATAATTTGGTATACAATCACGAGAGCTAAAGGAGATGGATAAAATATGGCAATAGAATATATGGGTCTTAATAATATTCAGGGTCCTTTGGCGGTTATAGACGGAGTAAGCGACGCCTTTTATGAGGAAATGGTAACGGTTACTCTTGACGACGGCACTAAAAGAATAGGACGCGTTATTGAGATAGCGGGCGACAAGGCGGTTATACAGGTATTTGAGGGCACATCGAACCTGTCGCTTACCAATACAAAAACAAAATTTATGGGAGAGCCTATGCGTCTGCCGCTTTCAAAGGAAATGCTGGGCAGAACGCTTGACGGCGTGGGCAGACCTATAGACGGACTGGGCGAATACTTCGCGGACGAGGTGTGCGATGTAAACGGTCAGCCGATAAATCCTGTTTCGAGAGAGTATCCGAACAACTTTATTCAAACGGGAATTTCATCAATCGACTGCCTTGCGACGCTTATCAGAGGACAAAAGCTGCCAATCTTTTCCGGCGACGGTATGCCGCATGATGATTTGGCGGTGCAGATTGCGCGTCAGGCTAAGGTGGTTGACGCCGATGATGAAAACGGCGATAAATTCGCGATAGTATTCGCGGCGATGGGAGTTAAGCATGACGTCGCGAATTATTTCAAAAAATCCTTCGAGGAGAGCGGAGTTTTGGGAAAGGTTGTAATGTTCCTGAATCTTTCAAACGACCCTGTCGTGGAAAGAATTATCACTCCCCGCTGCGCGCTTACAGCCGCTGAATATCTCGCGTTTAAGCATAATATGCACGTTCTTGTAATACTTACCGATATGACGTCCTACGCGGAGGCACTGCGCGAGGTTTCGTCGTCAAAGGGCGAAATCCCGTCAAGAAAGGGATTCCCGGGCTATTTGTATTCCGACCTTGCGTCGCTGTATGAGCGCGCGGGCATTATAAAGGACGCGAAAGGCTCCGTTACGCAGGTGCCTATACTTACGATGCCGAATGATGATATTACGCACCCCGTCCCCGACCTTACCGGATATATCACGGAGGGACAGATTGTTTTGGGCAGAGATTTGCACTTGAAGGGCGTTTATCCGCCGGTGTCGATTCTGCCGTCGCTGTCGCGTCTGATGAAGGACGGCATAGGCAAGGGCTTTACAAGGGAGGATCATCCGGATTTGTCAAATCAGCTTTTCGCGGCGTACTCAAAGGTTGAGGATGCGAAGAGCCTTGCATCCGTCATAGGCGAGGATGAGCTTTCCGATATGGATAAGAAATATATCGCGTTCGGCAGAGCCTTTGACGAGAAATTCCTTTCGCAGGGTAAAAACGAAAACAGAAGTATCGAGGAAACTCTCGATCTCGGCTGGCAGCTTTTGGGTATGCTGCCTAAGAGCGAGCTTGACAGAGTGAGCGACGAGATGCTTGAAAAGTATTATAAACCGGCGGAGTAAACAAACGCGCGTTTGAATATTAAAAGAAAGGATATGATTGATATGCAGAAAAACTTAGCGCCTACCAAAGGAAATCTGATGATGGCAAAAAACACGCTGCGTCTTTCCAAACAGGGCTATGAAATGCTTGATAAAAAAAGAAATATCCTTATAAGAGAAATGATGCTTTTGATAGAGGAGGCAAAGGAGGTCGAGGCGCAAATCGAGGAAACCTTTGCCGCGGCGTATAAGGCGCTTGAATCGGCAAACGTAATTATGGGAGTAAACGCCGTTCAGAGTCTTGCGCGCTCCGCCGTGATTGAGGAAAGCATAAGGATAGATTTACGCAGCGTTATGGGCGTTGAAATTCCGGTTGTCAAAGCCGATAAGCCGGAGGGCAGACCCGCTTACGCGTTTCGCGGCACCTCGGCGGCTCTTGACGAGGCAAGCGTAAAATTCAATGAAGTAAAGGTGATGACAATACGCCTTACCGAAATTGAAAACGCCGTATACCGTTTGGCAATGAATATCAAAAAGACGCAGAAAAGAGCGAACGCTCTTGAAAATATCACTATACCTCTTTATGAGAGCTTGGCAAAGGATATTCAAAACGCCCTTGAGGAAAAGGAGCGCGAAGAACACACAAGGCTGAAAATCATAAAGAGAACAAAAGAAAACGAAACCGCACAATAGGGACACTAAAAAGGGACACTAAATTTTAGTGTCCCTTTTGCTTAGGCAAATAATTGTTTTAAAATACCGAATGACAGCAGCGACATAACAAGTCCGGCAGTTAAAACACCGAGGAAAACCACAAAAAAGGATTTTTTCGGCTTTAGTCCCAACAGCACGGAAAGCAGAGTTCCCGTCCACGCGCCGGTGCCCGGAAGAGGTATCGCGACGAAGAGAAACAGTCCGAAGTATCCGTATTTCTCTATTTGGGCGGATTTTGAAAGCGCCTTTTTCTCAATCCATTCGGGAATTTTATGCAGACGCGTCTTTTTAAGCCACGAAAAAATTTTCTTTATAAACAGCAGTATAAACGGTATCGGCAGCATATTGCCGATTACCGCGGCTATATATGTGGGCAAGAAATCCATTTGCAGAATACCCGCCGCCAAAATACTTCCTCTAAGCTCCAGTATCGGAATCATTGACACCAAAAATACAATAAATTCCTTTGATATTTTTCCGCTCAGCGCGGCTACGATTGATTGTACAACAGAACTCATAAATTTTCTCCTTAAAATAAACTATGAAAATCATTATATACTATATTAATCAAAAATGCAAATATTACATTTGAAAAATTCGCCGAAATTATTCTGACAGCGGCGGCTCGGCGCTTTTCTCCACAATGTACGTCACGGCTGAGGGCAGCACGCGCACAACCGCGCTTGCGGGATCGCCGCCGTATTCTCCGTCGAGCGTCCATTTGATATTTTCATCGCAAATAAATTCAAATTCCGAGGATTTCGCTATCATATATCCGTCGCCGGAGGTTTGTCCTTTCATAAGTCCGGTCAAAACCGACTGAAATTCTATTATGTTTGTAGGACGCTTAAATATAAGCAGCTCAAAAAGTCCGTCGTTTAAGTCCACGTCCATAATTTTTCCGGCGCTGTGCATTCCCGCGACTGAGGTCGCGTTTAAGACTATGCACAAAAATACATCGTCCTCAATCAAGCCGCTGTCGTATTTGATTTTTACGTGATAGAACTGCAAATTCGGCAGGCGTTTTATTCCCTCCCATACGTAAGCAAGATGCCCGAGCGCGTTTTTTGTTTCCTGGGAGGTGTCATAGGACACGTCCGTAAACGCTCCGAACGCGGCGACATAGTTAAAGGTCTTGCCGTTAAACGTACCTATATCGCATTTAAACTCCTCGCCGTCCGCGGCTATCCGAGCCGCCTGAATCATATTTTTGGGCAGGTTAAGAGTCGAGGCAAAGTCGTTTGCCGTTCCTGCGGGAATATATCCGAGAGCCTTTCTGTCGCTCTCCTCAAAGCACATAATTCCATTTACAGCCTCGTTAAGCATACCGTCGCCGCCCGAAACAACAATCCTGTCATACTCGTTTCCGTTGCGCTTTATATACTCGTAGGCGTCAAGAGGCGCCTGCGTCGGACGGACGGTGACGTCATAACCCGATTTTGTGAAGATGTCGATAATTTCCGATAAATAATTCTTTATTTGTCCCTTGCCCGAATGAGGATTAAAAATAAAAAGTAATTTTTCAGTCATAATAAAAAACCTCCCTGCGCTTTATTAAATTATACAATCTATCTCAAAAATAGTCAAGAAAAGTCTTGCCTTTCCGCGAAAATCAATATATAATAAATACATTGCTGCAAACACATTGAACGGAGGGGAAATATGAGGATACTCGGAATAGATTACGGCGACGCGCGCGTGGGCGTAGCCGTCAGCGATATGCTCGGCTTTACGGCGCAGGGAGTGCGTACAATAAAAAATCAAGGTATAAAAAAGCTTTTATCGGAGCTTAAAACGATAATTGACGAATACAATCCCGAAAAAATCGTAATCGGTCTGCCGAAAAATATGGACGGCAGCGAGGGATTCAGAGTGGACGCCACGCGCAAATTCGCGTCCGCGCTGAAAACGATATATAAGGGAGAAATCGTATTCTGGGACGAAAGACTTTCATCGGTAGGCGCGTCGAGATTTCTTAACGAAACAAACACGCGCGGAAAAAAACGAAAAAATGTATTGGATACGGTGGCGGCGTGCATAATACTTGAAGGATATTTAAGCTCGCAAAAGAAATAGATTGACTTTTTTCCCGCCATATATTACAATATAGATAAATCAAAACAGAAAGGAATATTTTATAATGGAAAACAACATAATAATGTTAGAGGACGAACACGGCTGTATGATCGAATTTGAAACAATAGATGTTTTTGAATTTGAGGGAGTCACATACTTCGCGCTGCTTGAGGTACTGCCCGAGGGTCAGGAAAGCGACGAGGTGCTTATAATGCAGGTTGAGGGCGACATTGAAAGCGAGGAGGCTGAGCTTGTAATGGTTGACGATGAGGCGCAGCTTGAGGCGGCGTTTAACGAGTTCCTCAGACGTGACGAGGAAATGGCTGAAGAAGAATAATTCAATGTAAAAAAATTTTTATAAAAACTTATTTTACCTATTGAAATTTTCTTTGAAATATGCTATTATAAATATAGAAAAAGTGAATAGCTAATTACCCTGAGATTTCGCGTCGAAAAGTCTTTTTTTTACCAACACTTATTAAAAGGGATAATCTCTCCGGCTGCGGCGTATACGCCTCCTTTCCTTCGGGAATGCCAGTGGACATATAAAGCAATCGGGATTTAACCCACCTGCATGAGCAGGTAGAAACTCGGCTTTTCAAAACGGTTATTTTGGGGTTTTTATTTTTTACCGAAACCGCCTTAAGGCGGTTATTTTTTTGCATTAAAATATTTCGACAAAGGTTATCAAAATACAACAAAGGATTTTTTAAATAAACAGAGAAATATTAATAAATACAAAAATATACAGGAGGAGAAAAATATGGAATTACTTTTATCGGGCAAATACAAGACGCTGATAGTAAAGATTTACGGAGAGCTTGACGACCGCGCGGCGAAGGACGTCAAGGAAAATGTGGACAGAGAACTTGCCAGAACGGGCGCGGTAAATGTCGCGTTTGATTTCGGCGCCGCTACTTTTATGGATTCCTCGGGGATAGGAGTCATTATAGGCAGGTACAAGGTGGCGCGGGCATTGGGCGGAAAGGTTATAATATACGGCGCGTCCGATACGGTAAAGCGCATAATAGCTATGAGCGGCATCGGCGATATTGTCGTTGTAGCGGACAGCCTGGAGGACGGAATTAAGGAGGCGGCTTTAAATGTATAAGAACAATATGAAGATAGAATTTACAACCGTTTCCGATAACGAGAGATTCGCGAGAACCGTGGCGGCGGCGTTCGTGCTTGAGCTTGACCCGACAATCGACCAGATTTCGGAAATAAAAACGGCGGTGTCGGAGGCGGTCACAAACGCCATAATTCACGGCTATGACGGCGGCGAGGGCATCGTTACGATGGAGGGAAGTATCTATGACGACACGGTTGAATTCGCAATATCCGACAGCGGCGTGGGTATTCCCGATATACGCAGAGCGCGAGAGCCGCTGTTCACGGGAAAGCCGGAGATGGAGCGCTCGGGTATGGGATTTACCATAATGGAAACTTTTATGGACAGCGTGGACGTCGAGAGCGAGGTGGGAAAGGGTACGCGTATTACGATGAGTAAGCGTTTAAAGTAGGTGAAAACAGTGCGTGATAATGCTGCTTTAATAGAACGCGTGCGCGAGGGGGACAAGCAGGCGGAAAATATTATGGTGGAGGAAAATATGGGATTGGTGTACAGCATAGTCAAACGATTTACAAACCGCGGCTATGACGCGGAGGATTTGGTTCAGATAGGTGCGATAGGACTTATCAAAGCGGTCAAGAAATTCAATCCTGAGTTTAACGTGCAGTTTTCTACATACGCGGTACCGATGATAACGGGAGAAATAAAGCGCTTTCTGCGCGACGACGGAGCGGTTAAGATAAGCCGAACTCTAAAGGAAAACGCGATGAAAGGCAGGCGGAGCGAGGAAATTTTAAGGAAAAAACTGAACAGACAGCCTACAATAAAGGAAATATCCCAAGAATGCGGCATTGAGGCTGAAAATTTGCTTGAGGCGTTCGAGGCGGCTGCGCCGCCGGAGAGTATATATGAAAGCATATACGATAACGGCGACAAGGAAATTCATCTTCTTGACACAATCGCGGGAGAGGAAATAGAGGAAAGCGTAATAAACAAGGTGATGATAGACGATATATTAAAGCGTCTTAAGCCGAGGGAAAAGGAGGTAATTCTTCTGCGGCATTTCAGAGGAAAAACCCAGACGGAGATAGCGGCTGTAATGGGCGTGTCACAGGTACAGATTTCAAGAATAGAGAAAAAAGCGATAGAGAGAATAAGAGGGCAGATGCCGTAATTTCGGAAAAAATGTAAATATGCACAAAAAAACGTCCTCGGATTGATGAAATCTGACGATGTTTTTTTTGTTAGCAAAGCGCAAAATCGTGGTATATATTAAGTATGTTGAATATGCACGAATATAAATACAAGGAGGTTTTGTTATAATGAAAGCATACGCAATGGACGCGATACGGAATATCGCTGTTATGGGTCACGGCAAGAGCGGCAAGACAACGCTTACGGAGGCGATGCTGTTTAACGCCAAAGCGACCGACAGAATAGGCCGTGTCGCGGACGGAAATACCGTTACGGACTTTGACAGCGAGGAAACAAAGAGAAAGTTCAGCATTTCAACCGCGATAGCGTCTATCGAGTGGAAGGATATGAAGTACAATATGATAGACACGCCGGGATTTTTTGATTTTGTCGGCGGAGTTAAGGAGGGCCTCAGAGCGGCAGATTCGGCTCTTGTGGTTCTGAGCGGCAGGAGCGGAGTAAGCGTCGGCACGGAAAACGTGTTTAAATACGCCAAGCAAAAGGGCGTGCCTACGATGTTCTTTGTAAACAAAATTGACGATGACAGAGCGGATTATCAGAGAACTCTCGAACAGATGAAGGAGGTATTCGGAAAAGCCGTAACGCCTTTTGTTTATCCGATACGCGAGGGCGAGGAGTTTAAGGGCTTTGTTGACGTGGTGGATATGACCGCAAGACGGTACGAGGGACAGGACAGAATAGATATTCCCGTGCCGGACGGTATGGCGGAGGTCGTGGCACCGCTGAGAGAAATGATAATGGAGGCTGTAGCTGAAACCGACGAGGCTCTTATGGTTAAATATTTCAACGGCGAGGAATTTACGTTTGACGAAATAAAGCAGGCGATAAGAAAGGGCGTTAAGGACGGAAGTATCTATCCGGTATACTGCGGCAGCGGACAGGATAATATAGGTGTGCGCTCACTTATGGACGGTATGGGCAAATATCTTCCGGCGCCGTCCGAGATAGAGGAAATCGCGAGAGTGGCGGATACCGGCGAACCCGTGGAGCTTGTTCAGACGGAGGAGGAAACCACGGCGGCGGTTGTGTTCAAGACGATAGCCGACCCGTATGTGGGCAAAATGTCGCTTTTCCGCGTATATTCGGGAGAGGTAAAGAGCGACAGCACGCTCTATAATCCAAACAAGGACGCGTATGAAAAGATAGGCAAAGTCTTCAATATGTGCGGAAAGAAACAGCTTGACACCAAGTCAATCAAGGCGGGCGACATAGGAGGAACCGCAAAGCTCGAGGCGACAAAAACGGGCGATACTCTTTGCGAAAAGGGCAAAAACATCATTCTTACGGGAATTGAATTTCCCGCTCCTGTTTTGTCAATGGCGGTTAAGCCGCAGGCAAAGGGTGATGAGGAAAAAATTATAAGCGGTCTTACAAAGCTTATGGAGGAGGATCCGACCTTCTCGCTTACAAACAACACGGAAACCAAGCAGACGCTTATTAACGGTCAGGGCGAGCAGCATATTGACGTTATCGTTAGCAGACTGAAAAATAAATACGGAGTCAATGTTATACTTGATGACCCGATTGTGCCGTACCGTGAAACGATAAAGGGCAAAGCCACAGTTGAGGGAAAGCATAAGAAACAGTCGGGCGGTCACGGTCAGTACGGTCACGTTAAGATTGAGTTTGAGCCGGGCATATCCGAGGAAATGATATTTGAAGAAAACGTGTTCGGCGGCGCTGTGCCGAAGAATTATTTTCCGGCGGTTGAAAAGGGCTTGCGCGACAGCTGCCGTAAGGGCGTGCTGGCGGGTTATCCCGTTGTGAACCTTAAAGCCACCTTGCTTGACGGCTCATATCATCCGGTTGACTCGTCGGAAATGGCGTTTAAAACCGCGGCGTCAATCGCGTACAAGGAGGGACTTAAGCAGGCAAAGCCGGTACTCCTTGAGCCTATAGGCTATCTGAAGGTGTATATACCCGAAAAAATAATGGGCGATGTAATAGGCGATATTAATAAAAGACGCGGTCAGATAATGGGTATGGGCGAGAGCGACAAGGAAGGACTTAATATGGTTGAGGCTGAGGTGCCTATGTCCGAGATGTTTAAATACGCGACGGATTTGCGCTCTATGAGCCAGGGACGCGGAATGTTCTCGTTCGAGTTCACCAGATACGAGCAGGCTCCGCCGAACGTGGCGGAAAAGGTTATCGCCGCCGCGAAAAACAACGAATAAATTTGAAAATCCGAAACGGCGGATTTCGCCGTTTTCGGGTTGAAAAAATGCAAACTCGAATATGTTTAGTTATTTTTACTAAAGAATAAAAAGTTTTTTTGTGAATTATACGACTAACATTTTTTGAGCAAATATGTTATTATATATTTAACGAAAATAAATAAAAATTATTTTGCGAAATGATTCGCCGACGGAAAGAACCGTATAGCTTTCCGCGAATGCTTTCGCAGAGAGAGGGGATTTAATAAAATGGCAGATTTACAACTAAAACACATTTACAAGAGATACGCAGGCGGTGTTACGGCTGTAAGCGACTTCACTCTTGACATCGAAGACAAGGAATTTATTATCCTTGTAGGTCCTTCGGGCTGCGGTAAGTCCACAACTCTTAGAATGGTAGCCGGTCTTGAGGAAATCTCAGAGGGTGAATTGTACATAGGCGGACGCCTTATGAACGATGTAGCTCCTAAGGACAGAGATATTGCAATGGTTTTCCAGAACTATGCTCTTTATCCGCATATGACTGTATTTGACAATATGGCATTTGGTCTTAAGCTGAGAAAGACTCCCAAAGATGAAATCAAAAAGCGCGTTACCGAGGCTGCAAGAATTCTTGACATCGAGCATCTTCTTGACAGAAAGCCGAAGGCTCTTTCGGGCGGTCAAAGACAGCGTGTTGCTATGGGACGTGCGATAGTCCGCGATCCTAAGGTATTCCTTATGGACGAACCTCTTTCAAACCTTGACGCTAAGTTGAGAGTTGCGATGAGAACAGAGATTAAGAAACTTCATAATAAACTTCAGACAACATTTATCTACGTTACTCATGACCAGACAGAGGCTATGACGATGGGTACAAGAATCGTTGTTATAAAGGACGGAATTGTTCAGCAGGTTGACACTCCGGCAAATCTTTACTCAAAGCCGGTTAATGTATTCGTTGCAGGCTTTATCGGTTCACCGCAGATGAACTTTATCACAGCTACTCTCAGCAAAGAGGGTGACGGTGTATACGCATCATTCGGCGATAACAAGATTAAGATTCCTGAAGGAAAGGTAACAGCTGAGCTTAAGGGTTACATAGGCAAAGAGGTTGTTCTCGGTATCAGACCTGAGGATATTCACGATGACGAGGCGTTTATCTCAAGCAGACCCGAGGCGGTATGTAACGCATACGTTGAAGTTACCGAAATGATGGGTGCGGAAACATATCTGTATCTTGAAATTGCCGGCGAGCAGTTCACAGCAAGAGTTAATCAGCGTTCAACAGCTCAGTTGGGCGATACGATTAAGGTTGCGTTTGAAACAAATAAGCTGCATATCTTCGATAAGGATACAGAGCTTGCTCTTGTTCATTAATTTGAAAGCAATACTAATGCAAAAAAGGTCATACTCCGTTGGGAGTGTGACCTTTTCATATTAACCGATGTAAAGATGTTCCTAAAGGCGGCACGAATTTTTTATGATTTTTTCCAATGCCAACGCTTTTTCGACAACCTCTTTATCCGTCAGATTAAAGTTTTTTGAGATTAAAACTCTTTCAAATTCTTTTCTTTCCTGTTCGATATTATTCATATGTATTTTCTCCCTTTCGCATTTTGACATTTTCTTTCGGTTTATTTCATAAACCACTGCCTGTTGTATTTATTTTACAATAAATAACAAAAAATGTCAATATATTGTGGTCGAAAAACGGCAAGTTTCGTATGACAGGAAAACAGAATATTCGACAAATCACTTGTTTTCACTTTTCGATGGTTTCAGCTGCAAATATACAAAGCACACCGCTGAGGCTATTATAAGCACTGCGGCGACAAGCTGCGATATGCCGAGCACATTCGGTATAACGTACAGTATATATGTCGGATTTCTCATACCCTCAAGGAAAATTCTGCCCAGCGAGTACCAGAAAATATAGAAACAGAATACCTGTCCGTCGTTCTTTTTCCTGTCGCGGAAAATTAAAAGGATAATAAGTCCCAATATGTTCCACACCGATTCATACAGAAATACAGGGTGAACCGCCGCCGCGCCGTTTATGGACATAGCGAACAAGTTATCCGTTTCGCCGCCGAAAACCTCGGCATTGACAAAGTTGCCGAATCTGCCTATTGCCTGACCGATTAAAAGTCCGGGCGCGCACACGTCAAAAACCTTTGCCGTATCGAGCTTTTTAATGCGGCAGTAGATAAAGGCGGAAATCGCCGCGCCTATAATGCCGCCGTAAATGGCAAGACCGCCGTTCCATATCTTGAACATATCCGCAACGGAGTCGAACTCGTCCAAAGCAAACAGCACATAATATATTCTTGCGCCTATAATGCCGGCTATAAGCCCGATAAGCGCTATGTCCCATATATTATCCTTGTTCACTCCGCGCTTGCCGCAGGTCTTGTAAACGAACAACAGTCCAAAAAGAAATCCGGTCAGAATTATAAGCGCGTACCAATATATCGGCTTGGAGCCGATATGAAACGCGACGGGATTTATATTAAAGGTAATGCCCAAATTCGGAAAGGAAATTACATTCATATTATTTATGCCTCCTTTATGGAAAGTGAAATTCGTTTTTTCTTCGCGTCAACCTCAAGCACGCGAACCTTTACAATATCGCCGACCGAAAGCACATCTGTGGGGTGCTTGATATATCTGTCGCAAATCTGCGATATATGAACCAGTCCGTCCTGATGCACGCCGATGTCAACAAACGCTCCGAAATCTATGACGTTTCGCACGGTGCCTGTCAGCACCATATCGGGTTTTAAGTCCTCCATTGACAGAATATCGCTGCGAAGTATCGGCTGCGGCAGCTCCTCGCGCGGGTCGCGCCCTTTCTTCATAATGCTGTCGGCAATGTCGTTAAGGGTTATTTCGCCTATGCCGAGCCTTTCGGCAAGCTCGGCGGAGCTTACGCGGGAGAGCTTTTTCTTTAAATCGCTTATATTTCCGCTTTGCACGTCCTCATCGGTATAGCCGAGGAATTTCAGCAGCTCCTCAGCCGCGGCATAGCTTTCCGGATGTACCGAGGTGTTGTCGAGCGGGTTGGCGCCGTCCGTAATTCTCAGAAATCCCGCGCATTGCTCAAACGCCTTCGCTCCGAGCTTGGGAACCTTAAGCAAATCCCTTCGCGTGTTGAATTTTCCGTTTTCCTCACGGTAGGTGATAATGTTTTTTGAAACGGTCTTGTTTATACCGGCGACGTATGCGAGCAGCGACGGCGACGCGGTATTGAGGTCAACGCCGACGCTGTTTACGCAGCTTTCGACCACTCCGCCCAAAGCCTCGCCCAATCGCTTTTGGTTCATATCGTGCTGATATTGTCCCACGCCTATTGATTTCGGGTCTATCTTCACAAGCTCCGCCAGCGGATCCTGCACGCGGCGCGCGATTGACACGGCGCTCCTCAAGGCTACGTCGTACTGCGGAAATTCCTCCGTGGCGAGCTTTGACGCGCTGTAAACGGACGCGCCCGCCTCGTTGGTCATAATGTAATAAACCTCTCTGTCAAGTCCCTTTAAAAGCTCGGAAATGAATATTTCGCTTTCCTTGGACGCGGTTCCGTTTCCTATTGAAATCAGGTTTACATTATTTTTCACAATCATACCGGTGAGCTGCTTTTTTGCTTTATCCTTGTCGTGATGAGGGAGAGTGCAGTATACCACGCTTGTGTCAAGCACCTTGCCCGTTTCGTCAACCACGGCGACCTTGCAGCCCGTTCTGTAGCCCGGGTCAAACCCCATTACGATTTTGCCCTTTATCGGCGGCTGCAGCAAAAGACCCGAAAGATTTTGATTAAATACCTTTATGGACGCCTCCTCGGCATTTTCCGTGAGCATATTGCGGATTTCGGTGGCTATGGACGGAGCTATAAGACGCTTGTAGCTGTCCGCGGCGGCACTTTTTACGTAGCGCGTTGACGGCGCCTCGATTTTCGGTGTGAGGCGGCGGAAAAGATAATTGTGTATCTTATCCTCGTCCATATCTATTTTAACCGAGAGAAAGCCCTCCTTTTCGCCGCGGTTGACAGCCAAAACCCTATGGTTGGCTATTCTTTTTATCGGCTCCGCGAAATCGTAATAAAGGCGGTATACGCTGTCCTCCTCGGCAGCCGCTTTTGACACAAGAAGTCCCTCGTTTACGGTTCTTGTTCTTATATCCTTGCGGTATTCGGCGTTGTCGCTTATGTCCTCGGCGATTATGTCCATCGCACCGGCTATTGTGTCCTCCGCTGTTTCAACGCCCTTTTCGGCATCGATAAAATCAAGCGCGAGGGATTCGATATTGTCGCCCCTGTTTTGCGCCGCGATAATCTCGGCTAACGATTCAAGTCCCTTTTCCTTAGCTATTGTCGCTCTCGTGCGGCGTTTCGGACGGAACGGACGGTATATATCCTCCAGCTCCGACAGCGTTGCGGCATTGTCTATAGCCGCGCAAATCTCGTCCGTGAGCTTTCCTTGCTCATTGATAAGACGTGAAATTTCCTCTTTTTTGTTTTCGAGATTACGCAGATAGTTAAGACGCTCGTATAAATCGCGCAGCACCTCGTCGCTCAGCGACCCCGTAGCCTCTTTTCTGTACCGAGCGATAAACGGTATCGTATTGCCGTCGTCGATAAGCTTTACGGTGTTTTCCGCCTGAGCCTTATGCAGATTGAATTCCGACATAAGAAGTGAGATAATTTTGCTTTCAGAATTGCCCATATGTAATATCCTCCAAAAATTTAAGTGTCTTAATGAAATTATTTTGTAACATAAATGCAAAATAATTTTAAATTATCTATTCACAAATCGAAATATTTGTGATATAATAGTAACAACCACAACATATAGTATGCATTTGTGTTAAATTATAACAACATATGTGTAGGTTGTGGAAATATAACCTAATTAATTATATCCTATTTGGTTCAATTTTACAAGTAAAACCGGAAAATGAATGGGATATATCGAAAAAAATGAAAAAAAGCTATTGCGTTTTTGATTGATTTAGGGTAAAATGGAGTTAAAGGGAGCGAAAGGGAGCGTTTGGGATTAAAAATGCTCAATTCGGCAAACCAAACCCATAAATCTATCAAAAGGCAGGTGACATATAATGGTAAACTTTGTTGACGAATATCCACGTCAGCTTGATGAGCGCGGAAGAATCATTCTGCCTGCCAAAGTAAGGGAAAAAATGTCCGATACGGTATATGTCACTCGTTCTATGTCAGACAGATGTCTGCACCTATATACACAGGAGGAATGGGACAAGATTTCGGAAAAAATCAATCAGCTCCCGACTGCTACGGATAGTAACGCGGCTGCGTTTGTGCGTTTGTTTTTCGGCAAAGCGACCAGCGCCGTTATAGACAAACAGGGCAGAGTGCCGATTGCAAAACGGCTGATGGAATATGCTCAGCTCAAAAAGGACGTGGTGCTTGTGGGCGCCAATACGCGTCTTGAAATATGGGACAGCGAGCAATGGGAGATCTATCAGAATAATCTTTCGGACAACATTATGATGGACGGAATACTGAAATACGGACTTAACATATAACATATTCCCGCAAATTTGTCTATGGAGGATTAAAATGGAGTTTAAGCACATTTCCGTACTGTTTGAGGAGAGCATAGAAACGCTAAAGATAAAACCCGACGGAATATACGTTGACGGAACTCTCGGAGGCGGAGGTCATTCTCACGGAATTTTATCCGCCAATCAAAGCTGCCGCCTTATCGGCATAGACCGCGACAGCGAGGCAATCGCCGCGGCAAAGAAAAGGCTTGCGGAGTTTGACGGCAGAGTTACCTATGTAAACAGAAATTTCGCCGAGATAAAGAGTATACTAAAGGAAAACGGAATAGAGAAAATCGACGGCGCGGTGCTTGACCTCGGGGTCAGCTCGTATCAGCTGGATAATACCGAAAGAGGTTTCAGCTATATGCATAACGCCGCTCTTGATATGAGAATGGATACATCATCGTCAAAAAGCGCGTATGATGTTGTAAACTCATATTCCTGCGAGGAGCTTACGCGGATTTTTTACGAATACGGCGAGGAAAAATGGTCAAAGCGCATTGCCGAATTTATCTGCGAAAGGCGAGCCGTTAAGAGCATAGAAACAACTTATGAGCTTGTAGATGTGATAAAAGCGGCGATACCCCAAAAAGCGCGCGCTCAGGGCGGACACCCCGCAAAGAGAGTGTTTCAGGCAATAAGAATCGAGGTAAACGATGAACTCAGCGTGCTTAGCGGCGCGGTAAGGGATTTTATTTCGTGTCTGAATACGGGCGGAAGAATAGCCGTTATCACTTTTCATTCGCTTGAGGACAGAATAGTGAAAAAAGCGTTCCAAGAGGCGGCAAAGGGCTGTATATGCCCGAAGGAATTTCCCGTATGTATGTGCGGACGAAAACCGGAGATAAAAATAATTTCAAGAAAACCGGTGCTGCCGTCGCAAAGAGAGATAGAAGAAAATTCGCGTTCTAAGAGCGCAAAGCTCAGAATTGCAGAGAAACTTTAAGGAGAGATAGTTGTGGATTACGGAAATTTGGCGTACAAGCTGCCGGAGCAGTATGAAGAGCCGATAAAAAGAAAAAGACCACAAGCAAATAGAGTAAAGGTAGTTAAGAGGAATCGTGAACAAATGCTGAGCAGAAGTAAAAATATTCGTAGAATATGCGCTATTGTCGTAATAGCGGTGTCGGCGGGATTTATGATTTCCCAATTTGTAACCGTAAACGAAACCGAGCAGGAGGTCGCATCGCTGCAAAAGGAGCTTACGGAGCTTGAATCGGCGACCAGTCAGATGATTTTTGATTTGGAGCAGAGCGTGGACCTTTCCGAAATAGAAAAAGAGGCTACAACAAGACTCGGTATGCAAAGACCCGAAAAATATCAGACGATATATTTAAACGTGAAACAGGACGATATAACGGAAAAGACCGCATCGGAGGTAGAGGGCTTAGGAAACAGCATAGTGTCCGCGCTAAAGAAAATAGGCGGTAATATTGTACAGTTTTTCAGCATAAAATGATAATAGACTGATTGATGTATAGCTATTAAAAGGAATTGATAAATTAATGAAACCATCATTAAATGAAATAAAAAAAAG
Organism: Oscillospiraceae bacterium Zagget12; assembly: GCA_001941225.1. Taxonomy (GTDB): domain Bacteria; phylum Bacillota; class Clostridia; order UBA1381; family UBA1381; genus Hominilimicola. Next base: position 66,349 of record MSHM01000040.1, read on the forward strand.
AACCGTTATAATGGTGCTGATTGTAACCGCGCTGTTGGCGGCGCTTGTTATAAGAGTTGCCTACTGGCAGGTGATACGCGGCGATGAGCTTTCCGAAAAAGCGAGAGCGCAGCAGCAGGGCAGCAGCATCATAACGGCGTCGAGGGGAAACATATACGACAGAAACGGAAAGGTTCTCGCGGAAAGCGCCTCCGTCAACACTCTTATATGCAATCCCGAGGATATAAAGAATAACGGCAACGCGGATATTATCGCGTCCGAGCTTGCTCCCGTTATTGATATGGAAGAGGACGAAATAAAAAATCTGATAACCAAGAATTCGCGCTATCAGGTAATAAAAAAGCGTATTTCAAATGAGGAAACAGAGGCTGTAAAGCAGCTGCTCGATTCCGATGTGAACGAGGAAATCGCGTCCGCGTTTACGGGTATTTATTTTGAAGACGACTCAAAGAGATATTATCCGTTTAACATAGCCGCGCATATTTTGGGCTTTACCGGTTATGACAATAACGGCATACAGGGCATAGAGCTTACCTTTGACGATGAGCTTATGGGGCGTAACGGCAGTGTGGAAACAAATCAGAATGCCGACGGAACCACGCTCAAGGAGCAGCAGGAGGAATATTTAAACAGCGCCGCAAAGGGTAATGACGTTGTCCTCACCATAGATGAAACGATACAGCATTTTCTGGAAAAGTATCTTGAAGAGGCGGTTGAGGAGAACGAGCTGAAAGAGGGAGCCGCGGGAATCGTTATGAATCCCAAAACGGGCGAAATACTCGCTATGGCTACAAAACCCGATTTTGACTTAAATTCTCCGTATGATATTGACCAGTTCCAAAAGTATGCGATAGATTTTGAATATGAAACAGAGGAAAGCGACGACCCGAACGCCACTCCGAGCCCGACGGACGATCCGGAAAATCCGAGCGATGAATACATCGCCGCAATGCGTAATAAAATGTGGAGAAATAAAGCCATATCGGATACATATGAGCCGGGTTCCACGTTTAAGATAATCACAGCGGCGGCGGCTTTGGAGGAGCACGTTGTGGATTTGGATTCCACATTCTACTGCCCGGGTTATAAGATAGTCGCGGACAGAAAGATAAGCTGCGCGAATACGAACGGTCACGGCGCGGAAACCTTTGTAGAGGGCGTTCAAAACTCGTGCAACCCCGTATTTATGGAACTCGGACTAAGACTGGGCAGCGATAAGTTTATGGAATATTTCACGGCGTTCGGTCTTACGGAAAAAACAAATATCGAGTTTGTGGGCGAATCGTCGAGTATTTATTATCACGACACGATGAGCGAAGTGGATATTGCGACAAGCTCGTTCGGTCAAGGCTTTCAGGTGACTCCGATACAGCTTATCACGGCTGTTTCGGCGGTAATAAACGGCGGCGAAAGAATGCAGCCGCAGATAGTTAAAGAAATAAGAAATTCAAACGGCATCGTAAAGAGCTATGAGCCTGAGGTTGTGAGCAGGGTAATATCGGAGGAAACCTCTCAGACGATGAGAGAAATACTTGAATCCGTAGTCGCGCTGCCGAATGCCACTGGCAAAAACGCCTATGTGAAAGGCTACCGCATAGGCGGAAAAACGGGAACGTCGGAAAAGGGAAACCGCGACGAGGGCAAGCGTATAGCCTCATTTATAGGCTTTGCTCCGGCTAACGACCCGGAAATAGTCTGCTTGATTATGCTTGACGAGCCTCAGGTTGACAATAAATACGGCGGAACCATTGCCGCTCCGATTGCCGGAGAATTAATAGAGGACATTTTGGATTATCTCGGATTCGAGAAACAGTATACCGAGGACGAAGAGGCTGAAGTTAAGACAGAGGTTCCCGACGTGCGCGATGTTTCCGTAGCCGATGCAAAAGCTATGATTACCGACAGTAATTTATATGTAACCGTTAAGGGCAGCGGCGACACGGTCGTTGACCAGCTGCCAAAGCCGGGAGTAATGCTTGCGGAGGAATCGACGGTTATTTTGTACACGGAGGAATTGGAAGAGGAGGAAACCGTAACGGTGCCGAATCTGAAAGGAATGTCCGTAAGCGACGCGAAATATACTCTTGAGCTTAGAGGATTGAATTTTGAGGTCGCGGGAGCCGGACACAGCGAGGCGGGCGGCGCGTATGCCGTAAACCAGAGCATAGAGGCGGGAGAAAAGGTAGCGCCCGCGACCGTCATAGGCGTAGAATTCCGCCAGGTGACTTCGGATTAAAGTGATAGGGGGAAAGATATAATGTTAGCGAGTGAACTTCTCGGAGAAAAATGGCTCGACGAGCATAATGATATAGATATAACGGGCATCGCGTATGACTCAAGGAATGTTATGCCGGGCAACGTGTTTGTTTGCATAAAGGGTTTTGAAACGGACGGGCATAAATACGCGCAAATGGCTGTTGACAACGGCGCGGCTGTTATAGTGGCGCAGGATAAGATAACTGTTGACGTCCCCGTGTGGTACGTTGAGGATTCCAGAGTGGAAATTGCCGAAATGGCTTGTAAATATTACGGAAATCCGTCGAAGAATTTCAAGCTTATAGGCGTTACCGGCACAAACGGCAAAACAACGATAACCTATCTTATAAAAAGCATTATCGAAACCGCCGGTATGAGAATAGGCGTAATAGGAACAAATCAAAATATTATAGGCGACAAGGTGCTTGTCACTCAAAGCACCACACCTACCACGCCGAACGCGCTCGAATTGCAGCAGCTTTTCGCGGAAATGGCGGAGAGCGACGCGCAATGCGTTGTTATGGAGGTTTCAAGCCACGCGCTTGAGCTTGAAAGAGTACACGGCTGTCATTTTGATGTCGGTGTGTTCACAAATCTTACGCGCGACCATCTTGATTTCCACAAAACAATGGAAAATTATCTTGCCGCAAAGGCAAAGCTCTTTGATATAAGCGACAAGGGCGTAGTAAACTTCGACGACAACGGCGGAAAAACGATAGTGAAAAATTCCGAGTGCGACATACTCAAGGTAGGTCTTTCGGACGGCTGCGACCTAAGGGCGAAAAATATCGAAATATCCGCGTCCGGCTCTGATTTTGAGGTTGAATATAATGATAAGACCTATCCCGTTCATATAATGATACCGGGCAGGTTCAGCGTGTATAACGCGATATGCGCGATGGGCGCGGCGATTCAGCTGGGAATCGATATGGACACGATTATAAAGGGACTTGAAAACGCGACAGGCGTTATCGGACGTGTTGAGGTTGTCCCGACCGATACGGACTATACGGTTATAATAGACTACGCGCACACTCCCGACGGACTTGAAAATATCATAAGCACCGTTAAGGATTTTGCCAAGGGTGATGTAATAACCCTGTTCGGCTGCGGCGGTGACAGGGACGATACAAAGCGTCCGATTATGGGTGAAATTTCGGGTAAGCTGTCCGATTTCAGCATAATAACCTCGGATAATCCGAGAACGGAGGACCCTGTTTCCATTATAAACCAGATAGAAACGGGAATGAAACGCACAAGCGGGAAGTATAAGGTAATAGTTGACAGACGCGAGGCGATAGGATACGCGCTTGACAACGCGAAGAAGGACGACGTTATAATTCTTGCGGGCAAGGGACAGGAAACCTATCAGATAATAGGCAAGGAAAAGCACGACTTTGACGAGCGCGTCGTTGTATATAAGCACCTTAATAAGTAAGCGAAAGGGCGGGTGAAATATGACCGCCCTGTTTTTGAGTAATTAAACAACGGGAGATGAATTATATTTACTATGCAGACTATGACTGTTAAGGAAATAATAGACGCCGCGGGAGGAAAGCTCATCTCGGGCGACATAAATACGGAAATAAAGGGCATCACCACCAATTCGAGAGAAACCAAGGCGGGTTTTATGTTTATACCTCTCATAGGCGATAAATTCGACGGCCACGACTTCATAAACGCGGCGTTTGATTTGGGTGCGGCGGCAGTGCTGACGCACAAGGAAACCGAGCCGCTTATAGACAAGACAATCGTAAAGGTGGAGGATACCCATAAGGCTCTCGGAGATATTGCGAGGTATTACAAGGCAAAGCATAATCTTCCGACCGTCGCCGTTACGGGCAGCGTCGGAAAGACCACCACAAAGGATATGCTCCACAGCGTTCTTTCCGAGAAATATAATACCCTAAAAACGCAGGGGAATTTCAATAACGATATAGGACTTCCGCTGACCGTTTTCAATATTGAAAAGGAGAATGAGGCGGCTGTTCTGGAAATGGGTATGAATCATTTCGGCGAAATCGAATACCTTGTTTCAATCGCCAAGCCCGACGTTGCCGTTATAACAAATATCGGTCAGTCGCATATACAAAACCTCGGCTCGAGAGAGGGCATTTTCAAGGCGAAAATGGAGATTACAAATCTGTTCACAAAGGATAATACGCTTATCGTGAACGGCGATGACGATTTCCTCTCAAAAGCAAAGGGTATGGGTGAATATAAGGTCGTGTATTACGGCATAAAAAATCCCGAAAACGATGTGTACGCAAAGGATATAGAAAATAACGGTCTTGACGGAATACGATTTACAGCCGTGGTTGACGGCATAGAATATAAGACGGAAGTAACCGTTCCGGGCGAGCATAATGTGTATAACGCGCTTGCCGCGATATGCGTCGGACGCGAGTTCGGCGTTCCGACAGACGGTATAATCGCCGGAATAAAAAATTTCAAGCCCACAAAAATGAGAATGGCGGTCGAGGACTTTGAGGGAATAAAGATAATCAATGACTGCTATAACGCGTCGCCGGACTCGATAAAATCGTCGCTCGGCGTTCTGGGCGGAGTGGATAATATGAGAAGAGTAGCGGTTCTGGGCGATGTGTTTGAAATGGGTGATTTCGCCGCGCAGGCTCATTATTCGCTCGGCGCGGTCGTTGCGGAAAATAATATCGACCTTCTCATAACGGCGGGGGAGAATATGAAACACCTCGCGCGCGGCGCAATGGATAACGGCGTGAAAAATGTCATATCGTTTGATAAAACCCTTGAGGTGTGCAGCTATGTAAAAACTGAAATAAAATCGGGCGACGCGGTGCTGATAAAGGCGTCGCGCGGAATGCACTTTGAAGAGGTGTATAACGCCATAACAGAAAAATAACGAGAGGAAAAGGATAGGGAAATGGAATCAGTTAAGGAAATGCTTATGCTGTCGCTGCTTGCCTTCGCGGTGGCTTTGGCGGCTGTGCTTGTGTTCGGACCGGTATTTATACCGTGGCTCAGAAAGCTGAAATTCGGGCAGGAAATCAGAGAAGAGGGTCCGAAGTGGCACCAAAAAAAATCCGGCACGCCTACAATGGGCGGAATTATGTTTATAGTCGGAATCGCGGCGGCTTTGCTTGTGACTTCGATAATTTTCGCGGTCAACGGCAATTTTGACGCGACATACGCGAGATGTATAGTGCTGTTTGTAATATCTCTCGGATTCGGTATAATCGGATTTGTAGATGATTACATAAAGGTTGTGAAAAAGCGCAATTTGGGACTTACCGCGCCGCAGAAATTCATAATGCAGGTTGTGCTTGCGGCGGTTTACGTTGTCGCGCTGTACGTTATGGGCGTGCTTGACACGGCGATAAAAATCCCGTTTACCGATATAGAATGGACAATGCCGTTGTGGCTGTATATACCGTTTGTAATGTTTGTTGTTGTCGGCGTGGTGAACGCCGTAAACCTTACCGACGGACTTGACGGACTTGCGTCAAGCATAACGGCGGTGGTTGGCATCTTCTTCGCGCTTGCCTCATATATCGCGTTTAGGGAGTACGGTGTGACGGTGTTCTCTATGGCGCTTGTAGGCGGACTTTTGGGATTTTTACACTATAATAAGTATCCGGCAAAGGCCTTTATGGGCGATACCGGCTCGCTCTTTTTGGGAGCGGCTGTGGCTCTTATGGCGATTGATTTAAAAATGCCGATATACCTTATCCTTGTAGGCTTTGTATATTTGGCTGAAACGCTTTCGGTAATTTTGCAGACGGCGTATTTCAAGTACACAAAGAAAAAGTACGGAGAGGGAAGAAGAATATTTAAAATGAGTCCGCTGCATCATCATTTTGAAATGTGCGGTTGGAAAGAAAAAAAGATTGTCGCGGTGTTTACTCTTGTTACGGCGGTGCTTTGCGCCGTTATGTGGTTCGCGATTTAATCGGGAGGAGAAATTAATATGGCAGGAGCTGCATATCCAAAAAGAGCGGTAAAACAGAATAGAAGAACAACGCGAGCGATTGCGGAAAAGCCTGTTAAAGTTATAAGGGCGGGAGATATAGACTATACGTTTTTGTTTATAGTAATACTGCTGCTTGCGGCGGGGCTTGTGATGCTCCTGTCCGCGTCGGCGCCTGCGGCTAACCGCATATACGGCAATTCCTATTACTTTTTCATCAAGCAATTTGCCTGTGCCGTGCTGGGACTTGCGGGAATGTGGTTCGTGTCGAGGATAAATTACAATACATATAAAAATCTCGCGCCGAAATTGATGCTTGTGTGCGTTGTACTGCTTGTGCTGGTGCTTATTCCGGGAATAGGCGCGTCGCATAACGGTTCGAGAAGATGGCTGAATACACCGGTAATCGAACTTCAGCCGTCGGAATTTATGAAACCGGTAATCGCTATGTACTTCGCAAGGCTTGTGGACAGCGGCAAATATAATCTGAAAAAGCCTAAGGGCAATTTGCCCTACATAGGCGTTTTGTTTGTGGTTGTCGGACTTATGCTTATGGAAACGCATTTGAGCGGAGCTATAGTTATCGCGGGTATCGGAGTATCCGTTATGATAGCCGGAGGCACGCCGATTAAGCCTGTTTTGATAGGCGCCGTTATACTGATGCCTATAGCGATTTTCGCGGTGTATAATATGAGCGAGGTAAGATGGGCGAGAGTTACGAGCTTTCTTGACCCGTTCAAGGACATACAAGACGAAAGCTATCAGGTCGCGCAGGGACTTTATGCGATAGGCTCGGGCGGAATATTCGGACTCGGCTTGGGACAGAGCGTGCAGAAATACTCATACCTGCCGGAGCCGTATAACGATTTCATTTTCGCCATTGTGTGCGAGGAGCTCGGACTTGTGGGCGCGGCGGTTGTTATACTGCTTTTTGCGGCGCTTATTTTAAGAGCCGTAAGAATAGCGATTAACGCTCCGGACATATACAGCTCCCTTGTCGCGGTCGGCATAACGGCTCATCTTGCGATACAGACAATTTTGAATATCGCCGTGGCGACCTCGAGCATACCCAATACAGGCGTGGCGCTGCCGTTTTTCAGCTACGGCGGCACGGCTATATTGACGCTGCTTTTGGAAATGGGCGTGCTTTTGAATATATCGAGATATTCTGTAAAGGATTAGGAGGATAATAATGCGTGTATTGTTTGCAGGCGGAGGAACGGGCGGACATATAAATCCGGCTATATCCATCGCGGATTATGCCGCCGCGCGTGATAAGGATTTTGAGGCGCTTTTTGTCGGCACAAGGTCGGGACTTGAAACAAAGCTTGTTCCTAAGGCGGGATATAATATCGAATATATAGAGATACAGGGCTTTGACAGGAAACATATTTTAAGAAATTTTGAAACGCTCCGTAAGCTTGCGGCGGCAAGAAAAAGGTGCAGGAATATTATAAGGGAATTTAAACCCGACTGCATAGTATGCACGGGCGGATATGTCAGCGGTCCCGTAGCGATGGCGTCAAAGGCAATGAAGGTTCCGTCGCTTATACACGAGCAAAACGTGTACCCGGGTATGACCGTAAAGGGCAGCGCGGATTATGTCACATACCTCGCGCTCAGCTTTGAGGAAACAATAAATCATATGCGGCATAAGGAAAAGTGCGTAGTCACGGGAAATCCCGTAAGAAGTGAAATACTTAAAGCCGACCGCGAAAAATCGCGCGAAAAGCTCGGGATAAAAAAGCCGTTTGTGCTTATATTCGGAGGCAGCTTGGGCGCGGACAGGATAAACGACGCCGTTATCGAAATCCTCGATAAAATTGTCAAGGACGATAAAATCGAGCTGCTGTTCGGCACGGGCGACAGAAATTACGAAAAAATAATGAACAGGATAAACGAAAAGGGAATACAGCTTACGGACAGCGTAAGGGTTGTTTCGTATATAGATAATATGGCTGAGTGTATGGCGTCGGCGGACGTGGTAGTGTCAAGAGCCGGCGCGATAACGGTAAGCGAAATCGCGGCGCTCGGCAAACCGTCGATACTTATTCCGTCGCCGAATGTGGTGAGAAATCATCAGGAGCAGAACGCGCGCGAGTTTGAAAGCAAGAACGCCGCGGCACTTATACTTGAAAAGGATTTGACATCTGATGTATTATACGATAAAATAATGTCTATGATAGGCGATAAAAACACGCTTTCGCGTATGTCCGAAAATCTTAAGCCGCTCGCGAAAACCGACGCTCTTGAAAAGCTGTATGAGCTGATGATAAAAATGTCTAAAGGAGAAACGCGATGAAAATAACAACAGTAAAAGGAACAAACGATTACCTCCCCGAGGAGGCGCGTTTGAGAGATTATTTGCAGAATAAAATACTTTCAACGTACCTGGACGCGGGATTTGAGAGAATAATGACTCCGGCGGTGGAGGACATTGAAAATCTTGATAAGAGCGACGGAGGGGATAACCTTAACCTTATATTCAAAATATTAAAGCGCGGCGATAAGCTGAATAAGGCGCTTCTCGCCGGCGACGCGGACAGCTTATGCGATATGGGATTGAGGTATGACCTTACCCTGCCGCTTTCGAGATATTATGCGAATAACCGCGACAAGCTCGTTCTGCCCGCGAAATGTATACAGATAGATAAGGTTTACCGCGCGGAAAGACCGCAGAAGGGCAGACTTCGCGAATTTGTGCAGTGCGATATAGATATAATAGGCTCATCGTCGATAAATTCCGAAATTGAGCTTATCCACACCACCGCAAAGGCACTTTTGTCGCTTGACATAAAGGATTTTACGGTAAAAATAAACGACAGACATATTTTGAGAACTCTCCTTGCCAATGTAGGCTTTGCGCAGGACAGTCTTGACAGCGTTTGCATTACCTTTGACAAGCTTGATAAAATCGGCGCGCAGGGCGTTGCGACGGAGCTTGAGGAAAAGGGTATGGACAGCGCGGCGATAGCGAAATTCTCCGAAATACTCGCCAATCCTCTCACGCTTGAGAGCGTAAAGGAGATATGCGGAGAGGATTCCTTAGAGGGAGTAGAGAAGATAATTGATTCTATCACGTATCTTGCGGAGGGCAAATACGCGATTAAGTTTGACATATCCCTTGTAAGAGGTCAGGGATATTACACCGGAACGGTATTTGAAATAGTCAGCGATAAATTCCGCGGCTCAATAGCGGGCGGCGGCAGATATGATAATCTTATCGGTAAATTCACCGGTGAAAATGTGCCTGCGGTGGGCTTTTCCATCGGCTTTGAGCGAATTTTCGCGCTGCTTACCGAGGCGGGATATAAAATTCCCGACGCGAAAAAGAGAATTGCTCTCTTGTATGATAAAACCGACGCCGTAAAGGCTATCAAGGCGGCGGAGGAAATGCGCGGCGAATATGACGTGGTAATCTATGAAAAGCCGAAAAAGCTTTCCAAATATCTCGATAAAATTCAGTCAAAGGGATATTACGGCTTTTGTTTCCTTGACAATATAAACGAAATAAGAATCCTACAGGATTAAAACACTCCTTTTCTTTCATAAATCCGACGGCGCGCGGCGTTGTCGGATTTTTTGAATTAAGGGTATTGACAAAGAAAGTATATTATGCTATTATAATCTTAGTTAGTCTAAACTAACCGACAATAAACCCATATATTTTTTAACCATAGGTTAGCCGTTGCTAACCGGAAAGGCGGATACATATGAGTATAGTTATAATAGGCGGAAACGAGAGAATGGTATGTCAATATGAGGATATTTGCAAAAGCTACGGATATAAGCCGAAGGTGTTCGCAAAGAAAAGCGGTATGCTGAAAAAGAATCTCGGCACACCGGATTTAATGGTGCTTTTCACAAATACCGTGTCGCATAAAATGGTTTTAAGCGCCGTAAGCGAGGCAAAGCGCAATAATATTCCGGTGGAGCGTGTTCATTCAAGCAGCGCGGCGGCTTTGAGCAATCTTTTGGAGCAGAGAAAACTAAGCTGAAATTTGACGGCGGTTAAACTTATATGTTGTAATATCGGCAAAACAGTGATATACTATATGTATAAATTTGTGTGAAAGAGTGGAGATTATTATGAAATTGAGCTTTCATATGCCGACAAAGGTCATTGCGGAAAAGGAATGTGTAAGGAACAACGCCGAAATTTTTAATATAGGCAAAAAAGCGATTATAGTCACCGGAAAGCGTTCCGCAAAAGAAAACGGCGCTCTTGACGATGTAATATGGGCGCTCCGAAAAAACGCTGTCAAATATGTGATTTTTGACCGCGTGATGAGCAATCCCACTGTGGAATGTGTTTACGAGGGCGCCGAAACGGCAATGGAGGAAGAAGTTGATTTCGTTATCGCGATAGGCGGCGGCTCGCCGATGGACGCGGCTAAGGCTATCGCTCTGCTTGCCGTATCCGATATAGATAAGAAGGATTTGTTCGGCGGAAATATAGGCAACAGAGCGCTGCCTATGATTCATATTCCCACGACTGCCGGAACCGGCTCGGAGGTTACGCCGTATTCCATACTTACAAATCACGAAAAGCAAACGAAAACGAGCATAGGCGCGCCCTGTCTTTTCCCCGAGTACGCGCTGCTTGATGTGAAGTATATGAAGAACCTCGGCGTAAAAACAACCGTAAACACCGCCGTTGATTCCCTGTCACATTCGGTTGAGGGAATGATGTCGGCAAAGTCCAATCCTATGTCCGACGTTATCGCGAGAGAGGCGATAAGGCTTATCGCGCAGGAGTTTGAAAGTCTTGAAAGCGGCAATTTCACGGAGGAATGTCGGGAAAAGCTGCTGTATGCCTCTATGCTCGGAGGCGTGGTTATATCGTAGACAAAGACTACCGCGGTTCACGCGATGGGTTATTCTCTTACATATTTCAAGGGCATAGACCACGGCAGAGCAAACGGACTTCTGCTCGGAGAGTTTGCGGAGTTTACCGAAAAATACGCGCCCGAAAAAATACGGGATATTCTCTCTTGTATGGGTATGGAAAGCGTAGATGAGCTTAAGCGCGTCCTAAAGCGGATTTTGGGCGAAAAGGAATGCTTTACGCGCGAGGAACTTGAAATGTACGCGGATATTGCCGAAAACACCGGCGGCGTAAAGAACAGCTTTAAGCGTCCTACGAGGGACGAAATTTTGGAAATATACGCGAAATCTCTTTTGTAATCAAAAAACGCATCCTTGTTGATTATGAACAATTTTAATCAGTGTTTTTGTGAAAAAACACTGATTTTTTTAATTTACGGCTCAAAAAAGAATTTTAAATATTTACTTCGCCGATAATTTATGATAAAATAATGAAAATACAATGACGGGACGTTGACGCGTATCAAACAAGGGGAGGATTGAGATGAAAAGAAATTATTTTCCGAATGAAGGGTATAATTTAATGCCCTGCGGAATAGTAGCTTTCAAAAAATGTGACAGCCTTGATATTGTATATGCCAATGAGAATTATTATGAATATTTTTCCGGCGGAAATACGGACAGCCTCAATATCCGCGAGGAGGACAAATATGTCGTTCTCGACCTTGACGAGAAACTCAAAAATCACGACAGCGTAAAGGTGTATTACAAATGCCTCACGGAAAAAAACGATTTATGCAGCATTTCTATGTCGGTTTGCAAATATGACGGCGACACATATTTGGGTATTCTTTGGGATTTGACGAAGCAATATAATAAGTTTGTCAAGGCTAAGCGTGAAAAGGATAAGTACGCCAAAGCAATGTGCACCGCGAACAGTATGGTATTCGAGAATGATATAATTGAGGATACCTCTGTTTTGTATGTTCCGTCCAAGGATTTGAATAATATAGAAACTATACATATTTCCAATCACAGGGAATATATGGAAAATGAGATGCTGCACCCGAATGACAAAAAATTCTTTATGGATCACGTATACGATCCCGAGGAAAAGCTTTTGTCGGCAAGAATGAAATTATACGGCGATGAGAGCTGGAAGTGGTACCGCGTAAAAAGAAATTTTGAATATGATGAGAGCGGAAACATTATCAGAATATACGGCAGCATTACAAATATCGACGATGAAAAGCTCCAGGAAAAGGAGCTTAAGCAAAAGCTTGAAATCGATCCGGTGCTTAAGATATATAACCGCAACGCGGCGGTAAATAAAATAGAAAAATATTTAAAGGACAATCCCGAAAGACGCGATTATGCGTTTCTTGTAATAGACATAGATGACTTCAAGGATGTAAACGACACTTACGGACATCTTTACGGCGATGTCGTAATCGCGAGCGTGACGGAAATATTAAAAAAGACCGCCGGCGAAAGCAATATTGTCGGACGCTACGGCGGCGATGAGTTTTTGATATTCCTCAGAGCCGTAAGCGATGAGGAGACGGCGGAGAGAGCCGACGCCATTGTCGGCTGTATGAGCGAGTTTTACATTGCGGATAACGATAACGTGACGTGCAGCATCGGCGTTGCCTACGGCAGCTCTTTTGAGGAAAGCCCGAATTACAGGGATTTGTTTGAAAAAGCGGATAAAGCGCTTTACAGCGTCAAGAAGAACGGAAAGGCGCATTGGGAGGCGTATGATGAAAGCGTTATGGGCGAAACCGACGGTCACGCGATAGCCTATGAAAAGGAGAATGATACAAATAATTCGCAGTTGATTGAATCAAGGGATATTATGGAGACATTTCTTGAATTATCCGCCGGCGCAAAGACAAACGATTCGGCGATATACCGAATAATCCGCTATGTTGCCGAGAAATTCGCAATGGATTGGATGCAGGTTATGCACGTTAATTGCAGCGAGGACCTTATAACCATAAAATACGAATGGTGCAATAATCCCGAATTCAGAAACAACGCCGGCAAAAGCGGCTATTACGTACATTCCGATATACAGCGGTTCAGAGATTATTTTAAGCAGCAGCCGATATTCAAGGTATGCCCCGAAAATACCGATGGCTTTTCAATGAAATTCCAAAGGGAATTTGAAAAAAATCAAGACCGCGCCGTGCTTTATAACGCCAATACAACAACGGACGATTCGTTTTATATGTTTGTATGCACGCGCTTTGATAAGTCTAAGGAGTGGCAGGACGCCGAATGTGAGGAGCTGAACGTCGCCACAAAGATTATGACAATGTATGTTTCTCAAGCCGATAAGGAAACCGAAAGCGAGAGAATGTTCAAAAATCTGCTCGATTATGACAAAAAGACGGGACTTTACACTCTTGAAAAGTTTTATGAGCAGCTCGGACGTCTGCGAAAGCTGGCGGCGGAAACCGGTGAGTGTGTGGTTTTGCTGCATACCGATTTTGACAGATTTCTTGATTTTAATTTTAAATTCGGATTGGACGCCGGCGATGACTTGCTCTTTGCGTTCGCGAACCACATAAACGGAAATATTCGCCCTAAGGAAACCGTAAGCACGCATATAGACGGAACGGATATATTTATCAGCGCCACGCGAATTAATAAGGGTGATGAAAAAATATTCGCCCAAAGCATAGCCGATATGAATAAGGAATTCTGCAAGAAACAGTCCGAAAAATATCCCGATGAAAACCTCGTGTTAAAAACGGGTATGTATGTTCTGAAAAAGAACGATATTGGCGGCGACGGAGTAAATCTTGCGGTGCACGCCAAAAGACAGGTAAAAAATCCGAAAGAATCATTCTGCATGATGTATGAGGAGTAATAAAAAAGCTGTAGGCACAACCGGTTTGGTTTTGCCTACAGCCTTTGTTTTTATTTAATCGCCTCTTTAAGCGCGTCCGCCTTATCGGTTTTTTCCCAGGAAACACCCAAATCCTCGCGTCCCATATGACCGTAAGCCGCCAATGAGCGGTAAATCGGTTTTCTTAAATCAAGCTGCTTTATAATCGCGTGCGGCCTTAGGTCAAACACCTTTTCTATCGCGCGCTCTATTTTCTCCTCAGGTACAGCCGCCGTGCCGAAAGTATCAACCATTATCGAAACGGGGTGCGCCACGCCTATCGCGTAAGCAAGCTGAACCTCGCATTTCTTTGCGAGTCCCGCCGCCACTACGTTTTTGGCAACCCATCTTGACGCGTATGCCGCGCTCCTGTCAACCTTTGTCGGGTCCTTGCCGGAGAATGCTCCGCCGCCGTGCCTTGCGTATCCGCCGTATGTATCGACGATGATTTTTCTGCCCGTAAGACCGCTGTCGCCGTTGGGACCGCCAACAACAAATCTTCCGGTGGGATTGATAAAGAATTTTGTGTTTTCGTCGATGATATTTGCGGGAACCGTCTTTAATATAACCTCGCGCTTTATATCCTCGCGCAGCTTTTTAATATCCACATCGGGTGAGTGCTGACTCGATACCACCACCGTGTCAACTCTTACCGGCTTGTCATCGTCATATTCCACGGTTACCTGGGTTTTGCCGTCCGGTCTCAGATAGTCAAGCAAGCCCTCTTTTCTGACCTCCGTCAGTTTTTTCGCCATTTTGTGCGCGAGTGAGATTGGCATCGGCATAAGCTCGGGAGTTTCATCACAGGCATAGCCGAACATCATTCCCTGGTCGCCGGCGCCTGTTGAGTTTTCATCGTCGCAGCCGCCCTCCTCGCGGTTCTCATAGCCGGAGTTTACGCCTTGAGCGATGTCGGGCGATTGCTCGTCAATCGCGGTAACAACGGCGCAGGTGGTGCCGTCAAAGCCGTATTTCGCTCTGTCGTATCCTATGTCAAGAACAACCTGTCTTGCCACTTTCGGGAAATCCACATAGCAGCTGGTCGTAATTTCACCCATTATTGAGATAATGCCGGTGGTGCAGGTGGTTTCGCAGGCAACTCGCGCCGCGGGATCCTCCTTTAATATTTCGTCAAGTATGGCGTCGGAAATCTGGTCGCAGATTTTATCGGGGTGTCCCTCTGTTACCGATTCCGAGGTAAACAGTTTTTTACTCATTGGTTTCATTTCCTTTCCGATATAAATGCTCTGAATAATATTCTATATTAAAAGCCGAAAAAAGTCAATTAATAATGCGGAATAAATTGAAGTTAATATATTTTTTGAAAAAATTTAAAAAATGTAGGTTTGACAATGATGTGTTACACATTTTCAAAAAACCTCGCCATCATTGAGATAAGCCTTGATGTAGTCGGCGGGAGATTTCCAGTTTAGCGGTCGCATAGGGAACTTATTGTAGTTACGGTTATGTACCTTTAATTGTTTTGTAAAGTCTTCAAATGAATAAAACGTATGCGTTGCATAGA
>MSHM01000041.1 GCA_001941225.1 Oscillospiraceae bacterium Zagget12
TTTTTTATAATAATTATCTTGTGCTTGAGGTCGGTGAACGGAATTTCGGCGTTAAACACGTCCTCTATCCTGCCGCCCAGAATTTTTATCGCCCGCCTTGCGTCCTTTAGCTCCTCGTCCGCAAGCGGACCTTTAAGCGCGAGGAAATATCCGCCCTGTTTCAAAAACGGTATACACCATTCCGAAAGCACGGTAAGGTTCGCCACCGCGCGCGATACAACCGTGTCAAACTGTCCGCGGTACGCTCTGTTTTTGCCGCCGTCCTCCGCGCGCGAATGAACAAGCTCCACGCCGTCAATACCGCATTTATCGCACACGTCCTTTAAAAAATTAATGCGCTTGTTAAGGCTGTCAAGCAGGGTCAGCTCAATTTCGGGCTTTGCGATTTTAAGCACAAGTCCCGGGAATCCCGCGCCCGTGCCGATGTCTATGACCTTGCCCTTGACAAGACCCGTCTGCAAAGCCGTCAAACTGTCCAAAAAATGCTTTTTTGCAATGCCCTCGTCGTCGGTTATCGCGGTGAGATTTATTTTGCCGTTCCGGTCTTTAAGCAAATCGGCATACTTAACGAGTGTGTCCGCCTGAGTCTTGTCAAGGGGAATATTCAGCTTTTCACTTCCGTTTATAATTAAATCCTTCATATCAGTGTGTTTCAGCCTAAAATCTTCTCAATCAAAGCCGCAAGCTCCTCAGCCTTTTTTGTTATATATTCCTTGTCGTTACCCTCAATCATAACGCGCACAAGAGGCTCCGTGCCGGACGGTCTTATAAGCACTCTGCCCTCGCCGGCAAACTCGTCCTCAAGAGCCTTGCAAGCCGCCGAGATTTCCTCGTTTTCCATATATGTATTCTTATTCTCAAGTCTTACGGTCGCATTTCGAAGTACCTGCGGCATCACCTTTACAATGCCCGCCGCCTCGGAGGCTCTGAGTCCCGTTTTCTTCAGCACCGAAAGAAATTGCAGGGCGCTCACAAGTCCGTCGCCGGTGGTGTTATGGTCAAGGAAAATAATGTGTCCCGACTGCTCGCCGCCTATGTTATATCCGTTTTTCAGCATTTCCTCAAGGACGTAGCGGTCGCCCACCTTTGTGCGCGGAATATTTATGCCCAGCTTTTCACCCGCGATAAACAGCCCGAGATTACTCATAACGGTTGCGACAAGGGTATTCTGCTTAAGAGAGCCGTTATCGCGCATAAATTTGGCGCATACAGCCATAATCTGGTCGCCGTCGATGAGCTTTCCGTTCTCGTCAACGGCTAACATTCTGTCCGCGTCGCCGTCGAATGCGATACCGACGTCCGCGCCGATTGACGTTACATAAGCCTGTAGACTTTCCATATGCGTCGAGCCGCACATCGCGTTGATATTTACGCCGTCCGGCGTGTTATGAATTGCCTCCACATTCGCGCCGAGCTTGTTTAAAGCCTTAAACGCCGTTTCATAGCTTGCGCCGTTCGCGCAGTCCACGGCAACCTTCATACCGTCAAGACGGCAGTCTATCGTGGAGCAGGCAAACGCTACATAATCCTCAACGGCGTTATGATTGGCGTTCACATATCCGACCTTGCCGTGCGTCGGCAGATTTTCAATGGTTCTTTTGCCGAGTATGTAGCTTTCTATTTCATCCTCGATGGCGTCGCTCAGCTTATAGCCGTCGCCGTTGAAAAACTTAATGCCGTTATACTCGCACGGATTATGCGACGCGCTGATAACCACGCCGGCGTCGGCTTTATAATACCTCGTCAAATACGCGACGGCGGGCGTCGGAACAACGCCCAGCGGAATAACCTTGGCTCCCACGGAGCATAGTCCGGCGGTAAGCGCCGCCTCAAGCATATCGCCGGATTTTCTTGTGTCCTTGCCTATTAATATTCTCGGTCTTTTTGAGCTGTGCTTTGTCAGAACATACGCTCCGCTTTGACCTGTTTTAAACGCAAGCTCCGCGGTTAAATCCTTGTTCGCAATACCTCGTATGCCGTCCGTGCCGAATAGCTTTCCCATTATATCTTCCTCCTTATTCTTTTCCGATCAATATACTATAATTATATAATAACGCGAGGAAAATGTAAACTGTTTTTACTGATTTTATTCATTCATTGAACGGATAAAAACCTTGAGAAGTTCCTCTGCATACGGAATATATTTTTCATCAACATTCTTGAACATATCAACAATTACGGAATTATCGGTTTTTTCTTCTCTGCCGCTGATGATATAGTCGGAGCTGACCTTAAGCACCTCGCACATTCTTTTTAATGTGGCGATTGACATTCCTCTGTTTCCCAGCTCTATTTCGGTTGCAAATCTTTCCGAAATGGCTGCTTTCTCGGCAAATTGTTCCCGCGTATAGCCAAGATATTCTCTCCGCTTTCTTATTCTACTTCCCATTTCAAGATTGAATGTATTGCTCATATAATCACCTGTATGACGCTGTCAATGGCAGCCCTAATTTTTATACCATTTCCGCGCCGCTTTGAATATCGTTCAAGGTGGTAAGCACGGTCAGCTTATCCTCAAATTCCGCGGACAAAATCATACCGTTTGATTCAAGTCCCATAATTTTTCTCGGTTTCAAATTCGCCACGAACAAAACATTTTTGCCTATAAGCTCCTCCGGCTTATGGAATTTTGCGATACCCGAAAGAATTTGTCTTGTTTCGCTGCCGACCTGCAATGTAAATCTCAAAAGCTTTGAGGATTTTGGCACCTTCTCGCACTCGATTACCTTACCGACGCGCACATCGAGCTTTTCAAACTCGTCAAACTCGATATAGTCCTTATACGGAGCGATTTCTATCTTTTCCTCCTCAGGCTCACCAAGCTCCTCTTCAAGCTCGGCAAGTTTCTTTTCCGCGTCTATTCTCGCGAACAGCGGAACCGCCTCGCCCACCTTTGTACCCGCCTTCATGGTGCCGAAGGTCTTTGTGCTTTCAAAGGTCAAATCGTCCGCGCCTATCTGCTCCGCGATTTTCTTTGATGTTTCGGGCATATACGAGCTGAGCAGCGCGGCAATTATCCTTATCGTTTCTGTAAGATTATACAGCACAGTTCCCAATCTCGGCTTGTCGGCATCGTTCTTGGCAAGCACCCACGGAGTTGTTTCATCAATATACTTATTGGCTCTGTCAACAACTCTCCATATCTCGTCGATACTGTCTGCTACGTGGAGAGTTTCCATTTTCTTAATAATCTTTTCAACCGCGCCGGTTGCGACCGCCTTTAAGTCATCGTCAAATTCACCGCCGACATCTCCGGACTGTATTTCACCGCCGAAATACTTATTTATCATCGCTACGGTTCTGTTTACAAGGTTGCCCAAAGTATTCGCGAGGTCGCTGTTGAAACGGCTTATAAACACCTCGTAGGTAATCGTGCCGTCCTGAGCGAAAGGCATCTCGTGCAGCGAGTAATATCTGACCGCATTAACACCGAAATGTCTTACCAAATCCTCGGCATAAATCACATTACCGCGCGATTTACTCATTTTTTCATCGCCGACAAGCATCCACGGGTGTCCGAACACCTGTTTCGGCAGCGGCTCGCCGAGCGCCATAAGCATAATCGGCCAGTAAATTGTGTGGAAACGCAGAATATCCTTACCGATAATATGCACGTCCGCGGGCCAGTATTTTTTATACAGCTCGCCCTTTTCATCGGGAGTGTATCCGAGAGCCGTAATATAGTTTGAAAGCGCGTCTATCCACACATAAATTACGTGTCCCGGGTCAAACTCAACGGGTATACCCCAGGTAAAGCTTGTTCTCGACACACATAAATCCTGCAATCCCGGCTTTAGGAAGTTGTTTACCATTTCATTCTTTCGCGACTCCGGCTGAATAAATTCGGGGTGAGAGTCGATATAGTCCATCAGCTTATCCTGATACTTGCTCATTTTGAAGAAGTATGCCTCTTCCTTAGCCTTCCTTACCTCTCTGCCGCAGTCCGGACATTTGCCGTCCTCAAGCTGCGTCTTTGTCCAGAACGACTCGCACGGAGTACAGTACCAGCCCTCATACTCGCCCTTGTATATATCGCCGTTGTCGTAAAGTCTTTTAAATATCTGCTGAACCGCCTTTACGTGGTAGTCGTCCGTTGTGCGGATAAATTTATCGTAGCTGATATTAAGCATATCGGCTATATCCCTTATCTGTCCGGCAATCTTGTCAACGTGCTGCTGCGGCGTGATTCCGTCCGCCTCGGCGATTTCCTGTATCTTCTGTCCGTGCTCGTCGGTACCGGTAAGGAAGAACACGTCCTTTCCGATAAATCTGTTAAATCTCGCGATGGCGTCGGTCAAAATAATCTCATAGGTATTGCCGATATGAGGCTTTTTTGACGTGTACGCAATCGCCGTCGTAATATAGTATTTGTCTTTATTCATCCCAGTCACTCTCCATTAACTCTAACAAAAATTTTTTAAACATTAAAAATTGTTTTTTTATAAAGCTGCCCATTGATTTTAAAAGATTTATAAACCAGTCGAACACGCCCGCCTTATAAAAGCTGATTATAAGCACCAAAATTATCGGTCCCAAAATCAGTCCGCCTATGCTTAGCGTCTTGTAACCGATGTACATTGACATAAGCGTCAGAATGGGATTCATTCCTATTCTTGAGCTTACCAGCTTAGGCTCCGTAAAATGGCGCGTAAGCGCTACGGCAAGGTATATTATAATAAGCCCTATACCGAGCCTTATTTCACCGTTTAAAAACTCTATCACCGTCCACGGCCATAAAACCAGTCCGCTGCCGAAAAACGGCAGCGCGTCCAACACGGCAATTCCGAGCGCTATCAAAAGCGCGTAGTCTATATTAAGCACGCTCATACCTATGAACATTATAACAAAGGCGATAAACATTAATATTACCTGCGCCTTAAGGTATCCGCCGAGGTATTTTTTAAGCTCGCGCTTAACCATATTCAGCCTGTCCGTAAATTTAGCGCTGAATAATTTATTGACCGCTCCGCTGACGAGTTTATTTTCCGAAACCATAAAGTATGACGAAAGTATAAACACGATTATTCCTATAAACACGCTCGGCAGCGCTTTTGCGAAGTTACCCGCGTAGTCCACCACCGGCGTTGATTTTGTGTTTATAAAATCCGCCGCTCTTTCGGATATGCCCTCGCCTATCGCGGACAGCGCCTCCTGAACATTTACGGGCAGATTATAATACACCACCGACCACTTATCGCCGAAGGAATGTAAACCGCTTTGCACGCTTTCATAAATCTGCGGAAACTGCGTGTACAGCATTCGCACCTCGTCAATGATTTTCCATATCAAAAACGTCAGCACGCCGCCCAAAATTCCGACAATAAGCACGATAACCAGCACCGCAGACAAGCCGCGCGGTATTTTAAGCTTTCTCTGCAAAAAATCCGCCAGCGGATTAACCGCCATCGAAAACAGATAGCCGAGCAGAAACGGCAGAAACAGCTCTACCAAAAATCCGAGCACGCTCAATATTTTCGGAAGAAATATATAAACCAGCACCGCCGCAACAATCAAAGCGGCAACAAAGCTTATAATTTTTATCCAATTCTTTTTTATTTTCATAAAATCATTCCCTTCACGAATTACGAGAATGTATATGTGATTCCTAATCTAAATTAAGGAACCTGTTCATAAGGGTATATCCCTTTTCAATATAAATGCCGGTCTTTTTGCCGTTTTCCTCGGTGTAGGTAAGACCCGCGTTTGTATCCGTTTCGGCGGTTGAATCGTAAATGATGTACGGCACGGGATCCGATACGTGAGTTTTCAGCTTAATCGGCGTCGGGTGGTCGGGCAAAATCATCATTCTGTAGTCTATGCCGCGCTTTTCAAGCTCGTCTTTAAGGAATTTTACAACCCTTTTGTCGATTGTTTCAACGGCAAATTTCTTCTTTTCCGGAAGTCCCTGATGTCCCATTTCATCGGGCGCCTCCATATGCGCGTATACAAAATCGCTGCCACCAAGCAATGCGTCAAGCGCAGCCTGTGCCTTGCCGTCCCAGTTGGTTTCGCAGTTGCCCGTCGCGCCCTCAACATCTATTGAATTCATACCGGCGCATTTCGCGATGCCCTTGATAAGGTCAACGGCGGAAATAACGCTGCCCTTTAATCCGAATTTCTTTTCAAAATTATCAAGCTGCGGCTTTGTGCCCTCGCCCCACGGCCATATCGAAGTCGCCGGATTTTTTCCCGCCGCGATTCGCGCCTTGTTTACGGGGTGCTCCTTTAAAATCTTCTCGCTCTTTTTCATCATCTCGATAAATGTTTCCGCGCCGTCGCCCTTGGGTAGATGGTCGGTTATCTTTTTATCGGAAATATCATGCGGCGGCGTCATATCGACATTTGTACTGCCGCCGTTCCATACGCATAAATGACGGTAGCTTATGCCCGGGTAGAATTTTATCTTATCCGTGTTAAGCTCCGCGGCAACCGCCTCCATAAGCTGCGCCGCCTCCTCCGTGGTAATCTCGCCGGAGCTGTAGTCAAGCATTGTTTTATCTTCGTAATTTTCCTCATCGCTGAGCGTTACAAGGTTTGTTCTGAACGTAACGTCGTCGTCCTTCATTTCAACGCCGATTGACGCCGCCTCAAGCGGAGAGCGTCCGCTGTAGCACTTTTTCGTGTCGTAACCCATTACCGACAAATTCGCCACATCGCTGCCGGGTTTCATACCCTCCTGCACGGTTTTTACCATACCCATTTCACCGTGCTGCGCCATATAGTCGATTGTGGGCTTATCGGCAGCCTCCAAAATTGTTTTTCCGTCAAAGGCGTCTACGGGATAATCCGCCATTCCGTCACCTAATATTACTATATATTTCATTTATTTCTCCTCCTTTATTCCCGCTATTATCGCTATCGCTCCGCGTCCCACATGGGTGCCTATAAGCGGACCGAATTCGCCGTACATTTTAATACATTCCTCTCCGAACTCCTCTTTGAGCTTTTCGCATACTTCCTTTCCCCTGTCCTCGTCCGACTGCACAATAAGAAATCTCGGATTTGAGCTGTCAAAGTCCTCGTCCTCGCTCACCTTTTCAATGAGCTTATCCATAAGCTTTTTCTTACCTCTAAGCTTATCCATACTTTCAACCAAACCGTTTTCTATCGTTAAAATCGGCTTTATATCAAGCAGCGAGCCGACAAACGCAGCCGTTTTTGACAGCCTGCCGCCCTTTTCAAGATACTTCAGCGTGTCAACAAGCAGAAAACACCGCCATTTTTTTATATATTTTTCACATTCCGCCGTAATTTCCGCCGCGCCCTTGCCATCACGCGCCATCTGAGCCGCGTGCACGGCGGTCTGCGCGATGTAGAGCGAAAATGTCCGCGTATCAATAATATGAAAATC
The DNA here is from genome assembly GCA_001941225.1 of Oscillospiraceae bacterium Zagget12. Classification (GTDB taxonomy): domain Bacteria; phylum Bacillota; class Clostridia; order UBA1381; family UBA1381; genus Hominilimicola. Next base: position 7,352 of record MSHM01000041.1, read on the forward strand.
CGCGTCGGGATTTTCCTCGATAATCTCGTTTCGGACAAGATTTGCCGTCTGATACTGACCGCTCGCCGCGCCCGACAGCGCGAAATAAATCACGCTCTTATGCTCGGCGCATTGACGCTTAAAATAATCATACATATCCGCGTAGGGCGTTTGCGACGTGGTCGGGAATCCGTCAAAGCTTTCAAGCTTATCATAAAATTCCTCATTCGTTATATCCGCGCGCTGCACATACTGTTCCTCGCCGAAGAGGCTCAGAAACGATATAACGCCTATGTCATACTTATCGGCAATATCCTGCGGTATATCGGAACCCGAATCCACGATAATTTTAATATCCGCCATTACCATTCTCCTTTACCATGTGAATTTTGTAAGCTGTCCGAGGTTTTTGAGATTATCAAAGCCCTGCTGGCGCAGCGCCTCATATACCACTATCGCCACGGAATTGGAGAGGTTCAGGCTCCTTGCCTCGGCAATCATCGGTATTCGTATGCACCATTCCTCATGCTCGTAGAGCAGCTCCTCGGGAAGTCCCGCGTCCTCGCGTCCGAACAGGATAAAGTCATTATCCCTAAATTCAGCGTCCGCGTAAATATGCGGAGCCTTTGTGGTGGCGTAAAAATATCTCGCGCCCTTTGTCTTTTCAAAAAAGTCGGCAAGATTGTCGTAATACACCACATTTAACAAATGCCAATAATCCAGTCCCGCGCGTTTAAGGTTTTTATCGGTAATCTGAAACGCCGTCGGACGCACAATATGGAGCCGACAGCCGGTCGCCGCGCAGGTACGGGCGATATTTCCGGTATTCTGCGGTATTCTCGGCTCAACCAAAACTATATTAAACAAAAAATCATATCCTTTACTTCAGAAATTTAAGCATAAACCTGTTGAGAAGAGGACGCTTTATCATAACCGCCTTTTTGGGGCAAAGCTCCTGACAGCAGAAACATTTTATGCACCTTTTTTCATCTATAACGGGCTTGCCCGATGACATATCTATCGCTTTCGGCGGACAGCATCTCGCACATTCGCCGCAGCTTACGCATATATTGTAATCCATTTTCGGTCTTGACGCAAGCGCGTTTGTAAGTCTGGCGTTAAGCGATGCCGGAAGTGAAATCAGCTTAAGCAGATTAAAATGGCTTTCGGGTTTTACAAAATCCCTCATAATCAAAGGCTCCAAATCCTCGCCTGCAATTTCCAATTTTTCCGCGCCGTCCGCTACAAGTCCGCGCTCAATCGCCTCGCGCACGGTATCCACCTCGGCGGGCGCGTAATCTATAAGGCGGCACGCCGCCAAATCGAGCGCATGAGCGTTCTCCGATGCCATAACAAGTCCTATATGCCGATTCTGTCCCGCAGTGGGTCCGTTGCCCTCCATTCCCCATACCGCGTCCATTATCGACAGCGTGGGTTTCACGCACTCGTGCAAATCCACAAGCATTGAGCAGAACGACTTTCTCTCGTTAAGACGGAAATGCAGCTCCGCCTTGTATGTTCCCGGAATTGTTCCGAAAAGATTCTTTACCGCGCCGGTGTAGCTCGTCATAGCGTGCGTTTTCAGCTTGGGAAGTGAAATTATAACGTCCGCGTCAAGTATCGGATTTATTATCGGTATATTTTTAACCGTTTTTCCCTCGGGAAAATGCACCTCGGTAAAGCCGGTGTCAAAATTCAACCTCGCGTTTGTTCCCTCAAGCGCCTTGTTAATTCCGCACACGCTGTACACGCCCTTGAGCGCCGCCGCGTTATACGGTCCTCCGGGACTTTCGGCTATCGTCACGATTCCGCCCGCCTCCTCAACCATTTCTATGACCGCGTGAAGAAATTCGGGATTGGTGGTGACAGCCTCCTCCGGCTTTTTCTTTGAAACAAGGTTTGGCTTGATAACCACCTTGTCGCCCTTTTTTATAAATTTTTCAATTCCTCCGATAAGCGCGACCGCGTCATAAACCGCGGACCGAACCTCGGAGTACCTTTCACATTTTACAACGGAAACCTTATTGTTCATATAAAATACCTCTCTAAGATAAAAAGTAAACACTCTATCCCCAATTCGGTCACAAACCTCCGCCTATTTTATCATTATACAATATTCTTCCTAATATTTCAACTGTTAAACGGCATTGTTGCGAGAAAAATTTCAATAAAGCGCTTTTGCTTTTATAAAAGCCGCCTTGCCGCGAATGAAGTGTATCACGCAACTTCAAATATCCCTGAATATCAACAAAAAATATTGGCATAATATATTTAAAACGAATTGGTACGAATAAAACCGCCGTCGGCGGAATAAATATAACTTGATGATAAGAGTTTTTCAATACAACAGAGGAGGTTTCTACACATGGACAACAATTTATCAAACAATCAGGCGGCAATCATAGGCACTATCGAAGATGAATTTGTATTTAATCACGAAATTTACGCGGAGAAATTCTATACCTGCACCGTAAAGGTACCGCGTCTGAGCGGCACATCGGACGAGGTACGCATTATGGTATCGGAAAGGTTAATTATGGACGGCGATTATAAAATCGGCGACACGGTCGAGGTGACGGGTCAATTCCGTTCCTACAACAGCTATGAAAACGGCGACAACCGTCTTGTGCTGACGGTATTTGCCAAGGATATTACGCACTGCGGCGATACGGAAAACAAGAATCCCAATACCCTGTATCTGAACGGTTTTATCTGCAAAAAGCCCGTTTACCGCACAACGCCTTTCGGGCGCGAGATAACGGACTTACTTCTCGCCGTAAACAGAAGTTACAACAAATCCGATTACATACCCATAATTGCGTGGGGACGTAACGCGCGTTTTGCAAAAAATCTGAATGTCGGCGATAATGTTAAAATATACGGACGTATTCAATCGAGAACCTACCAAAAGCGCATCAGCGACGAGGATACCGTCACCAAAACCGCGTATGAGGTGTCCATAAACCGTATGGAGCTTGTGGACAGCGCCGATAAAGGCGACGAATAAAACTATTCGCATAGTAAACATACAAGGTTATCCGTCAAATTTACCGAGTCAAAAAAACCTTTCGGGAAATCCGAAAGGTTTTTTAATTACGTTTATTCAGTTATTACAGCTGTATAATCTGCGTGTCGAACGCGCCGAGCGTAACGGTCTTATCGCCCGAATCCGTCTTAATGGTTGTTGTCTGCTCGGTGTCGGCATTGTTGATAACAACAAGCTGTTTCGCTACCGGATAATAGCAGCATTCCGTGTTCGCGTTATCCGTAAGATATTTCTGCTCGCAGCTCTCGCCCGCCGCCTTAAGTATAAGGTTCAAAAGCGTTCTGTTGTTTATCTCGCCGTGTCTAAAGCTTGACATATAAACGCCCGCGCCCTTGCCGAATTTACGCATTGTGACGGTCGGAACGCCGTCAGACGCCGCAAACACCTCTGTTTCCGCGTCCGTAAGATAAACATTCATCTTCGGCGCGATGCTTGTGCCGTTTTCAACCGAGCCGTCATTTTTAACCTCAAAGGAGTATTTGCCGTGGCAAATTCTTGAGCCGGTATCCTCGCTTACGCCGATAACGTGAGCCATACGGAAATACGTGTCATAACCGCATACCGCGGAAGGTTCGTTTACGCCGATGAACGCGCCGCCGTTTGCGACCCATTCCGTAAGAGAGGTGACAACCTCTTCGTCCTTCCACTTATCTCCGCCCGACCAAGCGCTGCCCGCGAATCCCGCGTTAATAACAACGTCGTAATTGTCAAGACCCTTTTCCTTTAAATCCTCAAAGCTGATAAACTCAACGTCAAGCGGCATACCCGCAAGAGCCTCGATAACATTGATAAGGTCAAGCTCGGGATGCTCGTGATAATGTCCGCCGCAGGTCCATGAGCGCAGCGAGCCCCAGAAAGTCAGCACCGCTACACGAGGCTTTAGCACATACGGCTTGCTCGCCTTATGAAATTCGCGGATTTCTCTGAATTCGTCCGAAATCTTTTCAATATAATCCTGGAAATCCGGGAACGGAATGGTAAGAGAAAGGTATCCGCCCAAGCCGATTCTGTCAATCGGAGCGCGCAGCAGGGCGCGTCTTACGTTCTTCCAATAGCCCTTTGCCTCAAGAGTGGGATTTCCGCCCTCCATAAAGGTCGGAGCGCCGCCCAAGCCTACCGGGAACAAATACGGGTGCAGTCTGATTTCATGCGTTTCAACCGCGTCAACGCCGGCGCAAAGTCTTGCCTCAAAGCCGTTAAAGACGCATTTGATAAGTCCGTCAAAGCCGAAATCCTTAAATCTCTTTCCCCATGGCTCAACGCCTACCCAGCTGTCATCATAGAATACATACGCCTTTTTGCCGTAGTTATGTACAAGGTCAACAAGCTTTTTGCCGAAGTCAACAACGAAATCATTGATAAACTTCATCCAGTCGAGCTTTTTATCGCCGCAGGTCATATGCGACGCGTGAAGATCGCCCTTGTTTATAAAGTCCTCGGAGGTCATAGCGTATCCGAATTTCTCCTCGAACTGCTTTAGGGCAAGCGGCGAAACCGTAAAGTCATATGACGCCCAATCCGAGAACAAATCTCTGTTTCTCTCGTTTGAACCCCAAATCCATACAAAGTTATAGAACATAGACGTGAAACGCACAACCGTCGTCGCAGGGTGTGTTTTACACCAATTCTCCAGCCAGTCGAGCATATACTGCTGCGTTTCGGGATGTCTGGGATCAATCTGCATAAGATGCTCCTTATCCCAGTTGTTCGTCGTATGATTGTACATAGAAATTTCTTCCCATATTCTGTACGCAAGGAAGTTTACGGTATACTTATGCCACGGCGTCACTCCGTTCACGGTAACAACGCCGTCCGAGTATGTCCAGTCCTTAACCTCCTCGTTGGTTGTTCTGTCGAAAACCTGCCAGTAAGCCTTTGAATCCTCGCTGTCGTTAATTGTGAACTGCTCGGCGAAAAAGTCCTTCATAAGGTCAATTTTTACGCTCGCGCTTTCCGCCACAACAGGATTTGTCATAAGAAAGGTCTGCTGAAGTTTATCGGGATTTTGCTTTGCCCACTCGTTATGGTCGCGGATTATACATATGGTTGAATAAATGCCGTAGCCCGCGTTTATAATTTCGGGTGACAGCTCCGTACCGTCCGAATCACGTATTACGTCTGCGCCCCATTTGTCCGCCATTTGAAGTGTTAGTTCCTCGTATCCGCTTTCGCCCGGAAGAGTGAAACCGCCTTTAGTCTTTCCCATTCTATTCTCTCCTTTACTATTTTTTTCAATAATAAAATTATATCATACCGCCGTATCATTGTAAAGCAAAAAAACAGTGATTTTACAGAGAGTAACCGCAATTCGGCACTGACGATTATTCATTCTCGTTAATCATTTGTTCAAGCCGCGCCGGAATTTCGTTTGTGACGATAAAATCAACGCCGTAATCGACATACTGCCAGGCGGTGTCGCTGTCGTCAACCGACCATACGCCGCAATACAGACCCTGTTGGTGCAGCATATCCACGACGGATTTATCCTCTATTTGCGTGTATTGATACAAAATACCGCGGTTTTTGGAAATTTCCGAAATATATGTGAGATTATCGGTGTACGGCGCGGGGTCGTAACCGATTGTCATAACGGGAATAACGCTGTTTCGGGCGCGTATTTCCTTTAAATCGTCTATACCGCCGGTAATGATGCAGTTATTCTCCAAGCCGCTCTCGATGATTATATTCAAAAACACGTCATAATCGGAAATCGTCTTTATTTCCACAACCGCGGCGCAGCCGTACCGCGCGCATATTTCAAGATACTCCTCGAATGTGGGTATCTTCAGATTTTCCGTTGTATTCACATAATTTCCCGTGTCTATTTTAAACCCCGAAAGCTCCTCCAAGGTGTAATCGGACACGGCTCCGGAGCCGTCCGTGGTTCTGTCTATGTCCTCATTGTGCATACATACAAAATATCCGTCGCTTGTTTGTGAAATATCCGTTTCTATGCCCCAAAATCCCATTTTGCCGGCAAGCTCAAACGCGGGTATGCTGTTTTCGGGCGCGTAATTGGAATAGCCTCTGTGCGCCGCGAATTTCACATTTTCGCCCGATAAAACGCCGTATTCCGTTTCCTGCGCCGACACGCCGCTTTGAGAGGCTATGACCTCCCGCGCGTCGGTATTCGGGAATATTTTAAGCGTAACAATACCCGAAACAAATAAAAGCACCATAAGCACCCAAAGCTTTCGTCTTATATTTCGCACGCTTAAAACCTCCCTCCGATATATTTTAAATTAAGCCTAAAACAGCGCCTTTATACCTATAATAATCAAAATAATTCCGCCCAATATTTCCGCTTTTTGTCCGAGCTTTTCTCCCGCCTTTACTCCGATGAACACGGCGATAAGGCTTAGGATAAACGTGGTTACTGCAATAATCGGCGCGGAAAGCCATATATTAGCGCCGCTTGCCGCGAACGACACGCCGACGGCAAACGCGTCTATGCTTGTCGCGATTGCCTGAATTATAAGAATCTTAAACGTAAGGGTCTTTGTTTCCTTACTCTCTTCCTTTGAAAATCCCTCGCGTATCATATTTATACCTATAACGCCCAAAATAACAAGGGAAATCGGTCCCGACCATTTTTCGATAATCGACGCGAAAAGACTTCCCAAATAATATCCCAAAACCGGCATAATTCCCTGGAACAATCCGAACGCAATCGGCATCGACAGCTTTTGCGAAAATGTCATATTTGTGTAAACCATCGAGCTTGCGATACAGACGGCAAACGCGTCCATACTTAAGGCGATGCCTATAAGTATAATTTCATATAACGACATATTTAATTCCCCCCGTTTTTTCGATATACAATACAGTATACTATAAAATTTAGCATTAATCAATAATTTTCGACAAAAAAAGCGTTTCGAGAACGCTTTTTTGCTTCTGTATTCGCCGGATTATTCTGTTTTTATGACCACCGCCTGAGCGTCGCCGTCCCAGTCAACCTCAAATCCAACCATATCGCCTATATCGCGGATTTTAAAGTATGTGTTTCTGTTTATGTTATACGAGAAAAGCTCCGTTTCCTCGCCGTCCACGTACACCGGAGCGGTGTTCTGCTCGACATTGAGCGCCGTCGCGCTGTCCTCGCTAAGCTCGCCGCCCACTATCGTATACTTAACTCCGCGCAAAATGGTTATCGCGCTTAAATCCTCGTCCCAGGCAACGTCAAACTTAGCGCTTGTGTTGCGCAAAATCATCGCAATGTCGCGGATTTTGTAATAGTTTGAATCGTTTACGGTATATCCCGAAACCTCGACCTCCTCGCCGTCCACAATCAGCTTTGCGTTGGAATTTGTCGCCGTAAGCGAGTTTATACCCTCGTATTGATCGACAAAGCTCTTTATCTTTGATCTGTCGGGGTATCCGTTTGTAAGGAAATCATCGCCGTACATATCCACATACGGTATCGTGGGATAGGCGCTGACATAGGATTTCAGAATTTTTTCCGCCGTGAGGGTTTGTCCGTCAAAAATGAGCTTATAGTAATTTATAACCGATGAATACCTCGGTATCTCGCGGCCTACGAATATGTATCTTCCGTCCTTTTCGTAAACGGTTATATCCGTAAGACATTCGCCGATAATATCGCCCGGAACCTCTATGCTCGAAATAGTGTTTCCGCTCATAGTAAATCCGGCGCTGATTCCGCCGTCCGCGCCGCCGCGCATAACAAACGCCTCCGGTATTCCGTTCCTGTCAAGGTCGGTAAGCACTATCTCGTTATATGACGGGTTTGAGGACATTATTCTCATAAGACGCGTAACAAAAGCCTCGCGCCAGCTCTCCGCCGCAAGAGTGGAGGGCGCGCACATCACGCCAAGCATTATAGCGGCAACCGCCGCCGAAATAATCTTTTTCATTTTTTCTTTCCTTTCTATGGTTATCAAAAAATATATATTTTCTCTTTAAATACAAATCATTATACTAAAATTTTTCGATATTGTCAAATTTGGCTCAAATAACGGACAAAACAACCGAAAAAAGCGTTTTTGGTGAAACGCTTTTCCGAAAATACGGTATTTATCTGAAATTTAATGACAAAAGCCCGAACGGCGCGGAATATTCAAGGAGCTTGTTTTGAATTTGAATTTTCCTGTCGCCCTCGGCAACAGTCGGCTGATAGTCGTTATAATCGTCGTGTCCGGATATTGTCGCGGGTATTATCACCATATTATCATCGTCCTGGAGCACTCCGTCAACAAAGGTAAACATCTGCCTGTATATGGCGGTATCCTTATCCGCGGGATTGTTGTTTCCGCCGAAACAGAAATTACCCAGGCTGTACGCTATATAGCTGCCGTTATATTTCTCAAATCCCTGCAAAACGTGCGGGTGCGTGCCTATAACGAGATTCGCGCCCAAATCCACCGCCTTATGGGCAAGCTCTATCTGATCCGCGTTCGGCTCGGTCGCCTTTTCCTCGCCCCAGTGTATGCTCACGATTACAAGCTGTGCGCCGAGGCTCTTTACGGAGCCTATAGCTTTTTCGAGCTTTTCCGCCTCTGTTTCGTTGAGCGCGTTTATGCCTACCAGACCGACGGAAATACCGTTTATCTCTTGTATGGCGGTATTTGTTCCCGAAAAATTGGATATTCCCGCCTCATTCAGATATTTTATCGTGTCGGTAAGGCTCACGTCGCCGTAATCCGAGCTGTGATTATTGGCAAGGTTTGCCGCCTCAACGCTTGACGAGGTCAAAATCTGCACATATTCCGGTTTTCCTCTGAATGCGAATTCCTTATCCGCGCGCGTGCCCTGATTGGACAGCGTGCCCTCAAAATTTACAATGGTAAGGTCGTCCTCGGCGAAAATATCCGCCACATTTTGGAAAAAGTACGTGTAATCCTCATTTTGAGCGTAGGAAACAAAGCTGCCCGACTGCGACGCGTTCACGTCCGTAGCGAAGGTGCAGTCGCCCACGGCGGTAACGGTCACCGTCTGCACCGTCGGAGTATATTCCTCCTCGGCAGTTTGCTCGGCTCTGTTTTCCAAAAATTCCGGAACAATAGCCGCGGCAAACAAAATTACCGCCAGGGCTATCATCAACTTTCGTATACTCATCAATTATCTCCCAAATTCAAATCAATTTAAAGCAAATGCACATTTCTCCGCCGCGAAAGGCGAAAATATTGTTTTTACCTATATATAATAATTTTATTCTAATACGGGACTTTTGTCAATATAAATTTAAAATTAGAATTTTAATTTTAATTTAATTACAATTTTGATTTTCGTATTGACTATTTGGCGGCATCGTTATAAAATAAATATACATAATAAAATATGGAAGGGGTTATTCATATGAACAATTTTGAAAAAATCGCGCCTGTCGCGGTATTCCTCTGCGCAGTGTTGGCACTCGTATTCGCGTGCGCCAAATTCTACGCCGTAAAAAGGAAACCCGAGGGCACGGACACCATGAAGGCAATAGGCGAAAAAATTCGCAAGGGCGCTATGGCGTATTTAAAGCGTCAGTATAAGACAGTCGGCATTTTCTTTGCCGTTATGTTTGTACTGCTGATAGTCCTCGCGTTTACGGGATTCTTAACACCGTATGTGCCTTTCGCGTTTTTATCGGGCGGATTTTTCTCGGGACTTTCGGGATTTATCGGTATGAAAATCGCGACCTACGCTAACACAAGAACCGCCAACGGAGCGCGCGAGGGACTTAACAAGGGTCTTAAAATAGCGTTCTCGTCGGGTTCGGTTATGGGTCTTACGGTTGTCGGACTCGGACTTTTGGACATAAGCGCGTGGTTTATGATTTTGAAATTCGGCTTTAAGCTCGATGTAAACGACATTATGGCGGCTATGCTTACATTCGGTATGGGCGCAAGCTCTATGGCGCTGTTTGCGCGTGTGGGCGGCGGTATCTTTACAAAGGCTGCCGACGTCGGCGCGGACCTTGTAGGTAAGGTTGAGGCGGGTATTCCCGAGGACGACCCGAGAAATCCGGCTTGTATCGCAGATAACGTGGGTGACAATGTAGGCGACGTTGCCGGTATGGGCGCGGACCTTTACGAATCATATGTCGGCTCGATAATTTCGTGCGGCGCGCTTGCTACGGCGGCGGGACTCGGCTTTAACGGCGTTCTTGTTCCTATGCTTATCGCGGCAATCGGCATTATTTCGTCAATTATAGGCACATTCTTTGTATCAACCAAGGAAAACGCGACGCAAAAATCGCTTTTGGGCTCATTAAGACGCGGCACATACGCGTCGGCTGTTCTTTCGGCGATAGGCTCGGCGATATTGATATTCACATTGCTACCGGAAAACTCTAATGTGTTCTGGGCGGTAATTTCCGGACTTTTGGCGGGCGTATTGATAGGATTCTTTACGGAATACTACACATCGGATTCATATAAGCCGACAAAAAAGCTTGCCGCGTCGTCCGAAACAGGCTCGGCTACAATTATAATCGACGGTATCGCTCTCGGTATGGCGTCAACCGCTATTCCTGTAATCATCATCGGCATTTCGGTAATCATCAGCTACTTTACATCAGGAGCCGGATATACAGGTGAAGAATTGTTTACTCACGGACTTTACGGCGTGGGACTTTCCGCTGTAGGTATGCTTTCAACGCTCGGTATAACGCTTGCGACGGACGCTTACGGTCCCGTTGCGGATAATGCCGGCGGTATCGCGGAGATGTCCGGACTTCCCGAGGTTGTCCGCGAGAGAACGGACGCGCTTGACTCGCTCGGCAACACAACCGCCGCTACGGGCAAGGGCTTTGCAATAGGCTCGGCGGCTCTTACCGCTCTCGCGCTTATCGTTTCGTACACCGACAAGGTTACCGGATTGGGCGCGGATCTTAACCTGTCCATTACAAATCCGGCGGTTCTTATAGGCTTATTCGTCGGCGCTATGCTCCCGTTCCTGTTCAGCGCGATGACTATGCAGGCTGTGGGACGCGCGGCGCAGAAGATAGTTGTTGAGGTAAGACGTCAGTTCCGTGAAATAAAGGGACTTATGCAGGGCAAGGCTGAGGCGGATTATGAAACCTGCGTGGATATTTGTACAAAATCCTCGCTTAAGGAAATGATTTTGCCGGCGGCTCTCGGAATACTCGCTCCGATTGTTGTGGGACTTATCCTCGGCGCGGACGGCGTTGTGGGTATGCTCGCGGGCGCGCTTGTTTCGGGATTTGTTCTCGCTATTATGATGGCTAACTCCGGCGGCAGCTGGGATAACGCCAAGAAGTACATAGAGGCGGGCAACTATGGCGGCAAGGGCAGCGAAAACCATAAGGCGGCTGTTGTCGGCGACACCGTGGGCGACCCGTTCAAGGATACCTCCGGACCGTCTGTTAATATTCTGATTAAGCTGCTTTCAATGGTTTCAATAGTCTTTGCGACTATCGTTGTAACCTACGGCGGTATGGGATTGTTCTAAAAAACATTTTAAATAAGCTGCCGCGGTTTTTGCCGCGGCGGCTTTATTTAATTTTACCGTAATCTACACCTTAAACCCGCTCCAATCATAGAAAAAAAGGACAAAGTAACGTTTTTTGCTGTTGTAAATTATCGGTAAATGTGATATAATAAAGCATTATATATTAAAGGGAAGTTTGGCTATATGTTGCATTTGATAAAACATTTTTCAACCATAACGCGGCACAGACACAAGGTGATATACCATTGCTATAAATGCGGAATTTTATGGCAGGGACTGCGCCACGACCTATCAAAATACAGTCCGACGGAATTTTTCGCGGGCGCTAAGTTTTACCTGGGCGACAGAAGTCCCACGGAGGCGGAGCGGCGCGAATACGGATACTCGCGCGCGTGGATGCACCACAAGGGCAGAAACAGGCACCATTTTGAATACTGGACGGACTATAACCCGCAAACGCGCCGTCTGGAGGCGGTGGAGATGCCGCTTAATTATGTAAAGGAAATGTTCTGCGACCGCGTCGCGGCGGGTAAAATATATCTTGGCGACGGCTACACTGACAACAATCCGATAGAATACTTCGAGCGCGGAAACGCCAAAAGCAGTATGCACCCGAAAACGGCGGCTCTGCTGGAGGGCTGGCTTGAAATGCTGCAAAAAGAGGGAGAGAAAAAAACCTTCGCCTATATAAAGTCGCTTAAATAACTACAGATAAAGGTGGATTTTATGAAGAAAATTAACAGGCTGTTATATTCAAATAAACTTTTCGCATTTATAATGCTGCTGCTGCAAATCGCCGTATTTGTGGCGATGTTTATATGGATTTCAGACTATTCCGTGGCGATTACCGGCTTTTCCACTGTTTTGAGCGCCATACTTGTGATATATGAAATAAACCGCGCCGAGGAATCCACCTTCAAAATGACGTGGATAACGCTTATTTCCATTATTCCCATATTCGGCGCGCTGTTCTATATTTATACGCGCGCAAGGACGATTACGCGCAATATACGCGATGATTACACTCGCGCTCAGGAAATCAACAAAAAATACCTGCCTCGCGACGAGGAGGTTATGAAAAATTTGGCTCTGCTTGACAAGCGCGAATGCAGCTTTGCCGGTTATCTTGAAAAATACGGCGGCTCGCCCGCGTTTTCAAACACGGCGGTTCAATATTATCCCATAGGCGAAAGAATGTACGAGGATATGAAAAAGGAGCTTTTAAAAGCGGAAAAGTTTATCTTTATGGAATTTTTCATAATAAACTCCGCCGATAAAATGTGGCACGAGGTTCTTGAAATACTGCGTCAAAAGGTAAAGCAAGGCGTCGAGGTGCGGCTTATGTATGACGCTATGGGCTGCCTCACCACGCTGCCCGTGCGCTATAACGAAACGCTTGAAAGATACGGAATAAAATGTCGGGTTTTTTCCCCGATAGTACCGCTTATCTCCACGCATCAAAACAACCGCGATCATAGAAAGATTATTGTTATAGACGGAAAAACGGCGTTTTCCGGAGGAATAAACCTCGCCGACGAATATATAAACCAAAAGGAGCGTTTCGGTCACTGGAAGGACACCGGAATTATGCTGAAGGGCGACGCGGTGGCGGGCTACATCTCAATGTTCCTTGAAATGTGGAATGTAAACACCGAGGACATCGAGGACGGAGGCGAATATATAAACGCGTCAAAGGGAAACCCCGCGGACGCCGCCGGCTTTGTGATACCCTTCGGCGATACTCCTCTTGACGATATATACGTTGGCAAGCGCGCGTATATCCATAATCTTGACAACGCCTCCGAATACACCTATATAATGACGCCGTACCTTGTTATAGACGACGAAATGTTTGAAAGTATGAAATACGCGGCGCAGCGCGGGGTGGACGTAAAAATAATTATGCCGCACATACCCGACAAGCCATATGCTTTCTACCTCGCGCGAACATACTACAAGGAGCTGCTTGACGTCGGAATTGAAATATATGAGTATACTCCGGGCTTTGTACACGCTAAGATGTCTATAAGCGACGGGCGCAAGGCGATTGTGGGCACGATAAACCACGATTACCGCAGCCTTTACCTGCATTATGAATGTGCGGCATATATGGTGGACGTGCCGGCTGTGATTGACATTGAGCGCGACTTCAAGGACACCATCGCTCTTTCGCAGAAAATCACCTATGAGGATATAAAGAATTTCAATCCTTTCACAAAGCTTGTAGGACACATAATGCGCCTTATCGCGCCGTTAATCTGACACAAAAAAGCTGTAGACAATCGGATATGGGTTGTCTACAGCCTTTTTTAATTTCCACATTCAATGCTTATTTCATTGAACACCTTTAAATAATCGTTAATTGTCATATTTTCCTTTTCCTTGCCGGAAACGTCCATAATGGCGCTGCCCTCGTGCATCATAATGGTGCGCGTGCCGTGCTCCACGGCGTGGCGCAGGTTATGAGTTACCATAAGCGTGGTAATGTTTTTTTCACGGATAATTCTTTCCGTAAGCATCATAACCGTATCGGAGGACTTTGGGTCAAGCGCCGCCGTATGCTCATCAAGCAGCAGCAGCTCGGGACGTATCATAGTCGCCATAATAAGCGCCAACGCCTGCCTTTGACCGCCCGAAAGCGAGCCGGCGGGAGTATTTAATCTGTTCTCAAGTCCCATACCCAAAAGCTCAAGCTGAGAGCAATAGAAGTCCTTACGCTGACGGTTCAAGCCGAACGAAAGTCCGTAGGTTCTGCCCTTATTATCGGCTATGGACATATTCTCCCATATGGTCATCGACGGACAGGTTCCCATTGACGGGTCCTGGAAAACTCTGCCTATTTTTCTTGACCTCTTATAATTTTTAACGTGGTTAAGCTCCTCGTTTCCGAGCATTACGGAGCCGCTGTCAACAGGCATATCGCCCGATATGATGTTGAGCATAGTTGTCTTGCCGCTGCCGTTTGAGCCGATAACTCCGACAAATTCGCCGTCCTCTATGGTCAAGTTAAAATCCGAAAAAAGGACTTTTTCATCAATAGTGCCTTGGTTAAAGGTCTTATATATATTAGAAAGCTTAAGCATCTTTTTTCACCCCGGCTTTCTTTTTCTTAAAGACAAATTCGTTCAGCATAAGCGTTATGATAAACAGAACCGTAATCATTAAATTCGTATCCTGCGAGCGCAAGCCGAGCGCAAGCGCGATTGAAATACACGCCTTATACACAACCATACCGCAAAGCACGCCTGTGGTAATACGGAGAAATTTCACCTTTTTGAATACCGTGGTGCCTATAATAACCGCGGCAAGTCCCATAACCACCGTACCGGTGCCGGAGCCGACGTTGAAGGCTCTGCCGTACTGGCAGTAAACCGCGCCCGCCAGCGAAACAAGGCCGTTCGCAATGGCAAGACCGATTATTTTTATTGTGCCGGGATTTTGCGCGAGTGTTATAACAAGTCCCTCGTTATCTCCCACACTCCTGAGCAGAAATCCCGACTTTGTTCTCAAATACCAGTCAAGTGCGAATTTTGCAACAAGCGCTATTACAAGTATAACAATCAGCTTTGCATACGGAGCAAGCACTCCGCCGAATATGAAGGACGTCTGCGAAAAAATCGTCGTAACGTCCATACTTAAGAAATCGGACGCTTTGCCGACAATGCTGTAATTTACAGAATACAGCGCCGTCATAGTAAGAATACCGCACAAAAGATTTTTAATCTTCAGCTTTACGTTTAAAAGTCCCGTAAATGTGCCGGCGATGCAGCCTGCCGCGAATGCCGCAAGCAGCGCAAGCCACGGATTGAGTCCGTTGTTGAGCATTACAAAGCATACCGCAATTCCGAGAGGGAATGTTCCGTCAACAGACAAATCGGGAAAATCAAGTATCGTATAGGTGATATACACACCCATAGCCATAATTCCGTAAATAAATCCCTGCTCAAATATTCCTATACCTATCGAGAGAATATCACTCATGACTCTGACGGAGCGTTTTTGACCTCAGCTCTGTCTGTTATCGACTGCGGTATTGTTACTCCTATTGCCTCGGCAGCGTCGGTGTTTATTGTAATCTTGCTTTCCGTCATAGTTTCATAAGGAATTGTTGAAATATCCTCGCCGCGAAGTACCTTTGCCGCCATCACGCCCGCTTTTTTGCCAAGCTCTATGTAGTCGATACCCGCGGATGCTATACAGCCGTTTCCTACCTGCTCTTCTTCACTTCCGAATACCGGAATATTTTTAGCGTTAGCCTTTTCCAAAAGAACCGGCAGATTTGCCACTACGGTATTATCCGTCATATTTGAAATACAGTCAACCTCGTTTACAAGCAGGTCTACCGCCTGAGGAATTTCCGATGCGTTTGTGATGCCCTTTTCAACAAGCTCAAAGCCGTATTCGCCGACCTTTTCCTTATAGCTTTCAATGGTTGAAACGGAATTTGCCTCGCTTGTGGTGTAAAGTATGCCTATTGTCTTTGCGTCCGGCAGCATTTCGCGGATAAGCTTAAGCTGCTCGTCAACAGGCAGCATATCGCTTACGCCAGTGATACCGTCCATCGCCTGTGTTTCGCTCTCCGCAAGCTTTGCCGCTACAGGGTCCGAAACAGCGTTGAATATTACGGGGATACCCGCCTCATAAGCTGCGTTATAGCAAGCCTGAGCCGACGGTGTTGCAATTCCGCACAAAAGATCCATACCCTGCGAAACAAACTGCTGAGCGATTTGCGTGTTTGTGGCATCATCGCCCTTAGCCGACTGAGCGGTAATCTCATATACGATTCCCTCTTCCTCAAGTCCCTGCTCAAAGCCTGTAAGGCAGTTGTCAAGCGACGGGTGATCCGCATACTGCAATACGCCTATTTTATATGTTTCCTCACTCTCGGTGCTGTCCGCGGTTTCGCCGCCGCAGCCCGCCAAGGACGCCGCACAAAGCGCAGCCGCCATTCCGATTGCCATTACCTTTTTAAAATTTTTCATTTCTACTTCTTCCTTTCTTTTAATAAAAACAGAAATGCCTCAAAGCCGCATAGGTCAATGAGGCATAAGTCATATATTACTTCCGTTCATATATTATACTAAATTCCTTATCGGTTTGTCAATAGTTTTATACACAAAACGCCGCCTGAGCCTGCCCGCAGCCTCTGTTAATATAAATCCGTCAGCAGCGCGCAGTAATCAGGAAAATTTGTTGTGAAAATATAATTTACAATCATCACCTCGTCGGGCGAATAATCGTCAAGCACGTCCTCGAAATCTCCCTTATAAATTCTCGGGTCAACAAGGATTACCTTATAATAGCTCTTAATCAGCCACGGTGCAAGCGCGTTTGAATATGATTCCTTTAAAAGCACAATCGTTTTGCCGCCTATATTATCCTCGTTTGTCATCTCCACAATCGGGTGGTCGCTGCCGAAAAAGAACGAGTAATTTGCCTTTGTGCGGTCGTACATCGTACCCTTGTAGGTCGTCGGGTTTCCGTCATCGTCAAGTCCGTGCATAACGGTTGTGATATGCTCGTCGGGATCAACATCATACCACTCTATAACGTCCGGCTCCGCCTCAAAATCCGACGAGTTGACCCTGTCATAAAGATAGCCGAGAAAATTCTGTATCGCTCCGCTTTCAAAATCGTCCTTGTCGACAGCCTTTCCGCCCTCGGCGGAAATAAACGCGCGGTAGGCATAATACGCGCCCAGGGGCGTCCAGTGATGGTCGGTTCTGAGATAAATATACTCGTCCTTATGCTCCTCCAGGGCGCTGTACGCGTCAACCGCCGTCACCCTTTCGTCCAATCCGGCGTAAATCGCGTCTATCGCGTCCTTTTGGCTGTCCTGAAGATTTTTATATATAGGCTCCTTAAATTCAAGCTGCGTCGGAATAATCATATTGAACAGCTCTATATCCTCGGGCAGCTTTTCGGCGTAATGATTCAACGTTTCAGTATATAACCGCTCATTATCCTCATTTCTCGCGAACATCTCCATAATCGCGCCGTCCGCGACAAGGAGCGTCATTTTCTGGGTTGTACCCGTTCCTATATCCTTATTCGCGGATATAACACTTCCCGTGTCGGGCGTAAATCCCTCCAAGCTCTCGATTTGCTTTGAAAGCTGCGTGAAAAACGAGCGGTATCCCACGCTGTCGCCGATAAAGCTCTCAAATCCGGAGGCGAATTCTCCCGAAAAAACGGTTTCCTCCGAAAGCGGCGGCGCGGTTGCCGCGGTTCTGTTTTCAGCCTCTATACTTTCCGTGTCGGCGGGAAGTGACAAGATGACGATAAACGCCGCCAACATAAGCGCGAACGCGCCGATTACCAATTTATTCTTCATGTCGCCGCCTCCTGTTTAAAATCTGAAATACAAAAACGGGTTATAGGTTTGTCCCACAAGCAGCACAAAGCACGCGCCCAATCCCAGCATCACAAGCAAGGGCTGCGATATTGCCGCAAAGACGTTTGATTTCTTGCACAAATGGTTATATATAACCGACGGCACCGGCGTGGACGCGATAGCGCACATTGCGAAAAGCCACGCGTTTGTGCAGAACGCGGAAACAGCCGTCAGGTCATAGAGAGCCGTATTCACTCCGAACGCGCTCTTTGCAAACGTCCACAGCGCGCCCAAATCCGTAAAATAGAACAGCGCCCAACCGAGTATAACGAAAAACATCGTATATATATAACAGAGCGGCGCGGGAATTTTCAGCAGCTTTTTTCGGAAAAGATTTTTTTCCGCCAATAAAAGCAGCGCGTAAAAAAGTCCCCAAAGCACAAAATTCCAGCTTGCACCGTGCCAAAAGCCGGTAAGCAGCCACACTATGAGTATATTGCGTATGGGACGGTAGCGATTTCCGCCCAATGGGATATACACATAATCACGGAAAAACGAGGACAACGAAATATGCCACCTGCGCCAAAATTCCGTGATATTCCTTGAGATATACGGATATTCAAAGTTTTCGGGAAAATGAAAGCCGAGCATACGTCCCAGACCTATCGCCATATCGCTGTAGCCGGAAAAGTCGAAATATATCTGAAAGGTGTACATAATAATTCCGAGCCAAGAGGACATAACCGTCAGCCGCGTGCTGTCCAAAATCATAGACGCCGCGCTGCCGGCGCTGTTGGCAAGCATTACCTTTTTGCATAATCCCGCGGTAAAGCGTCTTACGCCGTATGCGAAATCCTCCGCCGTTACCCTCCTGTCGGTCAGCTCCGCCGCTACGGAGGAATAGCGCACAATGGGTCCCGCCACAAGCTGCGGAAACATCGAAACATACGCCAAAAAGCTTAAAAAGGACTTCTGAACGCGCGTTTTTCCGCGGTACATATCAATCGTATATGAAAGTGTTTGGAATGTATAAAACGATATTCCGATAGGCAGCTCAAGTCCCGGCTTTGGAATATCTGTGTGAAAAATCAAATTTATATTATCGGTAAAAAACCCCGAATATTTGAATACAACAAGAAGTCCGAGGTTTATGACAAGCGACGATACAAGAGCTATTGTCGCGCCCGCGCGCGCGTAGTATTTATCTATAACGCGCCCGTTTACGTAGTCCACAAGCGCGCTGAAAATCAGCAGCACCACCCATACGGGTTCGCCCCACGCATAGAAAAACAGCGAAACAATAACCAGTATTATATTTTTATATGTAATGCTCTTTGAGATGTTATATGCAATCAGCATCACCGGCAGAAATATGCACATAAACATTAGGCTTGAAAATACCAAAATTGACCCTCCTGTTTTTGTTTACCGGAAAGAATTATAACACACGGGAGGGTCAATGTCAAATAATACTGCCGACAAAACCCGACAGCTTTTTTCTATTTGAATATTTCGGCTATCTTTGTCATAACCGAGCTTATCCTTATGCTCTGCGGACAGACGCTTTCACACTTTTTGCACTTTCTGCATTGGTCGGCGCCCTTTTCAAGCTCCGCGTATATCGCCTTAGCCTTGCCCATATCCAACGCCGTGGCGTTATACGCCTCAAAGGTTTTGGGAATATCCAATCCGAAGGGGCACGGCATACAATACGCGCACTTTGTGCAGGGCACAAGCGCCATTTTATCGAATACCTCCTTGGCGCGGGCAAGCATATCGAGGTTCTCGCTTGACAACATTCCAACCTCCGCCTTATCCGCGTATTCCATATTTGAGCAAACCTGATCCATCACGCCCATTCCGCTCAAAATAAGAGATACCTCCTCGCGGTTCCACAAAAAGTCCATCGCCCATTCCACGGAGGATTTTTCGTCCGAAAGGGTTTCGGCAACCTGCGGCGACAAATTCGCAAGCTTTCCGCCCAAAAGCGGCTCCATTATTACAACGTCAATTCCCTTTTTATGAGCGTATTCCAATCCCTCGGTGCCCGCCTGGTAATTCAGGTTTATGTAGTTGTACTGTATCTGACAAAACTCCCACGCCGGATTGGCGTCGATGATTTTCTTGAAGGTTTCAAGGTCATCATGGAACGAAAAGCCTATATGGCGTATTTTTCCGTCTGCCTTTGCCTTATTCAGCTTATCTATAAGATTGAATTTCTCTACGATATTTGTAAATCTGTCCTTGCTTAAAGCGTGCATAAGGTAGAAATCTATATGGTCGGTTTGCAGTCTTTTAAGCTGCTCGTCAAGCATACGGTCGAAGTCGTCCTCGCTTTTAACTCTCCATGTGGGACATTTTGTAGCAAAATTGATTTTATCGCGGTAGGGCTTTAAAACCTCGCCTATAAAGCTCTCGCTCATCTCCTCGTGATACACATACGCGCTGTCAAAATAATTCACGCCGTTTTCCGCCGCGTATCTTAACATTTCCGCTGATTTTTCCTTGTCAATATCCGCCGCGTTTTTCGATGTGGTCGGGAATCTCATACAACCGAATCCCAAAACCGACACTCTTTCTCCGGCAAGTGTTCTGTACTTCATAGCAATCAATCCTTTCTTTCTTCATTTTTTTGTGTTTCAAGCCATACGATAAGCACCGACATATCCGACGGCGAAACGCCCGATATTCTCGACGCCTGACCCAATGACTTCGGCTGTATCTTATTCAATTTCTGCCTTGCCTCCAGGCGCAGACCGTGTATGTCGGAATAATCCTGATTTTCGGGCAGCAGCTTTTCCTCCATTTTCTTAAACTGCTCAACCTGCGCAATCTGCCTCTTTATATATCCGTCGTATTTCAGCTTTATTTCCACCTGCTCGCATACCGCGTCGGGCAGAGGAGAACGGTTAGGGTCGGCATCGGCTGTTTTTTCGTAGTCAAGCTCCGGACGCTTAAGCATATCGCTCAGCCTTATGCCGGTTTTAACCGGCGCGGAGCCGCTGCGCTCCAAAATCGGATTTGCCTCCTTTGGCGGCACGACTATTTTGGATATTCTTTCGATTTCCTTTTTAATCATATCTGTTTTTTCAAGGAATTTTTTATAACGCTCCTCGCTTATAAGTCCCACCCTGTAGCCGAACGGCGTAAGACGCTCGTCGGCGTTGTCCTGCCGCAAAAGCAGACGGTATTCCGAGCGCGACGTCATCATTCTGTAAGGCTCGTTCGTGCCCTTTGTTATCAGGTCGTCAATAAGCGTGCCGATATAGCCGTCCGAGCGCTTAAGTATCAGCGGCGGCTCGTTCTTCAGCTTGAGCGCCGCGTTTATGCCGGCGATAAGTCCCTGAGCAGCCGCCTCCTCATAGCCGGACGTGCCGTTAAACTGACCCGCGCCGTAAAGTCCGCCTACAGTCTTAAATTCAAGAGCGGCAGTAAGCTGGGTCGGGTCGCAGCAGTCGTATTCAATGGCGTATGCGCTGCGCATTATCTCAACATTTTCAAGTCCCTCGACGCTCCTGTACATTTCAAGCTGCACGTCCTCCGGCATACTCGTCGAAAATCCCTGCGCATACATCTCCTTTGTGTCAAGCCCCATCGGCTCAATAAAAAGCTGATGCCTCGGCTTATCCGCAAAGCGCACCACCTTATCCTCGATGGACGGGCAATATCTCGGTCCCACGCCCTCAACCATTCCGCCGTACATAGCGGAGCGGTTTAAATTGTCGCGAATAATCTTATGTGTTTTTTCGTTCGTGTACACAAGATAGCACGGTACGAGATTTTTTCCCGTATTCTCCGTTTCAAAGGAGAACGGCACTATTTTTTCGTCGCCCTCCTCAATCTCCATTTTGGAGTAACCGAGCGTGTCGGCGTGTATTCTCGCGGGAGTACCCGTCTTAAAGCGTTTAAGCTCAATGCCGAGCCGGCGCAGATTCTCCGACAGCTCATTTGCCGGAAACATTCCGTCCGGTCCGCTCTCGCGCGAATAATTTCCTATTAAAATTTTACCCTTAAGATATGTTCCGCTCGCGATTACCGCCGCTCTTACGCGGTATTGCGCACCCGTTTGCGTCACGACGCCCGTAACGTTATTGTTTTCATCGGTCAGTATATTTACGATTTCCGCCTGCTTAATCTGCAAATTTTCTTGATTTTCAAGACGCTTTTTCATTTCGGCATGATATTTCTTACGGTCAATCTGAGCGCGCAGAGAATGTACGGCAGGACCTTTGCCGCGGTTGAGCATCTTGGACTGTATAAACGACGCGTCCGCCGCCTTGCCCATCTCGCCGCCGAGCGCATCCACCTCGCGTACAAGGTGTCCCTTTGCCGTTCCGCCTATGCTCGGATTGCAGGGAAGATTTCCTATAGCGTCAAGACTTATGGAAAACATAACCGTCTTAACGCCCAATCTTGCCGCCGCAAGCGCCGCCTCACAGCCGGCGTGTCCGCCGCCTATCACGGCAATATCGTATTCACCCAAAATCATTACGCGTCCTCCTCGATGTATTCGATTTTCGGCTGTTTTTTCTTCATATCCTTTAAAATCGAGCGTTCTATCACTCTCGCCGCGTAAAACTCACCCGGATAACGCGTTATGCAAAGTCCTATTACCGCGACTATAAGCGCCGCCGCAATCGGGTTTATAAACAGGAACAGTGCAAACAGCACCGCGACATTGACAAGCAATGTAAAGAAATTGCCCGGAAGCTTTGCAAGCGTCATTATAAGCGCGTTCTTATACAGCGCGCCTATTTTACATTCAAACGTGACCATCATCTGATACAAATACGGGTGCATCATTGTATATATTATAAGCGCAAGCACCATTACATAGGTAAGCAGCATCCACAGTATACTTCCCGAACTCGCGTACAGGGAATAGTAGAAATGCACCGCGTTAATACCCAATACAAATACTACCGCGTCAATTATAACCACAATCATTCCCTGCTTGAAGTTTTCCTTGAATTTATCCTTGCCGTCGCTTGCGACCCACACGGGCTCGCCCCTGGTAAAGCACCTGTTCACATATGCGTAAGCCGCCGACGCCGGACCGGAGCCCCACAACACAAACACGGCAACCGCAAGCATAAGCGCGAGCATTATCTGCAAATCCGCTGCGCTAAAGCCGGTACCCTCCATTGCCGCCGCCATAGACGTGACAATACTCGTGTTCGCAAGCATAACCATTCCTACAACGAACAATATCGCTATCCACAACAAGCTCACCAATGTATACAGGCAGTTCGCGCCGATAAATTTGGAAAACTTATGTATTAAAATATCAAAAAATAAGAAAAACCCTTTCTTTTTAGGCGCATTTTTGTCCACGCCTTTTCCCGGCTTGTCATAGCCGCCGCCGAATAATCCCATATTAATCTCTCCTTTATTTTTTTTCTGTAATCCTGTAAAGTATATTGTAACATATTTTTTTTTGTGTTACAATATCTAAAATCAGATATTTTTACTCACGGAGGAGATTTAACGTGAAAGAGGTTACAATAAACGAAAACGACGCGGGTCAAAGACTTGACAAATTTTTGACAAAATATCTCGCGAATATGCCGCAGAGTATGCTGTATAAGAGTCTCAGAAAAAACTGCGTGCGCGTAAACGGCGCGCATATAAGGGACGGAAAATATATGCTCCGCACGGGCGATGTGCTCAGGCTTTATCTTAAAGACGAATTTTTCGAGCCGCAGAGCGGTTTTGCGGCGGGCAATTCCGACATTGACGTGGTATACGAGGACGAAAATATTATACTTATAAATAAGGAAAGCGGCATTGTGGTACATTCGGACGACAACGGGACGGATGATACTCTTCTGGGCAGAATGCAGAGCTACCTATATAAAAAGGGCGAGTACAATCCCGAAAACGAGCATAGCTTTGCGCCCGCGTTCGCGAACCGCCTTGACCGCAACACCTCGGGCATAATAATCGGCGCTAAAAATGCCGCTGCGCTCCGCATAATCAACGAAAAAATAAGGAACCGCGAAATAAAAAAGCTGTATCTTTGCGTTGCGGACGGACAAATGGAGGGCGGCGGCACCTTGACGGCATATCTTGAGCGCGGCGAAAAAAAAGTGTCCGTAACGGACACTTTGGTCGCAAATTCAAAAAATATAAAGACCAAATACACCGTAATCGCCTCGCGCGGCGGCAAGTCGCTTATCGAGGTCGAGCTTGAAACAGGACGCACCCATCAAATACGCGCTCAATTCGCGCATATAGGTCACCCGCTTTCCGGCGACAAAAAATACGGCTCGCACTCCGGCGGCAAAATGAAACTCACAAGCTACAAGCTGCGCTTTGAATTTCGCTCCGATGCCGGTATTTTAAACTATCTAAACGGCAGAGAATTTCAGATTGAACCCGATTTCTCCTCTACCTTTTCGCAGCAAAACTCATAAAGATTATAGGCGGCGTTTCTCTTGCCCAAATGCCTTACGCTTTCCTCCATAAGCTCCTTTCTCCAAGGACAGCCGAGTATTAAATTAACAGCCTCGGCAACGGAAAAATTCTTATTCACCATTATCGCCGCGCCGTTATTGACAAGAAATCCGAGGTTCCTGTCCTCATGCCCGGGTATGGGATTCATCGTTATCATCGGGAGTCCCTTTGCGAGAGCCTCGGAGGTCGTAAGACCGCCCGGCTTTGTTATTATGAAGTCGGCCGCGTCCATCATCACGTCCACATTATCGACAAAGCCGTAGGAATAAACCTTTTTCTTCCAATCAAACTCGTCCACGGCGCTTTTGATTTTTTTATTTGAACCGCATACACATAATATCTGAAAATTATGAGTGCAGCTTTCCATTTCGGCAAGCAGCTGCTTTATGTTTCCGTATCCCATAGAGCCCATCATAACAAGCACCGTGGGAATATCCTCTATTCCGAGCGCGGCGCGCGCCTCATTCTTTTCGATTTTTTCGGAGAATTGCTTTCTCACCGGCATTCCCAGCGGCAAAAGTTTCTTTTCGGCAATTCCCTTTTTCTGCATTTCAAAGGCAATCTGCTCATCGGGAATTACATAATAATCAAGCATAGTGCTTTCCCAGAACGGGTGAACGGTAAAATCCGTCACTATTCCTATGCTCGGGCAGTCTATAGCCGCGTTGTCCGCCAATATGCTTATACATATGCCGGCGTAGCTATGCGTGCCTATTATCAAATCGGGACTGTATTCCCTTACGAATTTTTCAAGTCTGTTTGATATGAACCTCGAAAAAAGAGACATCAGCGAATGGCGGTCATAAGGCTCGTCCTTGCTTGCAAGCTTGCCGTATGCCTTGCCGTAGGTTTTCGCAAGATATTTTGTCGAAATAAGATAACCGTCCTGAATGGAATTTCCCAGACGGTGATTGATATAGTCAAAAATATCGAGCATATGGCACTGATGTCCTCTTTCTTCAAAACATTCCATTATCGCTTTCGCGGTGGAATGATGTCCGTATCCCGCTTTAACGGATAATAATAATACTTTCACTTTATATACCCCTTATTTGTTTCGGGCAAAGCCCTTCGTTTGTACTATTATATCAAATAAAAATATTTTTTTCAACTGTATTGACTTTACGAATATAATGGTCTATAATGGCATAAGTTTGTTTTGTTTTTCGGAGGTAAGCAGCATGGTATATGATATGACAAGAGGAACTCCTCTTAAGATTATATTATCTTTTTCGGTGCCTATGCTTATAGGCAATATATTTCAACAGGTTTATAACTTCGCAGACGCGGCGGTGGTCGGCAGGTTTGTCGGCGCGGAGGCGCTCGCGGCGGTCGGCGCGACCAGCACGATAATCACCGTTATGATTTGTCTTATGATGGGACTTACAAACGGCGCGGGAATTATAATTTCGCAATGTTTCGGCTCTCGTAATTTCGATGAAATGCGCAAAACCGTAACGGGACTTGTTTATATAATAGTTATTCTGTCCGCCGTAACATCGGCGGCGGGAATAATTTTTTCGCGCGCGATACTTAATTTGCTCAGCACGCCCGCGCAGGTAATGGAGGACGCCGTAAAATACGTGAATATCATCTTTGCGTTCACAATAGGAACGGCAATGTATAACGCGTCCGGCGCGATACTCCGCAGCCTTGGCGACAGCCGCACTCCGCTTTACGCGCTGATACTCTCATCTCTTTTGAATGTGGCTTTGGATTTGCTTTTTGTGGTAGTGTTCAATATGGGAGTTGCCGGCGCGGCGGCGGCAACCGGCGCGGCGCAGATAGTAAGCGCGATATTCTGTATAGTACATATTATCCGCCGGCGCAAACAGCTTAATCTTGAAGGCATAACCTTTAAAACCACCTCTCTCGCGGTCGGGCGTATATTTACCACAGGACTTCCGGCGGCTCTGGAAAGCTGTCTTATCGCTCTCGGCACTATGAGCGTTCAAAGGCTTGTCAACTCCTTCGGAGCAATGACAATGGCGGCATATACCGCCGCGGTAAAAATCGATACCGTAGCCATCGCGCCGATTATATCCATAGGCACATCGCTGTCGGTGTTTGCGGGACAGAATATGGGCGCGGGAAATATTGACAGAATTAAAAAGGGACTTTATCAAACTCTTGCCGCTCTGATATGTATATGCGTGGTGCTTGCGGCGGTTATCGTCATTTTCCGCCGACAGCTGTTGGGGATTTTTCTCGATAAAACCGAGGCGGCGGAGGCTATTGCAATAGGAAGTAAATACCTTACCATTGTATGCGTGGCATATATTGTAGCGGCTGTTATGCGCAGCTACCTTAACGTGCTGCGCGGCGCGGGTGACGTGAATACCTCGGCTGTTTCGGGTATACTGGAGCTTGCGGGCAGAATTATGTTCGCGTATATTTTGGTCAATTACCTCGGCTCGACAGGCATATGGATCGCCACGCCGATAGCGTGGGCAATGGGCGCGTCCGTGCCGGTTATCCGATATTATTCCGGTAAGTGGAAAACTAAAAAATTGGTGTAAAAATCGACGGCGGGCGACCGCAAGGGTCGCCCCTACGAACGAACAAAAAAAAACGGAGCAAAAAACTGCTCCGTTTTTTAAATGTGCCGTTTATTGTGTGTTATGGTAATAACGTCCAAGAAACGAGTAGGTTGTTCGTTTGAAAGGCGCAGACGTGCGTTTTTCAGTGCTTTTGCCTTTGGCAAAAGCCATTTTCCGACAATATTGTCGGAAAATGTCCGCCCATCTTGGCGGCACCAACACATCAAGCCTTGAAAACGGATAAGATACGAAGTTTATTGGGCGTTATTTATTCCAAGACACCAAAACCATCGCAATATCCTTCGAGTCAATCTTACCGTCGCGGTCAAGGTCATACTTAGCAAACTCAGACGTGTAGTCCGTGTCATTTGTCTTACCAAAATACGATACTACCGCCGAAAGGTCATAGAGGTTGATATTTTCATCAGCGACAATATCGCCCGCGAGGAATGTCACCTTTTCGGTATCTCCGCCCATTGCGTCATCGGTTGTCGATACAACAACCATATTGTTATCCATAGCGTTATTCCAAACAGTCACGGTTGCGCTGTCGCTTGCGGGAACAACCGTTGTTCTGAATGTCCTGTAGCCCGCGCCCTCGAATACGAGCGTGTACGCGTAGCCTTGGTATACATCATTCACGGTCGTCGTATAGCCTGCGGCACCGGTATAATTATCCGCGTCCGCGCCGTAAATTACTACGCCGTCCGCGTTCAAGCTGCCTTGTGTGCCGGTACCGAAATATATTTCCTCATCTGTCTTATTCACGCCGTTTATTGTTACCTTCATATCGTTGTACGCGTCGCCCTGCGCGGTTACGGCGTTAGGGAACATAACATTGATTGTAAGGCTTGCTGTGTCAAGGGACAATGTGTCGGTGATTACATCATCTATATAAAGCTCGCTGTCGATTGTGCCGCTGACATCCGGAACATAGTAGGTTCTTATCAAATTATTGTCAACCGAGTTATAAACCGCGGTTTGCGCCTCGTTATCCTCATATGTTTCATCAACGCCGAACTCAAAATCTCCGACACCCGCAAAGGTTACGGTTCCTATGGTAATCGAATGGGCGGTTATCGCCTTTTCGGTACCGCTCGCGGTCGAATTCGAGAGATTGAACTCGTAAACGCCGTTGTTTTCGGTAAGATTTATGCCGCTTACGGGTTTGATTGTGTAGGCTATGTCAGGGTTATCAATCGCGAATTTAAGCTGAGCCGCAAGGAATCGGTAAATAATGCTCGATGTACCGCCGCCGACAAGGTTGATATTCCATGTGTTGCCGCTTATTTTCTCATATTGAACATATATTCCCGACGTAATCACGGCAAGCTGAACTTGGTTTGCGCTGCTGTTCAGCACAAAATAATTGCCGTCGCTCGAAAAATATTCCGTATAGTCGCCGCTGTTTTCGCCCGTCACATTGACATATGAGTCCTCCGTGGGAGGATTGGCGGTAGTAACGCCGACCATTGTCGCGTCATCGGGAGTGCCGTCCACGGTAATCACCTTGCCGCTCGAAAGATACGCGTTATTCGCCTCGCCGTTTACCGTGTTCTCGGTTATATCCACAAGTCCGCTGATTGTAAAGCCGTTTCCGGCATATATGCCTCCGCCGTATGTTTCGGCGGTATTTTTGGTAACTGTGGAATTTGTTATACTCAATGTGCCTTCATTATACACACCTCCGCCCGAGCTTGCCGCAGTATTATTGCTTACCTCACCGCCGGTCATATTAAATGTTCCTTTGCTATACACATATACTCCGCCGCCCGAGGTTGTTGCTGTATTTCCGTCTACCGTACCGCCGGTCAGATTAAATGTTTTGCCACTATCCAAATATACTCCACCGCCCGAGGTTGCCGTGTTATTGCTTATCGTACCGCCTTCCATTGTAAATGTTCCGCCGTACCTAAATATATATACTCCGCCGCCGTAATTTGATGCCTCATTATTGCTTATTTCGCCGCCATTCATTGTAAATGTTCCGGTGTTATACATATATACTCCGCCACCGTAATTTGATGCCTCATTATTGCTTATTTCACCGCCGTTCATTGTAAATGTTCCGGAGCTCTTATATACGCCCGAGCCTGTTGCCGCCTCATTATTGCTTATTTCGCCGCTGTTCATCGTAAATGTTCCGGAGTTCATATATACACCTCCGGCTGAGCTTGTTGCCGTATTATGCTCTATCGTACCGTCATTTAAAGTAAATGTAGAGCCACTAATATATACTCCGACGCCTAAGTAACCCTTATTATTTCTTATAGTCCCACCGTTCATCGTAAACGAACCCCCGGAATATCCAAGAAATACACCGACACCAGACCCTGTAGTTGACAAAGCCTCATTTTCTTCTATCGCACCGCCGTTCATTGTGAATGTTCCTTTTGTCACACATACTCCGCCGCCGTATGTAATGTTACCGGTTACCTTATTCCCTTTTATTGAGCCGCCGTTCATTATAAATGTTCCGCTGTTGATCACATACACTCCGGCGCCGCCATACATACCGCTGCTCTTATTATATCCGCCGGTAACAACGCCGGTACCGGCTGCGCTGCTGTCATCAAGAGTAAATTTACCGCCATTAACATATATAATATAACCGTTTGCCTTCGCTGTCGCAAGTCCGCGGTCTAATGTGTATCCGTTTAAGTCAAGAGTGATGTCATCATCAGATGATACCTGAATGTAGCTGCTTAGGCTGTCCACATCACCAAGAAGAGTAACCGTTGCCGTGTCTGCGCCTGTCGCCGCTGTCCACGCGTCCGAAAAATTATCATAGGTTGTTGTTGAGCCGTTTATCTCCACCGACGCCACATCCGACGCGGCGGCGGCGCAGGTGAAAATACACATAACCGCAAGCGCGGCAAAAAATCCCCAAACGCTTTTCTGTTTTCTCATATGAATGTCCCTCCAAATAATTTATTATGATTTTCCGCCGCCATTATGTTTTTCGCAGCAATAAAAAAAGCGGCTTTGCCGATTTAAAGCAAAGCCGCAAAAAACGCTCCGCTCCAAATCGTCGCCAAACAATCCAATACCCAAAAAAAGCAATGTGTATCAAAAGAGCTTTGCATTTTTAACATAAATTAAAAATACACCGCTTTTTCGGGTATACAATATTAAAGATTGTTTGGCATTTTCAGTATAGCACATTTTTATGTATTTTTCAAGATGTTTTTATGCGCTTAAAGGCAAACTATGCCTTTTTTATTACCCCCCCCCCCCGATGCTTTTTGTCAAGAGTTTTTGAGGCGGAATGTGTTCTTTCGTGAGCGGGCGCCCAATGGGCGCCCCTACGGAATGGGTCGTCGGGGCGCCGACCCCTACGGAGTGAATTTGCCGGTGCGCGTGAGGCTCCCATTGCAAATTTATTTCACAAATTCCAACATATTTTTTCTTTTGTCTTGATTTTGTCAATAGTTTATAATATAATATATAGTTGTAAAACTATGTGTACATGGAAAGGAACTGATAAATATGAAAAAACTGGAACAGCTTTACGAGGGAAAGGCAAAGAAGGTTTTCAAAACAGACGATGAAAATCTTTACATTGTTGACTACAAGGACGACGCGACCGCTTTCAACGGACTGAAAAAGGGTCAGATTTCGGGTAAGGGCATTGTAAACAACAAGATGTCAAATTTCCTTATGCAGATAATGGAAAAGAACGGTATCCCCACGCACTTTGTAGAGGAAATCTCAGACAGAGAAACCGTGGTTAAGAGAGTTGAAATTGTTCCTCTTGAAGTAATCATCAGAAACATCGCAGCGGGCAGCTTTTCAAAGCGTTTCGGCGTTGAGGAGGGCAAAAAGCTCAACTGCACAACCCTTGAATACTGCTTAAAGGACGACGACCTGGGCGACCCGATGATAAACGATTACCAGATTATAGCAATCGGCGCGGCATCGAAAGAGGATCTTGACACAATCGCCGACCTTACATTTAAAGTAAATGATGTTCTGAAAGCATATTTTGAAAGTATCAATATAGAGCTTGTCGATTTCAAGATTGAATTCGGCAGAACTCCCGACGGCCGGATTATCCTTGCCGATGAGATTTCACCCGACACCTGCCGTCTTTGGGACGCGACAACGCACGAAAAGCTTGACAAGGACCGTTTCCGCCGCGATATGGGCAATGTTGAAGAGGCATACGCGGAAGTGTTTAAAAGACTCGGACTGTAATTTGGAGGAGATTTATGGCTACAGATACTTACGAAAGTCCCTTAAACTCCCGTTACGCGTCAAAGGAAATGCAGTACATCTTTTCTCCCGATAAAAAGTTTTCGACTTGGAGAAAGCTGTGGATTGCCCTTGCCGAGAGCGAGCAGGAGCTTGGACTTGACATCACCGATAAACAGATTGCTCAAATGAAGGAGCATATTTACGATATAAACTACGACACGGCAAAGGCGCGCGAAAAAGAGGTGCGTCATGACGTAATGTCGCACGTATACGCCTACGGCGTGCAGTGCCCCGACGCGAAACCCATCATTCACCTGGGCGCGACAAGCTGCTATGTCGGCGACAACACAGATATTATAATAATGACCGAGGCAATGCGGCTTATCAAGAAAAAGCTTGTATGCCTCATAGGCGAGCTTGCGAAATTCGCAAAGGAATACAAGGATCTTCCGACGCTTGCATTCACGCATTTCCAGCCCGCTCAGCCGACAACCGTCGGAAAGAGAGCGTCGCTCTGGCTTGAGGATTTGCTTATGGACCTTGAGGACGTTGATTTTCAGCTTTCAAAAGCAAAGCTTTTAGGCTGCAAGGGTACAACGGGCACACAGGCGAGTTTCCTTGAATTGTTCGAGGGCGACCACGAAAAATGCAAGCAGCTTGACAAGAAAATAGCCGAAAAAATGGGTTACTCGGAGTCCTTCCCCGTAAGCGGGCAGACATATCCGAGAAAGCTCGATTCGCAAATGTTAAATACGCTCAGCCTTATCGCGCAGAGCGCGTACAAATTCTCAAACGACATACGCCTATTGCAGCATTTAAAGCAAATAGAGGAGCCGTTTGAAAAGTCGCAGATAGGCTCTTCGGCAATGGCATACAAGAGAAATCCGATGCGCTCCGAGAGAATAGGCTCGCTTGCGAGATATGTGATTGTGGACGCTTTGAATCCGGCAATCACAGCGTCAACGCAGTGGTTTGAAAGAACCCTTGACGACAGCGCAAACAAGAGAATTTCAATTCCCGAGGCGTTCCTTGCGGTTGACGCGATTTTAAGCCTGTACATCAATGTGGTTGACGGACTTGTGGTATATGATAAGGTAATTTATCAGCAGTTTATGCGCGAGATACCGTTTATGGCTACCGAAAACATAATGATGGACGCCGTTAAAAAGGGCGGCGACAGACAGGATTTACATGAAAAAATAAGAGTTTATTCAATGGAGGCGGGCAAAACCGTAAAGGTTGAGGGCAAGGAAAACAACCTTGCGGAGCTTATCGCCGCGGACGAGTCGTTCGGACTTACATTGGAGGAAATCAACTCGCTTTTGAAACCCGAAAACTATGTCGGACGCGCTCCGCAGCAGGTTGAGGATTTCCTAAAGGATTATGTTGACCCTGTTCTCGATAAAAACAAGGATTTGCTCGGAATTGAGGTTGAAATTAACGTATAACCGGCTCCGGCTTAAACCAACGCGCAATACGCGCGGGGAGGTAATTATGAACGGATTTAAAAAAATTCTTTCCGCCGCTTTAATGACGGTTATGATTTTTTCATCATTCACCGTTGTTCACTGCGAGGACGAAATTAAGGTATTATTGGACGGCGCGCAGCTTGAATTTGAGGTGCCGCCGCAGATTATCGACGGGCGCACTCTTGTGCCTATGCGCGCGATATTCGAGGCGCTCGGCTCTCAAATCACCTGGGACGGCGATACGCAAACGGTGACCGCCGCAAAGGACAGCACGGTTGTTGAAATGGCAATAGGCAGCGCTGTTATGAGCGTCAACTCGGAGGAAATCACGCTCGACGTGCCGCCGCAAATTATTGACGACCGCACCCTTGTTCCGGCAAGAGCCGTAGCGGAAAGCTTTGACGCGGACGTTGAATGGGACAGCGAAACGCAAACCGTAATCATCAGCACTAAAGCCGCCGACACGGCGGACACAACGGACGCCGATGCCGATACAACGGACACCGACGCGGAAATCCCGATTGAATATGACGACACCATAGAACGAACCGCTCATTATATGCGTGACTTTCAAATATCGGATTGGGAAAAGAACGCTGACGGAGATTATGTTATAACCTACACGCTCCGTACCTTCCTTGAGGGACGCGGAGACGTTGTGGTTCAGTTCCGATGTCTTGACGAAAACGGCGCGCAGGTGGACGAATGGTCGAGCGTTTTCAGAGGCACAGACTACACCTGGAGCTGGCAGGAGGATACCGTTACAATTTCCGGCAAAACGGCAAAAATCGAACTTATTAAAAACGGAGAATAATAAACCGCGCTGCAAGCGGTTTTATATAGGAGGATAAATTATGGTAAAAGCAATCGTAGGCGCAAATTGGGGCGATGAGGGAAAAGGCAAAATAACGGATATGCTTGCCGCCGATTCCGATATAGTTATAAGGTTTCAGGGCGGCGCGAACGCCGGTCATACTATTATAAACGAATACGGAAAATTCGCTCTGCATCTTCTTCCGTCAGGCTCATTCAACAAGAATGTCACAAATATGATAGGAAACGGCGTTGCGCTTGACATTCCGGAGCTTATAAAGGAAATTAACGACGTTACGGCAAAGGGCGTTCCAAAGCCGAATATCGTTGTATCCGAAAGAGCGCAGGTACTTCTTCCCTACCATAGGCTCTTTGACCAATACGAGGAGGAAAGACTTTCGGACCGTCAATTCGGCTCGACCAAGTCGGGCATAGCTCCGTTCTTCTCGGATAAATTTTCAAAAATAGGCTTTCAGGTATGGGAGCTTTTCGAGCCGGAAAGACTTAAGGAAAAAATAAAGAATGTTCTTGAGGTTAAAAATCTTCTTCTTGAACACGTTTACCACAAGCCTCTTATAGACGCGGACGAATTATTTAACACTATGATGGAATACGCCGAAATGATTAAGCCTTATGTTATCGATTCGGTCACATTTATGCACAACGCGGTAAAAGAGGGCAAAAATATTCTTCTCGAGGGTCAGCTCGGCTCACTTAAAGACCCGGACTTCGGTATTTATCCGTTCACAACGTCATCATCGACGCTTGCCGGCTACGGCGCTGTGGGCGCGGGTATTCCGCCCTATGAAATAAAGGAAATAATAACCGTTGTAAAAGCGTACTCATCGGCTGTCGGCGCGGGCGCTTTTGTTTCGGAAATATTCGGCGAGGAGGCGGACGAGCTTAGACGCCGCGGCGGCGACGGCGGCGAATTCGGCGCGACAACCGGCAGACCCAGACGTATGGGTTGGTTCGACTGCGTGGCATCGCGTTACGGCTGCCGCGTGCAGGGCACAACTCAGGTTGCGTTCACCGTGCTTGACGTTCTCGGCTATCTTGACGAAATCCCCGTATGCGTGGGTTACGAGGTTGACGGAGAGGTTATAAGGAACTTCCCGACAACGGCAAAGCTCGACAGAGCAAAGCCTGTTTTAAAGGTACTTCCCGGCTGGAAATCAGATATAAGAGGAATAAAGAAATACGAGGATCTGCCCGAAAACTGCCGTAAATACATTGAATTTGTCGAAAAGGAGCTTGAAGTTCCCATCAAGATTGTTTCAAACGGTCCGAGCAGAGAGGATATTATATTAAGATAAACCCGTATGAAAGGGGAATTGGTCATGGACGTGTCAAAAATCAAACTGATTATCTGGGACCTTGACGAAACCTTTTGGAGCGGTACTATTTCAGAACAAAAGGTCGCGCCCGTGCCACGGGCTTGCGACCTTGTTTTAATATCGTCCGAAAAGGGTATCGTAAATTCCATATGCTCAAAAAACGACGAGCAGCCTTGCATTGACAAGCTGAAGGAATGGGATATGGACAAATACTTTGTCTTTGCCTCAATCAACTGGCAGCCTAAGGGCCGGCGCGTTAAGGATATTATTTCAAATATGAATTTAAGACCCGCAAACACGCTTTTTATCGACGATAACAGGCTTAATCTTGAGGAGGCTAAGTTTTATTCTCCGGAAATTATGACGGCTCTGCCCGATGAAATAGACTTGATTTACGAGGAAATTTCAAGGCTTGACAAGCACGATGAAAATTTATCCCGCCTTGAAAGCTACAAGGTTCTTGAAAAGAAAAATAAGATTAGGCAGGGTATGAATTCAAATGAGGAATTTCTGCGTCAAAGCAATATTCACGCGGATTTCCATACGGACTGCACCGAACATTCCGAGCGTCTGCACGAGCTTATTCTGCGCGCAAATCAGCTTAATTTCACAAAGCTGCGCTTCTCAAAAGAGGAGCTTGACGCGCTCCTTTCCGACAAGGACGCCGACTGCGGCTACATAACCGCCTGCGACAAATACGGCGAATACGGCATAGTCGGCTTTTATGCCGTAAAAAACAACAAGGTCATTCATCTGCTGTTCTCCTGCCGCACCCTCGGTATGGGACTTGAGCAGTTCACATATGAGCATCTCGGCTTTCCGGAGCTTGAAATAGTCGGTGATGTGTCGGTGAAAATAGGCGCGAACGAGCCGCGCGTCACTTGGATTAACCAAAATACCGCCGTAAGCGACAACGAGTTCGGCGGCATCGAAAACGCCGATTTTAAGGTGCTGATGAAGGGTCCGTGCGACCTTAATCAGATATTCTCCTTTATAAAAAACGAGGATATGTTCGACTGCGAATTTACATACGTCAGCCGCGAAAAGCACTCGCTCGGCGTAACGATTGAGGGTATGAACCATACCGCGCAGATTGTCGAGGCGTATTCGATTACGGATGCTCAAAAGCGCGAATTATGCGCTCTGCCCATCTGCGACAGCGCTATGTTTCCCGCGGGTATCTATAAAAATAAATACGGAATGATTTTCATAAGCATACTTACGGACGCGAATTTGGGACTTTACCGCAGCAAAAAGAGCGGCGCTGTTTTCGCTTTCGGCGAGTACCTCTACCCTATGACCGATGAGAAGATGTGGGACAAATACATAAACAAAGAGGTTTACACCGCAAATTACAGCTTTAAAAAAGAGGATTTGCAAAAAATCGCGGCGGAGTATGACTTCCTGGGCAGACTTACTCCGAAAGAGATTGCGGAAAATCTTAAATTTATATACAATCATATTAAGCCCGATACGCAGCTTGTAATTCTGCTCGGCTGCGAGCGGGAGTATAAGGATAATATTCTGCCCGCGTGGAATGACCGCCACAATAACCACAAAAAAATCAACGCGGCGGTGCGCGCCGAATTTGACGGCTGCGAGAATGTGACATTGTTTGACGTGAACGATTACATCACCTCGGACGATGATTTCAATGACAGCATAAACCACTACAAAAAGCGCGTCTATTACCTGATGGCGCAGAAATTCACCGAGATGATAAACGCAAAGGCAAAATCTGACATTGCAAAGCAGACCTCAAAGGCAAAGCTCGCGTATCTTACAATCAAACAGAAAATCAAAAAAATCATATATCCGCACGGATAAAATAACATCGAAAACTGCCGAATTGATTACGGCAGTTTTTTTAATATTTTTTTATTTTATGCCTCATTTTGTAAAATAAATTTTACGTATATTATATTAAAACCACTCAAAAATATCATTCCGAAAATAAATGTAAAATAAATTTTTTATTTTAAGGTTTGTTTAAGAATTATCATTTAAAATAAAATCAGCAAAAGGATAAAAGAGGAGATGAACGATATGGCTATCGAAATTTTTAACAGGTTCGAGCATAAGTATAAGCTCGACACGGAAACATTCCATAAGGTTCTTGAGGTTATGGACCAACATATGGAGCTTGACTCGCATTGTCAAAACCATTCGCTTTACACCATCGCCAATATTTATTACGACACGGAGGATAATTCTTTGATACGCGAATCGCTGTCAAAGCCGAAGTACAAGGAAAAGCTCAGACTTCGCGCCTACGGCGTTCCCGATATGGATACAAAGGTATTCCTTGAAATAAAGAAAAAGTATTGCGGACTTGTAAACAAGCGCCGCACAAAGCTGAAACTTAAAGAGGCATATGACTTCATCGAAACGGGCGATATGCCGGAGATAAAGAAATATATGAACGGTCAGGTAGTGCATGAGCTTGATTATTTCCTACATTCCTATGACCTGGTACCGAAGGTATATATCGCGTATGACCGCCTCGCGTACTTTGAAAAGGGAAACGACGATTTGAGAATTTCCTTTGACACAAATATCCGCACAAGAAGAAACGACCTTTCGCTTGAGGCGGGCGACCACGGCACGCGTCTTTTAAGCGACGACGTTTGGCTTATGGAAATCAAAACAAGCTTTGCAAAGCCGCTATGGCTGTGCGAAATGCTGTCGGAGCTTGAGATAAGAGATACAAGCTTTTCAAAATACGGCACGGAATACACAAGAATGATTTCAAAGCAAAAGCAAGCGGAGGAAACCGCCGCAAAGCAAAAGCTTTACGTTATCGACAAAAAACAGGCAGTATAATCATAGGAGGATTTGTTAAATGGACGAATTATTCAACTCAATTCTCGCCGCTACAACAACGGATTCGGGAATCACCCTGACATTTATGACCGCACTGGCGGCAATGGGCTCGGCGCTACTGTTCGGACTTATCATAAGTCTTACATATATGTACACGCACAAAAACAAGTATCAGCAAAGCTTTTCCGTAACGCTCACAATGCTGCCTATTATACTTACGGTTATAATATTGTTTGTCGGCAGCAATGTGGCAAGAGCGTTTTCACTGGCGGGAACTCTTTCGATTATACGTTTCCGCAGCGCTCCCGGCGATCCGGAGGATATTGGATATATCTTCTTCGACATCGCGGCGGGTCTTGCCTGCGGCGTGGGACTTTACGGCTACGGCGCGCTGTTTGTTATAATACTTTGCCTGTTTATGTTCGTTATATCGAAAATAAACTTCGCAAGTCCGAAAACAACATCAAAGCATCTCAAGATAACAATTCCGGAAAATCTTGACTATGAGGGCGTTTTTGATGAAATTCTCTCCCAATATACCTCGCATTACACCCTAATCAAGGTCAAGACCACCGACCTCGGCTCGCTGTATGAGCTTACATATTCGGTGAATATGAATAAAAACGTCAATGAAAAGAATTTTATCGATGAGTTAAGATGCAGAAACGGCAATTTGAACATTGTCCTGTCGCTTGCCGCGACCGAAGTTTACGGAAAGTAATACGGCAATGCCGCACTTATTATTAATCTCCCCCCAAATACCTGCGGCATTGCTGTATTCTAAAAGGATAAAAGGGCTTGGAAAATTTTTTAGAATTTTCTAAAAAAGACTTGCAAACTACTCTCTGATATGCTATAATATTTGATGTAGAAAGAAATTACATTCTACCCTTTTATCCTATACATAGCAAAACAAAAAAGCACTCGAGCGGGTGCTTTTTTGTCGTGCGCAAATAAATACGGATAAGATTCCTATTCCGCGGGCAAAATAACAGCGTCAAAATACTAAGCTGCGGAGTTGAAAAAATGTCGGGAATAATATTCAGTATAATAGCCGGAGCGGCAATGAGCATACAGGGCGTTATGAACACCCGCCTTTCGGATAAAATCGGTCTTTATGAATCAAATGTAATCGTGCAGGGCAGCGCGTTTATTTTGTCGCTTATAGCGCTGCTTTTGCTCGGCAAGGGCAGCTTTCGCGCCGTCATGGGCTTAAATAAGCTGTATCTGCTCGGCGGCGCGCTCGGAATCGTGATAACCGTAACGGTTATGCTATCTATGAAGTCGCTCAGTCCCGCTATGGCGGTTTCCGTAATACTTATATCTCAGCTTTTGGTCGCGGCGCTTATAGACGCGTTCGGCTTAATGGACAGCCCTCAAATACCGTTCACTTGGAATAAATATATAGGTATGGCGCTGATGATTGGCGGCGTGATACTCTTTAAATGGAAAACATAGTCAAGAGCGCATAAATACATTAATTCGGCATAAGCTAACAATACAAATCAAGCGTGAATATCTGTATTTAATATATTGGAAAGAAGGGAATCTAATTGAAAGATAACAAAGCCTTTGAGGTCCTGCAAAGAGTGGGACGTTCATTTATACTGCCCATTGCCATTCTTCCGGTCGCGGGACTTTTTCTCGGCATAGGCAGCTCCTTTACAAATGAAACTATGCTCCGCGCATACGGACTTTACGGAGTAATGGGGCCGGGCACCGTCATTCACGGAATACTTACCGTTATGAGCGCGGCGGGCACGGTTGTGTTTGATAATCTGCCGCTCCTATTTGCGATAGGCGTTGCCATAGGTATGGCGAAACGCGAAAAGGAGGTTGCCGCGCTGGCAAGCGTGATAGCCTTTTTCATAATGCACACCGCCATAAGCGCGCTTATTTCCGTAAATTACGGCAGCGGCGATATGAGCGTCGACACCCTCGCGCAGGCAAGCGCCAATTTTGAACAAAGCCTTAACCTGAGCGGCGCCACATCTTTGGTACTCGGTATTTACTCGCTAAATATGGGCGTGTTCGGAGGTATCATAGTAGGTCTGGGCACGGCGGCTCTGCATAACAGATTTTATAAAATTCAGCTGCCGCAAATGCTGTCGTTTTTCGGCGGAACAAGATTTGTGCCGATTATTTCGGCGGTTGTGTTCCTTATTGTCGGAATAATAATGTTTTTCATATGGCCGTATATACAGAAATTTATATCGCTTTTGGGAAATCTCGTTCAAAATACCGGCTATGTCGGCACTTTGATTTACGGCATCATAGAAAGAGCGCTTATCCCGTTCGGACTGCATCACGTATTCTATATGCCGTTCTGGCAGACAAACGT
This sequence comes from Oscillospiraceae bacterium Zagget12, assembly GCA_001941225.1. Lineage (GTDB taxonomy): Bacteria > Bacillota > Clostridia > UBA1381 > UBA1381 > Hominilimicola. The sequence goes on from MSHM01000041.1 coordinate 47,105, forward strand.
CGGCGGCTCTATGGAGGTTGCCGGACAGGTTATAAACGGTGCGCAGAATATATTCTTCGCTCAGCTTGCAGACCCCAATACCACCGAATTTTCCGTGAACGCCACAAGATTTATGGCGGGTAAATTCCCGTTTATGATTTTCGGTCTGCCCGGAGCGGCACTTGCCATTTACAAATGCGCCCGAAAGGAAAAGAAAAAAGCCGTCGGAGGTCTGCTGCTGTCAGCGGCGCTTACGTCAATGCTTACGGGTATCACGGAACCGCTTGAATTTACGTTCCTGTTTGTCGCGCCGGTATTGTATATTGTTCACTGCGTGCTTGCCGGACTTTCGTTTATGCTTATGCACATCTTTAACGTAGGCGTCGGAATGACCTTTTCGGGCGGTCTGATTGATATGACGCTGTTCGGCGTTTTGCAGGGCAACGCGAAAACAAATTGGATTTATATAATTCTTGTCGGTATTGTATATTTCTTTATATATTGGGGTCTGTTTACATTCCTGATAAAGAAATTTAATTTCAAAACGCCCGGACGTGAGGCGGATAATGAAGAAACCAAGCTGTATACGCGCGCGGACGTAAACGCTCGCAAGGAGCGCCGCGACGGCGACAGGACGTCCGCCTTAATACTTTGCGGACTCGGCGGCAAGGATAATATCTCGGACGTGGATTGCTGCGCCACAAGGCTGAGAATCACCGTGAACGACAGCTCAAAGGTGGACGAGGCTCCGCTTAAGGAAAGCGGCGCGGCGGGCGTAATACGCAAGGGCAACGGCGTTCAGGTTATCTACGGACCGCGCGTAACGGTTATAAAATCCAATCTTGAAGATTTTATGGACAGCGCCGCGTCGGATAATTTAGAGGATTATGACCTATCTCCCGATACTATCGAAACCGAGCGGAAAACCGCTCCTATGGGCGGTGGTGTTATGACCGTGACCGCTCCCGTAAAGGGAAAGGCAATCGCTTTGGAAAATGTGGACGACGAGGTATTTTCCGCGGGAATGTTGGGCAAGGGTATCGCAGTTGAGCCGTCGGAGGGTAAAATATTCGCGCCCGTTGACGGCGTAATAGACAATATACCCGAAAGCCGCCACGCGATAGGAATAACCGCCGATAATGACGCGAATATTCTTATTCACGTCGGTATCGATACGGTTAAGCTGAACGGCAGAAATTTCGATTTAAAGGTTGAGGAGGGCGCGAAAATTAAAAAGGGCGATTTGCTTATGACCTTTGATTTAAACGCGATAAAAAAGAGCGGCTATAAAACAACCACTCCGATAGTTATTTGCAACAGCGACGATTTCGCCGATATTAATATTCTTGCCGACGGCGATGTAAACGTCGGCGATGATATAATGGATATAACTAAAAATTAAGGGAATCCCCGCCTCTGAAAACGGCGGGGACATCTTTTACATAGGTTATACTTTCGCGGTTCTTTCGGCTCTTTTAAAGCCGATTCCGTGAATTGCTTTCAGTATAATGCCCGAAACGATATGCACTACCATAGACATTACAACCGTCCCTACTATTATAGCCGCAAAATATACCGCATCCTTATCAAGCAGCGACGGAGCGAGATTATACCAAAATCCCATTCTTAACCAGCTTATCCAAAGCGCGTGCGTTAAATAAGGCTCGAGGGACAGCCCGCCGCAAAAATACAATATCGGGTTTTGCAGCTGTATCTTCATCGAAAGAACCGGCAGTGCCACCGCGAACACCGTTGTGTTAATCAACGATATAACAAGCGTCAAAAGCGTTTCCTCGTGAATATAGCGGCAGTAATATGCGAATGTGGCGGCAAACAACGCTGTAAGCAGCAGAGCTTTAAGCGCCCATTTTTTTCTGAAAAACGCCGTGAATGAGTTCTTAAATTTACATACCCATATGCCGGCGGCAAAGGCAAGGCTCGAATTATACCACCAAAATCCGAAATGCAGCTTATACATTACCGCTATATATATCAGCACAAACACCGTCATTGCCGCGCTTGACAGATTTTTACCGAAAATCCTATTGCATAGGTAAAATCCCACGTAGAATATGGCAATCGCCATAATAAACCATAGGTGATACCCGAAAAGCGACTGTATTATGCTCTTTAAATCCATATGGTTTGTTGTGATATAGAAAAAGTTTATTATGTAATACGGCAGCGCGAGCGAAAGCATACGCTTGCTGAAAAATCCTTTCAGATAGTTGTCCTTGTTCATCACGCCGTATTGCAGTCCGTATCCCGAGGCAAAGAAAAATCCCGCCACCATTATCGCGCCCACATACTTAAACAAAAACAAGGACGGAAACACGTCCGCCAAATACGCGCAAAGATGACTGAGCAGTATAAAAACCGCGCACATTCCCTTTATGCTGCGCGTCTGTCCGACCGAAAAATAATTATCAAAAAACTCGCCCTTTCCGGCAAATTTTATCCGCCATAAGGGCATGAAAAAAAACAAATACCACCACCGCGGCGGATATTGCAATCCTAACCATATTAATCCCCCATTCTGCCGCTTTGCGGCGGCATAAATTATAACGTGGAAAAGAAACAAGCAAATTGCCGTTATGAGGAACGCCGACGTATTAGTATACTTCAAGTTCCGAACAATGGCAAGTTGCGCAGTTTATTTTTCACGTTAATCCCCAATTTTGTTTCATTTAGAGAATATAATATCATATTTTCTCATTTTTGTAAACCTTAAAACGACAAAATCCGCACCCTGACAATGCAAAAACAGGAAAACCGTCGGCTTTCCTGTTTGTAAAAATGTTTTGTAATCGGTAATTCACATTACTTATCGATTTTTAGTCTATGTACACATTAAATTTTATTCCTTGTGTCTGTCGATTTCACTTCCTACTTTATTACCGCCCAAAAGACCGATAATTCCGCCGACTACCGCACATGGTACAGTGCCTACTATTGCTCCTACAGGACCGCCCACTGCTATACCAATGCTTGCCCCGACTTTTACTCCCGCGAGTACACCCGCCAAGCCACCTGTACCACTTCCTACTGCTTCTGCTTTTCTTGCCATTTTTCTTTTCCTCCTTGAAAATTTAATATTTATAAATATAATATTTATAACAAAGTATAGATGTCCGCACCCATATAGATGGGTATTTATTGTTCTGCTGCCTGTGATTGTCTGCCTTTAATTTTATATTGTATTTTTTTCAACTCATCAATTTTATTCTTAAAAAATTCCATTTCTTCTTCGGCTGTTTTCATTACCATATATGCACCATTAACCGAGGCTACTTGATCATGATGAATTGTATCTCCGCAGTAATCTCTGAAAATTCGCAGTTTTTCAACACGTTCAGAGGATATAATACCATTACGCTCAACCCTTTTAATCTTGTTGCTCAAATTATCATTACACGGATGTTTGCTGAACGCACTATCATAAAAATTATATATATATTCAACACAAGAACGAATTTTTTGAACAGCATATTCATAATCTTCGGCTTTAAAATCCTGTTTTGCTCGCATTAAATCATGTTCAGCCTTTTCTTTGTAATTTTCAGCACGATTCATAACAGAGTCTATATGCTCTCTTTTTTCATTGTAGCCGTTTCTGTCATAGCCATATTTGTCATAGCCGCGAAAGTGATATCCCTCTTTATCATAACCACGAAAGTCATAGCCTTCTTTATCATAACCCTCTTTATCATAGCCGCCTCTATTATAGCCTTCTTTATTATATCCCTCTTTATCATAGCCGTGTTTGTCATAGCCCTCTTTATTATAACCTTCCTTGTCATAGCCTCTTAGATTATAACCATTTCGGTATATCTTTTTACTTGTTACATTTCCGGCAACAGCTGCTGCGGCTGCCGCTATCACCGATAGAATTATTTTGCTTTTCATCTTTTTTCTTTCCTTTCTTTTAAAAATTAATTCTTTATACATTACATATTATAACATAATGCCATATAATATCGCAAGATGTTATTTTAACTTTTTATACAAATCCATTATAATAAATTTGTACAACCATTTAAGGCGGTGATATAATGTCATACACAACCGAAAACATCGGCGAAAGAATTCGCAAATGCCGCAAGGAGCACTTTCTTACGCAGGAGCAGCTTTCCGAGATTATTGACATTGCGCCGAATTATCTCGGGCAAATCGAGAACGGCAGACGCGGCGTTAATCTCACAAACCTCGTCAAGATTGCGAACGCTCTCGGCGTTACCTTTGACTACCTGATGTCGGACGTGAACAGCGCCGCCATTGAGGAATCGGACGACATTAAAAAGCAGTGGCTCGCTTTGATTGAAAACCGTTCCCCGAATGAACAGCGGCGTCTAATCAAAATAGTTACGGACTTATCTCATAACATATTTGAATAGCAATTTTCCATGCAGCGGCTTTGCCGCTGTTTTTTCTTCCCTTTTGCGGCATTTTATGTTATAATTATCCCGAGAGGTGATTTATATGGCGACCTATACCGACATTGATTTTCTCGATTGCGAGAAAAATATACTGCTTACAAAAAGCTCCGCGGACAATACCGTTTATGTCAAGAAATACATCTCCGCCGACCGCGCCGAAATATATAAATCCATACAGCGCCGCCGATTTTACGGCGTTCCGCGCGTGATTGACATTTACCCCGAAAATGACTACTTCGTGCTTATCGAGGAATACATCTGCGGCAAGTCGCTCCGTCAAATGCTTGACGGCGGCTATGACTTCACGATTGACTTCGTTAAGCGGCTTGTATATTTTCTCTGCAAAACGCTTTCACCCATTCATAAATACGGCATCGTTCACCGCGACATCACGGCGGCAAATGTGCTTTATTCCGACAGCGGAGAGTTTTACCTTACCGACTTCGGCAACGCGCGTATACACAAGCAAAACCAATCAACCGACACCGAGTTTATCGGAACACAGGATTACGCGGCGCCGGAGCAGTTCGGTTTCGGTCAGTCCGACAGGCGCACCGATATTTACGCGATAGGAGTGCTTATGAACGTGCTGCTCACGGGCGGAAAATTTCCGACGGAGCAGAAATACCGCGGCTCGCTCTCAAGAGTTATAAAGCGCTGCACGGCGGTTAAGCCGCGTGACAGATACGCAAGCGTTTCGCGCCTTAGGCGCGGAACGCTTGCCGCGTCGCACAAGGTTCTTTTGAGCGTCACTTGCGCCCTGCTTTGCCTTGCGGCGCTTACGGCGTACTGCGTTGCCGTGTCAACTTCCGCCGACCGATATTCATACACCGCAAAACCGATTGAAACATCGTCGCCCGCCGAAAAGGCGTACAGGCGCTGGAGCGATATTGAAAACCTCATTGCCGACGGTGAATATGCCGAGGCGCAGCAGCGGCTCGATGCGGCTGTCGCCGATGGACTGACAGGGTACAACATATATATACTCTACTCCGCAAACTACGAGGCGCAGGGAATGTATGACAATGCCGTCACCGTCCTTATCGACTACATCAACGATATATACGGCACGGAAAACCTTGTCGAGTCAAGCCCGATATATATTCGGCTCGAATATCTTTACCCGAATTGCTCCGATGGGGTAAAGCAGGAAATCGACAAAATTTTTCAACCGCTGAATTAAGTATACCACATTTTTCTTCGCCAATCTCGGACCGATAGTGATAGATGAAAATAATTTTGCACAAAAAAATGTAGACAAGACCGCATAGGTTTTGTCTACATTTTTTGATATTTTATTCCTTTTCCCTATTAACCATAAAAATACCGACGGACACAAGCGCGAGCGCGATTATGCCGCGGACGCCGAACGCCTGGTTTTTTTCGCCGAGGAATATCGCGGACAATATAACGCCGAATATCGGATTTGTAAACCCGAATACCGCGACCTTGGCAACGGGATTATATTTCAGAAGTATTCCCCACACGGTGTACGCCACCGATGAAATCATTGCGAGATACAAAAGCAGAGCCGAGGAGGAAAGCGTAAATCCCGAAATTCTCCCGCCCGCGATAAAAGCCGCAATGCACATCACCGCGCCGCCGAGGAAAAATTGATAACCGCTCATCATAACGGGATTTTCGTTCTGCGAATATTTCTTTATAAGTACCGAGGAAAGCGCGTATGCCGAGGCGGAAATGATTATCGCGCCCTCTCCCGCGAATGTGAAGCTGAGGTCAATGCCGCCGCTGCCGCCCGTCAGATTTATTGTCACAATGCCCGCGAACCCCAATATGCACGCAAGCAGCTTAACCCACGTCATCTTTTCACTCTTGAAAATCAGCACGGCAAAGAGTATCGCCAGAAATACGTTTGATCCGTTTATAATCGCCGCCTTAACGCCCGAGGTGTGCGCGTGACCTATGTAGAAAAAAGTGTATTGCAGAATCGTCTGCACCATTGCCAGCTTGACAATCGGCGCAAGCGATGTTTTCTTGGGCAAAAGCACCCTTTTGCTTAAAATACTTCCGAATAAAATCGTAAGAATACCCGCGAGAACAAACCGCATACCCGCGAAAAGTATCTGCGACGCGGTGTCGTTCGACGCTATATTAAATACCTCATAGCCGATTTTTATCGAGGGCGTCGCGCTGCCCCATAAAACGCAGCATAAAATCGCCAGACCGAATACGACCGGTGTTTTGGTTAATGTTTTACTGTTCATTTGTAACCTCCTGTATTGTATCGAATATATTCTACCACAAATACCGCGGCGGGGCAACAGAAAGTTTTACGATTGCTTTTATTGTTCGATAGTGATATAATTGAATAATGGGGATTTCCCCTTATTGAAATATTTACAAGGAGGAATTTAAAATGGAGATTTGCCGTTATCGAGAGCAATACAGGCAGCAGATAATTGACCTAATTTTGCATATTCAAAACGAAGAGGCAAGGATTGCGCTGTCTATCGAGGAGCAGCCGGATTTGCTTGATATTCCGCTCTGTTATGAAAAGAACGGCGGCGGGTTCTGGACAGCGGTTGAAAATAACGAGGTGATAGGCACATTCGCTTTTATGAATTACGGCGGCGGAAACGCTGTCTTAAAAAAATTTTTTGTAAGAGAGGATTGGAGAAATAAGAAAATCGGCTTGGCTCTGTATGAAACTGTTATTTCCCATTTAAAAGAAAACAACTATAAACTGGCATTGCTTGACACGCCCTCCGTTGCAAAGGCTTCACATCGTTTCTACGAAAAAACGGGATTTAAAAAAATAACACCCGAACAGCTGCCGTTTCATTATGATTACCCCGACAGAGATTCTTATTTATACTTGCTGAAACTGTGATTTTGGAGCAATCAAAACAGATTGCTCTTTTTTGATGCGCAAAATTTGTATTTACGGGTATATTAAAACTACAAATACCCACTTGACATATACCCCCATAGGGTATATAATGAATACAAAAGAGTTTAAGGAGGTACGAATAATGGAAAACGAATGCTGCTGCGGCAAAAAAACAAAGGAGCGGTCGCCGGAGGAATACCAAAAGCTGATTCACCGCTTAAACCGAATTGAGGGTCAAATCGGCGGACTGAAAAGAATGGTCGAAAAAAACGCGTACTGCACCGATATTCTGATACAATCATCGGCGGCAACCGCCGCGTTAAACGCTTTTAATAAAGAACTGCTTGCCAACCACATTCGCACCTGCGTTGCGGATGGGATTCGCGGCGGCGACAACGAGGTTATAGACGAGCTTGTCGGCATTGTGCAAAGACTTATGAAATAAGGAGGTTTTTATATGGAACAATATACTGTAACCGGTATGAGCTGCGCCGCCTGCTCCGCAAGAGTTGAAAAGGCTGTCGGCAAGGTGCCGGGCGTAACCGCCTGCTCTGTGAGCCTTTTGACAAATTCTATGGGCGTGGAGGGAACCGCCTCTCCGCAGGATATAATCTCGGCAGTGACGGCGGCGGGATACGGCGCGGCGCTAAAGGGCGCGGATGCTCAAAAATCTACACAGGGCGCGGACGAGGAGGCTCTTAAAGACCGCGAAACGCCGCTTTTAAAAAAGCGTCTGATTGCCTCAATCGGATTTCTGCTTGTTTTGATGTACTTTTCCATGGGGCATATGATGTGGGGCTTGCCCGTTCCGGTATGGTTTGAGGGCAACCACGTTGCAATGGGATTGGTTCAGCTGCTTTTGGCAACGATAGTTATGATAATCAATCAAAAGTTTTTTATCAGCGGCGTAAAGGGACTGATAAACCGTTCTCCGAATATGGATACGCTTGTCGCGCTTGGCTCCTTCGCGTCCTACGCGTGGAGCGTTTTCGCGCTGTTTATGATGACGGACGCCGTTGTAAATGGCAACCATGAGCTTGTTATGACCTATATGGACGAATTCTATTTTGAATCGGCGGCAATGATACTGACGCTGATTACGGTCGGAAAAATGCTGGAGGCGCGTTCAAAAGGAAAAACAACGGACGCGCTTAAAAGCCTGATGAAACTCGCTCCTAAGCAAGCCGTAATTTTGCGTGACGGCGCGGAGGTAACCGTGCCGATTGAGCAGGTTAAAAAAGGCGATATTTTTGTGGTAAGACCGGGAGAAAATATACCGGTTGACGGCGTAATTATCGAAGGCTCAAGCGCGGTAAACGAATCCGCCCTGACGGGTGAAAGCATACCGAGGGATATGGCGGAGGGCGATACGGTGTCCGCCGCGACCGTAAATCAATCCGGCTTTATCAAGTGCGAGGCTACGCGCGTAGGCGAGGACACAACTCTTTCGCAAATAATAAAAATGGTCAGCGATGCGGCGGCGACAAAGGCGCCCATAGCAAAAATCGCCGACCGTGTTTCGGGCGTGTTTGTCCCGACTGTAATAATCATAGCAATCATAGCCGTTATCGTGTGGACGCTTTGCGGCGCGGACTTCGGTTACGCGCTCGCGAGAGGTATTTCCGTGCTTGTTATTTCCTGCCCGTGCGCGTTGGGACTTGCCACTCCCGTTGCGATAATGGTCGGAAACGGAATGGGCGCGAAAAACGGTATTCTGTTTAAGACCGCCGTTTCTTTGGAGAAGGCGGGCAAGACGCAAATTGTTGTTTTGGATAAAACCGGAACAATCACCGCCGGCGAGCCGCGCGTCACGGATATGATTCCCGCGCACGGTTTCAGCGAAGATGAGCTGCTCGATACGGCTTACGCGTTGGAGGCGAAAAGCGAACACCCTCTTGCAAAGGCAATACTCTCAACGGCGCTTGAAAAAGGTCTTACCGCCGGCGAGGTTTCGGACTTCCGCGCGCTTGCCGGCAACGGGCTTTCCGCTGTCAAGAACGGAGAAACGCTTGTAGGCGGCAGTATGAAATTCATCTCCGAAAAAGTTAGCGTGCCGCCGGAGATGAGGGAAAAAGCGGAGGAGCTTGCGGAAAACGGAAAAACTCCACTGCTCTTTGCAAAAGGAAACGCCTTGATGGGCATTATCGCCGTTGCGGACACAATCAAAGAGGACAGTCCGCGCGCCGTGCGTGAATTGCGGGATATGGGAATACGCTCTGTAATGCTTACCGGCGATAACGAAAGAACCGCGCGCGCTATCGGCTCTCAGGCGGGAGTGGATAAGGTCATCGCGGGCGTGCTGCCGGACGGCA
>MSHM01000042.1 GCA_001941225.1 Oscillospiraceae bacterium Zagget12
TGAATTTAAGCGAAAAAACGCTTGATAATATGAGGAGGAAATTTCAATGAAGAGGAAACTTTTGAGTCTCGTTCTGGCAGCTTCGATGGTTATGGGTATGACCAGCTTTGCCAGTGCGGAAGAAAGCACAGTCAGCGTCGATTTTGAAGAGTATACGGTGACGTCGACAGAGATTTATGATGCGGCACTCGGCGAATTCTATGATGCGTATATGGAAGCGCTTGAGGCAGAGACCGTGTCTGAACGGTATGCGCTGATGGCAGTTGCTGAGGCGAAGGTTCTGGAGTCTGCGGTAATGCTCCCGACGACCACGCAGGGGAGCCTGTCCGAAAACTACCCCATAGGGGTATATAAAAATTAGCTGAATCCGGTTGATATACAGCCGTTCAGAACAGATCAGAATGTACCTTGAAAACTGAATAAAATACACAGAAAGCAAGACTTTCAGCTCTAAATATGGTATTATTTAAGGAAAGAAATATACCAGATGATGAGGTGTTTGACAGTGCCGTATGTACCGACTTTTGACAGAAAACAGATGATGGTGTGCAACTGGGATGCGTTTGTAGCCCCTGACAGCGTCGCCCGGCTGATTGATACGTTTGTAAACAGCCTGGATATGAAAAAATATACGTCAAGGGAAGTATCCGAAGAGGGAAGACCGGCGTATGACCCGGCAGGGATGTATAAGCTGCTCATATACGGCAACCGAAAAGGGATTCGTTCCTCTCGGAAACTGGCGGAAAGCTGCCGGATCAACATGGAAGTGAAATGGCTGGTGGGCGGTATCGAACCGGATTTCAGAACAATCTCAGACTTCCGGAAGGATAACATCGACAGCATGAAAGAAATCTTTTATGAGTTTAACCGGCGGATGTCCGGTGCGGTGGAGTGGGGTTTTACGTCAATTGACGGGAGTAAGATTTCCGCGAACAACTCAAAAGACGCGAACTTTACGAAGAACAAGCTGGACGACCGGATACAGTGGCTGAACGCGCATACCGATGAATATCTGAGGATCCTGCAGGAAATGGATGAGCAGGAAGATATGGAGGATACGCCTGAGGAGTTCACCAGGGAAGTGGTGGAAGCAAAGCTGAAGGAAGCAAAGGAAAGGCTGGAGCGGTATCAAGCGTACCAGAAGCTGATGGAGGAGACAGGAGCAAGCCAGATGTCACTGACGGATGCGGACGCGAAGCTGATGAAGAGCAGGAATGGGTTTGAAGTAGCATACAACCCGCAGACAGCGGTAGATTCAGAGACACACCTGATCCGGGGCTTTCACATGACCAACCAGGTGACGGACCATGGTCAGCTGGCGCCGACGATGGAAGATATCCGGAAGGAAAGCAGTGATAAAGTTCTTGAAGTGGTTGCGGACAAGGGATACCAGAAAGAAGAGGACATGGTTGAGTGCCTGGAAAATGGTATCATCCCACATGTGATTACGGAGGACGGCAAGGATGAGTATGAACTGGAATTACCGTATGAGGAAGCCGAGACAGACCCAACCAGTACAAAACCGGAAGAATTAAAAAAGTGCCTTCGGGCAGGAGGGATACCGGAAGCGTATAAAGATGTCATCACAAAGATCGAGGTAAAGGAAGTACGGCGGCTGTCAGCGGGAGAAGCGAATGGAAAGGAAACAGCAAAATCCGTTTATGGAACAGAGGAGGAAATGAAGGAGAGGGCGAAGGAAGGATACTTCGTCAGGAATCCGGAAAGGAACCTGGTATACTGCCCAAACGGAGAGATACTGAGGCAGAAAAGCATCAAGAAAAACGGGAACATCCGTTATTCAAATAAGAATGCCTGTAAGCATTGCCAGTACCGAAACCAGTGCTATAAGGGTAAAAATGAGTGGAAAGAGGTAGATTTTTCGAAGGACTGCCTGGAGAAATCATGTAAAGACTGGCCGAAAGCTGCTGCGGAGGGGGAGAAAGAAAAAGCGGAAAGCGCGGCCAGTAATCAAAAAACGGAAGGCAGCAAAAGAAAAAGACTGTACGAAAAGAAAAAGATTGTAAAGCTTTTTCTTAAACCGGATCGTAAGAAAACGGTGCAGCGGATGTGCCTGTCGGAGCATCCGTTTGGGACAATCAAGAGAGCCATGGGAGGAAGTTACTTTTTGCTGAAAGGGATGCGGAAGGTGACCGGAGAGTTTGCGCTCTTTTGCCTGGGATATAACATAGAACGGGCGAAGAACCTACTGGGATTTGATAAAATGATGAAGGTGATGGCCGGGGTATAGGCTGCACCCGTCATATATATTTTTAACAGAAGCCACTTTTCTGGTTGGATGTGTATTTTATTCAGTTTTAGAGCACTACTCAACCAGGAAAGGGGCTAATTTTATGCTTGAAAATAGAGTTTTCGGACGGCATATCTTCTCGGAAACTGACTGAATGAAAGAAGGTGACTGATGAAATACCACAGATTATGGAAGATACAACATAGAAAAGCAACCTAAGATATGAAATGCGATAGAAGCGATATTTTTTTGCACAACAACTAGACATAGAAAGAACTATGTTTTAAAATGGGTATTGTTGAAGGCCGCTTTTAAGCGGCGAGCTTGACTGCGAACGCAGTCTGGAAATCCCCGATAGCGGGCATTTCCCATGCATCAAGGTGTTGGAGCATCATGATGCAATAGAGGCGGCAGTACCACATCTTGGAGGAGCGGTGTCTGCCGTCTTCTAAAATATAGTCTTCTTTCTCACGCTTGTTGGAGCGTTCAACAGATGTTCTTCTATCAAATTCATTTTTCCATTGAGTTGAACCGCGAGGTGGATCATTGATCCTCCTGGGGTCATCCTTTACACAGGTATGCACAGTACGTCCGTAAGGGCTGTTGGAACAGGGAGTATCACAGTGACAGCCTTCTTTATCTGCCATTGGACAACGCCATTTTTGTCGTTTCCTGGTTGGCTCGCAGCCGTCACTGTGGAACTTTTTTTCGGTTTTTGCACAGACAGGTGCACCGTTTTCATCCAGGTAAAAGGTATCTTTGTAAATATGATTACCAAGATTGCGTTCGTTCAGGTCGATGAATGGCTGAATACCTTTTTCAAGGCAGTAGCGGTAAACGGCATCGCTGTCATGGGCGGAGTCGAGCAGGATTTTGGCGATCCTGTATTCCGGGAGCCATTCCTGCATCAGAAAGAAGGAATGCAGGAAAGAAAGCATGTCGTGTCGTGAGGCACGTTCCAGCAGAGGGAATACGGGGAGGTCATTGGAAGAGTCTGAAGCGACATACATGTACAGATGATAGCCGTTAAAGTACTTTTCGCGGGAAGAATCCCAGCCGATGTTACAGTCGGGCTGAGAAAATCTTCTCTTGCAATTACAATGTTCAGCACCGCAATTACAGATTTTTTTGTACCTGATTCTGGCAGAAGTTTCAACGGGTGTACCATCACCAGCGAGAGAGATGCCGTCAGGGTTGATAAGGCCATTAGAGACAGAGCGATCCAGGAACTGTTGCTTGTATAAGCGGAAAATAAGCCCCAATGGGCTGGAATCTGGTCCGGAAAGCTTATGCTTTTTTAAGAACTTTATCATGCGGGCAGATACAGTAGCATTAATGTTGGGCGTTTTTTCGCCTTTTTTCTTGCCCTTTGGAGTTTTCTTCCTTTTATAGCGTTCTTTGTGAGAGAAGTTATCGGAGTCAGAATTCCAGAGCCGGTCGAAGAAATCGTAAAAAGTGCCGATACCGGGGGTATCTCCGGGAAGAAAACCGCTGATAAGTGCGTAGAGAGGGTTCGATCTAAGCTGCGAGACCCACATGGTAATGGAAGGGACTTTAAGCTTGAGACAAAGAAGGTAGGAACGTAACATGCAGGATGGCAGCCGGGGTTCCGGCCCCAAAACAGAATAGCAGTCCTGCATAAGGATGTCTGTTTCGGAGAGGTCGAGATTCCAGAACTGGATAATAACCGTCCAGGTCTGGGATGGCAGGGAAAACGGATCGGGATAATACTTGAGGAAGTTTTCCGTGATACGGTTCTGATAAGCCGAATGGGAATCAGGGGAATAGACAGGTAACATAGAAATCGCCTCCAACATAAGAATTTTAGTTTGCGCTGCGGCGCGCGCGTTCTTTGATGTAAAGGCGGCGGAGCGAAGCGACGCCGCGCGATTTTAGGCGATTTGTCAAGTGTTTTTTGAAAAAAGTATTCAAAAATGGGGGGATTTTTGAAATGAGAAGCGAAAAAACACAGCAAAATCAAGGGTTAGAAATGCCGAGAAAATATATATGCGAGGGGGGATAATAGCTACTTTCTTAATGGCTATTACGCAAACTGAAGTTGTTAAGGCAATGCCCTATTTATTGAG
>MSHM01000043.1 GCA_001941225.1 Oscillospiraceae bacterium Zagget12
TATTAACGTGAAAAATAAACGGCGCAGCTTACTATTATTTGAGACTCGGAGTATATTTATACGCCGTCGTCTCTCATAACAGCAATCTGCTTGTTTCTTTTCCACGTTATAATTTATGCCGCCGTTTATTTTTCACGTTAATACCTCCGAATTGTTTATTCTATATTATATATCCTATACTATTTTACCACCGATTTTACTATAAAACAATACAAATATTGTCCCGACGCGTGAAAATTTCGATGAATTTTCAGCGCAACAACAAAACAGACCGCTAAAATTTAACGGTCTGTAAGATTCAGAAATTTTATCTGCCCGGTTTAAAGAAATCGGGAACATCAATGCTGCCCATTCCGGGTTTTAATTTTCTGTTAAATATGGAATTATCGTCCAAATCGGAAACGGACGAAGTGTAAGACGGAGTCTTTCTGTCGCTTGAGCCGTTTCCCGACGCGAATTTCGGAGTTATTCTCTTAAGGTCGTTCTTATCCTGACCGCGTCTTGTAGAACCGTCAAGACCCGTAGCAATAAGAGTAACCTTTATCTCGTCCTTAAGCGAATCGTCCATCGCGGTTCCGACAATAATATTTGCCTCCTCGCTTACCATATCGCGGACAATGCTTGAAACCTCACCCATATCAACAAGTGAAAATTCGCTGCCGCCCGTGATGTTAAGAAGAACATTTTCAGCGCCTTCTATGCTTGTTTCAAGCAACGGACTTTCGATAGCCGCGCGAACAGCGTCCTGAGCCGCATTCTCGCCTTTGCCGATACCGATGCCCATATGAGCAACGCCGCTGTCCTTCATAATTGTTCTTACATCGGCGAAGTCGCAGTTCATAATACCGCGCTGTGTGATTACTTCTATAATTCCCTGCACGCCTTGACGAAGTACGTCGTCGGCAAGCTTAAAGGAATCCTTAATTGTTACTTTCTTATCGGCAATCTTTAAAAGCAAATCGTTCGGTATTGTAACAATGGCATCAACCTTTTCCGCAAGGTTCTTTATACCCTCTTCCGCATTTCTCATTCTTTGAGGTCCCTCAAAGAAGAACGGCTTTGTTACAACAGCAACCGTCAAAACACCCAAAGATTTAGCAGCCTCGGCGATTATCGGCGCGGCTCCCGTTCCCGTTCCGCCGCCCATTCCGGCGGTTACGAATACCATTTCGGTGTCCTTTACAAGATTTTTGATTTCGTCTTTTGTTTCCTCAGCCGCCTGTCTTCCGATGTCAGGCTTAGCTCCGGCGCCAAGTCCGTTGGTCAGCTTTGCACCAATCTGCAAAACCGTAGGAGCCTTTACATTGGAAAGCTGCTGCGCGTCTGTATTAACGCAGATAAACTCAGCCTTTGTAACTCCCGCCTCAATCATACGGTCCACAGCGTTGTTTCCGCCGCCGCCGACACCGATGACCTTAATTCTTGCGCCGTCTATTGTTGTGTTTTCTTCCAAATCAATAGGCATACCACTCATCTATATTATCCTCCTTCGTAGTTCCTCCCCGTAAAACTCATCGGGAATTCTCCGCATATATATTATTTTACTATGTTTTTTCAACTTATTCAATAGTTTTTTCCAACAAATTTTTAAAACGGCGAATAATTGTAAACAATATTATTTGCATTTTTCGATATTTTTTTGTGCAATTTTTCTTTTACGGCGTATATGTCGCCTGACCGGTTTCGCTTAAATCCATTGTTCCGCGCGCGTTTTCGGCAAGGCTGTTGCTCCTCATCGCCTCCTTGAAAAGCCTTAATTTACGCTCCAAATCAAGCTGCGTACCGCAAAGAACGGTGATGCGGTTATCGTAATTCATAGTTATATCCGTTATATCGTTTACGTCTATTTCTATAATTTCATCTAATATTTCCGCGTTTTCCAAGGTTTCGAGAACGGTAATCACAATATCTTTCTTTTCGGATTCGTCCGTTTCAAGGATTTCGCCGAGAGAGTAACCGCTCACGGAAAATCCCGTTATCACGGGCACCGGCTCGGGTGCGCTGCCGTCCTCGGAAAGCACTCTGAGTCCGGCATTTGTCAAAAGAGTGTTGTTCTCCGTCTTTATAAGCGCCGCCGGAGTATATTCCGTCACAATAACCTTGACGGACGGCGGAAATATCTTTTTTTGAACCTCTACCTCGTCTATATAAGGAATTTCTTTAAGAAGTTTTCTTATTTTTCCTCCTCCGGAACGGAAAAGATTCTCGCCCACAAGAGGCTGCAGCTTTTCCTGAAATTGCTCCGCGCTGACAAGTCTGTTTCCCTCGACGGTCACACTGCGTATATTGAATATGGGTGTTAAAAACATCAGAACAAGCACAAGCAGAACGGCTAAAATAAGTGTCGCCAACGCGCGGCGTCTTTGAAGTTTCAGCCTCTGCTCCTTTTGTTTCTTCTGGTATCTCACCTTTTTTTCAAGCTCGCTAAGCTCGCGTCCCTCATTGCGTGCAGGAGTTTTCCTGCTTTGCGAGGCGGAGTTTTTTTTGTCCGCAGTGCTTGGATTGTATTCAGTTGTGGTCCTTGTAACCTTTCTGCCGCCTGTTTTCACAAGGCGTATGTTACTCTTCTTTTCGTCCATATTATCATTCCCGTCTTATATTAGCGCCGCATTTAAGAAGATATTTTTCTATACTTTCATAGCCTCTGTCTATAAACTCCGTGCCGCTTACGGTAGTTATCCCGTTTGCGGCAAGCGCCGCGACTACAAGCGCCGCGCCGCCGCGCAGTTCCCTCGCGACCACATTGGCGCCCTGAAGTTCCTTTACTCCGCGCACAACCGCGCTCCTGCCTTCAACCTTTATGTCCGCGCCCATTCTTGTAAGCTCGTCAACGTGTTGAAATCTGTTTTCAAATATATTTTCAATAAAAACACTTGTTCCCTTTGCCATTGACGCAAGCGACATAAAAGGAGACTGTATATCCGTGGGAAATCCCGGATACGGCATTGTTCTTATTGTATGTACACTTTTAAGCCTTTTCGGCGCGGTCTGGATTATCCTGTTTTTTTCGCATTTGATTTTCGCGCCCATTTCGGTGAGGACATAGAGCATCGCGCGCATATCCTGAGGATTTACGCTGCTGAGGCACATCTCGCCGCCCGTTATTGCCGATGCCGCAAGATAGGTCGCGGCGACTATGCGGTCGGGCATTATCGTGTATTCCGCGCCGCGGAGCTTTTCCACGCCGTCTATGGTTATTATGCTTGAGCCGGCACCCCGCACCTTCGCGCCCATTTTATTAAGGAAATTACCCAAATCCACTATTTCCGGCTCGCGCGCCGCGTTGGAAATGGTGGTGGTTCCGTTTGCGCACACCGCCGCAAGCATTGCGTTTTCGGTGGCACCCACGCTCGGAAAATCAAGATGTATGCCGCCGCCGGTAATTTCGGCAGCCTCGCATTTTATGTAGCCGTGTTCCTCTTGAATTTCAACGCCGAGAGCACGCAGCGCCTTCAGATGAAGGTCTATCGGGCGCAAGCCTATCGGGCAGCCGCCCGGCATACTGACCACCGCCTTTTTGCACCGTGAAATTATCGCACCGAGAAATACTATTGACGACCTCATTTCACGCATAAGATCCTCGCATATCCTGCAATCACACATTCCGCGCGTGTCAACCGTAACGGTGTCCGATTCGCGCTTTACCTTGCAGCCCAGCCTTTCAAGCACAAGGTCTGTTTTATCCACATCTCTCAGGCACGGGCAGTTTTTTATGACGCTTATTCCGTCCGCCATCACCGTGGCAGCCAAAATGGGCAGCACCGCGTTCTTAGCGCCTTGTACGCGTATCTCGCCGCTTATTTTTTCGCCGCCCTCTATAATAAGTTTGCCCACTTTTAACACCTCGCATTATAATATATTCTCATATGTTATAATACGAAATATATAAAAATCTGTTACAACTGTATATTATAACACAAGTTGTCCGCTTTTTTAAGGGTTGACTTGCAAAAATAACATACCCTTAACATCAATGCAACAATGCGGAGCTTGTCGAAAGAGGTAAACTCGATAAAAATAACAAAAAAGAAAGACACGTCAGTGCCTTTCAATATTGCTTTTAGCTGCCATTGCCGCGCCGACAATGCCCGCGTCGTTAAACAGCTTTGCTATTCTTATATCGGTTTTCGGCATAAATTTATTAAAATCGTATTTATACACAAATTCCTTAATCGGTTCGAGCAGAACATTGCCCTCTTTGCTTATTCCGCCGCCTATAACAAGTATTTCCGGCTGAAATATATTTACTATATTTGTGATTCCCTCGGCGATATATCGGATATAGTTGTTTTTGACCTCTATAGCCGCCTTATCTCCCGCTTTCGCGCACTCAAACGCCGTTCTGCCGCTTACGTGACCCTTTCTTCTTACCCATTCGTTCATCGCCGAATCGGGATATTTTTTCATCATCTCGGAGGTTTGCTCCTTAAGCGCGGTGACCGACGCGTATCGCTCAAAGCAGCCGCGTCTGCCGCAGGTGCATTTTATACCGTTCATTTCCATACAAATATGACCTATTTCGGCTCCGGCGCTGTTAAATCCGCGGTAAATCTTCTTATTTATAATGATACCGCCGCCCACTCCGGTGCCGAGAGTTATAAACACAAAGCTGTCGGCATCGTGTCCGCAGACGATATACTCGCCGTATGCCGCCGCGTTGGCGTCGTTTTCCATATATACCGGCAAATCAAAATACTTTTTTATCTCGGCGGCAATGGGCGCTTTTTTAAAACGCAGATTGCCCGCGTATACAACAACTCCGTTTTCGCTGTCCACCGTACCCGGACTTCCTATGCCTATCGCTTTAATATCACGCATACCGTGTCCCGCCTCGCGCGTGATGCGCTCGCTAAGCGTCGCCATATCCTTAACTATTTCCTCATAGCTCCTGCCTCTTAGGGTCGGCATACTGCTCTTTGAAAGTATTTTGCCGTCCTCGCCGACGCAGCCCGCCGCGATATTTGTGCCGCCCAAATCTATTCCTATATACATCGATTTTTCTCCCGTCAGTTTACTATTTGACCCGTGCTTTTTATCACGGCTATAGCTTTAACCAATTTTCCGTCAATATATACAGGTTTTGCGGTAACCTTACAGCGCTTATATACATTATCGGTATGCTTTAAATCCAAAATGCAGGTAACAGGCTCTTTATTAGTCTGAATATCGGCGCACATATTTTCAAATGCGACTATTGAGCCGGGGTGGACAATATGGTCATTAAGCAGCGTTTCAGCCGCGTTTTCAACGTCCTTGCCCAAAATATAATCCTGAGCGCGGTGCGCCTTTGTTTTTGTCGATAAAACTCCGGTTTTAAAGTCATATTCAAGCACTACCGCCTCAATCAAGTCAAGCGCGGTTTCAAAGCTCAGTCTTGACATATTCAGCTCTTCCATTATTCTCATCTGCTCGGTTGAATCGGATACGGACGCGTAATACATTTCATATCCTTCTCTTTCCGCAAGGAAAAACATTCTGACCGTAAGCCATATCTGCTTATTTCGGCGCACATTTCTCACCTGAACAGCCGCGCCGCGCACACCGGATTTCTTTGCCTGCTTAAATGCTTTGAGCACCTTTTTTACATCGTCAGGGTGAATGCTGTCAAGCACTCTCGTCATCTTTTCTTCCGTTTTCGGCATATGATTTCTCGTCAAATCATAATAATACTCGTTGGCTTTCATCAGCTGCACGTCTTCTTTTCCGTCAAAGGCGTAAATTGCCACGCCGCCAAGTATATTATTAAGAAGATTTTCGGTCATAAAATCGGAATGGAACAGCTCCTCTATCGCTATCGTATTCTCATACGACATACGCAGCTCGTCTGTCATTACATTATCCGAATTCTTTATAATTTCCTCAAACTTTTCGCTTGATATGGGCTTTGAGAAGAAAAATCCCTGAGCGTAATAGCAGCCCAAATCCATCAAAAACTTTTTCTGAGCCTCGGTTTCCACTCCCTCGGCGATAGTCTGCAAGCCTATCCATTTCGCCATTCGGATAACAGACTCCAGTATTTCCTTACCCTTATTGTTATCGCTCGGTCCGGGTTCAAGGAAACGCGTGTCTATCTTTAACACATCGACGTTAATGTCCTTTAATATATTAAGCGATGAATATCCGCTGCCGAAATCGTCCAAAAGCACCTTGAATCCGAGATTGCGCAGCTCGTCAACAACCTTAATAATCTTTTCTTCGTCATTCGTAAACGCGCTTTCGGTTATTTCTATTTCAATAAAATTTCTTTTTATCTTATATTTATCGGTAAAAACAACAAATTTATTTGATATTTCAAGCGAGTAAATATCAAGCCTCGATACATTTACCGACACGGGAACAGCGCTGTATCCCTTGTCTATCCATGTGCGTATAAGACGGCAGGTTTCCTCCCATATGTACTCATCGAGCTTTGTTATAAGCATATTCTGCTCAAAAAGAGGTATGAAGTCCTTCGGGAATATCAATCCCTTTTTAGGGTGCTCCCATCTTACAAGGCTTTCCGCGCCCACAACCTTATTCGTCCGTATGTCAAACTTAGGCTGAAGATAAACCTTAAATTCGTGATTTTCAAAAGCGCGCTCGGCGTCGTTCAAAAGCTCATACTGCGAGAACATATAATCGCGCACGTTTTTATTATACTCCGCGACGTTTACCATATAATTGTTTTTAACCGTGTCTATGGCAACCTTGGCTCTGTCGCACATAAGCCTTACGGGTATATTTTGAGCCTCAACGTGATAAATGCCGACTACAATTTTTATATCTATACCCAACGGGTAATTTTTTACCCAGCCTTGAACCTCCGCGCCGAACGGCTCGGGGTCTATATTTTCTTCCTCGTCGAGAAACGCAAATATATCCGACGAAAGGCGGCTTACCGCAAGATTATACTTCTCGGCTCTCTCCTGCAGCTTTTGTCCTATATAAATCAAAAGCCGGTCGCCCTCCACAAAGCCGAATCTGTCGTTTATGAATTTGAATTTTTCCACGTCCAAACATACTATAACATACTTCTTATCAGGATATTTGGCAAATCTGTTTCTGACGCTTTCAATAAAAGTATCCCTGTTATACAGTCCCGTAAGCTTATCAAAGGATTTTTCTTTTTTCAGTTCTTCTTCAAGGTATTCTATTTTACTCAATAATTGTTTTTCGTTTCCCTCTGACATATACGCGCACCTCCAATACCGATACTTCACATTTTCCTTTGGTACGTTTGAATCCTAATATCTCAAACTATACGTTTATATTATAACACACAATTTCAGGAATGAAAAGCATTAATTTCAACTTTATCAAAAATTTACACATATTTTATTGTTAAAAACGATTATATATGGTATAATGCCTAAGCAAAGTATGTGATAACACAGGCTATGGGAGAATATTATGCGATATAAATATATATTTTTTGATTTGGACGGAACCATTACCGACCCGAAGGAGGGCATTACAAGCTGCGTCAAGTATTCTTTGGAGAGTTTCGGCATTACCGAAACGGACGACGCTAAGCTTATGCGCTTTATAGGTCCGCCGCTAATATGGTCGTTTAGCGAATACTACGGCTTTGACGAGGAAAAGGCTCTCAAGGCTGTGGATAAATACCGCGAAAGATTTTCAAAAATAGGCTTATTTGAAAACAGGGTTTACGACGGCGTTTACGATATGCTGCAAACGCTTACGGATAACGGTCATATTCTCGTTTTGGCAACGTCAAAGCCTAAGGTATTCGCGGACAGAATTATGGCAAAGTACAGACTGCGCCCGTACTTTAAGCTCATATGCGGCTCTGAGCTTGACGGCACGCGCAACGACAAAAACGAGGTTATCGAGTACGCCATTGAAAAACTCGGCTGTCGCCGCGAAAGCGTTATTATGGTAGGCGACAGAAAGCACGATATAATCGGGGCGAAAAAATGCTCGGTTGCCTCCTGCGGAGTTCGTTTCGGCTACAGCGAGGACGGCGAGCTTGAAAAAGCCGGCGCGGATTATATCGCCGATAATTTTGAAGAGCTGCTTTGCATACTTATGCAGTAAATCAAACGGGAGTGAGCATTATGAGATATAAACTGACAAAAGGACTTGAAAATTGCCCGGACGCTGTTGAAATACGCAAACAGGTTTTTATAGAAGAGCAAGGGTTTAAAAATGAATTTAACGAT
The DNA here is from genome assembly GCA_001941225.1 of Oscillospiraceae bacterium Zagget12. GTDB lineage: Bacteria > Bacillota > Clostridia > UBA1381 > UBA1381 > Hominilimicola. The sequence goes on from MSHM01000043.1 coordinate 8,163, forward strand.
ACGGACAAGGACGCCTTTCACGTTGTCATCTTCGTAAAAAACAGGCGCACGGCGACGGGCAGACTGTTTTGGAGCCAAGGCGGCTGTATGAAAATCGGACGCGTGGCTGTTTTGAGCGAATACCGCGGCAAATCGCTCGGCAGTCTTGTAATCGCTGTGCTTGAAAAAAAGGCGCGCGAGCTTTGCTGTGAAAAAATCGAGCTGTCCGCTCAAACGCGCGTTGCCGAATTTTATAAGCGCCTCGGCTACGCGCCCTACGGCGAGGAATATACCGACGAGGGCTGTCCGCATATCGCAATGGTTAAAATTCTAAAGTAAAACATCACAAAAACAGGGCTGTTCATATATTCAGCCCTGTTTTCTTATCTTTTTCATATTTTCAATTATAACATTTCGCGCGTGTACCGCCTCGTCCTTAGTCGCGTCCGGAGTGTCGCCGAGCGGATATTTCATTCCCAATTCACTGTACTTCGGCTTTGCCATAGAGTGATACGGCAGAACGTCAAGCGCCTTTATATTGCGGTATCCGCCTATATACCCGCCCAGACGCGCAAGATAAGCGTCGTCAAGAGTGATGCCCGGAACAATTACGTGACGTATCCACACGGTTTTATTTTTACTTGCGAGATAGTCAAGATAATTCAGCACACGCTTATTTGAATGTCCCGTCAGCTTGCGGTGCTCCTCATCGTCTATATGCTTAATATCGAGCATAACAAGGTCGCAAACCTCGGTCAGCGCGTCAAACTCGTCAAGCCTGTCGGCGGAAAATAATATTCCCGAGGTGTCCAGGCAGGTGTGTATTCCGCGTTTCTTGGCTTTCGTGAAAAGCTCGGTGAGAAATTCAATCTGCATAAGCGGCTCGCCGCCCGTGGCGGTTATTCCGCCGTTTTTGTAAAACACCGCGCCCTTTTCGTACTCGTCAAGAATTTCCTCCGCGGTCATATCGGTGCCGCCGGACATATCCCAGGTGTCGGGATTGTGGCAGTAGAGGCACCTCATAGGACAGCCCTTGAAAAAGACCGTAAGTCTTATCCCCGGGCCGTCCACGGTGCCGAATGATTCAATCGAATGAATATGCCCTATCATATTCTGTCGTGGAATGTACGGCTTATAACGTCGTCCTGCTGTTCCTTTGTAAGCTTAATAAAGTTTACCGCGTATCCCGACACTCTCACCGTAAGCTGCGGATATTTTTCCGGATGCTTTTGAGCGTCCAAAAGAGTTTCTCTCGTAAATACGTTTACATTTAGGTGGTGTCCGCCCTTTTCAGCGTAGCCGTCCAATAAATTTACCAAATTTTCTACCTGTTGTGTTGCCATAATAATCTCCTCCTTAATTTAGTTAATGTTGTCCTCGCAGCAGCCGTCGTCAAGGTCAACCGCAAGGTCGCCCATAAATACTCTGTCGTCCTTGCCGAGTGCGCCCGGAATAATCGAGAACGTATTTGAAATACCGTCCTGCGCGTCCTTAAACGGCAGCTTTGCCACCGATGAAAGCGACGCTACAGCGCCGTGTGTGTCGCGTCCGTGCATCGGGTTCGCGCCCGGTGCAAGCGGCACTCCGGCTTTTCTTCCGTCGGGCGTGTTGCCCGTCTTTTTGCCGTATACCACGTTCGATGTGATTGTGAGAATCGACATTGTGGGAATACTGTCGCGGTAGGTGTGGTGCTTTCTTATCTTATCCATAAAGGTTTCCACAATCTTAGCCGCGATTGAGTCAACTCTGTCATCGTTGTTTCCGTATTTCGGGAAATCACCCTCTACCTCATAATCAACGACTACGCCTGCCTCGTTTCTTATGCACTTAACCTTTGCGTACTTAATCGCGCTCAGCGAATCGGCAACAACCGAAAGTCCCGCGATACCGGTCGCAAAGTATCTCTTTACCTCCCTGTCGTGAAGAGCCATCTGGAGTTTTTCGTAGCAGTATTTATCGTGCATATAGTGAATTACGTTAAGAGTGTTCACATAAAGACCCGCAAGCCATTCCATCATATCGTCATACTTCTGCATAACGTCGTCATAATCAAGATAATCACCCTCAACCGCGCGGTATCTCGGGCCTACCTGTGTGCCGAGTCTTTCGTCAACGCCGCCGTTTATCGCGTAAAGCAGGCACTTTGCAAGATTTGCTCTCGCGCCGAAGAACTGCATTTCCTTGCCTACGCGCATCGACGATACGCAGCACGCGATAGCGTAATCGTCGCCGTGAGTAACGCGCATAAGGTCATCGTTTTCATATTGGATTGAGGACGTCTTGATTGACATCTCGGCGCAAAATTCCTTGAACGCTTTGGGAAGTCTTACGGACCACAGCACCGTCATATTCGGTTCGGGAGCCGTGCCGAGATTATCGAGCGTATGCAGGTATCTGAACGAGCTTTTTGTAACAAGCGGTCTGCCGTCAATGCCGATGCCGCCGATTGACTCTGTCACCCACGTCGGGTCGCCCGAGAACAATTCATTATAGTCGGGTGTTCTCGCAAACTTCACAAGACGCAGTTTCATAATGAAATGGTCTATATATTCCTGCGCCTCCTCCTCTGTTATAACGCCGTTTGCAATATCGCGCTCGATATAAATATCAAGGAATGTCGATGTTCTTCCCAGGCTCATCGCCGCGCCGTTCTGCTCCTTGACGGCGGCAAGATAGCCGAAATACAGCCATTGCACCGCCTCTTTGGCGTTCCTTGCCGGTTTTGAAATGTCGCAGCCGTAAATATTTCCAAGCTCCTTAAGCTCGTCAAGCGCGCGCAGCTGCTCCGCAAGCTCCTCGCGAAGTCTTATATTCTTTGAAGTCATTCTTACAAGTGAGGTTTCAAGCTGTTTCTTTTTATCCTCTATAAGAAAGTCAACGCCGTACAGCGCCACGCGTCTGTAGTCGCCGATAATTCTTCCGCGTCCGTAAGCGTCGGGAAGTCCCGTTATGATTGCGGCATGTCTTGCCGCCTTCATCGCCGGTGTGTACACGTCAAAAACACCCTGGTTATGCGTTTTTCTGTACTTTGTGAATATATTGACAACCTCCGGATCCACCTCGTAGCCGTTCTGACGGCACGCATTCTGAGCCATTCTTATACCGCCGAATGGCTGGAGTGAACGCTTAAACGGCTTATCGGTCTGAAAGCCGACAATCTGTTCAAGATTCTTATCGAGGTATCCCGCGGCATGCGACGTTATCGTCGATACTGTCTTTGTATCCATATCAAGCACTCCGCCCGCCTCGCGCTCTTTTTTTGAAAGCTCCATTACCATATCCCACAATTTCTTTGTGGCATCGGTCGCCGGAGCAAGGAAATCACCATTGCCTTCATACGGTGTGTAATTCTTCTGAATAAAATCACGAACATCTACGGATTTTGTCCACTTTCCGGCAACAAATCCTGCCCATTCTTCTCTTTGTTCGCTATGCATATAATCTCCTCCTGTTTTGTCGTTATGTTTATTCTTTGTAATACATAATTACAAATACTTAGCAATATCTAACCGTTATACCATTAATTGGTTAGTCATTGCTAACCTCTACTATATAGTAACACTTAAACGGCGAAAAGTCAACACTATTTATAAAAATACCTGTTGTGGTTTTTTACAAAACAAACCACTGTATATGGTGCTTTAACGTCATTTTTTAATATATTATACTATTTTTGTGTATTTTTGTTGACAGCGAGGTAATTTTATGATAAAATAACAATAGTTATTTTATTAAAAAAGAGGCGCGAGCCTCTTTTTTGTATTATTTTTTCTTTATATTTTTCTCATACTTTTTTATATCTCCGCCGAGATATACCGAGTCGCCGAAACGACTTTTTAGGCTGTCCACGGTTTTTTCAAACCTTTCAACCTTTTTTCCCTGTTCTCTGCTCTCTTCAAACAGGCTCACCTGCTCATAAATATCGTCCTCGCCTATAAGATTCATACCCGTTACCGACATCATTCGTATCGGCAGCTTAAAATTCCACGATTTACGCACAATGTCCATTGCCGCCTCGCGTATATCACGCGAGGTGTACGTGGGATAATCCAGCTTTCTCTGACGGCTTATCGTCTTAAACTGCGGGTCTTTTATCATCACCTGCACCGTTGTGCATTTCAGTTTTTTTCTCCTCATTCTCGCCGCTATGCTGTCGGACAGCGCGTATATTCCGCCGCGCACCTCGCCCTCGCCCAAAAGGTCCTGGCTGAACGTGATTCCGTTGCCTATTGACTTAATTTCCTCTTTTTCATAGATTGACTTTACCCTGTCATTATCCAATCCGTTGGCGTAGCGGCGGAGCATAGCACCCGCCTTTCCCAAATGCGAAACGAGCGTTTTCTCGTCAAACGCGGCAAGCTCTCCTATCGTTTTCACGCCCAGTTTTTCAAGCTCATCTCCCGTCCTGCGTCCGACGTAAAGCAAATCGCGCACGGACAGAGGATATATAAACTCGCGCCAATTATCCTTTGAAAATACCGTAGTCGCGTCGGGTTTTTTATAATCGCTGCCGAGCTTTGCGAACACCTTGCAGAATGACACGCCCACGGAAATTGTAAGTCCCGTTTCCTCTTTTACCGTTTTTCGGAGCGTATCGGCTATGGTCACCCCGTCGCCGAAAAGTCTTTTGCTGCCGGTAACGTCAAGCCACGCCTCGTCAAGTCCGAACGGTTCCACGTAATCGGTATACCGCTTGTAAATATCCATTACCTGCTTGGAATATTTATGATACAAATCGTGGTGCGGACTGACTATCACAAGGTCGGGACACTTCTTTTTCGCCTGCCATATGGTTTCAGCGGTCTGAATATTAAATTTTTTCGCCTTTTCATTTTTTGCCAGTATTATTCCGTGACGGCTTTCCTCGTCACCGCCGACAGCCATCGGCACATTCCTCAATTCGGGATTTAATACACATTCCACCGACGCGTAAAAGCCATTGCAGTCGCAATGAAGTATCGTCCTGTCCATATCAGTTTTGTTTCCTCACTATCGTATAATCATCGCCCATTCTGAAATACGGGCAATTACCGTTATGTCCGCTCATAAATCTGAACATTTCGTCCTCGTCAAGATTCACGGCGCACATATAACATTCATATTCCTCGTCATAGCTGTAATTCATACAATATTCGCAATTACTGTCCTTCATTTTCACGCGCTCTTTTTTGTTTATGTTTGTATCATATTTAATTGTATCATATTTATTAATTTTTTACAATAAATATTGACTAATTACCCATTTTTATTGTATAATAGAACTATAAAAATCGAACGGAGGGATAATTATGAAATTCAAAGAAAACACCGATTATGACCTTATCGGTCTGGGCGAAGTAATGTTAAGACTTTCACCGCCCGACAAGGAGAAGATTTCGCAAAGCGAAACCTTTGACAAGAATGCCGGCGGCAGTGAGCTAAACGTGGTATCCGGCGCGGCGATGCTCGGTCTGCGCTCAGCCATTGTGACAAAGCTGCCCGAAAACAAAATGGGTCACTTTATCCGCAACAAGATACGTTACGGAAACGTATCGGACGATTACATAATTTACGACCACTCTCCCGAAAAGCGTCTCGGAATTTACTATTACGAAAGCGGCGCTTATCCGAGAAAATCCTCTGTTATATACGACAGAGCAAGATCAAGCTTTTGTTCGTTATCGCTCAACGAACTTCCCGAGGATATTTACGGCAAAACAAAGATTTTCCATATTTCAAGCATCACTCTCGCGCTTGACCCGCACCTTAAAGAAAATTCTCTCGGTATGATAAAGAAATTCAAAGAGGCGGGCGCGTATATTTCCTTTGACGTAAACTACCGCGCCGCTCTATGGAGCGAGGAGGAGGCAAAAAAAGTCGTTGAGGCGATTTTCCCGTATGTTGATTTTCTGTTCGTGTCGGAGGAAACCTCGCGCAGAATGTTGCAGCGCACGGGTACTCTTGAAGAGATTATGCAGGGATATGCAAACGATTACGGCTGCTCGCTTATCGCGACTACCAGACGCGAGGTTGTAAGTCCCACGCATCACAATTTCAACTCAAAAATGCTGTTCGAGGGCAAATTCTATGAGGAGGAGCCTTACAACAATATCGAGGTTATCGACAGAATAGGCTCCGGCGACGCGTACCTTGCGGGCGTGCTTTACGGTCTTATAAAGCACGGCACTCCGGAAAGGGCGATTGAAATAGGAAACGCTCTTTCGGCTGTAAAGAACACCGTTCTCGGCGATATGTCCGCAAGCAGCATAGAGGAAATCGAAAGCGTTATCAAATCGCACAAGGCTACGGGACATCAAGATGAAATGGTAAGATAAATTAAACGGCTGCCGGCGGGTTATCTTTTTACTACCCGTCAGCAGCCTCATTTTTTATTTTACCTCTATTCTGAGCTTAAAGTCAAACTCTCTTTCATCAAATCTGTATTCCTTGCGCGCGAGCGGTCCGCAGCTGTTTTGTCCTATGCCGTTTTGCTTATAATCAACGCATAAAACGGTATCCGCGCATTTTTCAAGCTCAAAATTATGCGCTTTTTTCGTCAGCTCCTCCTGTGTGTATTCAAGCGCGCTGAACGAAAACGGAATATCCGAGCTTATTTTTAGTCTTTCCGTTTCAACATATCTCACTCCGAAGTGACTTCCGTTTTCCTGCGGCTTTATGTAATCCTCATACATATCGGAAACTTTCGCGGTAAACTCATCGATATAAGAGCATAAATGCTTATCGCTGTAGCTTTCGTGCGGTCCGAATCCGTAATAGGTCACATCGGCGCCCGTTGTGAAAAATCTGAGTCCGAATCGGGGCAGCATCGGAAGATTTTCGCCTACCTCAATATGAGCGCTCATATCTATCGTGCCGTCGGCATACAACGTCCAATCCGCCTCAATGTCAAGAGTTTTTCTCTGAGCTGCGGGAATAAGCGCGCTGCGGCATTTTATAATCACTACGCCGTCACCGCTCTCAAGGGCGCAGTCATAAACGTAGCTTTCCTCGCGGTTATAACCGGCGCTCTCCCATTCGCCGCGGATATTTCTGTCATTATCGGTCGGAGCGCGCCATACATTCCACTCAACGGGTCTTTTTACGGCGTTCTTGTTCCTTTTTAACGCGCGGAAATTTCCCGCCGCCTTGTCAAACACGTATTCAAAATCATTTCCGGAAATTATTATATCTCTTCCGCGCTCAAAAACGCTTATATCGCCCGACTCGGTTATCTCTTCAAGCTTTGGCACCGTATCTTTTATTATAAGCTGCTCAAATCCCACTTCATAGCCTTTATCCGCCCAGCGCTCATTATTTTTCAGGTACGCCTTAATCATTATAACATCGCCCTCGGGACGCGGAAAGCTTTTCTTTCCTCTCGGCGGAACATCGAATTGCATTTCGGCGCCGTTCACCTCAAAATACAGCTTATCGGAAAGAAATGAAAAATCGTATCTGTTTTCCACAACCATAATATTGCTGTACGCTTTCACCGCGAACGGCTTTACAGCCTGCTTATATTCGAGAAGTCCCGTATGAGGACGTCTGTCGGGATATACAAGTCCGTCCACGCAGAAATTGCCGTCGTGCGGGTACTCGCCGAAATCGCCGCCGTAATAATATTTGCCGCCGCCCATATCAACGGCGTGATCGCACCACTCCCACGCGAACGCGCCGAAAAATCCGTCGTATCGGTACATTCTGTCAATATATTCCTTTATTCCTCCGGGACCGTTGCCCATAGCGTGCATAAACTCGCACTGCATATACGGCTTTACCGCGGCAAGGCGCTCCTTTTCTTCCGAGGGCAAATCGCTTTCGGAAAGATTAATCCATTCGCCCGCGCCGCCGTACTCGTTTCCCTTGCCTCCGCTTACTCTGCGCCATACCTTCTCCGACGGATTTTCAAAATAGCTGTCAATCCATTCGTAATCGGCGTACATAGTGCTTTCAACGTCAAGCATCGACAAATCGTTTTTGTGTCCCTCCGTTTGCCACATACTGCTCTCATAATGCGTAAGGCGCGACGGGTCATATTCCTTTACCCATCTTCCCGCGTTTTCAAAATTCACTCCGTAGCCGCCCTCATTGCCGAGCGACCATATGCACACGCACGGTCTGTTCTTATCGCGGATAACATTTCTTTGCACTCTGTCAAGTATAGCCTCGCCCCACGCGGGATCGCAGGCAAGCAATCCGAAGGTTTCCGCCTGAGAACCGCCGTAAATCGCCGCTGTGCCGTGTATCTCGACATCGGACTCGGCTATTACATAAAATCCGTATTCATCGCAAAGCTGTGTAAGCCACGGCGCGTTGGGATAATGGCTTGTGCGGAGCGCGTTTATATTGTGACGTTTCATCAGCTTTAAATCCGTTTCGGCTTGGGCGCGGCTTACGGTATATCCCGTCACGGGATCGCTGTCGTGACGGTTCGCGCCTTTCATTTTTATGGGTTTATTGTTTAAAAGCACAACGCCGTCTTCAATCTTTATTTCGCGTATTCCTATCCTCTCACGAATGACCTCATCGTCCGTGATAAGATACAATGTGTAAAGATACGGATTTTCCGCGTTCCATAAAATCGGATTTTTAACAGTTATTTCCTTATCAGCTCCTCTGTATATCACGCCGCCGTCGCTTTCAAGTATAAAGCGCACATCGGTATTCGAGTCGGTTTTCACGGTGATTTTTCCGCTTATATCCGTTTTTATTTCGTAATCGCGTATATGCTTTTCGGGACGGTTTAAAATATACACATCTCTGAAAATGCCGCTCATTCTGAATTTGTCCTGATCCTCGAGATAGCTGCCGTCACACCACTTCATAACAAGAACGCACAAGGTGTTCTCTCCCTTTTTGACCTTATCGGTTATATCAAATTCGGAGGTGGAATGTGACACCTGACTGTAGCCGACAAATTCGCCGTTGAGCCAAACATAAAAGCAGGAATCCACGCCCTCAAAATTCAGATATTTTCTGTAATTATTGTCACTTTCAAAGGTAGTGACATACGCGCCGCATGGGTTTTCGTAAGGCACATACGGCGGATTATACGGAAACGGATAGCGCGTGTTCGTATACTGGTGGCAATCATAACCCTGCGTCTGCCAACAGGACGGGACGGGAATTTTATCAAAGCCGTCCGTATTGCCGTTTATAAAATCATCGGGTATGTCGTCCGCGCATTTGCGGTACATAAAATCCCATTCGCCGTTAAGGCTTTGTTTTCTTGAGCTTTCTCCCTTTTTCGCACTTTCCATATCGGAATAGATTTCGTAATATGCTCTGTTTTCCTCGGTATTTATATGTAAAGCATTTAAGTCATTGTAATATTTTTCTGTTTGCACCCATACCTACCTCCTTGCATTAATTCATTATACCCTATACCCTCGGAATATGTCAACAAAAAAACAGTAAAAGGAACAGCGAAAAATATGCTTATCCTTCACTGTTCCTTTTGCCGCTAAGAAAACCGGTCGGGCTTTGTCTGCATTTTCCATTCAAACTCGTCCGCCGCAAGGCGCGTAAGTCCCTTTTTTACGCTTAAAAGTCCGCCTTGGCACCACGCAGTTTTTTCGGTGCCGTTTTCGTCGGTAACTCGCGATTGCCCCGCCGCGGCGGGCGTCACGTAGTCCGCGTGTCCGCTGAGGATGCAAACATCTCCCTCAGTGGTTCGCACGACTATTTTTTGCGCCTGCCCGTCATACATCAATCCGTCCGGCGTCACTATCTGTAAATGAAATGTGTTCATAGCTTAACCTACAGCCTCATTTTTTTCGTATTTTTCCCAAACCTCGTCTATTCCTCCGACAAACAAAAAGCAGGATTCGGGGATTTCATCGCACTTTCCCTCGATTATTTCCTTAAACCCGCGGATAGTTTCCTTTATAGGCACATACTTACCCTGCATACCGGTAAATTGCTCCGCCACGGAAAAAGGCTGCGACAGAAATCTCTGCACCTTTCTCGCCCTGTTTACGGTATTTTTATCCTCATCGCTAAGCTCGTCCATACCCATAATCGCGATTATGTCCTGCAATTCGGTATAGCGCTGAATTATGCGTTGAACCGCTCCGGCTGTTTCGTAATGCTCCTTTCCGACAATATCCGGCGACAATATTCTCGACGCGGATTCCAAAGGGTCAACCGCCGGATAAATTCCGAGCGATGAAATACGCCTTGACAGAACGGTTGTAGCGTCAAGATGAGCGAAAGTGGCAGCCGGAGCCGGATCCGTCAGGTCGTCCGCCGGCACGTATACCGCTTGAATAGAAGTGATTGAACCGTTCTTTGTCGAGGTTATTCTCTCCTGCAATGCTCCCATCTCCGTTGACAGCGTAGGCTGATAACCCACAGCCGACGGAATACGTCCGATAAGCGCCGACACCTCGGAGCCTGCCTGAGTAAATCTGAAAATATTATCTATAAAAAGCAGCACGTCCCTATTCTGTTTATCGCGGAAATATTCCGCCATTGTAAGACCGGTAAGCGCGACTCTCATTCTCGCTCCGGGCGGCTCGTTCATCTGACCGTACACAAGCGCGGTTTTGCCCAGAACACCCGATTCCTTCATTTCGTTATACAGGTCGTTGCCCTCGCGCGTCCTCTCGCCTACACCCGCAAATACGCTTATGCCGCCGTGCTCCTTGGCAATATTGTTTATAAGCTCCATTATAAGAACCGTTTTGCCCACACCCGCGCCGCCGAACAAGCCTATTTTGCCGCCCTTTGAATACGGTGCGATAAGGTCCACCACCTTTATGCCGGTTTCAAGTATTTCCGTCGTCGGGTCCTGGTTGTCGTATGACGGCGGCTCGCGGTGTATGCACCATTTTTCCGCTGTTTTTGGCGGCGGCATATTATCAACCGTTTCACCCAAAACATTAAATATTCTGCCCAATGTTTCATCACCCACCGGAACGCTTATGCCCGCGCCGGTGTCCGCAGCCGCCATACCGCGCGCAAGTCCGTCTGTGGAACCCATTGAAATACACCTTGCCACATTATCCCCGACGTGCTGCATAACCTCCGCAACAAGCCTTTTGCCGTCATACTCAATTTCTATCGCATTTAAAAGATTTGGCAGTGAATCCTCGTCAAACCTTATGTCTATTACCGGCCCTATTATACGGACTATTTTACCTATATTGCTCATATCTTTACCTCTTTACAAATTCTCCGTGCCATCACGCGGAAAAGAAGCAAGCAGATTGCCGTTATGAGAGACGACGGCGTATAAATATACTCCAAGTCTCGAATAATGGTAAGATGCGCAGCTTATTTTTCGCGTCCCGCAATAATTTCCGTAAGCTCCCTTGTAATCGCTGCCTGCCTTGCTCTGTTATATTCAAGGCTTAAAGAGTCAATCATCTCGGACGCATTATCCGTTGCCGATTCCATCGCGTTGCGTCTTGCGGCTGTTTCCGACGCGACCGCCTCGGATACGGCTCCGTATATCATACCGGAAATATAATGAGGTATGATTTTTTCAAATGCTGTTTCGGCGTCGGGTTCATATATTATAAGGCTGTAAGCTGTGTTTTTCATTCCGGATTTTGTATCCTCCGACCTTATCGGCAGTACGCTCACCGTTTTAACCTCATTTTTAAGCGCGTTCACAAAGGCTGTATATGACAGAGTGAGCCTTGAAAAATCGCCGTTTTTATACCCCTCGGCAAGCATACCTCCGATACGGCGGCAATCGGAAATACGTATATCCTCCGCCTTTGCGTAATCGGCGGTATAAATATCCGCGCCGCCAAAATGCTCGACCGCCTTTTTGCCTATCGGAAAAATTATATCGTCCTCACGCACGTCAAGCGAGCCGAACAGATTATGATTATATCCGCCGGCAAGTCCTCTGTCGCCGGCTATCACAATGCGGCACACTCTGCCCTCCGTTTCGCGCGTGAATACTGACGAAAAATCCTTATTGTCCTTTGCAATGTCATCTATCGTTTCACGAAGTATATTGAAATACGGTCTGCACCGCTCTATCCTCTCCGTTGCCGCGCGCATTTTTGACGCCGCCACAAGCTCCATTGCCTTTGTTATCTGCATTGTGGCGCTTATGCTCCTTATTCTGTTTTTGATTACCTTCATTGATGACGCGGACATACAAAATTACTCCTTAAATCTCTTTTTACATTCCTTAATCGCGTCAAGCAGTTTTTGCTCCGTATTTTCGCTTAAATTGCCGCTTTCGCTTATCTCCTCGATTATGTCGTATGAATTATTTTCAATATATTCAAACAGCGCCCTTTCAAAGTCTCGCATTTTATCAACGGGTATGTCCTTTGTCATATCGTTTATTACGGCGTATATCAGAGCCACCTGCAATTCAACCCTTACCGGCTCGTTTCTGCCCTGTTTTAAAATCTCCACAATTCTCTCGCCTTTGGCAAGGCGCGCCTTTGTATCCTTGTCCAAATCGGAGCCGAACTGCGCGAACGCTTGCAGCTCGCGGTACTGCGAATATGCGAGCTTTAAACTTCCCGTGACCTTTTTCATAGCCTTAATCTGAGCGTTTCCGCCGACGCGCGACACGCTTATGCCCGGATTTACCGCCGGCATTATTCCCGAATGGAAAAGCTCCGTTTCAAGAAAAATCTGTCCGTCGGTAATTGAAATTACATTGGTTGGTATATATGCCGACACATCGCCCGCCTGCGTTTCTATTATCGGCAGTGCGGTAAGAGAGCCGCCGCCCAAATCGTCCGAAAGTCGCGCCGCTCTTTCAAGCAAGCGCGAATGTAAATAGAATACATCTCCCGGATATGCCTCGCGTCCCGGCGGACGCCTTAAAAGCAGCGACAAAGTTCTGTACGCTACGGCGTGCTTTGACAGGTCGTCATATATTATAAGCGCGTCCTTTCCGTTATACATAAAATATTCGCCCATGGCGCAGCCGGAGTACGGCGCGACATATTGCAGCGCCGGTGCCTCTGAGGCTGTAGCGGAAACTATAATTGTGTAATCCATTGCGCCGGCTCTTTCAAGCGTGTCCGCTATCGCCGCGACAGTGGAGCGTTTTTGACCTATTGCCACATAAATGCACACCACACCCGAATTTTTCTGATTTATTATAGTATCCACCGCTATCGCGGTTTTGCCCGTTTGGCGGTCGCCTATTATCAACTCGCGCTGTCCGCGTCCTATAGGTATCATAGAATCAATCGCTTTAATTCCCGTCTGTAAGGGTACGCTTACGGATTTACGCTCGATTATTCCCGACGCTCCAATCTCTATGGGACGGTATTCCTCCGCGCCCAAATCGCCCTTAGAGTCAATCGGATTTCCGAGCGCGTCCACAGCGCGTCCGAGTAAATTATATCCCACCGGCACATTAACCTCGCGCCCCGTGCGCTTTGCCGTCATACCCTCCTTTATTTCGGCGTCACTGCCGAGAATTACAACGCTGACGTTATCCTCCTCAAGATTGAGCGCCATTGACATTATGCCGCCCTCAATCTCGATAAGCTCTCCCGCCATACAATTCGCAAGACCGTGTATGCGGGCGATTCCGTCGCCAACCTCTATGATGTATCCCGTTTCCGTTTCGGTTATAACGCTTTCGTAATTCTTTATACGGTCCTTTATAATCTTGGTTAAATCCTGCATTTTTTGCTCCTATGTCAATTTTGAATCAGCTCTTTTTTCAGATTTTCCAATTCTGTTTTTATGCCCATATCAATACGAACACCGTCGGTTTCTATTATAATACCGCCCAAGCATTTTTCATCTATGCGTTTTTTCAGCACGACCCTTCCGCCTGTTTTCCTCTCGAGTTTTTTTGTCAGCTTATCTTCGTTTGGCTTGCTCAAAGGCTTTGCGGTGGTGACCTTCACAATCCTTATATTGTTATCCGCGTTATAGCGTCTTTCGTATTCCTTAAAACATTCGTCAATGCGGTGCGCCATTCTCTTTTCGCAAAGGAGCCTCAGAAAATTCAGCGTGTATATGTGTACTCTGCCGCCAAAATCGTGAGTGAGAATATCCGTTATCTCGCCTTTTTTAATTCGCGGCGAATCAAGTATTTTTACATAACCGCTGTTTTTTTCAAAAAGCGCCGTCACGCTTTTCATATCGCGCATTATATCCTCCGCCGCGCCCTCCTCCTTTGCAAGAGAATACAGCGCCGCGCCGTATTTTTTCGCCATACTTGTCACCTAAATTCTGTCTATCAAATCGGAAATCAATTTTTCATCGTCATCTTCGCCAAATCTCTTGCCGATAAGCTTTTCCGCAATGTCCGCAGCCATTTTTGCAATGTCGGCTCTCGCCTCGTTTACTGCGTTTTTCTTATCGCGTTCTGCCTGTTTCCGCGATTTTTCCATTATATGCCTTGCCTTGTCCGACGCCTCGGTCACAATGCTGTCCGAGCGTCTGTCAGCCGTTTCCAGAGCTGTTTTTATTATTCCGTCCGCCTCGGCTTTTGCCGATAGGAGCTTTCCCTCATATTCGGCTTTCATATTCTCCGCTTTACTTTCCGCAATGCCGGCGGCTTTATATGAGTCCTCTATTTCCGCGGCGCGCTCGGCAAGCATTTTATTTACAGGCTTAAAGAGAAATTTTTTTAAAAGCAAAAACAGAATGATAAGGTTTGCCCATGTGAAAATCATTGTCCATATGTCAATGGACACAAACGGTAAATATTCCTCCATTTCCGTCAATCCTTTCCGAGATTTAAAGAAGTCCGACCAGCGGATTTGCAAACAGCAGTATAAGCGCCACGACAAGTCCGTAAATACCGGTAGATTCCGCCACCGCACAGCCAAACAGCATTGTGGAGGTGACCGCGCCCCTTGCCTCGGGCTGTCTGCCGACTGCCTCCGCCGCCTTACCCGCCGCGAATCCCTGTCCTATACCGGGTCCGACGCCCGCTATCATCGCCAATCCCGCGCCTATTGCCGATGCCGCCAAAACTATTGCTCTTTCCATAATTTTTATCTCCTTTTTTGTTTTTATCTATTCTCCCGCGCCCTGCACAAATACCATTGTCAGCATACATATAATATACGTCTGCAAAAAGCTTGTGAACAAATCGAAATATACCGACAGCACAGCCGGCAATCCAACCTGAAAAATCGGTATCGACGCAAAAAAATCATTCGGTATCCGCGAAAATACCGCCGCGCTCAGGCTCGCCAGTCCGCCGTACACCAAAGAGGTTATAACCAGCCCCGCCGCGATATTGCCGAAGTGACGAAACGTCATACTTACCGGATTTGCTATTTCGCTTATTATGTTCAGCGGCGTTATAAACGGCACAGGCTCGGTAAATGATTTAAGCCACCCGAAAACGCCGTGATTTTTTATATTGTTTGCTTGAATTAACAGAAACGTGACTACAGTCCACGCGAGAATAACGCTTAAATCCGCCGTTATCGGGCGCATACCCGTAAGCGCGGACAGACTTCCGACAATGGAAAACAAAAACAGTGTCCCGATATACGGCGCAAATCCCATATACCTCTCTCCCATAACGTCCGTTACCATACCGTAGAGCATATCGATTAATTTTTCGAGCGCAAGCTGTTTTTTTTTGAGGGATTTCTCCGCTTAAGTCCGTGAGTGAGCCATATCGACGCCGCGACAAGCGCAGCCATAATAATCCACATATTCACTATGCTTTCGGATACCTTAATACCTCCGAAAATCGGTATTGTGAATATAACCTTAGGTCCGTTCATCGTCCGATTTCCTTTCCTTGTTTCTTACGGCATTTAATATGAATATGGCAATCTGCGGAAAAATCAGTGGAATTATCACGCATACGTAGTTTAGATAGCTCACCTTCATCGCCCATACCACCGCGGCGGCGATTATCGCAAGGCGTCCGATATACCCGAATCCCATAAGTCCCGCCGCGCCGCGTTCGGCGGACACGCATTTCTCAAGGATAATTCCCATAAGCGCGAAATTAATTATCGCGGCGGCGCAGCCTAAAAGCGTTCCCAGCACTGCCGCGTATCCGAAATACCCCGCGGGAACGGTAATCAAAATCTGCAAAATTCCGAGAACACCCGTAAAAACAGCGATGTTTCTTATTTCCCTTATCAGCATTTATCTCCTGCGCCTCCGCTCTGTGTTTTTTGGCTTAGCGGATTTATTTTCTCTCCTTTTGCAAAAAATTATTAGTGAATTAAAATATTTTTAATGAAAAATTATATACGTCATTCGCCGTAAAGTTAAAATCAACCGCCGTAATAATGGACACACCTCCGTTATGCTCGCGGTGTTCATATGTTTTAATTTCAATATCGCATACGTTTTCGGTTATTAATCTGCCGATTATGTTTCCGTCCCGCATTATTTTTACCTCGTTGTTTTCGGCAAAAGCCTTATGACGCGTGATAAAGCGTTCCGTTATTTCAGTCCGCTTATCAAGGACAAATTTATCACTCAGCAGAATTTCATTTGAGGCGCATTTGACCTGTCTTGCACATTCTCTTAAAACATCATTGCCGTAAGCGCCGCTTATATCCGCGCGCGCCTCGTTTCCGTCGGCAAAAAAACCGTTCGCGCGGTATGTGCCGCCCGTTTTCTGCTCGCCGCCGTTTATCAGCGGCACGCCGTGTCCCATTGAGCGCGTACAAAATATATCATATCTACCCTCCGAAAAATACTCCGAGGTATATTCGCCCGCGCCGATGTCGCAAAGTATAACCGAGCCGTTCTTCACGGCTATAATATTTCCGACATCGTTATGATTATGCGGCTCGCCGTTATTTCCCGCCTTAAGCACAACGCTCATTTCACCGCCGCGAAGGAGCGCCCACTGTGCCTCGGGCAATACGGCGTTTTCCTTTTCTTCCTTGAACACGCTTGTATCGGTCCACGCTATATCGCGTACCGCCTTGCACCATCTTCCGCAATCATCGCCGGAAAACCGCGCTATGTGCCCGATTCCCGCTGTGCCTGCGCCGTAGGTTCTGTTTAAATAGCAGGACAATCCCGCGTAAAGCTTATCGCGCTCATAGCCGTCGGAAAAGCTTATTGTGATACCATCGGATATACAGCATTTGTGTCCAAAATCCGCCATTTTTTTAAGCATATCAAAATCAGCGGGATAATCCTCGCCGAAACGCTGTCTGTACAAATCCAGAAATGCCGTAAAATACATCATTCCGTAATTCCAGTAATACAATCCCTCAAGGCAGGCGCCGTCCGCGCCAAAGCCTGCGATATAGCTGTCAAAGGTCGGCTTTAAGCTGTCGGTCACGCTTTTTAAATCATTATTGTCCTCAATAAGATACAGCGCCGTCATACCCACGCAGCCGCCGCATACCGCGCACCAGTTGCTCTCCATACTTTCCCAAGCATATGGATTTTTGCGGCTTACAAACGGATTCAGCACGCGCCTTTTGACCTCTCCGATACATCTTTCCTCGATTTCCTCCGATGTTTTTCCGTGCAATAGTGAAAGGATTTCCGTAAGCGTCTGAGCCGTTTCCGCCGCAAACAGGTCTATTGTTTCCGCGAACATATCGCCTCCGAGATGCGCCGGCAGCGCCCAAGTAAGCTCATTACATACCGCCCACATAACATTTTCAAGCCGGATGAGCGCGCCGTCCTCGCCAAGCCACGCCTTAAGCGCGAAATCGCGCAAAACGGAGCGTCGGTGAAAATATTCATTCTCATACGCGAGTCTGTTTCCGCTTACAAAGTATTCCTTAAACGAGGAAAAGGACAGTTCCCTTGCGGGGCTGTCCTTGTACATTTCATATTCGCCGTCAAGCTGCGAAAGATACTCTCTCGCGTATTCTCCGCCGGACGACAAAAAATTTTTATTTGATAAATTACTTTTAAATATCCGCATACGTATTACCTCTTTTTTATTGACTTACTGATATTATAACCGCTGCGGAATAAAAATGCAATAAATTAGCGCGTACATTTTATCAAAGCTGCTGTTTCTTTTTAATATTAAGCATAAACACACACGCTATTGCCGCCGAAACAAATTCGGCTATGGGGAATGTGAGCCATACCGTCCACGAATAATCCATAGAGCGCATCGCAAGCAGTGAAAATCCCCAAGCTACCGGAATAACAAACAAAAATTGTCTGCATACCGATATTACAAGCGACGCGATACCGCTTTCAAGCGCCTGGAACACGCCCTGGAAGGCTATATTCAATCCCGCGAAAACAAAGCTCCACGAAATAATTCTCATTGCGCTTATGCAAATTTGCCGAGATTCTCCCGACAATCCGAATATGTTCGAAATAGGACCCGCGAAACATTCCATAGCTATAAGACCTATAACCATTATAATCAGAGTGTAGCATATGCCGTACTTTATGCCGTCCCTGACTCTTTTCTTATCTCCCATTCCGTGATTGAAAGAAACTATCGGCGTTATCGCGTCCCTAAGTCCGAACGCCGCAAACAATATAAACTGCTGGAGCTTATAATACAATCCGTATGCCGTTACCATTGCCTCGTCTATTCTTACGAGAATTATATTAAGAGCATACGTCATTACGGACATAAGCGCCTGTGCTATGATAGCCGGAAAGCCTATCGCGTATATTTCACCTATTATCTTCAGCGACGGTTTCATATACTTAACGCCGTTTTTCACTTCCTTATTGAATTTAATATGGAATATGAACGCCAATAGAGCCGACGCTATCTGACCTATAACGGTCGCGTAAGCGGCTCCGCGCACTCCCATTTCCGGCAAGCCTACCAAGCCGTAAATAAGAATCGGGTCGAGTATTATATTTATCACCGCACCGGCAACCTGCGCTATTGTGGAATACATAGAAAGTCCCGTTGCCTGGAGCATTTTCTCAAATACCGAGAAGAATACTATACCCATAGATATTATACAACATATTCTCAGGTAGCTGACTGCCATATCGAAAATCTCCGCGTTTGCCGTCTGCGTTCCTATGTAGGCTTTTACTCCGAAAATGCCGAATAAAAGGCATAGCGCGTAAATAACTATTCCCAAAAATATAGCGTTTCCCGCTACCTTCGCCGCCTTTTTCTTATTTCCCATACCAAGGCTTTTTGATAAAAGAGCGTTGGTTCCCACACCGGTGCCTATTCCGACGGCTACCATAAGCATCTGTACCGGAAACGACAGCGTAAGTGCGTTCAATGCCGCCTCTCCGTTACCCGCCATATTTGAAACAAACGCGCTGTCCACAATATTATAAAACGCCTGCAATACCATTGATATAATCATAGGTATGCCTATGGACAGCATCAGCTTATTTACCGGCATTGTTCCCATTTTGTTGACAGTTTTTTCTTTCTCCATATTTTACCTCCAAAGTGTAACAAATAACTATTTTTTCGCAAAAAATAAAAGCGTAAATCCCAATCCGGACTTACGCTTTCACTGCTCGATTGCAGTTATTATACAATATTTTTTTGAAAAATGCAAGACTTTTTTTAAAATCCGAGAGGGATTTTAAACAGTATAAACAGCATCAGAAGTATTGTCCACGACACCATAAACACGGCGGAATACGGCGCCATTACGCTCAGAAGATTTCCCATTGTAAACTCCGGCTTATACTTCCTCATATACATCAGAACCACTCCGGAATAGGTCATAAGCGGAGTTATGATATTTGTGGAGGAATCGGCAATTCTGTATGCCGCGGCGACAACGTCGGGCGTCATAGAGCTGTTTACCCTATACAGCATCGGCACAAATATAGGTCCCAAAAGCATCCACTTCGCGCTCAGTCCTCCGACAAACAAATTGATAAACGCCGTTATCAAAATAAATCCGATTATAAGCAGTACGGGCATATTTGCCGCGCCTATCGCCTCAAGTCCCTTCGCGCCGATATAGGTTATATAGTTTCCTATATTCGTATACGTCAAAAGTGACAGGAAATTGTAGCAGAAAAATGTCAGCACTATGGCATATCCCATTGTTCCGATTTGGTTCGACATAGCCTTTACCGCATCGGAGCTATTTTTGAATTTTCCTATCGCAAAGCCGTAGAAAAGTCCCGACAAAAAGAATATCAACGTTATGATAAGTATTATATTATCAAGGAACGGCGTCACTTCCTTTCCCGCCTCGTCAATATACGATTTGAGAGGTCCGAATCCAAGCGCCGCCGTGATTATAAGCGACAGCAAAAATCCCGCGCCCGCCCATAAAAGAGCCTTTTTTTCTTTCCTTGTCACCTCAAACGCTTTAATGTTTATATCGTCGGGTATAACATATTTCCGGCTCTCTAATTTCGGTTTTATGAATTTCAATGTTACAAATCCGCCTATAAGCACAAGCATAACCGTTGACGCCACCATAAAATAATAGTGCATCGTCATAGGATTTATCGTCTTGCCGAGATATGATACAAACGGAATATTCTGGCTTTGAGCGAACGCCTCGGCGTTGGTACCTATTATCACGTCCACCACGGTCGCCGGTATGAGATTCGCGCTGAATCCCGCGCTTACTCCCGCGAACGCCGCCGCCATACCGATAAGCGGATTTTTGCCTATTCCGACGTATAAAAGTCCCGCCAGGGGTATCAGTATAATATATCCCGCGTCCGTGGCGATATTGCTCAAAATGCCTAAAAGTATCAGTACGAACGGCAGATATTTATCCGAAATATTCGCTCCGGCGCGTCTTATCAGTACGGACAAAAGTCCCGATTCCTCCGCGATACCGATTCCGAACATCACTATCAGAATGGTTCCCACTATTCCGCCCGCGTAGGCGAGCCAGTTATCAAGAATGGCATTGGAGAATATCCATCTTATGTTCTCTGCGGTAAGCATATTCTTTATTTCGTAGCTTACGTCGGTGCCGTCGGCGGAGGTCATACCGAATGTTTTGCCGCCGAATACCGCTGTTATTAAAAGCACAATTATATATAACGCTATGAAAATCATTACCGGATCGGGTATTTTACTGCCCGCCCTCTCTATAAACGACGGTTTACCGTCTTTTTTCTTTTTAGCTGAAATGATAATCACTCCCTTTCGTATGTACTATACCACAACGAGGCGCTCCGTTCAACGAACAATTTATTCCAGGCATTTAGCGAAAAATATTTCTGTTTAATTATTGTACAAAAGCGATTTTTGTGATATAATATGGTTTAACGCAATATATGACAGAAAAATAATTAAATTTGGAGCGTGATACTATGAAAAAGAGCGATTTGAAAAAAATTCTGATGATAAGCGCCGCCGTTACGGCAGCAGCAGCCGTGACAGCCATCGCGGTTTCAAAATACCGTAAAAGCAAGTCGCTGAAGGAGGAATACGCAAAAAGCGTTTCGCAAAAAACGCATATATAACCGGCGGCGGAATTTCCGCGCTTGCCTCCGCGCTTTATCTTGTGCGCGACTGCGGCTTTGCTCCGTCAAACGTGCATATTTTCACTAACACTTCATACAATCACGGCAATGAGCAAACCGGATATATCTGCCGCAGGGGCAAAATCATAAGCGAGAAAAACAGTATGAATTTCTTTGACCTTATGAGCGAGGTAAATTCATTGGATATTCCGGATTTTACCGTATGCGATGAAATTCTTAACATTTACCGCGCCAATCCGCACTCAAGGAATATCACGTTTGTTGACAGCGATAAAAACGTCGTTGATATTTCAAATATAAGGATTGATAAATCCCACAGAAAAATCGTTATGCAGCTTATGCAGGCAAAGAAAAAAAATTTGGTCGGCACGCCCGTTTGCGACGTGTTGCCGAGCGAGTTTTTTTGAGTCGCCGTTTTGGAAACTGCTTTCCGCGGCTTACGGATTTTCCCGAGAGTCGAGCGCGTATGAGTTCGTAAACTGCATCGCGCATATGGACGATATGCTTTCCGGCACTCTTCCCGCCGACTTTGACAGACACGAGGAAATTATCGAGCCGCTTACGGAGCATTTGAAAAAACTCGGAATCGATTTGCGCGAAAGGGCGGTTGTGACGGATATAGATTTTGAGGACGGAAAAGCCGACGCGGTTCATTTTACGGACAACGGCGTAAGAAAAACCGTCTACCTGAACGACGGCGACATATGTATATTCCCGACCGACGAGATGGCGGAGTGTGCGGCATACGGCAGCTTTAACGAGGCGCCGCCCAGGCTCTTCTCCGCGCCATACAGTCTTTGGGAAAGGCTTTCGGAAAAAAATCCCGCTTTCCAAAATCCGTCAAAATTATTTGATGATTTTGACGCGAATATGTCGGAGGAGTTTACAATCACGCTTTCAAACAGACTTTTGCCGGAGCTTATCGACAAGGTTACCTGCGGCGCGCTCGGCAGTGACGGAGTTATCGTTTTGGACAACTCAAGCTGGAAACTTACGATATGCGCCGTGCCGAGCACGCATTTCAAAAATCAAAGCGAGGACATCGCCGTAATATGGGGCTGCGCGTCGCATTTTGACCGCGACGGTGAGCGGTGCGGCAAACCGATGACGGAGTGCAGCGGCGCGGAGATATTATACGAGCTTGTTTCCTGTTTCAACCTTGACGACGCGTGGGACGACATCAGAGAAACGGTTATAAACGTGATTCCATGCCATAAAAAATACGACAAGTCCCTGTTTGCTCCCGTTGATTCAAAGCTTGAAATAATCCCGACCGGCATAGAGAACTTCGCGGTATCCGGCGACTTTGCGGACAGCGACAAGGGCACGGTTTTCTCCGAGGAATATGCCGTTTCCACGGCGCGCACCGCGGCATACAGGCTGATGAACTCCAACAAAAAAATATTCGAGCCGAAAAAGATGTCATATAAAAGTATAAAAAGATTTCTTAAAAATTTTCCTAAATAAGTAAATTTTTAAGGTTATTTTAAGGTTTGTATATTATACTGCCTACAGAATTAAAAATACTTGTATTTTAATTCAGCTAATTTTTTCATTTTTTTCTTCATAATGAGAGACGCAGAGCGGCAAGCTCTGCGTTTCTCATTTTTATATGTCTGTATTATATGTTCTTTTTTACCGGCTTACCAAATACCGGCAGTCCGTTCTCGTCGTAATCGAACGCCTTTGCTCTCGCGTGGCGGTTATTATCCTGCAGCGGGTCGCCGTCAACCTCTTTATAATTTCTGCTGTGATATATAAGAACGTCCTTTCCGTTATCGCTTGTAAAGCAGTTATGTCCCGGACCGTACTGCTCGTTTTCCTCGCAGGTCATAAACACCGGTCTGTCGCTCTTATGCCACGAAATTCTGTCCATAAGGTCGCTGTC
The DNA here is from genome assembly GCA_001941225.1 of Oscillospiraceae bacterium Zagget12. Taxonomy (GTDB): domain Bacteria; phylum Bacillota; class Clostridia; order UBA1381; family UBA1381; genus Hominilimicola. Next base: position 31,321 of record MSHM01000043.1, read on the forward strand.
GGCGTCCGCCCAAAGCATACCCATACAGTATCTCCAGCTTGTATCGGACGCGGAATATGTAACAATAACCTTTCCGTTTCTTATGAGTACGGCGGGTCCCTCGTTAACCTCAAAACCCTGTTTTTCCCAGTAATATTCCGGAGTTGTAAGCAGCATCGGCTTTGTGGCAAGCGTCCAGGGATTTTTCATTTTTGCTATATACACATTCGAGGGGCCGTTCTCAACAAGTTTCTGCGCCCACAAAACATATTGCACGCCCTTATGCACGAATGTGGTCATATCAAGCGAAAAGCTTTCTATGCCGACATCGATTCTGCCTATTTCTATCCATTTTCTGGTAATCGGATTTTTGTCGCGGCACATAAGCACATAGGGTCTTATCTGCCATATATCAATCGAGTCGCCGGCGGTGAAATATATATACCATGTATCGTCTATATAATGCAGCTCCGGCGCCCATATATGCGAGCCCATCTCACCGGTGGTATGCTTTTTCCATACGACATACGAATCGGCGGTCAAAAGCTCGTTAAGCGTTTTGGCGCGTCTTATCTCTATACAATCATACTGCGGCATTGTTCCGGTAAAATAATAATATCCGTCCGTATGCTTATACACAAAAGGGTCCGCCCGCTGATATACAAGCGGGTTGTTATACTCAATTTCCTTATCCTTATCCATAAAAAATCTGCCTTTCAATTTTTATCAAAGTATATTATAATATCAAAAAGCGGATTTGTAAATATCTATTTTTCAATTTGTTTGCCCGAATTGTCAATTATATAATTATCTTTATATATAAGCTCCGATATTGTCACGAATTCGTACTTACATTCAAGCGCCTCCAAAATTTTGGGCAGAATATTCGCAGTGTTTTTTGTGCCGTTGTGAAGGAGTATTATATCTCCCGCCTCCGTATTTTTAACAGCTCTGTCATATATTTCCTGCGCGTCCGCGTCGCCGTAATCTATGCCGTCCACCGACCACTGTATATACACTCTGCCGCTTGCATCGACGGCTCTTATAACCGTGTCGTTATATCCGCCCGACGGCGCGCGCATAAGATACGGCTTTGTTCCGGTTACGCTCTCTATTACGGCGTCGCATTTGTCAAGGTCGCTTATTATCTCCTCGGCGGACATTTTTGTATAGTCGGCGTGATTATACGAATGATTTCCGATTTCGTGTCCCCTTTCGCTGATTTTCTTAAGGCTGTCCGAATATTTTTCCGCCCAATCGCCTACCGCGAAAAATGTAGCCTTGCAGTTGTACTTGTCCAGCGTGTCAAGTATTATGTCTATATCATCGTCATTCCACGCGCAGTCGAATGTGAGCGCGATTTTGTTATCGGCGCGTTCCACGCTGTAGATAGGAACCTCTCTGCCGTTCACAAGAAAAACCGACGCTGTGCGCGACGCGGAAAACCATACCGCGCTTATCAATATGAGTACCAGCGCGGACGCTATTATATGTTTCAGCTTTATTACCGCAAAAATCAAAATGCCGACCTCCCAAAACAGTAATTTGTAAAATTATCCATTACTATTTTATTCGAGTCGGCATCGGTTTATTACTCTACAGCAGCCACGACGGCAGATTTTTTTTCTTTTCCTCTTTTTTCGGTTCCGCTTTCTTTTCCTCTTTTATGAGCGGTTTCGGCGTCGGCTTTTGCGTTTTTCTTACGGCGGGTCTTTTCTTCGGCTTTACTTCGCCGCTTTGGAGGGTTTTGATTTTTTCTTCTATTTCTCCGTCCGTTTCAAGCGGTTCGCTTGCAAAACGTCCCGAAAACAGCTTACCCTCGCGGTTATGCGTTCTGTTGAAATACCTGGCATAGCTTGTTGTAACGGATTTCATTGCCATTGAAATTCCCTTTTCGCCCTCTTTTACAACAAGTCTTATCTCACCTTGCGCCAAAAAGGAACCGTGCACTATGCCGGTGGCAAAATTCTTTTCCAAAATTTCAAGAAATTTTTTCTTGTCCTCCTCGGTTACAAACAGCTCCTCACCTTTTAACACAACATAATAATTTCCGCTTATACTCATCTTTCTTGCCTCACGAGCCATTTTACTGTCCCCTCCTTTTTTCTATATTGTACCACAAATTTGTAAGGGACACTAAAACATTTTGATTACATTTTCAAGACAAGTCGGTAATAAAGCCTGTCAATACGGAATATTTATATCTTATATCATAAGATTAACAAACGGGAGGATTAATATGAAAACATACCATAATATCACAATCAAGCAAACCGCGCAGGAGCTGAAAACCGACATAAAAACCGGTCTTACAACGGAGGAGGCGAAAAAGCGTCTTGCGCGTTACGGCAAAAACGAGCTTAAAGAGAAGAAAAGGAAAAATATATTCATAAAATTTCTTGAGCAGTTCAATGATTTTATGATAATCATACTTCTTGCCGCGGCGGCGGTATCCTTTGCCACATCGCTTATGCAGGGCGACGCCGACATAGCCGAGCCTGTAATTATACTCGCCATTGTGGTTTTAAACGCGCTTTTGGGCGTTATACAGGAAAGGCGCGCCGAAAAAAGTCTTGACGCTTTAAAAAAGCTGTCATCGCCGCACGCCTGCGTACTCCGCAGCGGAAACGAGCTTACAATAAACGCGGCGGACGTTGTACCCGGCGATATACTTATACTGTCGGCGGGCGACCTTGTGGCGGCGGACTGCCGCCTTATAACCGCCAACAATCTTACGATAGACGAGTCCTCTCTTACGGGCGAATCGATAAACGCCGAAAAAAACGCGGATATTATTCTCGATGAGTTTGCTCCGCTCGGTGACAGGAAAAATATTGTGCTTGCCTCCGGCTCCGTCACCGGCGGCAAGGGCAGCGGCATTGTAACCGGCACCGGTATGAACACCGAGGTCGGACATATCGCCAATCTTCTGCTTACCGACGAAACGGAGCAGACACCTCTGCAAAAAAAGCTTGCCGATACCGGTAAAACGCTCGGAATCGCGGCGCTTATAATATGCTTGGTTATATTTATTGTAGGACTGTTCCGTCATCTTCCTCCGTTCGATATGTTTATGACGGCGGTTTCACTTGCCGTGGCGGCTATTCCCGAGGGTCTGCCCGCGATAGTTACAATAATGCTTGCAATAGGCGTGATGCGTATGTCAAAGCACAACGCGATAGTGCGCAATCTGCCGTCGGTCGAAACGCTCGGCAGCGCGTCGGTAATATGCTCCGACAAAACAGGCACTCTTACGCAAAACAAAATGACCGTAACCGCGGTATATACCGAAGATGAGAAAATGCTGTACCGTCTTTGCGCGATGTGCTGCGACGATGAGGGACATAAAAGTCCCACTGAAAGCGCTCTCTTGACTGCGGCAAAGAATAACGGTTTTGATAAAGCGGCGCTTGATAAAAAATACCGGCGCATAGATGAGATACCCTTTGACTCCACCCGAAAGCGTATGACTACAATGCACCGCGACATAAAAGGCTATAAGACCATAGTAAAGGGTGCGCTTGAATTTGTCCTGCCCTTATGTCAAAGCGTATACAACGGAGAAAAGGCTGTGCCTCTTTCAAGCCGAGGCAGAAAAAAAATACTCTCCGAAAACGCAAAAATGACCTCCGATGGACTTAGGGTAATAGCGGTATGCTACCGCGACGATTATATAAAATCTCCCATTAATGAAGATAATATGGTGTTTATCGGTCTTATAGGTATGGAGGATCCTCCGAGAGCGGAGGCAAAGCTGTCCGTTGACCGCTGCAAAAAAGCCGGTATACGCTCCGTTATGATAACGGGCGACCATGCCGGAACGGCGTTTTCAATCGCAAAGCGTATAGGAATTGCCGAAAGCGAAACGGAAATTATGACCGGTGAGGAGCTTGACAAAATTTCCGACACTTCTCTTGCGCGCACAATAAACAAATACAGCATATTCGCCCGCGTAACTCCGAGCCATAAAATGAAAATCGTAAAGGCGCTCAAAGCGAACGGCGAAATTGTGGCAATGACAGGCGACGGCGTGAACGACGCTCCGGCTCTCGCCGCCGCGGATATAGGGTGCAGTATGGGCATCACCGGTACAGATGTGGCAAAATCCGCCTCGGATATGGTGCTTACCGACGATAATTTCGCCACCATTGTATACGCCGTCCGCGAGGGCAGAAGTATTTTTGCAAATATAAAAAAGGCGGTTCAATTTCTGCTGTCAAGCAATATAGGCGAAATACTTACAATATTTTCGGGAATAATGTTCGGCTGGTCCTCGCCCTTGACCGCGATACAGCTTTTATGGGTAAATCTCGTTACAGACTCGCTGCCCGCCATCGCTCTCGGACTTGACGCGCCCGAAGACGATATTATGGAAAGAAAACCGCGCCCTCCGAAAAAGGGACTTTTCGCGGATGGATTATGGGCAGCGATTATCTTCGAGGGACTTATGATAGGCGCGTTGGCGCTTTTGGCGTTCTCTATCGGTGCTAATGTGCTCGGAGGACTTACAACCGGCAGAACTATGGCTTTCGCCGTGCTGAGCATATCTCAGCTTGTGCACGCGTTCAATATGCGCAGCGAACATTCGGTTATTAAGGCGGGATTATTTAAAAATCCGTATCTTGTTCTGTCTCTTATAGCGGGACTTATTCTTGAGATTTCGGTAATTTCAATTCCGAAACTCGCCGTTATTTTCGGCGCTGTTCCTCTCGGAGCGGCGGGTTGGAGCATTGCCGGACTGCTGTCGGTTATGCCGATTGTGATTGTGGAGCTGCAAAAGCTTGTTACCTCCGTGATATACGGCGGCAAAGAACGGTAAGCGCGTTTTTTACGCTTTATGAGTGGATATGTCAACGCCGTTATTGCTTATCGGCAGTTTGTTTGTGTAGACTGTACAAAATTAATTTTTTTAAAGTTAGCTATTGAAAATTTTTAAATTTTGGGTTATAATGATTATGTAAACAATATTATTGGCACATAACGGCACTGTTCGCCGATGAATAATTATTTGAAACCAAAGAGGGTTTTGGAAACGTCACGTTTCTATGCCCTCTTTATTTTTTTACAGGAGGTAATTCTTATGTTAGTTGATAATAATGATATATGTATTTCCGGCGCGCTTGAGGACTATCTGGAGGCTATTTACTCAATCTCCAAAACCAAATCGAGCGTCAGAATAACAGATATTGCACTTCATCTCGGAATTTCAAAGCCGAGCGTGAACAGAGCCGTCAACACGCTGAAAAAGCAGGGACTTGTCACCCACGAGCCTTACGGGGACATTGTGCTTACAGAACGCGGACGTGAGCTTGGCGAGGACGTGTGGCGCAAGCATAAGATGATTAAGCAGTTTTTGATAAATGTTCTGCGCCTGCCCGAGTCCGAGGCAGAAAGAGAGGCTTGCCAAATAGAGCATAACATAAGCCGAAATACCGTTGAAAAAATGAAAAGCTTTATGGAAAACTGAATATGCATACACGCCGCAAATTTATGTTTCGGCGTGTTTTTTTACATTGTCAAAGCTCTTTACGATATGTCGAAAATATGTTATCATATATTCAATTCTTAAAAATATTTTTGGGAGGGATATATTATGAAAAAGAAATTATACAAATCGAGCTATGACCGAAAAATAGCGGGCGTATGCGGCGGAATCGCGGAATATTTGAATATCGATTCAACCATTGTTCGTCTTTTATGGGCGGCATTGGTAATATTCTTCGGCACGGGAATACTCGCTTATATCCTTGCCGCGCTTATTATTCCGAATCAAGCATAACAAAAATCCGCTCCTTTGTCCGGAGCGGATTTCTATTAAGCGCGTCTTTTTACGGCACAAGCGAATCGCCGCGTCCCATATCCATTTCATATCCCGCGTTTTCTATTCGCCTTTTTAGGCAGGCGATACACTGTGCAGCCTCGTCGCCCATACATATTTTATTATCGTACAGCGCGTAATCCTCGCGCACTCCGACCGGCGATAAATTCGGCATAACAACATTCGCTCCCGCGTCAAATCCCTTTTCGCGCCCGTTCGGGGCAATGGTGCCGAGCGCCGTGGTTGACGGCAAAAGCGTCTTGGGCAGCATAAGCCTTACAAGCGCAAGCATAGTCAGCGTTAAATTCAGCGTTCCTCCCTTTTCATTGGCAAAGGGACTGTCGTGCTGAGGTATAAACGGTCCTATTCCTACCATATGCGGCTCAAGCTCCTTCAAAAACAGTAAATCCTCCGCAAGCGTTTCATCGGTCTGATACGGTGAACCCGTCATAAATCCGGCTCCGACCTGATAGCCCAGCTCACGCAGCGTATACAAACAATTTTTCCTGTTTTCAAGCGACATGCACGACGGGTGAAGTTTGCCGTAATGATTATTATTCGCGGTTTCGTGCCGCAAAAGATACCTGTCCGCTCCCGCGTCCTTGTACGCCTTATAGCTCTCTCTTGATTTTTCTCCTATTGAAAGAGTGACGGCACATTCGGGATATTTTTCCTTTATATCGTAAATAATATCGCACATAATTTTATCTGTAAAATAGTTGTCCTCGCCGCCTTGCAGGACATATGTATTAAAGCCGAGCCGATGTCCCTCGGCGCAGCAGTCCGAAATTTGCTCTCTTGTGAGCCTGTAGCGGTGCGCGTTTTTATTTCCGCGGCGTATTCCGCAATAGTAGCAGTCGTTTTTGCAGTAATTTGTAAACTCTATAAGTCCTCTTACAAAAATCCTTTTACCGTAATTCCCGTCACGCTCCGCCCTCGCCGCTCCGAGCAGCTCGCCCGACGGATTATCTCTGTTTTGAGCTATTATCTCGGCAAGCTCGTTTTTTGTCATTGATTTTATATCCATAGCCGTTTCCTCCGTATACTATTATAATACATTATGCCTCTTTTATCAAGCGCATATATTTTACTTAATTTTATTGACTATACTATGCAAAATGTGTTATAATATAATTGTTGTAATAATGATCGGAAATAATTATATGGAGGTAAAATTGTGGCAAAAGCTAAAAAACTGAAAATCATACCATTGGGCGGTCTTGATGAAATCGGAAAAAATTTGACCGCTATTGAGTACGGAAATGAAATTATAATGGTAGATTGCGGTATGGCTTTCCCTGATGACGATATGCCCGGTGTGGATATGGTTATAAACGATATTTCATATTTGGAAAAAAACTGGTCGAAAATCAAGGGAATTTTTCTTACTCACGGTCATGAGGACCATATCGGCGGATTGCCTTATTTCTTAAATGCAATAAATGTTCCCGTTTACGGCACAAGGCTTACTCTCGGACTCGTCGAGCATAAGCTTAAGGAGCATAATCTTTTATCAAGCGTAAAGCTGATACGTGCAAAGCACGGAACTGTAATCAACGCGGGACAAAACTTTTCTGTTGAATTTATCCGCACAAATCACTCAATCGCAGACAGCGCCGCTCTGGCAATAAAAACGCCTGTCGGAACGGTTATTCATATGGGCGATTTCAAAATCGACACCACTCCGATTGTCGGAGATATGATTGACCTTGCAAGGCTTGGGGAGCTTGGCAAGGAGGGCGTACTCGCGCTTATGTCGGACAGCACCAATGTGGAGCGTCCCGGATACGCGATGAGCGAGCGCAGCGTAGGCGAAAAATTTGAACAGATTTTTAAAGGGTGCAACAAGCGCATTATAGTCGCCACGTTCGCGTCAAACGTGCACAGAGTGCAGCAGATTATCGACGCGGCGGCAAAGAACGGACGCAAGGTTGCGGTTTCGGGAAGAAGTATGGAAAATATTGTTGAAATATCAATTCTTCTCGGATATATGAAGGTGCCGGAAGGCGTGCTTATCAATATTGACAACATTAAAAAATACAGACCAAATCAAGTAGTTATTATTACAACAGGCTCACAGGGCGAGCCTATGAGCGCCCTGACAAGAATGGCGTTCTCCGACCACCGCAAGGTTGAGGTTACAAAGGACGACCTTATCATAATAAGCGCAACGCCTATTCCCGGAAACGAAAAATCCGTTTCAAGCGTCATCAACGAGCTGTTCAAGATAGGCGCGGAGGTAATTTATAAGGCTCTTATGGACGTTCACGTTTCGGGACACGCCTGTCAAGAGGAGCTAAAGCTTATACTGGCGCTTACAAAGCCTAAATTCTTTATACCCGTACACGGAGAGCACAGGCATCTTGTTCTGCACAAGCAGCTTGCCGAAAGCGTGGGTATTCCCGAAAAGAATTGTTTCGTTCTCTCCAACGGACAGGTACTTGAGCTTGATCAAAACAACGCAAAGCTCGGTGCTGCCGTTCAGGCGGGAAAAATTTTGGTTGACGGACTCGGCGTGGGCGATGTCGGAAACATTGTACTGCGCGACAGAAAGCACCTTTCTCAGGACGGACTTATCATCGTCGTCGTCACAATATCGCACGATGAGAAAAAAATGGTTTCCCACCCCGATGTGATTTCACGCGGATTTGTATATGTGCGCGAGGCGGAAACGCTTATTGACGGAGTTAAAGCCATAGCCGCGGAAAGCGCGGAGGACTGTTTGGGAAAACGCAATATGGATTGGTCAACATTGAAAAATTCTATGCGCGCGGCGGTCGCGAAATATATCTACGAGCAAACAAAGCGCAGTCCTATGATACTGCCTATTATTGAAGAGGTTTGATGGTACCGCGGAACAATTTTACCCTCCTTTCATATTATATATTGTAAGATGCTCTTACGATTAGTAAGAAAGGAGGGTTTTTTATGTCTTGCGGATCAAGTTGCCGAATAGGACTGCCGCTGTATGCGCTCAGCGCGTTGTTTACGCTGATAGTGGGTCTTATTTTGGGCGCAGTATTCCCCACTGCATTGGGAATTATTCTTATTCCGTTGATTATTGCGGCGGTAATATTGTTTTTTGTAATATTATTTTTGCTGATTAAATATTTCTGCTGCAGCTGTATGTCTTAGAAAACAGCAAGTGATGCACAAAATGTGCATCACCTACATAAGTTTCTTATTTAATTTTAATAATTCTCCGCTTTAATCTTGAAGTATGATTGCGGATGGTTGCATACCGGACAGACAAGCGGAGCCTTTTTTCCGATATGTATATGACCGCAGTTGGCGCATTCCCATATAACATCGCCGTCCTTTGAGAATACCGCGTCGCCTTTTACATTCGCGAGCAGCTTTCTGTAACGCTCCTCGTGCGCTTTTTCAATTTTTGCCACGCCCTCAAACAGAATTGCGATGTCGTTAAATCCTTCCTCTCTCGCCTCTTTTGCAAAGCCCGCATACATTTCGGTCCACTCGTAATTCTCGCCTGCCGCCGCGTCCTCAAGGTTTGACATTGTATCCGAAACAGTACCGCCGTTTAAAAGCTTATACCACATTTTTGCGTGTTCTTTTTCATTATTGGCTGTTTCTTCAAATATTTCGGCTATCTGCACATAACCGTCCTTTTTTGCCTTACTCGCAAAATATGTATATTTATTCCTCGCCTCGGATTCACCCGCGAACGCGGTCTTTAAATTTGCCTCTGTTTTACTTCCCTTCAAATCCACTAAGCATCCCACCTTTTCTTAAAATATTATTAATATATTTTTAGGACAAAGGCGCGTTTCGCGCCTTTGCGCTTTTATTCTATCGATTCGATAACTGCATATTTGCCGTCTTTTCTCTTATAGACTACATTCATTTCATCGGTATCCTGGTTTTTGAATACGAAGAAATTATGTCCCAAAAGATTCATTTGGAGAATAGCCTCCTCCGTGCTCATAGGCTTTACAACGAATCTCTTTGTCTTAACAACCTCAAATTCCTTGGTTTCCTCGCCCTCGGTATAAGCTGCGCCGCTAAGCAAAATATTATCAACCGTCGCATCTCTCTTTATTTTCTTTTCAAGACGGGTTTTATTCTTTCTTATCTGTCTTTCGATAACGTCCACAATCTTATCAACAGCCGCCAGAATTTCCTTATCCGATGCCTCGGCTCTGTACATCATTCCCGCCGCGTAAATGGTTGCCTCGATATAATCATTATCCTTAATTGTTCCGATAACAACTCTTGCCTCTGATTCCTCCTTGAAAAACTTGTCGAGCTTTCCGAGCTTTTTCTCGACATAATTTCTGATTTGGTCTGTAACATTGTATCTTCTGCCTATAATATTGAACTTCATAAAATCTCACTCCTTGTGTGTGTTTTTCAGAGGATTTTTCTCTGTTAGTATATATATACCCTAAAATTTGCGGCGTCAAACAAATTTTTCGGATTTTTTTGTTTTTTTGCACTTGCTAAATAGTGAAATATATAGTAAAATATTGTTTTAGAATAACATTATAATTTGAGGTGAATTTTTAATGGTAGGAATTTTGTTTGTAATCCTTTTCGTGCTTTTGGCGGCTTACGCGATATGGAACTACACTCTTGCTCCGGCAGTAAGCAAAGGCATAAAAAAGGATAATAATGCCATATTTATCATCGCCGTCACTGCCGCGGCGTTTTTACTGAGGGTTATTCTCAGCGCGGTATACAAGGGGCACGAAACGGATATGAACTGCTTTATAGGCTGGTCGAGCGCCGCCTTTGAGAACGGACTCAGCAAATTTTACACGCTCGATATGTTCCACGACTATCCGCCCGGATATATGTATGTGCTTTACGCGGTCGGCGCTTTGCAAAAGCTCTTCGGCTTTTCGGGCGGCGCGCAGTATATTCTTGTTAAGCTGCCTGCCGTTATATGCGATATTGTCACCGGCATTTTCATATACAAAATAGCAAGGAAAAAATTCTCGGACGGCATCTCGGCTCTTATTGCCTCGCTGTATCTCTTTAATCCCGCGGCAATATTAAACTGCTCGCTTTGGGGACAGGTGGACTCGGTATACACACTGTTTGTGCTGCTGATGATTTACTTTATCTCCGAGCGAAAAATGGTTATATCGTATTTTATGTTCGCGATATGTATATTTATCAAACCGCAGGCGTTTATTTTCACGCCGCTTGTGATATACAGCATTATAGAAAACGTATTTCTGCCGAAATTCAATAAGAACGCGTTTGTTAAAAATCTGCTTTGGGGACTTGGCGCGATTTTGATGATGTTCATAATCTCGCTCCCGTTCGGAATTACGAATGTAATCGACCAATACAAGGCGACGCTTTCGTCATACCCGCATTTAACGGTCAACGCCTTCAATATTTGGGGAGCCTTCGGTCAAAACTGGACGGATCTTAACGCGTTTACGACCGTTCTCGGATATATAATCCTCGCGGCAATCGTCGCGTATTCAACCTATGTGTTCTTCAAGAGCAAAAACAACGGAAAATACTTCTTTGTCGGCGCTTTGCTGTCGTTTGCAACCTTTATGCTTTCAACAAAGATGCACGACCGTTACGCGTTTCCGGCTATGATTTTGCTGCTTATGGCGTTTATTACGACCGAGGACAGAGATGATTATACGCTGTATTCCGCGGTTACCCTTTCGCAGTTCTTTAATACCGCATGGGTGCTTTTCATTTACGAAACGGATATAAACAAATATTTCAAAAGTCCCGTAATCAACGTCGCATCGTTTGTCAATATCGCGATTTTCATATATATGATATATATAACGCAAAAGCATTATGTAAACTATTCTCCGAAAATAGCAGCTGTAAGCGCAAAAGCGGCGAAGAACGGCAAAAAATCCTCGGTTAAATACACGCCCGCCGCGCCGAAGAAAAAATTTAATTTCACGCTGAGCACCGCGTTTCCGAAAATAGCGAGAATAGACGTTATCGCTATGATTGTGATTACCGCGGTATACTCCGGCATCGCCCTGTACGACCTCGGCGATATGCACGCTCCGGAAAGCGAATATATGCTGTCCGACGGAGAGGTCACTCTCGACCTCGGCGCCGACTACAGCATAAGCAAATATAAATTCTTCCTCGGCTCATACGAGCTTGGCGAGGAACGCGCTCTGTCGCTTACTATGAAAACAAGCGATGATATTGAAACCTACTCGCAAACAATCACCGACGGCAGTGTATTCCACTGGGAGGAAAAGAATATTTCCGCCGAGGCGAGATATATAACGCTCTCCACCAACGGCGGTAAGCTGTCATTAAAGGAATTTGCTCTGCTTGACTCGGACGGCAATATTATCACGCCCGTTTCCGCGTCTGTAAGCGGCGGCGAGGCTTTGTTTGACGAGCAAGACGAGGTTCCCGAACGCTCAACCTTCCGCAACGGAACATACTTTGACGAAATATATCACGCGCGCACCGGCTACGAATTTGTTCACAGCCTGTCCGTATATGAGTGGACTCACCCGCCGCTCGGCAAGGTGTTTATCGCGCTCGGAATACTTCTGTTCGGAATGTGTCCTTTTGGCTGGAGAATTGCCGGAACGGTGTTCGGAATTATAATGGTTCCGATAATATATATGTTTGCGAAAAAGCTGCTGAAAAAATCTTGGCTCGCAATCGTTACGTGTCTGCTGTTCACGTTTGACTTTATGCACTTTGCTCAAACGCGAATTGCCACCATTGACGTGTACGTAACGTTCTTCATAATGCTGATGTATTATTTTATGTACAAGTATTACAGCTCCAGCTTTTATGACACGCCTCTGAAAAAGACGCTCGGCACGCTTGCTCTGTGCGGAACGTGTATGGGACTGGGCATAGCAAGCAAGTGGACGGGCATATACGCCGGCGCGGGACTTGCGGTGCTGTTCTTCATCACTCTTTACAAGCGTTACAGCGAATACCGCTACGCCGTTAAATACCCGTCGGGTACAACGGACGGAATAAGCCATAAGTTTATAATAGATAACTTTAAGCCGTATATGATTAAAACACTGCTGTGGTGCTGTATATTCTTCATAATAGTTCCGATAATTATATATTGCCTGTCGTATATTCCGTACCTCAAGGCGCCGGACGCGAACGGACTGCAAACAATTATAGATAATCAACATTCGATGCTGACATATCACTCAAAGACGGTGCTCGGCTCGGAACATTCATTCTCCTCGCGCTGGTATGAATGGATAATTATGAAACGCCCGATATGGTACTACTCCGGAACGGTTGCCGACGGCATAAAAGAGGGCATAAGCTCATTCGGCAACCCGCTTGTATGGTGGCTCGGTATTCCCGCTTTCTTCTATATGATTTATCTCGTATTCAAGAAAAAGGATAAAAACGCGCTGTTCCTTGTGATTGCATATCTCGCTCAGCTTGTATTGTGGATACCCATTACAAGACTGACATTTATCTATCACTATTTCCCCTGCGTGCCGTTTATTGTGCTTATGATAGGCTATTCGCTGCTTAATATTTATAACGGCGCAAAGAATAAAAAAGCCGCTATGTACTGCATATTCGGCTATGCGGCGCTTGTAATTGTGATGTTTATAATGTTCTACCCCGTGCTTTCGGGTCAGCCGGTAAGTGTGGATTACGTCAAAACCTTCCTGAAATGGTTTGACACCTGGGTATTGATTTAAGGAGGGAAAGCTATGCGTATTATTAATTCAGATGAAATAACAAATGCTGTAAAGGCTATGTGCATAAGGGCGAACTGCCATATAAACGGCGATATAAAGCGCGCGCTTGAAAACGGTGTTCAAACCGAAAAATCCGATATTTCAAAGGGCGTGCTGAAAAATCTTTTGAAGAACGCGGAGATTGCCGATAGTAAAGAGGTTCCCATATGCCAGGACACCGGAATGGCGGTGTTCTTTATAGAAATAGGAAACGAGGTTTTTGTGGAGGGCGACACGATTACCGACGCCGTAAATAAAGGCGTCGCTCTCGGCTACACGGACGGATATTTGAGGAAATCCGTCGTGCGTGACCCGCTTGACCGCGTAAATACAAAGGACAATACTCCGGCGGTTATTTACTATGATTTTGTAAAGGGCGATAAAATAAAAATCACCTTTGCGCCAAAGGGTTTCGGCAGTGAAAACAAGAGCGGACTTAAAATGCTCAATCCGTCCGACGGACTTGACGGCGTGATTGATTTCGTTATAGAAACCGTCAGAAAAGCGGGCGCGAATCCTTGTCCGCCTATGGTCATAGGCGTGGGAATCGGCGGCACTATGGATAAGGCGGCGCAGATTGCAAAAAAGGCGCTTACGCGCGATATTGATACCTCAAACGAAAATCCGTTTTACGCGGAGCTTGAAGAAACACTGCTCCAAAAAATAAACAAGCTCGGAATAGGTCCGCAGGGTATGGGCGGCACAACCACCGCGCTTGCGGTAAACGTGGAAACATTCCCCACTCATATAGCGGGACTGCCTGTCGCGGTCAACGTAAACTGTCACGCGACGCGGCATAGCGTGGAAATAATATAACCGCAGTGAAAAGACTGCCGATTATCGTCGGCAGTCTTTATTAGTACCTATTATTACTTTTAAGTGAACGCTCGATATTTCGCCTTGCGTCTTTTTTAGCAATATCCTCGCGCTTGTCATACAGCTTTTTGCCCTTTGCGACCGCCAAAGATACCTTAATAAGCGAGCCTTTCAGATATACGGACAGGGGTATAAGCGCGTAGCCGTCCTGTTGGAGTTGACCCGAGAGCTTTAATATTTCTTTTTTATGGAGCAAAAGCTTTCTGTCACGCATAGGGTCGCGGTTAAATATATTTCCCTTTTCAAACGGGCTTATATTCATTTGCTTGATAAATACCTCGCCGTTTTTTATCGAGGCGTAAGCGTCGGTTAGGTTTATCTTTCCCTGACGCGCGGATTTAACCTCGGTACCGGCTAATTCTATGCCCGCCTCTATTGTTTCCAATATAAAGTATTCATAACGCGCTTTTTTGTTCTGCGCGAGAGTTTTGTTGTTTTCTTTTTTCCCCGACACGGCAATCTCCTTTCCGATTTTTTGTAAATAAAATGTATTAAGATTTTCTCTCGTTATGCGATTTATACCGTTTTTCGCCCTCTTTGTACAGCTTACTCTCATAAGCGTTGCCCTCGTCATAGGTAAGCGACGGTATCGGCGACGGTTTTCCGTTTTTATCGAGCGATACCATTGTAAAAAACGCCGTAAGCGCTATTTGCCTTTTGCCCGTGATTAAATCCTCGGATTCAACGGTTACAAAAACCTCCATCGAAGAATGTCCCGCGTATATAACCTGCGATTTGCAGGTTACAAGCTCGCCGACAAGCACCGGCTTTTTAAAATTCAGCTCCTCAACCCTGGCGGTTACGCAATTTGTATGCGCGTGCTTTTGAGCGGCGACTCCCGCCGCACTGTCCATCATTTTCATTATCTCTCCGCCGTGCACGTTGCCCGCCGGATTTGCCTGCATAGGAAGAACCATCTGCGCAAGCACGGAAAAAGACTCCTTCATTGATTTTGACCGCATCTGTATTCCTCCTGTTTAATTTCTCTTCGCGTTTTTCAGCATTTCCCTCGCGTGGCTCAATGCTGTTTCCGTCACCTCGCCGCCGTCGATTATTCTGGCAAGCTCATTTTCTCTGCCCTCTTCGTCAAGCTCCGTCAGCGTGGTTCGTGCCATATCGCCGTCGGTATCCTTGCTTATAAGGTAATGATTATCCGCCGCTGCGGCAAGCTGAGGCAAATGCGTTATACATATTACCTGCTTATTCGCGCCAATATCGGAAAGCTTTTTTGCGATACTCAATGCCGCTTTTCCCGAAACGCCGGTGTCTATTTCGTCAAAAATAAGGGTGTCCACACCGTCACTGTCGGCAAGTATGGATTTTATCGCAAGCATTACCCTTGACAGCTCGCCGCCCGATGCTATTTTCGCAAGCGGCTTTAGCGGTTCGCCCGGATTTGTGCTTATCAAAAATTCCACCTTATCCATACCGTTTTCATAAAAGGCATTATCGGAATCCACCTTCACGCAAAACCTTGATTTTTCCATATTAAGCTCACCGAGCGATTTTTCTATAGCCTTTTCAAGCGTAAGCGCCGCCTTTTTTCTTCTCTCGGAAAGTATTCTTCCCTTTTCGGATAAATCCTTGTTTATTGATTTAAGCTCAGCTTTAAGCTCATTTGTCTTTTCGTCGCTGAGCATTATCTCGTTTAAATCGCTTTCCGCCTTGGCGAGATATTCAAGAATTTCTTCAATACTTCCGCCGTATTTGCGCTTTAGCTTTGAAATCAAATCCAGCCGCTCTTCTATATCGTTAAGAGTTTGCTCGTCAAACTCTACGCTGTCGCCGAATTCCTTTAATTCGTGAGCCGTATCCTCCAGAGTATACATAATGGTGCTTAGGGAATCATATATGGCGCCGAGCTGCGGGTTTAAATCGCTTATTCCCGACATCGCGTCCACCGCTATGCTTATGCCGTCATACGCGGACTGCTCCTCATCGCCGCCGTAAATATTTCGATACGCCTCGCTTACGGAACTTGTTATCTTCTCGGCATTGGCGTATATATCACGCTGCTTTTTTAAATCCTCTTCCTCGCCCTTTTCAAGCGACGCTTTTTTTATTTCATTCACCTGATATTCAAGCAAGTCAATCCTTTGCATTTTCTCCTGCTCGTCCATTTCAAGCGACGCTATCTTTTTTTCGGTTTCGCGCTTTTTTGATAATATTGCCTTATATTGATTAATATATTCCTCATTATCTGCGTAAGCGTCCAAAAAATCCGAATGACGCGCCGGAGTCAAAAGCGCCTGATTATCGTGTTGACCGTGTATATTTATAAGCTCGTCCGCAAGAGCACGCAGAATATTCAGCGTTACCGCCATTCCGTTAATTCTGGCAACGCTTTTGCCGTCCTTTGTAATCTGTCTTGTGATAACGACCTCGCCGCCGTCAACATCTATATCGTTGCTTTCAAGAGCGTCACACACGCTTTTGGGCGCGTCAAAAATGCCCTGCACCACCGCCTTATCCGTGCCGTAGCGCACAAGCTCCTTATTCGCCCTGTCACCGAGAATCATATTGATTGAATCTATTATAATCGACTTGCCCGCGCCCGTTTCACCCGTCAATACGCTTACTCCGCCGTGAAAATCAACGTCGAGCCTGTCTATTACGGCGACATTTTTTATTGAAAGCTGATTTAACATATTATGAGAGCTCCTTAGCTAAAAAGTTTCATTAATTTTTCCGCTATTTCAGCGGATTTTTCTTCATTTTTGGTTATTATAAGCAGCGTATCGTCGCCCGCTATCGAGCCGAGAAAATCGTCCTTCATAGCCGCGTCAACGGACGCCGCCACGGCTGACGCCATACCGGGATATGTCTTTACCACCACATTGTTCATAGCGTAATCTATACTTCTTACCGTATCGGTAATCATATTTATCCTGCGGTCAAGCTCCTCCGGAATATCTCTTGAAGTGGTGTATATACTTCCTCCGTTCGGAATAGGCACTTTGATAAGTCCCAGCTCCTTTATATCCCTTGAAACGGTAGCCTGCGTTACGGCATATCCGCTCTTATTAAGCTCCTTTATAAGCTGCTCGTGAGTTTTTATATTTTGTTCGTGTATAATTTTAAGGATTTGTCCCTGTCTTTTATATTTCAAATTAAAGACCTCCCCGCTATGATTTAAGAAAGCTTTTTCAGCAGTGTGTCATAAAACGACTGTTCGCCGATTTTTACAAGCTCAAAGTCATATTCGGATTCCGTTATAACAACCTCGTCCGAGTCTTTTATGTAACCCTGAACATCGCCGTCCGCTGTTACGACCGCCTCGCCGCCGTATTCGCTGTCAAGTCTTATTTTTATTACCTTATCGGAGGAGAGAACGGCACTTCTCACTGAAAGCATATGCGCGCATATCGGTGTCGCGACGTAAAGACGCATACAAGGATCCGCCACCGGTCCGCCCGCCGATATGGAATATCCCGTAGAGCCGGTCGGCGTGGCTATTATAAGTCCGTCCGCCGTGTATCGGTTTACCTCCTCGCCGTTTGTGGACAGCTCTATGCGGATAAGCTTTTCGCCCAAAGACTTTGATACGACAACATCGTTTAACGCGTGAAATGAAAACTGAACCTTATTCGATTTTCTTACCTCGGCTTTCATCATCATTCTTTTTTCGATTTTGAAATCATCGTTTAAAAATTTGGTAAGAGCCTCCTCCATATCGTCTATCTCAATCTCGGTCATAAATCCTATCTTTCCGAGATTTATTCCGAGTATGGGTATTCTTCGCTTTGCACATTCGGCGGCTCTTTGCAATATTGTGCCGTCACCGCCCAAAACAAGAACATATTCCGCGTTTTCGTATATCTTGGCGGAGGGAACATATTTTATATTCATTCCGAGAACGCCGTATGCCTCGTCCATATAAATATCAGCTTTATCGCTTAAAAAATCGACAAGGCGCCTTGTATTTATAAGACCGAAATCCTTGCTGTTATTGGGAATAACCGCAATTCTCTTCATAAATTTTCCACCTCCGCAATTCAGTATATTATTTAATCGTCGGCATACAATTCGTCTTTACTGCCGCCGAACATCTCATACGCCGTTATAAGCTGATTATCCGTTACAACGTCTATATCGGAAAAGACCTCGTCAATTTTAACCTGCGTGGCTATATCCAAAATTCCGTATGAAAACAGGCTGTTTTCTCTCTGGAAATCCTTTACCGCCTCTTTCAAGTCCTCGTCAAAAACTTCACTCGACACATCGCCCTCGTAAAATCCGAGCAGGTATAATTTTTCCTTAGCCGATTTAACATTGTAGCCCGAACCTCCGTAAGACGGCTTTGTTTCGTAATCAAAAGACGTATATTTTGAAGTGTCTATCTTGGAGGTTAGGTTCTCAACCTCTTCATCGGGAGTAAGTCCAATGTGGTTTATTTCATTGCCGTTTCTTGTAATGTACTGTGCGACGGTAATTTTGAATACCGCGCCGTTTATGAGCGGATACATATTCTGAATTACAGCCTTTCCGAATGTCGTTGTGCCGACCAATATTCCCGCGCCCGAATCCTGCACGGCGCTTGCGAGAATTTCCGACGCGGACGCCGTGTTTTCATTCACAAGCACGATAAAATCAAATTCCTTTTCTTCAAGGTCTGAATTATATGTTATATTGTATTCCGATTGTCTGTATTCCACGTCGATAATTTTGCCCTTAGGCACAATTTGCTGCGCGATTTCAACCGCTCCGGACACTATTCCGCCGCCGTTGTTTCTTAAATCGATAATAACCTTTTCCACGTTATTATCGCGCATTAAATCAAGCGAGTCCTCAAATTCGGACGAGGTTGAGCTGTTGAAAGAGCCAATCTGTATATAGCCTATATTGCCGTTAAGAATACCGCCCGACACGCTGCTCTGATGAACGGCGACGCGGGTCGTCATTAAATCAATTTCCTCGCCGTCGCGCAGAACGGTTATATTAACAGTCGTGTTCTCCTCGCCTATAATGACCGAGCGAACCTCCTCCATACTCCAACCGGTAACGTCAACGCCGTCAACCTTGTAGATTTTATCTCCTACCATAAAGCCGGCTTTTTCAGCCTTGCTGTTCTCCTCGGCGAAAGACAGTATCTCTACATAGCCGCCGTCCGACATAGCCATAATAATGCCTGTACCGTAAAAGGTGTTTTCCATATCGTCCTGTAACGCCTTGTATTCCTCAGCGGTATAAAACTCGCTGTAATCGTCCATACTTTCAAGAGTCGCCTTGAGCAGCTGCACAAGCAAAGGGTTATTATCCTCAAGCAGCTTTGACAATCCCTGTGTCATTATGTCGTCCTTGGTATAGGATTCATCTATATATCTTTCGGCTATATATCCCGCAATCTGTTCAAACGCTATATATTCGCTGCTGTAAACCGTTTCGTTCTCCGTTTCGGTTTCGGCGGCGGCAAATACATTGCACGAACCCGCAAGAAGAGCCGCAGACAAAAAAGCTATGGTTATTTTTTTTAATTTCATCAGTTCTACCTCTTAACCACTGTTATTTTCATATCATTGAAATATTTTTCTCCTTGAACCGTCAAGGTGTATACAAGCTCGATTATTCCTCCGCTTTCATTCAGGTCGTAAAGCGCGCGGTGCGTTTCGAGTTCCATTTCCATCGCGCCGTAAGGAAGTTCATACATAAACGATTTTTTTGTACCCGCCTTATACGCCATTGACGAATTTATGCTCCCTTTTCGCTTTATAAGTATCTCCGAACCGTCCGCCTTTATCATTGACAAGGTTTCGTCATCTTCTGTTTTGTAGATTATATACCGCTTACCGTTTTTTTCATAATAGCTGCCGTATGCGGTTTCTTCTATAATATCGGTTTCATTATCAATCGTTTGTCTGTTTCTTACTGTAATACGATATTCGTTATCAGTATTTTTCAATGTCAATCTTATTCACCTGTCCGTTTATTTCTCTTTCAAGGAATATTCCTCCAAGCTCCTCAAAGCCCGCTATGTCATCGCTTACGTAATATCTGTACCGCTCGCCGATTTTCTCGCCGTCATTAAGCATATCCTCGTTGCCGAGTTTCTTTTTCAGGTACTTTGCCACCTCGGCGCCGGAATTTATCAGTGTGACCTCATCGCCCATATATTCGCGTATCACCTTTTCAAGCAAGGGATAATGCGTGCAGCCCAAAATAAGCGTATCCACTCCTTGATTTCTTATATCCTCCAGATATTCCTCAACCAAAAGCCTCGCCACCTGCGTATCGGAATGTCCGTTTTCCACTATCGGCACAAACAGCGGACACGCTTTTGCAAAGGTCTGCATTTCACTGTTATACGCTTTAATCTGCTTTTCGTACTCGCCGCTCTTTATTGTGCCCTGAGTTCCTATAATTCCGATTTTATTGTTCCTTGTCGCTCTTACTGCGGCATATACCGCCGCGTCTATAACTCCTATAATCGGAATATCAAACTCATCCTTTATCGCCGGAAGTGCGGCGGAGCTTGCCGTTCCGCAGGCTATGACGATAATCTTTACGTCAAAGGTTCTGAGAAATCTTATATCGCCGCGCGTATATTTCAAAATGGTGTCCCTTGAGCGCGTACCGTAAGGCACTCTGCCCGTATCGCCGAAATATATTATATTTTCATTCGGCAGTTCCTTCATTATTTGCTTTACGGCGGTCAATCCGCCGAGTCCCGAATCAAATACGCCGATACTCTTGTTATTCATTATTTTACTCTCTTTTCCGCAAGCTCAATAAGGCGGTCCAACAGCTCGCTGTATTCAACTCCTACCGCACCCCATAATTTCGGGTACATACTTATATTTGTAAAGCCGGGCAGGGTATTGATTTCATTGAGAATAATACTTCCGTCATCGTGCTTTACAAAAAAATCCACTCTTGAAAGTCCGCTGCCGTCAAGCGCTTTAAAGGCTCTCACGGCATACTCTCTAATTTTCTCTATCGTTTCATCGGGCAGATTCGCCGGTATCTGAAGTTCTGTGGAATTATCATTATACTTCGCGTCAAAATCATAAAATTCAACCGTCGGCATAATTTCACCGACCGTCGCCGCCTTTACGTCCTCGTTCCCCAGAACCGCACATTCAACCTCGTGACCGTCTATATTTTCCTCGACAAGTATTTTCCTGTCAAAGCGCGCCGCGTTTTCAAGAGCGCTCTTAAGCTCCGCTCTGTCGTGCGCCTTGCCGACGCCCACGGACGAGCCTGTTCTCGCCGGTTTAACAAAACAGGGATAGCCGAGCTTTTCCTCTATTTCATTCATTTTTATTTCAAAATCGTCCGTTTTGTTCACCACAACCCAGTCCGCCTGAGGTATGTCCGCGCTTGCGAATACAATTTTCGACGCGGTTTTATCCATTGAGTTAGCCGACGCCATCACGCCCATACCGACATAGGGAATATCCGCCATCTCAAACAGTCCCTGTATCGTTCCGTCCTCGCCAAACTCGCCGTGAAGTACCGGAAATATAACATCAATATGTATTTTGGTTATTTTATCGCCGTCAAACACGATAACAGCCTTATCCTCCGCGTCCGGCGAAAGAACGGCTTTCTTTTTATGCTCATTATCCCGCTCCCATACGCCGCTTTCGATATTAGCGTAGTCGCCGCTGTAGAGATACCACGCACCGTTTTTTGTAATTCCTATAAGCGTAATATTATATTTATCCTTATCAAGGTTATTTAAAATTGATGTAACCGATTTTCTCGAAATTTCGTGCTCCGGTGACTTACCGCCGAATATCACGCATAATTCTTTCATTATGTAATCACTCCCAAAATTTCATATTTGTAACCCTATTATACATAATACCTTTTTTGACTGTAAAATGCAAGTGTTAGCCGATAAAATTCATTAAAAGTTTATATTTTTCTTAAATTTTCAAGAACGCTTTTAAAATAATCCGGTATCTCGCTTGTAAATTCCATCATTTTTCCGGTGGCAGGGTGTATAAAGCCTATCGTTTTTGCGTGCAAAAGCTGACCCTGTAAATTAAACCTTTCCTTCTTTATTCCGTAAACACTGTCGCCGACTATGCTGTGTCCGATTGACGCCATATGAACCCTTATTTGATGAGTTCTGCCCGTTTCCAAAATACACTCGACAAGCGTATATTGACCGAAACGCTCAAGCACGTTAAAATGCGTTATTGCCTCGCGTCCGCCGCGCACTACCGCCATTTTCTTTCTGTCGGACGGATTTCTGCCTATAGGTTTATTTACGGTTCCGCTGTCCTCCTTTATATTCCCGTTCACAAGCGCGACATATTTACGCATTGCCTTGCGTTCCTTTAGCTGCTCGGACAGCTTTAAATGCGCCTCGTTGTTTTTTGCGGCTACAATAAGTCCCGAGGTGTCCTTGTCTATTCGATGGACTATTCCCGGGCGTATCACGCCGTTTATCGCCGAAAGCTCGTTTCCGCAGTAATACGCGAGTCCGTTCACAAGCGTTCCGCTCTCGTTGCCCGGCGCGGGGTGGACGCACATTCCCTGAGGCTTGTTTACGACGATTACGTCGCTGTCCTCATATACTATGTCAAGCGGTATATCCTCCGGCTCGGCAGACAGCTCCTCCGGCTCCGGCACATCTATGGTTATTTCCTCGCCGCCCGTTATTTTGTATTTCTTTTCAAGCGGTTTCCCGTTAAGGGTAACAAGTCCGTCCGTACACAGCTTAGCCGCGTAGCTGCGCGATATATCCGAATTGTCGGCTATGAATTTGTCAAGTCTTTCGCCGGCGCTTTCCAAAGCGGCGTCAATTTTTATTTTCTGCATTTTTATCCTCTTTATCGAACCAAATAACATATACCACAAGCAGCGCCGCGCCTACCGTAATGCAAATATCCGCGATATTAAACACGGGAAAATTAATAAACGCCGTCTTTATATAGTCCACGACAAAGCCGCGGAATATTCTGTCCGCCGCGTTTGCGAGCGCGCCCGAAAACATCAATAAAAGCGACGTTTTCAAAAGCGTATTTGTCGGTTTCTTCTTTATCCAATACACTATAACGCCGACGCAAAATACCACGGATATAATGCTTAAGAGCGACACCTTCCCCGACAATATCGAAAATGCCGCGCCCCTGTTTTGAACATATGTTATATCAAAAAGATTAAGTATCGAAAACGCCGTATCGCCGACGCTCATACCGCTTACCACGAGATATTTTACCGCTTGGTCGGCAAATATTATAATAAGTGAAACAATCAGATATATCATATATTTTTCTCCCGATTTGATATGTATTCAAGCGCCGAATAAATCTCCTCCCCGCGGACATCGGTTGTCTGCATTACATCGCCTATCCTTGTGGGCAGGACAAACTTCAGCTTTCCGGCAATCTTCTTTTTGTCCTTGTGCATAAAGCCGAGCACGGTTTCCCTTTCGGGAAGACGGACGCGCGTCTTAAAGCCGTACATTTCAAGAATGTTTTCTATGCGGTTTAAAACGCCCTCATCTATCATACCGCGCTTGTACGCGATATACGATGCGCCTATCATACCTATGCCGACACATTCGCCGTGGGTCATTTTAAAGTCATAAGCCGACTCCACCGCGTGCCCTATTGTATGACCGAAATTGAGTATTGCCCTAAGTCCCGTTTCTCTCTCGTCGTGCATAACAACGTCAGCCTTAATGGAGCAATTTATTCTGTCCATTTTTATAAGCGTTTCGCTGTCAAGCGTCTTTATAAGAGAGATGTTATTTTCAAGATAATCGAAAAAGCCGCTTTCACGAATTATTCCGTGCTTTATAACCTCGCCCATACCCGAAACAAACTGCTCCTTGGGCAGAGTTTTAAGCGTGCTTACGTTTATATACACAAGCCTCGGCTGGTGAAATGCGCCCAAAACATTCTTGCTTTCCATAAAGTCTATTCCGGTCTTTCCTCCGACGGAGCTGTCCGACTGCGAAAGAAGTGTTGTCGGCACCTGAACAAAGTCAATTCCGCGCATAAATATCGCGGCGGCAAATCCTGCCATATCTCCCACAACTCCGCCGCCGAGCGCCACAATCATACTCTTCCTGTCCATTTCGTGCTCAATGCAGGCTCCGCATATTCCGAGTATCGCGTCCGTACCCTTGTTTTCCTCGCCCGCCGTGAAAGAATATACCGCGCTGTCATAGCCGCTTTCCTTTAGAATCTCATCAACCTCGCACGCGTACAGCTTTTCAACATTGCTGTCCGTCACTATGAGCAGCTTTTTCGGTGCGCCTATATCCTCCATCGCTCCGGCAAGCCCGTCAAAGCTGTCCGTGAAAAGTATATCGTATGAATTTTTACCTAAATCTACAAATAGTTTTTCCATATTAATCCTCCAATCCGCTTAAAGCTGCAAAGACGGCACCGCGTTAAGCGTCATATCCGCGAAATCATTTTCAAGGTAACCGTAATATCCCGCGCATGCTATCATAACCGCGTTATCCGTGCAAAGCACCGGTTCGGGATAAAGCACTCTTATTCCCTTTTCCGCCGCCGCAAACATCATCTTTTTCCTCAGTGCGCTGTTTGACGCGACACCTCCGGCAAGCGTGATTATTTTGCTGTTCTTTTCAAGCGCCGCCTCTATGGTATGCTCACACAAAACATCGGTAACGGCGTCCTGAAAGCTTGCGGCTATATCGGCTTTATTGTATTCCTCGCCGTTTTGCTCTAATTTATGCAGATAATTTATAACCGCTGTCTTAACTCCGCTGAATGAGAAATCAAGCGAATTTTTATCCATTCTCACCCTCGGGAACCGAACAGCTGCGGGATTGCCCTCTTTGGCGAGCTTATCTATAAGCGGTCCGCCCGGATAACCGAGTCCGAGCACTCTGGCGATTTTATCGAACGCCTCGCCCGCCGCATCGTCGCGGGTTCTTCCCATTATTTCAAATTTTGTGTAATCCTCGACGCTGACTATATGGCTGTGTCCGCCCGACGCCACAAGGCATACAAACGGCGGCTCTAAATCCTTATGCGCCACAAAATTAGCCATTATGTGCCCCTTTATATGATGAACGGGTACCAAAGGCTTATCAAGCGCGAACGCGAGCGCCTTTGCCGCGGACACGCCAACAAGCAGCGCGCCCACAAGTCCGGGACCGTAGGTGACGGCTATCGCGTCTATATCATCAAATGTAACATTCGCGTCCGAAAGCGCCTCGTCTATCACGTCGTCTATCACCTCGATATGCCGTCTTGACGCGACCTCCGGCACAACGCCGCCGAATTGCTTATGTATCGCTATCTGCGTGTTTATCACGTTTGACAAAACCTCTCTGCCGTCGCGCACAACAGCCGCGGCGGTTTCGTCGCACGAGCTTTCTATTCCAAGTACAAGCACTTTATCACTCCTCATTATCCGCGAGTTTTTTGGTCATTATCCATGCGTCCTCGCCGTTATCGCTGTAATATCGTTTCCTCTCGCCTATTATATCAAAACCGTACTTAATATACAACCCCTGAGCCGCGGTATTGCTCTTGCGCACCTCAAGAGTAAGTATATCGAGCTTTAAATCCAAGGCAATTTTTATCATTTTCGCTATAAGCATACTTCCGACGCCGCGCCGACGGTATTCGGGCAGTACAGCGACATTGGTTATGCCGCCCTCGCCGGAAACATTCCAAAATCCCGCGTAACCCGCGCAGCGTCCGGAATCCTTCGCGACAATATATACGGCAAGCTTATTCGACATCTCATCTCTCAGAGAATTTTCAGACCACGGCAGGGCAAAGCATTTTTTCTCAAGCTCCGCGATTTCCGCCACGTCCTCCAAGGTCATTCGCATTATTTCAATATTCATATCAATCTTTCTTCCGCATATCGGCTATTTTCTCCGCCACATCTACCAGAGCGTCGTATATCTGCCGAGCCGTTTCTTCGTATTCCTCCAAATCGCCGCCGTAAGGGTCCTGTATATCGCCCTCGCCTCCGGCATATTCCGAAAGCGTATACACCTTGCCGCCCGCCATAGGCTCAAGCAGCTTTTTATGCGCCTCGGTCATCGTGAGTATCACGTCGCACTGTCTTATCAAATCCTGCGTAACGGGCTGAGTCCTGTGTCCGCTCATATCTATTCCGTATTTCGCGACCGCCTTTATAGCGTTTTCGCTTGCGCTCTGCCCGTCCTCGGCGAATATTCCCGCCGATTCGATAAATATGTCCAAATCATTTTCGACCGCAATTTTATCCATTATCGCCGCCGCCATCGCGCTGCGGCAGGTATTGCCGGTGCAAACAAACAATATATTCATTACTCATTACCTCCTACGTGTATAACTCTCTGCGCCGCCGCTTTATATAATCTGTTTTTAACCGCCAGACCGTAGCCGCCGTCATCGCAAAATTCCGCGAAAACAACTTCCGCGCCAAGCTCGTCGAACTCGCGCAAAGCGGCAAACAAATTTTGGGCATATTCCTTATTCCCGCCGCCGACGGACAGTATCACGGCGTTGTCATAATCCGCGCCGTCCATTGTCATAACTCCGGCAATTTTGCCGTTTACGCCCTTTAACAGCTCCTTTATTTTTCTGCGGACAGCCGTTATTTCACCCTCGACAACGGTCACCTCGGCATTCGGCGCGTAATGCTTATACTTCATTCCCGGGCATTTGGGCACCTCGTCCGCCGCAATCGAGCGGAGTATGTTTTTATCTATTTCCGTTTCAATTCCGGCGTTTTTCAAATCCTCATATGTCACGCCGCCCGGGCGGAGTATAACGGGCTTTTCGCCGGTGAAATCGATTATGGTCGATTCAACTCCCACAGCGCAGGAGCCTCCGTCTATTACAGCGTCTATCCTGCCCGTCATATCGTTTATGACGTGTTTCGCTTTTGTGGGACTGGGCTTGCCCGAAAGATTCGCGCTCGGCGCGGCTATGGGCACTCCCGCCGCTCTTATAAGTCTTTGAGCGGTTTCGTGCGACGGAAAGCGTATTGCAGCGGTGTCAAGTCCCGCCGTAACATCGTCGGGTATGCACGGTTTTTTCTTTAAAATGACGGTTACGGGTCCCGGCATAAATTTATCTATAACCATTTTTGCGCTCGTTGGAATTTCCGCCGCGATTTTCTCTATTTGGTTTTTATCGCAGATATGCACTATCAGCGGATTATCCGACGGCCGCCCCTTTGCGGCGTATATCTTTTTCGCCGCAAAGGCGTCAAGCGCGGACGCGCCCAATCCGTACACGGTTTCCGTCGGGAACGCGACAAGTCCGCCGTTTCTTATAATTTTACCCGCCTCGTTTATATCCTTTTCATCTGTTGATAATATTTTGGTTTCCATTGCTCTCTTCCTCAGTCTTGGTATTCCTCAAGCATCTTGTTCTTAAGCGTCCATAGCTTTTCGGATAAATCGACGTAGTAGGTATGCGGATTTTCAAAGCGCTTTACCTCGTCCCAAAGTCCGTCAATCTCCATTTTGCAGTATTCGCGCAGAACGTGAATATCCGGACTTTCATACACGCATTTACCCTTTACAAATATCGGCTTTAAAAGCTCGCGCGAATAGAAATCCGTAACGGTCTTTTTCTTCCACGTATGCTCGGGATCGAATATGGTATACGGTTTGGTGTCGTCTATGCTTTCTCCGTGCATTGTGATAACGTCCGCAAGAGCGCTTGAATCCTTTTTTGAATACAGTCTGTGCACCTGTTTAAATCCGGGCGTTGTAATCTTTGTCACATTCTCGCTTATTTTTATTTTCGGAACAATATTTCCGTCGGAATCCTCTACGGCGACAAGCT
>MSHM01000044.1:0-1979 GCA_001941225.1 Oscillospiraceae bacterium Zagget12
CCGGATGACTGGTCTGAATTAGAGGAAATATTCTGGCACGAAGTAGGTACTGCTGACGAGTATAAGAAAGCAACTCCAGAAGAAATGCCTCTTGGAAAATTCGTTCGCAGTCTTACGGGGCTTTCAGAAGAAGCGGCCCATGCAGCCTTTTCAGAATTCTTGGATGAGGGGGTATATACTGAGGCTCAAATTCATTTTGTAAAGTGTATAATGGATTGGATTATCGCTTATGGAACGCTCGAACGTGAAGATATGAGTGATGATGAATTTGCAGGTGGCATTGATATAGTTGAGGTATTTGGTGATAATATTGCTGATTTCCAAAGAATTATGGCAGTAATTACCCGCATCAATGAAAATGCTATGCGAATGGCTGCATAAAACGGATGGCTTCTATGAACTTATAGAAGTTAAAGGCGACAACACGATTGACAATACTGTGGTCAGAGCGAAGAATGAAGATGCTGAAGAAATTACTGTGTTAAGCGGGATCCGCTACCTGATGTACGCAGGTAGTGTCCTCATGAAGTCCATTGTGTTGGAAGCAAATGTGGAGACACAGCCTATTTCCCAGTTTGATGCCTATCACGAATGACGTACACCTGACATTCAATATAACACGCCAGAATTATTTATAGACGGGTAAATGTAAAGCAAAATTAAAAGGATTGGAGATATAAGAAATGGCATATGGTAGAACAATAGAATTGTTCCTTGTAAACGGAACTGCCGATAGCTTTACCACGGCGGAGCTGTCCAACTGGAACGGAAAAGCATTGAAAATTCCAAGAATGGAGGTTGCGTCATGTGACTGTGATGATTTGACGCAGCCAGGTGTATATTTTCTCTTCTGTAAAGAGGACGATGGCTCGGATTCCGTATACATTGGTGAAGCGGAAAACGTCAAAGAGAGACTGTTGCAGCATCTCCGCGACTCCCAATCAGAAAAAGAAAAATACTACTGGAATACGGCTGTGGTGTTTGTAGGCAGAGATTTGAATAAAGCACATATACGCTATCTTGAGAATCGGTTCGTAGAGATTGCGAGAACCTGCAAACGATATACTGTGCTTACCAAGAA
The DNA here is from genome assembly GCA_001941225.1 of Oscillospiraceae bacterium Zagget12. Classification (GTDB taxonomy): domain Bacteria; phylum Bacillota; class Clostridia; order UBA1381; family UBA1381; genus Hominilimicola. Next base: position 1,082 of record MSHM01000044.1, read on the forward strand.
TACATATAGCCACACTGTGCTGAAGGATTCTCAAAAGGCAGTGATGGAGGAATTCATTGATAATGTGAAGGTTCTTATCAATGCGCTCGGCTACAATGTTCTCAAACCGATACCGAGCAAGCCTACGCCGGAAAAATCCGTTCCTGAAACAAAAGACGTTGACACGGTCTATCTGCATTTGGAGCGGACGATCAAGAAGGTTGGAAAGGTTGAAGCTGACGGAAGTCAGACCTCTGATGGCTTTGTGGTTTTCCAGGGGAGCCAGATTTCTCCCGAAGACGATGATACGATTCCGGCAGTGGTCAAACAGCGGAGAAAGTCAGCTTCTATTGACGCAAATGGTATACTACAGGAGGATATGCTTTTCACCAGTCCTTCTTATGCAGCTATGTTTGTTATCGGCAAGAGTGCAAACGGACTGACCAGTTGGAAGACAGCGGAGGGGAAAACACTTAAATCACTGGAGAACGAAGATTGATTAGAACATGACCTTTTGGAAATAATTGATATGGTGAAGTCAATCGGTCACTAAACCAAATAATAAGACAAATCAGGGAGAGCAACTGTCCGGAATTTTCGGCCAGTTGCTTTTTCGTCATATCCACCAAATTCCGTCCAAAAAACTTTGTGCAGTATTTCACCCTTAAAATTCATCGTTTGCCCGTTATCATTCGGCTTTTGATAACAATTTGATAACAGAGCCGATAACAGCAGAGCGAATTTTTGATAACAAAATCCCAACACGATTTAACAAGTTCCGATAAGAGTTAATATTAAACAAATCGCATAAACACGTTGTCTTTGACCTTGTGCATATGAAACAAATAATCGCGCAAAAAAATAAAACAGCCTGAAACATTAGCTTTCAAGCTGTTTTGGCGGAGAAGGAGGGATTTGA
>MSHM01000044.1:2114-12239 GCA_001941225.1 Oscillospiraceae bacterium Zagget12
TAATTGCTGCCATTCTAATTAGCAATTAGCTTTGTATGCAGTACTAAATATTAAGTTATAAATGGAGGAGAGAGTGGGATTCGAACCCACGGACGGCGGAACCGTCACCGGTTTTCAAGACCGGCTCTTTCAACCGCTCAGACATCTCTCCGTAAATGCGTCAATATCACTGACAAAAATTATTATACCAAAAATCATTCTGCTTGTCAAGATTTATTTCAATATTTTTTTATTTATTTTGATTTAAGATTAGTTTTACAAATTTAAGCCGAATTTTACGCGTAAGCGCAAGATTCTTATTTTATTTTACATTTATTTTAGCTTTTTAAGGTAGTGGATTTTACATTTGGAGAGTAAAATGAAAGTACAAACGAAAAAGGAGATATGAAAAAATGAAAACAAAAAAATTAACAGCGGTTTTATTAACAGGAATTTTAGCGTCGGCAGCGCTTGCGGGCTGCGGCGGCGCAACGGAAACAAGCGACACTTCCGGAAACAGCACAAGCTCGTCGTTTGACGCGGACAGCGAAATCACGGTTGTTTCGAGAGAAAACGGCAGCGGCACGCGCGGCGCGTTTATAGAGCTTATGGGAATAGAGGAGAAGGGTGAGGACGGCACAACTACCGACAACACAACCTCAGAGGCGGTTATCGCAAACAAGACGGACGTTATGCTTACAAACGTATCCGGCGATGAATACGCTATCGGATATGTTTCGCTCGGCTCGCTTTCCTCAAGCGTCAAGGCGGTGTCGGTTGACGGGGTAGAGGCTACCGCGGAAAACATAAAGAACGGTACATACACGGTCGCAAGACCCTTTAATATTGCCACTCAGGCTGAGATTTCAGAGGTGGCTCAGGATTTCATCGACTTTATTCTTTCAAGCGACGGTCAGGAAATCGTTTCCGACGGATACATAAAGGTTGACGAGGATGCGGCTCCGTATTCGGGCACAATGCCGGCGGGCAAGATAGTTGTAGCGGGTTCGTCATCGGTATCGCCGATAATGGAAAAGCTTAAGGAAGCGTATCTTGAGGTGAACACAAACGCCGAAATAGAGCTGCAAACAAGCGATTCAACAGCCGGAATGACAAGCGCAATCGAAGGCACCTGCGATATAGGTATGGCGTCAAGAGATTTGAAGGACAGCGAAAAGGAAACTCTTACCGCGACGGCAATCGCGCTTGACGGTATCGCTATAATCGTAAATCCCGAAAATCCGGTTGAGAACCTCACAAGCGATAATATAAAAGACATCTTTACGGGAACTGTAACCGCTTGGAGTGAGGTACTATGAGAAAATATAAAGAGAAGATAATGGGCGGAGTATTCTTCGTCTGCGCCATTACTTCAATCCTTGCCGTACTGCTGATATGTATATTCTTATTTGCGAACGGCATACCGGCAATGGGCAAGGTAGGACTCTTCAAATTCCTCGCGGGAACCACCTGGGCTCCGACAGATAATCCCGCGTCATTCGGTATCTTCCCGATGATTTTGGGAAGTATATATGTAACCGCGGGCGCCGTTATAATCGGCGTCCCGATAGGCATACTGACATCGGTGTTTATGTCAATGTATTGTCCAAAACCCTTGTATAAAATCCTCAAACCTGCCACGGAGCTTTTGGCAGGTATCCCCTCGATAGTATACGGCTTTTTCGGACTTGTGGTACTGGTGCCGTTTGTAAAGACGGTGTTCGGAGGAAACGGCAACAGTATCCTTACAGCCTCGATTTTGCTTGGAATAATGATACTGCCCACGATAATCGGCGTGTCGGAAAGCGCGCTGAGGAGTGTTCCGGAGCAGTATTACGAAGGCTCTCTCGCACTCGGCGCGACGAAAGAAAGAAGTATATTCGCAGTGATTATTCCCGCGGCGAGGTCGGGCATACTTGCCGGTATAATACTCGGCGTGGGCAGAGCGATAGGCGAAACGATGGCTGTAATTATGGTCGCGGGCAATCAGGCGAGAATGCCGGCGGGTCTTTTAAAGGGTATAAGAACTCTTACCTCCAACATTGTTATAGAAATGGGCTACGCGGCGGATTTACACCGCGAGGTGCTTATAGCGACGGGCGTTGTGTTATTCGTGTTCATACTTATAATCAATTTGGCGTGCTCAATAATAAAGAGTAGGAGGAAAGACTGATGAAAAAGCTGATTCAAAATATCGGCAAGCCGTTTAAAAAGGCTGCCGATACATTAAGAAAATTCCATATCGGCTCAAAGGTTTTAAAGGGACTGGTTATTTTGGCAAGCACTCTTACCTTTGCGGTCTTGATATTCCTCATAGCGTATATACTCATTAAGGGAATTCCGCATCTGTCGCCGAAACTTTTCAGCTTGAAATACACCACGGAAAACGTGTCGATGCTGCCCGCGATAATCAATACCTTGATAATGACGGTGTGCGCGCTTATCGTTGCCGTACCGCTCGGCATATTCACGGCGATATACCTTGTGGAATACGCGAAAAAGGGCAATAAGATTGTCGGACTTATCCGCATAACGGCGGAAACTCTTTCGGGAATACCGTCAATAGTGTACGGCTTATTCGGTATGCTGTTCTTCGTGACCTATCTGAAATGGGGCTACTCAATTTTAGCCGGCGCGGCTACTCTTGCGATAATGGTGCTGCCGCTTATAATGCGTACAGCGGAGGAGGCGCTTTTAAGCGTTCCCGATACATACAGAGAGGGCAGTTTCGGCGTCGGAGCGGGTAAGCTGAGAACTGTGTTCCGCGTGGTTATTCCGTCCGCAATGCCGGGCATACTTTCGGGAGTAATACTCGCTATAGGCAGAATTGTGGGTGAAACCGCGGCGCTTATTTATACGGCGGGTACGGTCGCCGATGTCGCGTCGAATTTGCTTTCATCGGGCAGAACGCTGGCTATACATATGTATGTGCTTTCAAGCGAGGGACTTTACACAAATCAGGCTTACGCTACGGCGGTTGTGCTTTTGGTATTTGTACTACTGATTAATTTTATGTCGTCGGCGATAGCGAAAAAGTTTACATCAAAGTAGGAAAGGAATGAATTATAACAGTGAAATTTGATATAAAAAATCTGAATTTGCACTACGGCGATTTCCACGCGCTTAAAGGAATTGATATGCGGATAAAGGAAAATGAGGTTACGGCGTTTATAGGTCCGTCGGGCTGCGGAAAATCCACCTTTTTAAAGACGCTAAACAGAATGAACGACCTTGTTGAGGGCTGCAAAATCGAAGGTACTGTATTGCTTGACGGTAAGAACGTGTACGGCGATATTGAAGTAAACGAACTCCGCCGCCGTGTCGGAATGGTATTCCAAAAGCCGAATCCGTTCCCGATGAGCGTGTATGATAATATAGCATACGGACCGAGGACTCACGGAATAAGGTCAAAAGCAAAGCTTGACGAAATAGTTGAGCGTTCGCTCAGACAGGCGGCTATATGGGACGAGGCAAAGGACAGGCTGAAAAAAAGCGCGCTCGGAATGTCGGGAGGACAGCAGCAGAGATTGTGCATAGCAAGAGCGCTTGCCGTTGAGCCGGAGGTGCTGCTTATGGACGAGCCTACATCGGCGCTCGACCCGATTTCGACATCAAAGATTGAGGACCTTACGTGGGAGCTGAAGAAAAAATATACAATAGTAATGGTAACGCATAATATGCAGCAGGCTGCGAGAATTTCCGATAAAACGGCTTTCTTTCTGTTGGGCGAAATGATTGAATTTGACGATACGCAGAAGGTATTCTCAAAACCGAAGGATAAGCGGACTGAGGATTACATAACAGGGAGGTTCGGATAATGAGAGAGAAATTTTCAAGGCAGCTTAAACAGCTGAACGATAAGCTCAGCGAGATGGGCGCGCTGATAGAAAGCGCCATCGCGAACGCCGTTCAGGCGATTGACGGCGACAAGCACGCCATAAAGACCGCGAACGAGTATGAGGAGGAAATAGACAGAAAGGAAAAGGAAATAGAAAGTCTTTGCCTCAAATTACTTTTGACTCAGCAGCCGGTGGCGAGCGATTTAAGGCTTATTTCCGCGGCGCTCAAGATGATAACCGATATGGAGCGCATAGGCGACCAGGCGGAGGATATTGCCGAGATTGCCGCGACGGCAAAGCAGCCGTCTTATATAGAGAAGTATTCTCATGTGCAGCGAATGGCGGCGGCAACCATTGATATGGTCAATAAAAGCGTTGACGCGTTCGTGAATAAGGATATAGCTATGGCGGAGGAGGTAATATGTTCCGATGATTTGGTGGACGCGCTGTTTGATAACGTCAGAGATGATATGATAGACGCGATTAAAAACGGCACGGAGCATAAGAACGATATTTTAAATCTGCTGATGATTGCCAAATATTTTGAAAGAATAGGCGACCACGCCGCAAATATCGCGGAATGGGTGCAGTTTTCAATCACGGGCGAACATAAGCAAATGTAATTTTCGTCGGTTTCCCATTCTCCCGATGAAATTTATATATATACAAAAAAAGCCGGCTTTCCGGCTTTTTTGTATATTGTCAACAGATTTTTGCAATTTCACTTATTAACTGATTTTTTCCCTTAATGCCGTTTTAAGTATGCTGACATCAACCTTTAATAATTCCACGTCTGTTTTTAACTGTCTGACAGAGGGAAAATCCTTTTCATATATGCGTTGAGCATTAATCATTACATCAAATTTAGGCAAAAGCGAATCTTCAATCAAAATATTATTTCGTCTTAATTGTGATTCAACGGCATTTTGACGCTCTTCAAGTTTATCCAATTTTTCTTTCACACCGGATACTTCGGATAATATTAAATCTAATTTTTCGTCAACTGTCATATTACCACCTCTTTTTGTAATTATATCATACACAAGAAATAATTGCAAGACAAATTATTTGTTACGTTGTGCGTGAACAGATCAAACCACAAAAAAAGTTGCCGGCAAATATGCCGGCAACAAGTGATTCAAAATATGAAATAAAAGTTTTATCTCTGTACACGGCCGCTGCCGTCGCCGCCCGCAAGATTTTCAACATCAGCGCGCGAAACAAGGTTGAAGTCGCCGGGGATTGTGTGTTTCAATGCCGATGCCGCAACACCGAATTCAAGAGCGTCCTTGAAGTTTTTGCCGTCAAGGAAACCGCAGATTGTGCCGCCCGCGAAACTGTCGCCGCCGCCTACGCGGTCAACAATCGGGTGAATTCTGTATTCCTTTGAATGATAGAATTCCTTTGTATCTCTCGAATAAATGCAAGCCGACCAGCCGTTGTCCGATGCCGATTTTGAAACTCTGAGCGATGAAATAACATATTCAAAGTTGAACTTTTCAACCATCTGCTTGAAGATTGACTCATATCCCGCAAGCTCAAGATCGCCCGATGTAACGTCTGTTTCGCCAGGCTTAAAGCCAAGAACCTTCTCGGCGTCCTCCTCGTTGCCTATGCAAACGTCAACGTACTGCATAAGATTTGTCATAACCTTCTGAGCCTTTTCGCTTGACCAAAGCTTTTTTCTGAAGTTAAGGTCAACGGATACCTTTACGCCGTGCTTTTTAGCCGCCTTAAGAGCGATTTCGGTAAGCTCCGCCGCCGCGTCCGAAACAGCGGGAGTAATACCCGTGAAGTGGAACCAATCGGCGCCCTCGAAAATCTTATCGAAGTCGAAGTCAGCCGCGGTCGCCGTTGCGATTGAAGAATGAGCTCTGTCGTATACTACGTTTGAGGCTCTCATGCTTGCGCCCGTTTCAAGGAAGTAAATTCCGAGTCTTTCGCCGCCTCTTGCGATATTCTTTGTGCCTACGTTCATTTTGCGGAGAGCCGCTACCGCGCTGTCGCCAATCGGGTTCTCGGGAACCTTTGTGACAAACTCCGCGTCGTGTCCGTAATTTGCAAGCGAAACAGCGACATTAGCCTCGCCGCCGCCGTAGCATACGTCAAACTCATCTGCCTGGATAAATTTCTCGTTGTTTGGTGTGGACAATCTCAACATAATTTCGCCCATTGTAACTACTTTTGCCATTATATGTATCTCCTTTAATCTTTAATTACTTCTTTAACTCTGCTCTTGCCGCTTTTATGTTAGCGATAAATTCCTTAGCTGTTTCGGTGATTGCGTTGTAATCGCCGGTCTTAGCACCCTTTGTAAGCGATGAACCCGCGCCTACCGCAACAACGCCCGCCTTAATCCACTCGGCAACATTATCCTTGTCAACGCCGCCCGTGGGCATCATCTGAGCCTGCGGAAGAGGACCCTTGATGTCCTTTATAATCTTGGGACCGTATAGGTCAGCCGGGAATATCTTGATAATATCGGCTCCCGCCTCCATAGCAGTGATTACCTCTGTAATCGTAGCGCAGCCGGGCATATACGGAACTCTGTAACGGTTACAAAGCTTAGCCGTTTCAACATTGAAAGCCGGACTTACGATAAAGTTTGCGCCCGCAAGAATAGCCATTCTTGCCGTTTCGGGGTCGAGAACCGTACCCGCGCCAAGCATCATTTCGCCGTTTGAATACTTCTCAGCCAAAGCCGCGATAACCTTGTCCGCGCCGGGAACCGTAAAGGTAAGCTCGATACCCGTGCAGCCGCCCGCCAAGCAAGCGTCCGAAATCTTAATTGCCTCCTCGGCATTGTTCGCTCTTACAACCGCAACCAAGCCGCAGTCGGTAAGCTTTTTTAAAACATCTTCTTTTAACATTTGGAAAACCCTCCTATAAATAAATTTTACTATGTATAATTTTATCACAAACGCTTTTGATTTGCAATATCCAACATAAAAAAATACACCGTATCGGACAAAAAAGTTGATACGGTGCAAATTTTCAATCATATTTCAGATAAAACCGTAAAGGTTTTGCCGACAGCCTTTAGGGTTATTCACTCCACAGCATAGTGTACATTATCTCATTATTGTGCGGGTGGCGTATCGCTCCGTCGATAACAAATCCGAGTTTGGTTGAAAATGCGAGCGCTTTTCTGCTGCGCGCGTATATTTCTATATGCAGTAATGAATATTTGGATTTAAGATAATTTATAATCGCCGTGCCGATTCCTCTGTTTTGAAAATTCGGATCGACAAACAGACCCATAATCATATTATCCGGACTTACGCCGGTGAAACCGGCAATTTTGCCGTCCTCGATATATACAAAGGTATCACTTTCGTTGATATATTTTTCCTTTACAAAGTCGTAATGCTTTTCCCAGAAATCCGGCTCGACAAATGAGTTTGAACGCATAGTCGTTCTGAGCCATAAATCCATAACCTCATATGTTTGTGATTTTTCCATTAATTTTATCATATTATCATATCCCGATATAAATAAATTCTTCCGCGCTTACGCTGCCGTTTTCAATCGCCTGCGATTTTAGGTCAATATAGAGCTGCGTGAACGACGCCTGCATATACGGCGCGAGAAACATCATACCTATGCCGCAGGTTAGGCAAGCAAGCAAAATCCAACCGATAAACGAAAGCGAGAAAAGGAAAATTTTGAGCTTATTTCCATCAGTGAGAGCCTTGCTTATTTCAAATGCGCGCTTTCTGTCAAGCGACGGATTTTCGGCGATAATATAGCTTATCATTGAATATTCATACGATTTTACAATGCCCGGCACAATAAGCAGCAGCGACCAAAGGAATACATACAAATTCTTTAAAAAGCCGATAAGCACCACATTTCCCATACGGTTTTTGAAGACAAAGAGCAAATCATACATATCGTGAGTGCCCGTTGTTTCGTTTATAAAGAATTTTATAAGACCCGTTTCCAACGGAGTTAATATAACCAATGACGCAATTATCATAACAACAACGCCTACCGCGGACGTGATAAGAACCGTCACAGCCGCCAGAAATTCTGCCGATTGTGAATGGCACGATGCCAACAAAGCGGACAGCAATCCCGATACGGGAACGGTCATTATCGAGGACGCAATCATAGATATAATGTATGATGCGGTTGACAGGATAACATATACGCCGAACGAATACCAATATTTACCTGACAGAACATTTTTAGCGTCCTGCTTAAGCTGTGAAAATGAACGTATATTCATAATACATTACCTCCTCGGTTAATATACAAGGTATAACCTATACAAAGATGTTCCCCCGCAGCCTTGTATGGCAAGGTTACCGCTAAAGGCGGGGACATTTTGATTTAGTTATACAAATGGCTCGGAAGTCCGTCAACCATTATCGGCGACAGCTCCGCCTGTATAAGCGGGCGGGCATAGGACAGGAATTCGGCTGATACATATGTATTGTCGTTTGTGAGCCATTCAAGCGGAACCTTTTTCTCGATGTTCGCAATCTTGTCAATGTCATACGGCATTGTGGTGCATTGATACGGGTTGTTTGTGACGCGGTTGAAGATAATCATCTTGCCCGTTTCGCCTCTGAACGCCGCCTCGACGGCGTGTCCGCCGGCAACGAATGCCTCGGTTATATCAACTCTCGAAACCATATGTGAGCTGCATCTTTGCAGAATACTCAAGTCAACGGCGCGCGCCTTGCAGCCGAAATTTTGAGTAATGGTATTCGCCAAATACTGCGCCGTGCCGCCCAGGGTCATATGACCGAACGAATCCTTAAACTGCGCCTGACTTGAAATTAATTCACAGACATATCTTCCGTCCTTGAGCTTAATTCCCTCAGACACCGCTATAACTATCGACTTTTTAATCCATCTCGTTTCCTCAACCTTAGCCAAAAAGCTGTCTATATCGAACGGCACCTCGGGAAGATATATAAGGTCGGGACCTACGCAGTCCTCGCCGCGGCTCAATGCGCTTGACGCGGTAAGCCAGCCGGCGTTTCTTCCCATTACCTCAACGACGTGAATATTTTCATTTCCGTACACCTTCGCGTCGCGGATAAGCTCCTTTGTAGCGGTCGCGATAAATTTCGCCGCGCTGCCGTAGCCCGGGGTATGGTCTGTTTCGGCGAGGTCGTTGTCTATTGTTTTCGGCACGCCCATAAAGCGTATGCTGCTGTTTATCATTTCTCCGTACTTTGAAAGCTGCTTTATGGTGTCCATTGAGTCGTTTCCGCCGATGTAGAAAAAGTATCCGACTTCGAGGTTGTTGAGCATTTTGAAAATCTTCTTGTACATTTCTTCGTTGTCCTCAATCTCCGGCAGCTTAAAGCGGCAGGAGCCGAGATACGCGGACGGAGTTCTTTTCAAAAGCTCGATATGTAAATCTGTTTGGATATGTTCAGACAAGTCCACATATCTTCCCTCAAGAAAGCCTTGAATACCGTTTTGCATTCCGTAAATTTTATCCGCGCCTCTGTCGCGGGCGGTCTTAAAGACGCCGGCAAGGCTTGAATTGATTACGGCTGTAGGTCCGCCGGACTGACCTACGATAATGTTTTTGTGTTTCATTATGTTTCTTCCTTTCTTTAATATATTTTGATACATATATTATATAACAAATTAATCAAAATATCTATACCAAAGTTAGCGAATTATAAAAAAATATTAATATATATATTAAAAATTGCATATAACTAAATAAAGAGGTGTTTAATTTATGAAGAAAAAAGCGAAACCGTATATTATATCTGTTTTAATCGCGCTGTTTGCAGAGGGAATATCCGCGCTTTTCACTATGGGCAATATGGATATTTATCAGACGATAAACAAGCCGTTTCTCACTCCTCCGACATGGTTGTTTCCGATAGTGTGGACGATTTTATTCACGCTTATGGGCATAGGAGCCGGCTTGGTTTATATGTCGTCCGACAGCAAAAAGAGAGGCGCACTGGCTGTTTACGCCGTGCAGCTGGCGGTAAATTTTGTCTGGAGCCTGATATTTTTCAATGTGCGTAATTTTTCGCTCGCCGTTGTTTGGCTGATACTTTTATGGATATTGGTTTTGGTTATGATAATAAAGTTCTGTAAAATAAACAAAAAGGCGGCATATTTGCAAATACCGTATTTGGCTTGGCTGACATTCGCGCTGTATTTAACAATAATGATTTCGATTTTGCAATAAACGGTAAAGGATTTAATAGCGGCGGTAGCCGCTATTTTTTTGCTGAAATTATAAAAAAGTACTGTTTATCGGACAGAAAATAGTGTATAATTAAGATAATAAAAAATGAGGTGACTAACTATTAAAAGTCAA